>NZ_CP010951.1:1247500-1871250 GCF_001580455.1 Ramlibacter tataouinensis
GCACCCTGCTCTCCTCGGCGCTCGCACTGCTGCGCGCCCGCGGGGACGAGAGCGTGGCGAGCCTGACCTTGCTGACGACCATGCTCGACTTCGAGGAGCCTGGCGACCTGGGCGTCTTCATCGACGAAGCCAACGTGCTGCAACGCGAAATGACGATCGGCAAGGGCGGCATCTATCGGGGCGCCGAGCTCGGATTCGTGTTCCAGACGCTGCGCGCCAACGACCTGATCTGGCCCTACGTCGTCAACAACTACCTCAAGGGCAAGACGCCGGCCGCCTTCGACCTGCTGTACTGGAACGCCGACGCCACCAACCTGCCCGGTCCGATGTACGCCTGGTACCTGCGCAACATGTACCTGGAGAACAACCTGCGCGAGCCGGGCCGCCTGTCGGTTTGCGGCGAGCCGGTGGACCTGGGCCAGATCGACGTGCCCACCTACGTCCTGGCCACCCAGGAGGATCACATCGTCCCGTGGCGCTCGGCCTACCGCACCACCGGGCTGACCAGCGGTCCGACCGAGTTCGTGCTGGGCGCCAGCGGCCACATCGCCGGCGTCATCAACCCGGCCTCGAAGAACAAGCGCAGTTACTGGGCCGGCGGGACGCAGGGTGCGGATGCCGACGAGTGGCTGGCCGGCGCCCAGTCCATGCCGGGCAGCTGGTGGACCCACTGGGCGAAATGGCTCAAGCCTCAGGCGGGCAAGAGCGTTCCGGCGCCCAAGAAGCTCGGCAATGCCGCTTTCAAGCCGATCGAGCCCGCCCCCGGCCGCTACGTGAAGGTGCGTGCCGACTAGCGGCGCCTTTTCACCACGCAAGCCCATGAAAAAGGCCGGCTCACGCCGGCCTTTTTCCTTTCCACTTTCCAGGCCGCTCAGGCGACCCGGCGCTCGACCGCAGCCGCATTGCGGCGCAAGCGCGCGTCCACGCGCTCGACCACGCGGTCGACCGCCGGATGCGCGATCGCCTTCTGCCGCGCGATGCTCTGCACGAGCAGGTCGACGCGCTCGATCCGCGTGGCGCCGCCGGCCAGCGCGCGCGCCACGGACGACGGCTTCTGCAGTGAGCGCGCCGCCGCGGCGTATTTCTCGAACGGCACCAGGTCGTCCGGTTGGGCACCGAGCGACAGGCACAGCTGCGCCACCCAGCCATAGGTGGAGCGCGAAAGCTCGATGTCGTCGTGCACCGCATTGGCGATGGGACTCATCTCCTCGTCGCCGATGCAGCGATAGTTGCCGGTCATCAGCATCGGCCATTTCGCGAACGGGACGAACAGCGAGTCGTGGACCTTCAGCTTCACCGGCAACTCCAGCGATTCGCCCTCTTGGTCGTAGCGCGCCGCCTCGATGTCCGCCTCGAGCCGGCGCAGCAGCGCGGTGTGGTGCTCGCTCGCGAACGGAGCGCACTTGAAGTTCGTCGGCAGCCCGACCTGCAGCACGTTCTTCGGCTGGTCCACCGGACGGAAGGCCTGCGGATCGGGACTGGCCAGCGAGAGCAGGTCCGGGTCGAACGCGTCCCACAGGCGAGCGTCCGTGAAGCACGGCTCCAGCCCGTCCGCGTCCAGGCCTGCGATGCGGCGCAGGTAGGGCAAGGGCGGCATGTTCATGATGGCGAGCGAGGGCATGGCCGCGCGCGCGAGGCGGTCCATCAGTTGCCGGACGCCCGGCTCGCCGTACTGCGGCTCTTGCATCGCGAGGACGGCCAGATCGAAGTTCGCGGGCTGCACACCGGCGGGCGCGGCGGCGCGGATCGAGCCCGGCAGCTTCCGGCTGTCAACCTCGACGAGTTGCTCACGCCCGCGCACCGGGAAGCGCACGCGCGTCCCCTCCGCGTTGATCAGGTCGGCCGTGCCGGGCGTGCACACCAGGCACACCTGGTGCCCGGCCATGGCCGCGCGTGTCGCGAGCAGGGAGCCGTACGAGGCACCGAGAATCAGGATGGACGACATGCTTTCTCCAGAGTTGATAACCGGGGCACGTGGCGCGAGGGCCATGGCGTTGATTGGATTATTGGGGAAAAAGCGCCTTCTTATTGCACTGCAACATGAAAGCTCGTCTCACCTTATGACACGCGGACGGCGGCGCAAGAGACGGCAACGGCTTTCCGCTCGCGGCCCAAGGCGACTGCGGTAGGCTTCCTCCGGTGGACATCGTCATCACCGAAACCGAAGGGTTTCGACTGCTGCAGTTTGGAACCCATTGGTGCCAGGGGGCGATGCGCATCGATGCGCCGGACCAGCTGGAACTCGAATACGCGGTGCGCATGTCGGCCTGGCTGCTGTTTCACGATGCAGCCAGCCTGCCGGGCAAGCACCTCGTGACCCTGGGACTCGGCGCGGGCTCGCTCACCAAGTTCGCCTACCGCGTGCTCGGCATGCAGGCGACCGCCGTGGAAATCGATGCCGGGGTGATCGACGCATGCCGGACGCATTTCATGTTGCCACCCGATGGCCATGGCCTGCAGGTGGTGCATGCAGACGCCGCCTGGTTCATGGCGCAGCATCGCCATGAACGCAGCATCGACGTGCTTCAGGTCGATGCGTACGACGCGTCGGTCGAGAAGCCCGCGATCGACACGGAAGCCTTCTATGCCGACTGCCGGGCCAGCCTGCGCGAGGGCGCCACGGTGGCCGTGAACCTCATGGGACGGGGGCTGGATGCCGGCCAAAGCGTGGCTCGCATCCGCGCGGGCCTGCAGCCCCGGGCGGTATGGCAGTTTCCGCCGACCGAGGCGGGCAATGTGGTTGTCATCGCGCACGACGGCGAGACGCCGCCGGATATGTTGGCCGCGCGTGCGGTCGAGATCGAGAAGCGCTGGGGGCTGCCCGCATCCGATTGGCTGGCGATGGTCCGGCGCTCTCCGGACCGTGCCTCTCCATAGCGGCTTTCGGCAAATGGGCGCGAGGGATAATCCCCTCTTCCGCCGCCGCCATCGCCGCTACCTCCTCCGTTCTTCTCCGTTCCCCGGACATCCAGTTGACCCACGCGCCCGCACCCCATCCCGGCCCCCTGACCCCGGAGGACTTCGACCTGCTCGACGCCGAGCTCGACCTGTTGCGCGAGCAGGACGATGAGATTCCGCAATGGGAATTCTGCGAAGGCTTTCTCACCGCAGTGGTCTGCATGCGCCGCGAGGTGCCACCCGAGGAATACTGGCCGGTGCTGCTCGGAGAGTCCTTTCAGCCCATGGCGCACATGGAGTTCGTGTGGCGCTGGCGCCGGCGCCGCGATGAGATTGCGCTTGCGCTCGACCAGCCGGTGGAAGAACTGGAGGACGAGCGCACCTACCATCCCGAAGCGCTGGACACGCGCGGCGCGATCCTGGCGCTGCCCGCGCAAGAGCGTGCGGCGGGCGACACCGACAACCTGCCGGCCTACGCGCAGGTGTGGGCGCTGGGGTTCATGTATGCGGTGGAGAACTGGCCGGAAGACTGGCTGCCGCCCCGGGACCAGGAAGCCGCGGCGATGCTGGATGCGGCGCTCGAAGACATCGTTGCGCTCACGGCAGGCGATGCGGGCGAGCCTGCGGTGTCGATGTACACCGAAGACGGCCCGCCGAGCGTGAGCAACGAGCGCCTCGACGCCGTGGGAGCGGCGATCTGGGCGGTGTACGACTTGCGGCAGCTGTGGCGCAGCCTGGGGCCTCGGATCGATCCGCTGCGGAAAGCGGCGGAGCCGGGCCGGAACGATCCCTGTCCTTGTGGTAGCGGGAAGAAGTACAAGAAGTGCCATGGGGCGGGGTGACGGCCTGCGGCCGGACGCGGACCGACGCCCCGGCCAGGACGCTATTCGCTCTTGTTGTTGATGGCGGCTTTCAGCGCCGCACCGGGTACGAAGCGCACGCTGGTGGACGCAGCGATCGTCAGAGCCTCGCCGGTCTGGGGATTGCGGCCGGCGCGCTCCGCACGCTCGGATCTCTTGAAGCTGCCAAAGCCGGGAATCAGGATTTCTCCGCCTTTCGCGAGCTCGTCGGAAACGATCTTGACGAAGGCGTCAACGGACCTCAGTGCGGCGGCCTGAGGCTGCTCCGTGGCTGCAGCGAGGGATTGCACGAGTTCGGTCTTGTTCATCGGTGGTCCTGCGTCGGAAAGCCGGCAGTCTAGGCACGACGACGATCAAGTTGGGGCTGAGTAACACCTGATTGCAGACACTTACGGCATGGTCCGGCCAAGTGTCTATCCCACAATCGTTGCTGTCTCGATAGCAGTGCTCAATCGACAGGAGGCCCTCATGCCCGCCAAAGTTGGTGTCATACAGAAGCCCCCGCTACTGCTCGATCGGGATCAGACGATTGAACGTGCGCTTGGCTTGATCGACGAAGCCGCGGACGCGGGCGCCACCCTGCTGGTGTTTCCCGAGGCCTACATCCCCGGCTACCCGGCCTGGATCTGGCGGCTCAAGCCGGGCGGGGACATGAAGCTGTCGGGTGAGCTTCATGCCAGGCTGCGGCGCAACGCCGTGGACCTGAACCGGGATCACTTGCGCCCGCTGCAGGAGGCGGCAAGCAAGCACGCGGTGACCGTCGTCATGGGAATCAACGAGATCGACAGCCGTTTTTCCGGCACCACGCTGTTCAACAGCGTGGTCGTCATCGGCCCCGACGGGGCGCTCCTGAACCGTCATCGCAAACTGATGCCGACCAATCCGGAACGCATGGTCTGGGGCATGGGTGATGCCAGCGGCCTGAGGGTCGCGGATACGCCCGCCGGTCGGCTGGGTGCACTCATTTGCTGGGAAAGCTACATGCCGCTCGCGCGGTATGCCCTCTACGCGCAGGGCCTGGAAATTTTCGTCAATCCGACCTGGGACAACGGCGATGCCTGCCTGGTGACCTTGCGCCACATCGCCAGGGAGGCGGGTTGCTGGGTGATAGGAACCGCCACCGCGCTGCAGGGCTGTGACCTGGCCGAGGACTTTCCCGAGCGCGACCGGCTCTACAAACCGGACGAATGGATCAACGATGGTGACGCAGTCGTCGTCGATCCGGGCGGCGCCGTCACCGCCGGGCCATTGCATCGGGAGAAGGGAATTCTCTATGCCGAAGTCGATGCCGAGGCGGCGCGACGAGCACGGCGCTCATTGGACGTCTGCGGCCACTATGCCCGGCCGGATGTTTTTTCTCTCTCGGTGAACCGCAAGCCGCTCCAGCCTGTGGCGTTCTTGGATTGATCGGCTTGATTGATGCGGTCGTTAGCTGGCGTCACTCTGGCGCGCCGCGGCGTGAGGCGCCGGGGGCTGCGACACGACGGCGACCCGGCGGACTTGGACTGCCAGCCGCTGTGAGCGGCATTCGGTGTTGCGCACGTCGTGGATGCCCGTGTACGTCTGTTCCAGACCGGAGCGGTACGCGTCGGCTTCGCTGGCAGGCAGGGCCAGCACGAGCCTATCCACGTTCGGGAAGTGCGCGACGGCAAGCGCTTCCAGGATGAGCGCATGACAGTCGTCTGTCTCCCAGAACGCCGGCCCACCCGGCTCTCGCACCGGCGCGTCCCAACATAGCTCGGCGCATGGTTGCGAACCGATACCCCACTTCGCGGTGATGTACTCACCACCGAAGTCGATGGCGACGACGACTTCTCTGGACATGGAACGGAAGCATACGTGAGGCCGAGGTTTGGGATGCTGATGGCCTTTTGAAGGTACGGACTTCAATGTCAGGAAGGAACAGCGTGCGGCGGAGGGACCGGGCTTCCGGGCATGGCGCCTTTGGGAGCATCATCTCTTTAATGCGGGCCGAAAGTGCGTTCGGCCTGTAGCTGCCCCACCCTAAATAGAAAGGATCTGCCATGACTCCTGCGAATGGATGGACGGGCACGCTGCGCGGCATGCCTGTCCAGGGACAAACGGCCAAGCGCTCCAAAACGATGCACATGCGCGACATCGAGCTCTACACGGAGATCACAGGTGATCGCAATCCGCTGCACTACGACGAGCGGGCAGCCCGAGAAAGTGTCTTCGGCGGGCTGATCGTGCAGGGTGGCGTGACGTCCGGACTGCTGAACGCGCTGGTCGCCGAAGATCTGCCCGGTCCAGGTTCAGTCTTCCTGGACATGCAGCTCAAGTTTGTCAAGGCCGTTTATGTCGGTGACACAGCCAGTGCCAGCCTTGAGATCATGAGCGTGCGAGAAGACAAGCCTATCTGCAAGATCGCCGTCGAGGTGCGCAACCAGAAAGGCGAGGTCTGCCTCAGTGGCCAAGCCACCACCTACACGGCACCGCTCGTGCAAACCTAGCGCCTCGCGCCCTCGATATGGACTCCTTTGCCCGTGCGGTCGCCTTCCTTTCGCAGCTCAAGCAGCGCTGTTTGTTGCACCTCTAATTGCCACGGGTCAACAACCACGCCTTCGCGAGATCGATGATTGCCCCCATCAAGGGTACGGAGCCATTGTTCATGGAAGAAGTGACATTGATGCCAATGAGCGCTCCGCCTGACCAGGATGGCGTGTACTCGGTGGAGTCCGCGAAATACCCGGGCTATGGGAGGCAGTTTTCGCGCTACGAAGGTGGCGTATGGCACTGCGTTTGCTCGACGACGGGACAGGCGCGAACCAACAACACGAAATCGAGTGACTGCTACAACAGCGGCAAGGTCTCTGGCTGGTACATATCCGTCGATCCCAACGTCGCCGCGCTGACCCGTGACAGTGCAGGCATGTTCAAGCCCCTGACGCTTCCTAAGGCCAAGGAGCCCACGCGTCCGAAGCACTGGACCGAAGTGGAGCCACGTTACTCGCATCAGGTGGACCCGCGCTGGGTGATGTGGAACCACCCATCAGTGGCCTGATCCTGAGCGCGCCGGGCCCGCAGGTGTGACCCCACAAACGACTTTTGCGGCGGGCCCGGAGACCCGGACAGACTCACTAGGTGAGTGTGGCCAGAGGGCCGATCGGGCAAGATGGCGGGATGCGACACAAAAAGGCCACCTCTGCGCTTCTCCCGATGGCCGCCCTTTCAGCACTCCTGGCAGGCTGCGGTTCGATGCCCGCGCAGAACAGCGTGGCCACAGTTCAGGTGTGGGAGGTATTCGGCAGAGCAGACAAGCCGAATCGATTGAAGCCAGTTGAGCTCACTCAATTGAGGGCCGCTGGGGTGAGTGATGGCGACATCGCAGCCGGGCGGGCAGTCGGCGTGCACTGCGCTGTCATGACCGACGGGTGGTGGGAGGGCATCGCGATCTTGCCTTCCGGCCTCAAGGCGGCCGAGGGAATGACCCTGCGCGTGAGAGTGCTCGACCCCGGGAATAACGAGCGGCTTGCCCTTAGTGAATTCGTGGAGTTCCCCGCACAGGTGCCGCGTGGAGGGCTGGCGAACCGCATGATTCCAAACTGGCGTGAACTTGGGCTAAGGAACAACTACGAACGAGTCGAGCCTCCAGCCGGGATGCGCGACAGGTACCTGGTCGTCCAGGGCTCTTACCTGCTCAAATGCACGCCTTGACGCAGCTTCTCAGGGGAGATCGAGAGGGTGATGTTCTTGAGGAGATCGCGCCCGCAATTTACAACAAGGCCGGTGCACGATGTGCAGGAGCGGCTGCGCTTACGCGTGGAAGAAGTCGATCGCGAAGTGCACGAGGAAGAATTCACGTACTGGAAGAAGTTCGAGAAGGGCGGAAAGCGCCGCTGATCGGCCAAAGGCGATCAACGCAGCAACAAGATGGTGAAGAAGCCGAAGAAAGACACCGCACCGCCACGCGATTCAACTTCGGACTGGCCAACTCCGCCGACAACAACGGTATTTCCGTATTTCCCAAGGGCAAGTTGAAGAACAAGCAGGGCTGACGTCTTTTGGGGCGCCCAAGTCCGCTTTCGGCCAGAAGCGGACATCCAAGTTCCGCACAGCGGTGCAGCTTCATCCCGATTTCAAGTCGCGTTTTGACCGCCTACCCTAAGGTCGAGAGCATTTGCGGGGTTCCACGCCGACCCAGGCGCTCAGTGCCGACTGGGTGGCCGAACTACACTCACTCACTCAAGCGATTCCTCTCCTAGCAAACCTCCTGTTCCCCATGTTCAAACTTCGACTTTGCATACTGGCCACGGCAATCACTTTGAGCGCGAGCGCCTCACTAGCGCAGGTGAAGTTGGACTTTGCATGGCCCGACGGACTACAAGCGACGGTCACGCAAACCAAGAGCCGAGTACGAACAGGAACCCCAGCCCCACATTCGGTAACCTTGTCGTATGACATGAAGGCGATCAAGGGGTCTGCAGGGACCGTCATCTCTTTCACCAACGTCCGCCTTAAGCCTTCGAAGGCATCTTCGGCACTCTCTGATACTGACAAGCAACTCCAATTGTTTGCTCAGGCCGCCCTTCCACCATATGTTGTGAAGGAGTCAGGCGAGTTTGATCGCCTTGAAGACGCAGCCGCCTTCAAGGTTGCATATTTGAGGTTTTTCAAACAGGTACTGCCTGCCATGTACGAGGTCCCGCAGCTACGTCAATTGCTTGAGCAAGTAACCTCAGAAGACTTCTTGACGGCTGCCGTTGGCGGGGAGTGGAATCAGAACGTCGGCTTTTGGGTTGACGCGACACTTGACATGGGTGAGACCTATTCGTCCGAATACGAGGGCTCCGTTCCGCTGCTCCCTGGTAGAACCATCAAGATGCAGTCCAAATTCAGGGTTATCAAGGAGGTGCCTTGCACAAGGACCGGACAGGCAAGGAAGTGTGTTGAGCTCGAGATGCGAACCACGCCCGATCAGGCGGATATGGCGGCAGCAATTGACTCGTTCTCCCGGCAGTTTGCGCTCCCCTCACCAGGCAAGGGCGAAGTCATGGAATCCATCGATGTCGAGGAAAACATCCGCCTGGTCACTGAGACTGATGGACTGATTCCCCATCAGATCACCACGTACAAGCGCGTCGTGGCCTCAATCCGGTCTGGTGATGAAAGGAAATCCATGTCCGAGGTTCAGGAAAGCTCGGTCAGCTATACGTACCGCTCGAATGCGCCCTAAAGCCCTCGCTCGAGCCGAGGGGGCGATAGCAACGGCGCCGCAAGGCCCGACTGCGGTGCAGCGGTTTCGAGACGAGAAGGTTCGGCGTGCCGACTGAAAGGAGTTGGCGCTGGCACGCTTGTGATCGTGTGAGGATACGCTGGTGCGGATGTCCTCTTTCGGCCAAAAGCAGCCATGGCTGTACAGGGGTACTTTGGGGCTTGGCGTTGCGCGTACTGAACGCGGTCGGTGCCCGCACGCGGAACTAGATCACCATTGGGCTGCCTTCTGATCCGCCGTATTCAGAGTCCAGGAGGTTCGAACCAGCGATCGACCGTGATGGCCTCTTTCGGCCAGAAACGTCCGTGCCCAAAACCATTCCACCCCAAGAGCGGTAGCCGCCGGAGGCCGCGACCGCCTACCACCTGTCCGTGGGGACCGGGGCATTCATCCGACCCTGCCGGCGTGCCACTATCCGGCCTTCACGATCCAGTCGGACACGCAGCCGTCCTCATGGTGCGGACGCAGGAGTCGCCGGCCGCGTCAGCAGGCGCAGTGCGAACGGAAGCGGCCATTCACCGTCGACTCCAGCTGCTGCTTCGCTGCGCAACTCGAGCAGCGGCCACACGCGGGGGCCCGCCCAGAGCTTGTTATTCGCCGCGCGCACGCAATGCGCCGGGTAGCTGTCGACGCCTCCGAGATCGAGGAAGAGCCCGAGGTTCGGCAAGGTCTCGCGCGAATTGCCCCACCCGTGCTGATACGCGGCTCCAAGCGCGCTGCATGTGGGCGACATGACGGTATAGCGATCATTCCCCGCGCCGTCGACAAAGATGCCCGTGCTGTTCGCGTACGCCACCCCCAGGCTCAGCTGGCCGACGGTGTACTCGTCGTCCCCGCCCTCGTCCACGAAGACGCCGACCGAGAGGTCGTTCCCGGTGCCCAACACCATCTCGTGGCTTGAGCGGTAAACGTCGTTCCCGGCATCGCGCTTGAGCAAGATCCCCGCGGCGTAGTGGGCCGATGCGCCCATCGCATACCAGGCCGCCTCAAATCGGTCGTTGCCGCCGTCGTCCAACAGCATGCCCAGGCCCTCGTAGTAGCCGAAGCCCTGCGCGTAGACCTGCGCTTCATATCGATCGTTCCCCGCCAGGTCCAGCAGCATGCCGATCCCTCCAGCGATGGAGCGGCCGTCGAAGAAATCCCCGCGTATCCCGTAGCCCGCGCCCTGCCCCATCGACGTGTTGCGGTTCGGCAGTTGCGATGAAGGCCGGACCAACGGCAAGGCGGTCAGCGTGTAGCGATCGTTGCCGCCGGTGTCGACCAGCACCGCGACGCCCCGCGGGCCGCCTGTCGCCTGTGAGTAGGTTTGCGCAGTGAACTCGTCGTCGCCGCCCCCGCTGACCAGCACCGAGACCCCGCCGACTGCGTAGGCCTGCGAACGGCTGCCCGCCACGAAGCGGTTGCTGCCGCCGCCATCGACCAGCAAGGCGGCGCCGAAGAGCGCGGAGGCCTGCGCTTGCTGGGTTCCCTCGTAGCGATCGTCGCCTTCGGTATCCCAGAGGATGCCGTAGCCGAGCGTCGCGCTCGACGGGTCTGCCCCCGGGGCGGCCGTCACATACCTGTCGTTGCCTCGATGGTCCAGGAGCACGCTGATCGCGTGCGTGTCGCCCCGCTCCAGGAACTCGTAGTCGTCGTCGCCGCCGACGTCCAGCACCAGCAAGGCATCCTTCAGCTGGCGGCGGTTGTTGCGGCCGGTGGTGTCGACGACGATCCAGCCGAAAGGCGTCTGCAGTGACCACGCGACCGAAGGCAGCGCCGTTTCGTTCTTCACGAAGGCTTGCAGGCGTTCGATGGCGCCGGCCAGATCGAGCATGCCGGCGAGGACGGCTTCGCGCTCGACCAGCGGCAGCAGCTGTCGATAGTCCGATGCCTTGGACAGTGAGAGGTGGTCCTCGTGCGCCTGCCGGCGCAGCAGCTGCGGCGTCACACCGGGAGGAAAGCGCTCGAACGCGCGTTGCAGGAACTGGTGCGGCTGCGACATGGCGGCGAGCACACGCGCAAGCTCGTAGCGCAAGGGATTGGGCAGTTGCGTTTGATCGGGCAACTGGGGCACCCAGCCGGCGCCGGCTTTCGTCGAGGCCATCCACGCCAGTCCGGCCGCGAGCGGGTCAGGCGCCGTGCGCAGCCGCGCTTCGATGGCGGCCATGCCGAAATCGGCCGGACGGGATAGCCGGACGCCCCAAAGCGCCCCAGCCCGGCCTATCAGTTCACGCGGCGATCCGGCCGCGCCCCGGAAGGAATCTCCAAGCACGCCGGCACGGTACGGCGCATCCAGCGGCGCGGCCATCACCGCCCGGAAGAACGGCAGCTGCTGGTCGCGTGTCGGGGAAGCGTCCAGCCCGGTCAGGTCGGCGGCACCGCGGCTGTTTGCGGCGCCCGCCCGCTGCAGCAGCTCCGGCAACGGCGGCCGGTCCTGCGTCTGCGCCCGGGCATGCCCTCCCAGTGCGAGTGCGATCAGGAGGGCGGCCGAAAGTCGATGCCGGCTCAATCAGCTCTCATGTTTGCTCTTGCGGCGACCGCTCGCATCTGCGGCAGTTCACGATCGATGCGAGAGATGACCGATGTCCCTGTCCCTGGTGTGGCAGTGAGGCCCAATTCGAGCAGCTTCTGGCGCACCGCTGGAATCTCAAGAACTTCTCGCAACGCTGTTTCGAGCTTGCGTTGGACGGCCGCCGGAAGGTTCGCGGGCGCCATCAGGGCGAACCACGATTCCAGGTTCACGTTCAAATAGCCGCTCTCTGCGGCGGTTGGCACTTCAGGAACAAGTGGTGAGCGATGTTCCGAAAGTACAGCCAGCGCCCTAAGCTTTCCCGCTTTGATAAGCGGAGCGGAGGCGACCAATGAATCGACTGCAAGGTCAACCTGGTTTCCCATCAACGCAGTGAGGCTGGGCGCACTTCCGTTGAATGGGACATGCACCATGCTCACATTGGCCGATGAACTCAGCATCGCGGCAGCGAAATGAACCGTCGAACCCGCGCCGAATGTGGCGTAACTGACTTTGTCAGGACTCAGGGTTGCGCGCTGGACCAGGCCCTTCAAGGAGTCGAGGGGTGAACTGTGATTCACCACAACCACGAGATCCATGCGGGCGACGGGACCCAGGAACGTGAAGCTGCGAACCGCGTCGTACGGCAAAGAGGCTCGCAGCGCTGGGTTGAGAGTCAACGTGCTGTTCGATCCGAGCATGAGCGTGTAGCCATCCGAGGCAGTCTTGGCGACATACGCTGCAGCCACAATTGTGGAAGCTCCCGGCTTGTTCTCGATCACCACAGGTTGTCCAAGCTTGTCACCAAGGGCGATCCCGACGACCCGCGCCAACGTATCGGTCGCCCCGCCTGGCGGAAAGGGAACAACCAGCTTGATTGGACGGTCCGGAAAAGATCCTTGTGCAATCCCGGCAATCGGGAAAGTGAGGAAACACAAGACCAGCACACGGGCGAGAGCAAGCCTCATATTCACCTCCTGGGCGCACTTGCTGCGAGGACCGTTCATGCTACAGATGATTTCTGCTGGCAGGATGGACTTCAATAGCTGTGAGTCAAAGATGACCGCGCGAGAAGCCCATGGCTGAGCACGTCTGACACGGTGGCCGCAAGCTCGCCGGCGTTATTCGACCGCCTCGCCTCCCGCGCCGCGCGCTTGCGCTCGTGCTCCCGAAATCGACCTATGCACGCGCTCGGGGACGCGCTAACCTCGCACCGATGGCAACGCGCAAGAAGAAGCCGACTTCGCTCGCCGGCCCGGGCGCACCCCTCGACCTCGCGCTGCAGGGCGGCGGCTCGCATGGTGCCTTCACCTGGGGCGTGCTCGACCGCCTGCTCGACGACCAAACGCTTGCCATCGACGGAGCCTGCGGCACTAGCGCGGGCGCGCTCAATGCCGCAGTGATGGCCACTGGCTGGGCTGAAGGCGGCCGCTCCGGAGCGAAAGCGGCCCTGCGCGCGTTCTGGCTCGACGTCGCCGAGCAAGGCAGCTGCTTCGGTGGCAGCGGGCCTGCGCGGACCGGGATCGCCGCGTCCAACCTCGTGGACAACCCGCTCTACCTCTGGTCGCAGCAGTTCCTGCATACGTTCAGCCCCTACCAGTTCAACCCTCTCGATATCAACCCGCTGCGCAAGGTGGTCCTGCGGCACGTCCGTGAAGAGGCGCTGCGCAAGGGGCCGCTAGCGGTGTTCGTCACCGCGACCGCAGTCCGCACCGGCCAGCCGCGAATCTTCCACCGCGACGACCTGAGCATCGACGCGCTGCTGGCCTCGGCGTGCCTGCCCCAGCTCTTCCGCGCTGTCGTCATCGATGGGGAGCCTTACTGGGACGGCGGCTACAGCGGCAACCCGGCGATCTGGCCGCTGATCTACGAGACCCCAGCGCTCGATGTGATGCTGGTGAAGATCAACCCGCTGGTGCGGCCCGAGACGCCCGACACCAGTGGAGAAATCGCCGACCGCGTCAACGAGATCACCTTCAATGCCTCGTTGGTATCGGAGATGCGGGCAATCTCCTTCGTGCAACGGCTGATGCGCGAAGGGCGCTTGGGCGAAGGCGAGTACAAGTACCTGCGGCTGCACATGATCGCCGACGAACAGCACCTCGGACAGCTCCACCCTTCGAGCAAGCTCAATACCGAGCGCCGCTTTCTCGAAGCACTATTCGACCTCGGCTACGCCGCGGCGCACGGCTGGCTCGCCCGGCACCGAGCCGACATCGGTGTGCGCTCGACGTTCGACCCGGCCGAGACCTTCCTGGCGCCGCGATCGGTGCCCTGAGCCGAGGACGACGATCCCCGTTGATCCTCGTCGCCCCTCTCGTCCGCTTCGGATCGGTGGAAACCGTCGAACGACCGCTCTCGGCGACGTTGCGTGCCGCCGTTGGACCGCCCAGAAGTGTTCGTGCGAGCTGCTCAGCCCGTCGGGTGCGCGTGAATACTTCAAAGGCTACCCGTATGGCCCGCTCCACGGGGGTTCGGTCCAGGACGCAGATCAGCGTATGTGTTTTTCCTGTCGAGGTACCGTTCCTGCGAAGCTACCTGTGCCTTTGCAGCAAGAGACCAGGCCAGGAACGGGAGCAGGGAGCCGCTGCCTTCCCCGCTGCGCTTTCCTGGTGGCGGGAGTGTCGGACAGTCAGCGGCGAAGTGGCTCGGCATTAGCTCACTGTGCAGGCACCAGGTTAAGCGGGTGTGACTCATCCGTGGAAATCGACTGGAGAAAGCCACCTCCGCCAGTACCATTTCATGTTGGATTGAGACTTCGCTACCTCAGCAGCACGCAGGTCGGTTCATTTTTTTGCCAGGACAAGCAAATGGGCAGGTTCGTTGAAGTTGCAAGGAAATCCGAGATTCCCGAAAACGGGGCGATCGGTGTGGAGGTCGGGGGCAAGCGCCTCGCACTCATCAACCTCGGCGGCGAAATCTACGCGATCGATGACGAATGTCCTCACGAGGGTGGTCCCCTTTCCGAAGGGGCGATCAGCGGTGAGGAGGTCGAATGCCCGTGGCACACATCGAAATTCAATATCAAAACCGGCCGCGTGACCATGGACCCGGCAACGGACGATGTCGCCACTTACAAGGTGCGCCTGATTGGTGACGCGGTGGAGGTCGAAGTCTGAGCTCGCGCTCGCCTGCCACCCAAAAGCCCTGCCCTGCTGCAAGGTAGGCCGGCTCAATCAGCTCACGGCGCGCGCTTCGATCGAACTGCCCGCTGCCGATGCTGAATACCGGACCTCTGAATGCGGGTGCCATGCCCGCCAGCGCACTCGGCGGCGTCCTGGGCCCACAGCGCTGGTGGCGGGGGCGGTCATCGATAGCGCAAGGTCGATCTGACCTTGCCCAGGCGGCCGCTTCAGACTGGCTGCCGACAGTTAACTTCCGCTCGCGAGAGTCAGCAAAAACCGCTCCAAGCTGCCGGACAGATTCTCGCTCCGAAGCTGGCCTTGACGTTCGGCCGTGAACCCATTTAGACGAGCAATGACACCGCCGGCAAGGGCCGCGGCGCTGGGGTGGGCGCAGCGAAGATCACATGAGACAAAGCATGCAGCGTCAAGTTCGACGACATCGAGAGGCGCGGCGGCCGAAGCCGGCGAGCAGGTGGTCAAAGCCGCCGGCGCGTCGGCAAGCGGCTAACCAGGCCTGACCAACGGCGCCATCGACGCCGGCCACCCTCAAGCGCCGCGAGATCGAGGCCGCCAAGAAGGTGGGCGAGGCGCTGCTCGCCAAGGGCAACGAACTGCTCGAGCGCGAGTTCCCGACCCTGACAGCCATCCGAGCCTTGCTGCCGTCCTTTGATCGAATGCCGGGTGCCGTGCAAAATGCGCCTGTAACTCATACCTGCGGGAGGATCGTCATGGCCTTGTTTGTTATCGAACGAGAATTCGCTGAGCAGTTGGAGTTAACGGCCGATTCCGTCCGGCTAGTCTCGAAAATCAACGCCGAGACCGGCGTGCACTGGTTGTTCTCGTTTCTGTCAGCCGACAAGAAAAAGACCTACTGCCTGTACGAGGCGCCCAATGCCGAGGCCATCCGCGAAGCGGCGCGGCGCGCCAACGTTCCGGCCGACGTGATCGTCGAGGTCAGCGAGTTTCGGCCCGAGTCACTTGTCTGAGTACGGCGGCGGCCCGCGTGCGTCTTTGCGCCACCGAGTGAACCTGGTCGCCAGGCGTCCGACGTTCCATGGTCATCCCATCGAGTCCGCCGGCTAGCTCGCCCGAGCGCCGCTTCGTCGGCCGGCACAGCGAGCTCCAGACGTTGCATCGGGCGTTGCAAGACGCCGTGGCGGGTCAACCGGGCATCGCTCTGCTAGCCGGCGAGCCCGGCATCGGAAAGACGCGTACGGCCCAGGAGATGATCGAGTTCGCCGCTCGGCACAAAGTGCTCACCCTCTGGGGCCGGTGCCCCGAAGAGCCCGGTGCGCC
This sequence comes from Ramlibacter tataouinensis, assembly GCF_001580455.1. NCBI lineage: Bacteria > Pseudomonadati > Pseudomonadota > Betaproteobacteria > Burkholderiales > Comamonadaceae > Ramlibacter > Ramlibacter tataouinensis. Next base: position 1,263,401 of record NZ_CP010951.1, read on the forward strand.
GCCGTACTGGCCATGGGTGCAATTGATCCGCCGCTACATCGCGCTGCACGACGAGAGCGAACTTGCGCAGGACTTCGGCGCGGCAGCGACGCCGCTGGCATCGCTCGATCCTCAGTTCGCCCGACATCTACCAGGTGATGCGCCGGCCATGTCGGACACCGACGCGGCGCAGGCCCGTTTTCGCCTGTTCGATGCGGTGGCCGGCTTCTGGCAGCGCGCGTCACAACGCCAGCCACTGCTGCTGGTACTCGACGACCTGCACCGTGCCGACGTACCGTCGCTGCGGTTGCTGGAGTTCGTGATGGCCGAGGCCGGCCGCAGCCGCCTGATGGTGCTCGGCACCTATCGCGACGCCGAACTGACGCGCCAGCACGCGCTGACCGACTGCCTGCAGCAGTTGCACCGCCACGCCCAAGTGAAGCGGCTCTTGCTCGGCGGCTTCTCCGCCGCCGAGACTGCCGAATTCGTCGCCGCCGCCGGCGTAGCCAAGCCCGAGCTGGGCGCGCTGATGTACGAGCAGACCGAAGGCCACCCGCTGTTCCTTGCCGAGATGGTGCGCGATCTGCTGCGCGCGCACGCCGCATCCGGCCACGACGCGATCGCGTTGCGACGCGTGCCCAAGGGCGTGCGCGAGGTCATAGGCGCGCGACTCAACAGGCTGTCGACGCCCTGCCTCGACCTGTTGCAGTGCGCCGCGGTGATCGGCCGGCAGTTCCCCGCGGCGCTGCTCAGTCGGCTAGCCGATGACACAGACGCCCGCTGCATGGAACTGCTGCATGAAGCGCGCGCGGCCAGCCTGGTCGATGAAAGCACCGACGCATGGCAGTTCTCGCACATGCTGGTGCGCGACGCGCTGTACGACGAACTGGCCGCCGCACGACGGCAGGTGCTGCACCGGCGCACGGCCGAAGCGCTGGAGCAGCAGCACGCCGACGATGCGACACCCGCACTGTCGGCGCTGGCTCATCACTGGCATGCGGCCGGCGACTCGAGCAAGGCCATCGAGTACGCGACGCGGGCCGGACGGCGGGCCACGTCCATGCTGGCGCACGAAGAAGCGGCGCGGCACTACCGGCTCGCTGCCGAAGCGCTGCCGGCCGCTGCCGTCCACGATGCACAGCGGTGCCGCCTGCTGCTGAGCCTGGGCGAGGCGCAAAACAGCGCCGGCGACAGCGCCGGGGCGCTGCCCACCTTCACCCGCGCGGCAGAGCTTGCGCGGCGGGTGGGTGATGCCGGCTTGTTTGCCACGGCAGCCGTCGGCTTCGGCAACACCATCTGGCGGCAAGGCAGCGACGGCTCGCCCGCCGTGCCGCTGCTGCAGGAAGCCCTGTCGCGGACGGCACCAGCCGATAGTCGCGAACGCGTTGGTTTGCTCAGCGCGCTGTGCCGTGCATTGCTCTTCGCAAGCCGGCCGCAGGAGGCGCAGCAGGTTTCGGTCGAGGCCGTCGCCATCGCACGCCGGCTCGGCGATCCGCAGACGCTGTACGAGGCGCTGAGCGCGATCGTCTCCGGGCGCTGGTACCCCGAAGGACTGGCTTTGCGCATTGAGGCCGCTCGCGAAGGCATCGAACTGGTGCGGCGCGCGCCGCACCTGGCGTGGTCGCACTCGACTTTTCTGGGCTGGCACTCCGGCGACATGATGGAGTCCGGCGACAGCGTGGCCGCCCTGGCCGCGTCCCGCGCGCACCTCGAACACAGCCGGGCGACCGGCGAGCCCTTCAACGAGGCCACCGCCCTGGCGGCACAGGCGATGATCGCCACGCACCAGGGCCGCTTCGCCGACGCTGAACAACTGGCGATGCAATCGCTGCGCTGCGGCCAGCGTTTCGACCGCGCCAACGCTGCTGGCATCTTCGGCGTGCAGATGTTTACCTTGCGCCGTCACCAAGGGCGGCTGCGCGAAGTGGCCCCTGTGCTGAAGCAGTTCCTCGACCACGGCTCGCTGGCCTGGCGGCCGGGGCTGGCCATCCTGCACTGCGAGCTGGGCGCGTACGAAGAAGCGCGCCAGGTCTTCGACTCGCTGGCCAGCGACGGCTTTGCCGCGATTGCCAACGACGCCATCCGAACCGCCAGCCTCGCCTACCTGGCGGAGGTCTGCGCCCGGCTCGGCGATGCGCGGCACGCGCCCGTGCTCCTTGAGTTGCTGCAGCCCTACGCAGAACGTTGCATCGTGTTCGGTGCGCACACCGCATCGCTCGGTGCGGCAGCGCGCCTTCTCGGGCTGCTGGCGGCGACGCTGCGGCAGTGGGATGCGGCGCAGCGACACTTCGAGTTCGCACTCGATTTCGACGAGCGCAGCGGCGGCCGCCCCTGGCTGCCCCGGTCGCGCTGCGACTTCGCAACCATGCTGCTGCAACGGGCCGGGCCGGGCGACCGCGAGCGCGCGCACTCGCTGGCCGCTGCCGCGCTCGACGAAGCGCGCGCATTGGGGCTGGGCGGCATCGAAGAGCAGGCGCTGGCGCTGCTGCCGCAGCTTGAGCAGGCTCCTGGCGCGCAGCGCGCCGCCGGGCTGTCGCAACGCGAGCTGCAGGTCCTGCGCCTCGTCGCCGCCGGCAAGACCAATCCGCAGATCGCCGCAGCGCTCCACCGCAGCCCGGCCACGGTGGCGATCCACGTACGCAACATTCTCGACAAGACGCAGTCGGCCAATCGCGCAGAAGCAGCAGCCTTTGCTGTGCGGAACGGACTGCTTGCGCCCGAGTAGCGAATCATCCGTTCTGACTATGCGCGCGTGGATTCCCGTGTGCATAAAAACTATCCGCCCGGTGGATGGAAATGCAGGAAACCCGCCGCAGACTGGGGCCGTCTTCAACCACCGGGGAATCCAAGATGCAACGCCCTACGCAAATCACGCTTGCAGCCTCCGTGCTGCTGGGCATGAGCCTGGCCGCCCCGTCGGTACGCGCCGACGTGGTCACCGACTGGAACATCAAGGCCAACGAGATGGTCGTCGAGGCGAAGCTCGGCACGCCGCCGGCCATGCGCGTGCTGGCCATCGTGCACACCGCCGTCTATGAGGCGGCGAATGCCGTCACCCGGCGCTATCCGGCCGGCGCGCTCAAGCTCGACGCGGCACCCGAGGCTTCGTTGGAAGCCGCCGTCGCCACGGCCAACCGTGCCACGCTGGTGAAGCTGCTGCCGTCGGTCCAGCCGGCCGTCGACAGCGCCTACCAGGCCGCACTGGCAAAGGTCGCGGACGGCCCGGCCAAGGCGGCGGGCATCGCCGTCGGCGAGAAGGCCGCTGCTGCCGTGCTGGCGGATGCCGCCGAAGACAAGGCCAACGCTGCCGAGGCCTACCGGCCGCACACGACGCCGGGGACCTACGTGCCCACCGTCGTGCCCGCGGTGACGCAATGGCCCCAGCGCAAGCCCTGGGTGATGTCCGGCCCGGCGCAGTTCCGCCCCGGCCCGCCGCCGTCACTCAACAGCGAGCTTTGGGCACGCGACTACAACGAGATCAAGGCCATCGGCAGCAGGAACAGCACCAGCCGCAGCGCCGAGCAGACCGCGATCGCGCGCTTCTGGGACTACTCGTTGCCGCCGGTCTACCACGGTGTGGTGCGTTCGGTGACCAACCAGCCCGGGCGCGACCCGACGCAGAACGCGCGTCTCTTCATGGCCGCGACCCAAGCCAGCGACGACGCGGCGATCGCCATTTTCGACGCCAAGTACCACTACAACTTCTGGCGCCCCGTGACCGCCATCCGCAACGGCGACACCGACGGCAACGACGCGACCGAACGCGATGCGTCGTGGACGCCGTTCATCGACACGCCCATGCACCCGGAGTACCCGTGCGCGCATTGTGTGCTAGCCGCCGCCGTGGGCACGGTGCTGCAGGCCGAGATCGGTGCCGGACCGGTGCCGCTGCTGACCACCACCAGCCCGACTGCCAATGGCGCTGCGCGCAGCTGGACGAGCACGGCCGACTTCATGCAGGAAGTGGCGAGTGCCCGCATCTACGACGGCGTGCACTACCGCAACTCCACGGTGGTCGGCAGCGCCATCGGCAAGAAGGTCGGCGAGCTGGTCGCAGCCAAGTACTTCAGGCAAGATTGAGCATGACCACCTCCACGCAAACAACACACAAAGGAGTCAGCACGTGAGCATCCAACTGCGTGCCGCCGACGGCGGCACCGTGCAGGTCTCGACGGAGATCCTGCAGTCCTTCAAGGCTGGCATCCGCGGGCCGGTCATCGGCCCCGATGCGCCGGAGTACGACGAGGTGCGCCAGATCTGGAACGCGATGATCGACCGCCGCCCCGGATTGATCGTGCGCTGCACCGGCACCGCCGACGTCCAACACGCAGTGCGCTTCGCGCGTAAGCACGCGTTCCTGCTGTCGGTGCGCGGCGGCGGCCACAATATCGCCGGCCTGGCGGTGTGCGACGGCGGCATGATGCTGGACCTGTCGCTGATGCGCGGCGTGTCGGTGGACGTGAAGGGGCGGACAGCGCGCGCGCAAGGCGGCTGCACCCTGGGCGACGTCGACCGCGAGACGCAGGTGCACGGCCTCGCCGCGGTGCTGGGTTTCGTCTCGGCCACCGGCATCGGCGGCCTGACCACAGGCGGCGGCTTCGGCTACCTGTCTCGCCGCTACGGCTACACCTGCGACAACCTGGTGTCGATGGAAGTGGTCAGCGCCGAAGGCAAGGTGATGCGCGCCGCAGCCGACGAGAACCCCGAGCTGTTCTGGGCGCTGCGTGGCGGCGGCGGCAACTTCGGCATCGTCACGTCCTTCGAGTACAAGCTGTACCCGGTCGGCCCCGAGATCCTGGGCGGTGCCGTAGTCTGGCGTGCCGAGGACGCGGCCCAGGTGCTTGACTTCTATCGCAGCTTCACGGCGACCACCCCGCGCGAGACCACCTGTGTCGCCGTGCTGCGCATTGCGCCTCCGGCGCCATGGCTGCCTGCCGACGTCCACGGCAAGCCGATCATTGCCGTCTTCGTTTGCCACAGCGGCGGCATCGACGAGGGGGAGAAGATCCTGGCGCCGCTGCGCACGCTGGGCCGGCCTGTGGCCGACATCATCACCCGTCGACCCTATACGCAAATGCAAAGCCTGCTCGACGCGACGCAGCCCAAGGGCCGACGTTATTACTGGAAGTCGAACTACCTGTCGCGAATCGAGCCACAGATCATCGCGACAGCGATCGAGCACGCCGCGCTCATCCCGTCGCCGCATTCGGCGATCATCTTCTTCCAGTTGCAGGGCGCTCTGGGCGAACTGTCCGCGGATTACTCCCCCGCCGGCAACCGCGACACGGCCTTCGTGCTCAACATCACCAGCTCGTGGGAAAGGGCGGCGGACGACGCGGTGAACCAGCGCTGGGCGCGCGACTGCTTCGCGGCCGCCGCCCCGCATTCGACCGGCGGCACCTACATCAATTTCCTCAACGAGGAAGAGGGCCGCGAGCGCATCGAGGCCGCCTATGGCCGGGCGAACCTCGAGCGGCTGGCGAAATTGAAGCAAAAGTACGACCCGGGCAACCTGTTCCGCCATACGAAGAGTGTGCTGGGTTAGAGCGGCGGGGGCGACATGCTCAAAATGCGGTGGCGAGCACAACCATCTTCTGATTGACAGAGGCCCGGTGCGAGCCGAAGAGCCTGCCGCTCAGCGCCACGTTCTGGCCGCGCCCGCGGCCAAGGTAAATGCGATCGCGGCCTTGCATGCTGATGGTCGACTACGACCTCGAGTCGCGGGACAAGGTCGATGACTGGGGGCATGCGAAGGTGTCGAAGAGCCGGTATCTCGCGAGGACCGTACATTCGCCGCGGGAAGTTGATCGACAGCAATCGCTGCAAAGTGGTCGTTTTGGCGGTCGCTGCGAGAGGCGGCAAGGGGTCGAAAGCAGACCCATGCCGGACCGCTTGGGAGGAAGAATTCACGTACTGGAAGAAGTTCGAGTAGGGCGGAAAGTGCCGCTGATCGGCCCCAGGTCTGGAAGGCCTGGCGACCGGAGAAGCAATCTGCTGATTCGCAGGCGCAAAGCCGTGCTACAACTCGCGCTCGCACACCCGATGAGGATTCCAACATGGCTAAAGGCGATCAACGCAGCAACAAGATGGTGAAGAAGCCGAAGAAAGACACCGCACCGCCACGCGATTCAACTTCGGACCGGCCAACTCCGCCGACAACAACGGTATTGCCCAAGGGCAAGTTGAAGAACAAGCAGGGCTGACGTCTTTGGGGCGCCCAAGTCCGCTTCGGGCCAGAAGCAGACATCGAGTCGCGCAGAGCAGCCGTTTGGGAACAGGCCTACCGGGCCTGAAGTAGCCCGAGACCTGGACGACGCGGCAAACCGGAGAGCCTCGCTTTTACGAGGCATTGACCGGTTCTGGGCTGCGTTAGAGCGCAACTCCTGCGCGTTCAAGCGAAGGCGCTGCGCTCGATGCGGCGACTCTGGCCGCATCGGCGGACTCCCGGCGCCCAACGATTTCCACTCTCGGCAAGGTTACGCGGGTCACGTTGAGCGCGTTGGTGCTTGCATGAACCGCAGTCCGACTCTGCCGCTCAGCGTAAATCCAAACGGCCGCCAGTGCTCCGGCCACGACCAAAGCGATAAGGAATCGGACAGAGGGAGACAACAACGGCGTTTTCATAGGTCCATTTCTCCCTGCGTCAAAGTTCCACAAGTAAGTTCACAACATCGAGCATCCTGCCCGGACACGGCCACGAGTGCAGCGACGTATGCGCAATCGACTCGGTGATCCCGGTCACGAGATTTCGCTCAACAGTGAACGTCTGCTTCTGGCCTTCGGCCCACGGGGCGAACGCCTGCGCCTGGCGCTAGCATCGGAGCATGAGGCTCGATCCCTATGTACAGGTCGACAACACGCCTTTCACTTTCTCGGGCGACGACGTGCTGCGCGTACGCGGCAAACCCTGGCGCGCGCAGCGAAACGGCGTGGGTCTCAACGAAATGGACTACGGAGACGTCGTGTATCGCTTTCAGGACTGCGGGCGATTGGAGGAGATCACGCGGGAGGCCGAGGTGGTGAACATCGGCAATCTCGCCGTGCCCTTCGCGAACCTCGCCGCCTTCATCCGCACTCACGACCCAGAGACATTCGAGCGCGCAGGATTCCTGATCAGCCCGCAGTTTGGTTTGGCCTTCGATCCTTCGGAACCGTACTGGGTGACGGCACTGGCGTGGCATTGTTTGCCGGAATGGAGGAGCCTGGGTGACGGCTGATACCGACATTCATCGTCACCGTGCATTCACGAATTTCCGGGTGTAAGCTGGCGGCCCCATCCTCGCGAGGTGGCCATGAACATCCGCCCCTTCATCGCCTTTGCGGCCGCCCTGCTCTCGGTCGGCTGTGCGGCGCCGCCGCAAGGCAACCCCATCGCCGCCATGGAGGCCGATCCGCAGTGCCGGCCGTACAGCGGCTACTTCCAGCAGCGCTCGTTCATCGGGCTGCAGGACGAGTGCACGAGACGCATGGGCCAAGCCTATTGCCAGCGGTGCCTGGTTCAGTAGCAAGGGCGCGGATCCTCGCCGAACTCCCATCGCCGCGGCGGGGCAGCCAGGTGCGCGAGTTCAGGCCGATTCTTCGCCGCGGATCACGAGCACGGGGGTCGGGGCCAGACGAATCACTTGTTCGGCGCCGCTGCCCAGCAGCATGCGGCTGAAGCCGTGGCGACCATGGGTTCCGACAACGATGAGGTCGGCTTGCCACTCCGTGGCGGCATCCGCGACAGCCTGGCCCAGACGCCGGCCCTTCCCATCGATCAGCTTGGATTCGGCCTCGACGCCGGCGGCCTTGGCGACCTCGACCGCGTCATCCAGTACCTTCGCCGCGACATCGCGTGCGGCATTCATGACCTGCCCGACGTATTCGTAGCTGATGACGTGCGTTGCCTGCTCCAGCGAATGCAGCACGAGGACGCGGCCGCCTGCGTCGCGGGCCAGTTGCAGGGCGGCAAGGAGCGCCTTGCTGGAAGTGTCGCTCCCGTCTACGGGAATGAGGATGCGCTTGTAGGCGGGCATGGCGGACTCCTGTTCGGGGATGCGATGCGGCGAGCGACACGAGTTTATGCCGATCAAGCTCGAGCATGCGACAAGCGCTGGCTCCTGACTCCCGGCAAGGGACAGCTGCAGATTGCTGAAGACGGGCAGCAATGCAGCCGCCCTTCGAGCTCATCATCGAGGCCGGACAGAAGCAGCTCGGCTCCCTGAGACAGCTTCGACTACCCGTCAGACGGAAGGGAAAAGAAGGCGATCTTGTCGGCCCTGGCCAGAGCTTTCAGCCGTAGTTCCGCCCGCAGCGCCTCCGACTTGTTCGGGTACTCCCGCGCGGCCAGTACCCGAAGAGGCGACCACGCCCGCGTGAACTTGGCGCCGACACCGAACAGGTGCTGATAGAAGCGTTGCTCCACGTCCAGCGCGATGCCGGTGTAGTAGGCGCCGCCCTCGCACTCGAGCAGATAAAGCCAATAGGGTTCGGTGGTCACTGCGCACTGCGGTTCTTCGCGACAGTGGCCAGCTTAACCGATGGTGTTGCAACCTGGCCCGATGCCGGCGCTTTCGGCGCAGGCGCCCCCACGGTGAACCGATAGAGCAGCGCGAGCACCAGCAGGTTGACCACACCGCCCAGTGAAGCGTTCGCGAACGAGACCTCGTAGTTGCCGCAAAGATCGTAGAAGACGCCCCCTTGCCAGCCGCCGACGGCCATTCCCACCCATCCGAAGAACATGACGGACCCGATGACGAACCCGGCGCGGCGGGGGTCCGCATATTCGCGCGCACACAGGATGAACGCCGTCATGGCGCCGCTGAACACCAGCCCGAAGAGGCCCGCGAGCAGGTACAGCCCCGTCTTGCCCGTCATCAGCGGGAACAGGAAAGCCAGCGCCGTCTGCCCAGCCGAAGCACCCATGTAGGCCTTCAGATTGCCGATGCGGTCCGCGACCTTTCCGAAGCCGATGCGGCCCACCATGCCGCACAACATCATCACCGTCAGCAGGCCCGCGGCTTCTTGCTGGAGCAGGCCGCGATCGGCACCGAGGGCGGCCACGTGCACGATGGGCGTGCCCATGCACATGCAGCAGAACACGACGGCCAGGCACAGCAAGCCAATGAGCACGTGGCGCGGCACGGCGTAGTGCCTGGCCTGCGGCATGGCACGTCCGCTCGTGCCTCCGTCCGCGTTGCGCAGCAGCAGCGCGAGCGGCAGCATGACCGCGACGTGCAGCAGGGCCATGCCGACGTAGGCCTGGCGCCAGCCATCCACCAGGATCAGGTGGCGGGCGATGAAGGGGATCACGCCTTGCCCGAATGCGCCGCCGGCGGAAACGATGCCGATCGCCAGCCCCGGATTGCGCGGCATCCAGAGGCCGGCGACGGTGTTCATGGGCGCCATGATCGCGCCGAGGCCGAGCAGCCCCAGGACGGCATGGTAGACATAGAGTTCGCCCATGCTGTGCAGTTGCGACAGGCCGAGCAGCATCGCCGCGGGAATGATGGCGCCGCACAGGGCCACTCTGCGGATCGGGATGCGGTCGGCGAAGTGGCCCATCAGGATCCCGCCCGTGCCGGTGCCGATGGTCACCAGCGAATAGGCAAGGGACAGGTCGCCTCGCGACCAGCCGAACTCCGCCGCGAGTGGCGTGAGGAACACGGCGATGTTGACGATCGCGCCGAAGCCCATCGCGACCATGACGGCGCAGGCAGCCACCATAAGCCAGGCGCGAAGTCCCTCGCCGGATCTAGAGCGTGGCAGCTCGTTCATCGCACGCTCCTCGCGGCCAGGCCGACGGCTGTGGCGCCGCCCAGGATCATGTCGGTACGCGGGCTCATGGCGATCTCCGGGAGCGAAGGACGGGAGGCAGGGTGGACGGGGTTCGCTCGGACCCGTGTGCCCCGCGGGTTCTCCCACTCTCCGGCGCGCGTGTATTCGGCCGTTATCAATCAGCCCGCGTTTTTGTATCTCGTCTATTTGGCCAAGATCAGCGGCGCTTCCCGCCTTTCTCGAACTTCTGCCAGTACGTGAACTCGTCCTCGTGCACCTCAAGGTCGAGTTCCTCCACGCGCAAGCGGAGGCGCTCCTGCACGTCGCGCACAGCCTGGTTGTAGACCGCGGGCCCGATCTCCTCGAGAAAGAAGCCGAGGAGCCCGGCAGCGGCAACATTGCCGATCTTTTCCTCCATGTTCTGGAGGAAGTAGCGTTCGATGGACGCGATCGCCTGCTGGCGCACGTCTTTGGCTAGTTCGATCATTCAGGCATTCTGCGCGAGGGCCGCTGTCGACCCACGGCAGAACCTGCACAGACGACGCTCGCAGCGGCTAGACCGATGCGTCGCCCAGCACTTGCGGCTCGTACGCGTGCAGCGAAGGCAAGCCGCCGGTGTGGAGGAACAGCACGCGCTCACCCGCAGCCAACTCGCCCTTGCGCGCGAGCCCGATCAGGCCCGCCATGATCTTTCCGGTGTAGACCGGGTCCAGCGGAATGCCTTCGGTCCGCGCGAGCATCTGCACTGCTTCCACCATGGCGGCGTTGGGCACCGAGTACTTCGGCTGCCAGTAGCCGCCGACGCTCCTGACGGCCTCGCGCGGCACCCGAATGCCGGTTTGCAACAGGTCCATGACCGCTTGCGCCTCCTGATGGACCAGCGGCTCCTGGTCCGCCGGATCGCGGCTGACCCCGATACCGGTGATCGGGATGCGGATGTTGTTCCCCAGGAATCCGGCCAGCAGCCCTCCATGCGTGCCCGAACTGCCGGAGCCCACCACGATACGGTCGAAGGACAGCCCCTGGTCGAACAACTGCTGCTGCAGTTCCTGGGCGCAGGCCACGTAGCCGAGCCCGCCGAGCGCGTTGGAACCACCGCCGGGAATGACATAACCCTTGCGGCCTTGTTCGCGCAGTTCGGCCTCGACGCGCGCCATCGCGGCGCCCATGTCACTGCCGCCGGGGACGACCGTGATGGCCTCGACCCCGAGCAGCCGGAACATGAAGTTGTTGCCGCTCGCGTCGGCCTTGTAGCTGTCCGGCACGCGCTCCTCGATCACGAAGCGGCAGCGCAGGCCTTCCTTCACGGCGGCGGCGAGCGTGATGCGGCAATGGTTGGACTGCGGCGCCCCGCAGGTGATCAGCGTGTCCGCACCTTGCTGCAGCGCGTCGGCCACCAGGAATTCGAGTTTTCGTGTCTTGTTGCCGCCGGGAAACAGGCCGAGCATGTCGTCGCGCTTGATCCAGACATCCGGTCCGCGCCCGCCGGGACAGCCCGCGGCCAGCGCCGCCGAAAACCGCGGCAACTGCTCGATGGGAGTGGCGAAAGGCGTGTAGCGCCGGCGGGGAAAGCGGGAGAGATCCATGGGGCCATTGTGCTGGGTAACGCGTGAACCTTCCCGCGAAGGGTTGTTGTGCGCGGCGGAACATGCGCGCGGGTGCGGGATAACCCGGGAGGCCGGCGGACGACCTGGAAGGAACGAACGGGTAAATTCGGCGCTGACGCGGCCAGCCGGCCGGTATATTGGATGAATGCACAGGGACAACCGGGCTGCCAAGAATCAATGCGCCTTTTCCGACTGCCTCCACGACCCGTCTCGGGAGAGCTGGTGATCCGGATCGCCGGCATCGCCTTGCGCTGAGGCCGCACGCACCCCATGAGAATCGCGTTCATCGGGCAGCAGGAATTCGGCAAGGCCGTCCTCGAAGCCTTCCTGGCGCGCGGCGACACCATCGCCGGCGTATTCTGCGTGCCGGACAAGCCCGGCGCCAGGCCGGACGCGCTGAAAGCCGACGCACTGGCGCTGGGCCTGCCGGTCTTTGCGTTCGCCAGCCTGCGCAGCCCCGAGGCCGAGGCCGCGATGCGCTCGCTCGACGCCGACCTGGGCGTGATGGCTTACGTGCTGCAGTTCGCGCCGCGATCCTTCGTGGACATCCCGCGCCACGGCACCATCCAGTTCCACCCTTCGCTGCTGCCCAGGCATCGCGGGCCGTCTTCCATCAGCTGGCCCATCGCGCTGGGTGCGCGCGAGACCGGCATCACCATCTTCCGCCCCACCGACGGCCTCGACGAAGGTCCGGTGGTGCTGCAGAAAACCTGCCCCATTGGCCCCGACGAGACGCTGGGCGAGGTCTACTTCAACAAGCTCTTCCCCCTGGGCGTGAGCGCGCTGCTCGAAGCCGCCGACCTGGTGGTGAACGGCCGGCATGGTGAACGAGTGCAGGACGAGCGCCACGCCACGTACGAAGGCTGGATGCACGACGAAGAGGCGCGCATCCACTGGAACGGGCACGTCGACGTCGCCTACAACCTGATCCGCGCCTGCAACCCGGCGCCGGGCGCCTGGACCCTCCTCGATGGCCTGAAGGTGCGCTTCTTCGATTGCCGCAAGCACGTGGTGGGCCGCTTCGTGGCCGCGGGCCACAAGCCCGGCGACATCGCCGGCGTGACTGAACGCTCCATCGTGATCTGGGCCCACGGCGGCCTCATCGAGGTGTTCCGGCTGCGCCCCGAAGGCGGCGCCAAGATGGACGCCGGCGAATTCGCGCGCCAGCGCGGGCTGGCGGTCTCGACGGCCTGGCAGTCCTACCTGCGGCCGGCTTGAGCCGCCGGGCGCATGGAAGCCCCTGCGCTCACCACTTGTTGCGCAGCTCGCGCAACTTGGTGAACACGGTCTTGGCGTCCGGCTGCGCCGGCAGCTCCGGGAAGTCTTCGCGCAGGCGTGCGACCACGCCGGGGCTGTCCAGACGCATGAAGGTGTTGATGCGCTGTTCGTCGGCCAGGGTCGTGACGATGGACTTGGCCGGATCGTGGCCCGTCACCTTCGGCAGCAGGTCCTGCGCCGCCGCGTTGTCCGGCTCGCGCGCCAGGGTGAAGCGCAGGTTGTTCTCGATGTAGTCGTGGCCCGGATAGATCTTCGTGTTCGCGGGCAGCCTTCCGAGCTGGTTGACGAAGGTGGCGAACAACTCGTTCACGTCGCCGCCGTTGTGCACGTTGCCCGCCCCGGCGTTGAACAGCGTATCGCCCGAAAACAGCGCCGGCTCGTCGGTGTGCGAACGCAGGCAGATGTGGCACATCGTGTGGCCCGGCGTATCCATGCACTCCAGCTCGACGCGCTTGCCGACCTTGATGACATCCCCCGCCTGCACGCCGCGATCGACACCGGGAATGAGCCTGGCGGCGCGATGGTGCGCGATCACCTTGGCCCCGGTGACGGCGACCACGGCCGCGTTGCCGCCGATATGGTCGTGGTGCTCGTGCGTGTTGAGGATCTGCGTGATCTGCCAGCCCTTGACCTTCGCGGTGGCGAGGGTCTTTTCATGGTCGAGCGGATCGATCGCGAGCGCCTCCCCCGTGTCGGGGCAGGCCACCAGGTAGTTGAAGTTGCGCAGCGAGTTGCCGGTCCAGATTCGCTCGACGATCATGCGGTCCACCTTTGGCTTGAGCCAAGGCACTTTACCGTATGGGCGGGAAACAGCTGAGTCGTCGTGCGGGGCCCTTGGCGGAACAAGATGCCGCTTGCCGCGCCTGTCGCCTAGTCGGCCTCGACCAGGCTGCCCATGGCAAACACGGACACCGGGACACGGCTGACGAGTTGCTCGGCGGACTGGCGCATCCAGCTCAGCTTCTTGAGCTCCTCCAGCTTAGCCTTGCGCTCGATTTCCAGTTCCTTGGGCGTCAGAAGTTCCATCTCTTGTGAAGTGAGAAGGTTCTCCAGGTTCTGGAGCGGGAGATCGTGGGAGGTCGTCGCAATCGTCATGCCGATATTGTCGGGCAGAAGGGCTGGGATTTCCCCTATAACCCGCGCCCGCTCCCTGCCGCGCTTGACAGACCGGCCCTCCGCAGGCTTGCTTGTTCACGGGCCTTGGCCGGGAAACCGGGCGCCGTCGCTTTCCAAGGGTATTCGCAGCGCGTTGGTCAGATAACTGACCGTCCGGTAGAAGCCGGCCAGCATCAGCAACTCGAGGATGGCGTTCTCGCTGAACGCCCCGCGCACGGAAAGCCAGAGCTCGTCGTCGATATCGCAATGCCGGTGCAGCGCGTCGCACAGGCGAATCAGCAGCCGGTCCTCTTCGGTCCAGCACGGGTCGTCGGCCGAACCCCTCGCAAGCGATCGGATCTGTTCTTCGGTCAGGCCCGCCTTCGCCGCGTACACCGTGACATGCACACCCCACTCGTACTCGGACCCGCAGAGCGCCGTGGTCCGGTCGATGACGATCTCCCGCTGCCGGAGGGTCAGGTTTCCCTTGTCCAGCAGCCCGCCCGCGAAGAACTTCTTGCTGAGCCGCGGGTCCCGGGCGACGGTCGCGAACAGGTGCAGGGGCGGCTTCCCCTTCATCGTCCGGTCGATGATCTCGGCAACCTCCTGGTCGAAGGGAGGACTGGCGGGTGCGATGCGTGCGGACATGGCTTCTCTCCGGTGACTTCAGCGCCAGACATGCTATGCCGATGCGCCTAAGGGGCAGTCACCCGGGTGTCAGGCGGCACGGCCCCTTGTCGGCCGCACGCCGGGCCGCAGCAGCCTTCGAACCCGCTACACAAGGTTGCGTCAGCACGCGCGCAGGTCGTGTACAAGGGTAGCATCACGGCCCTGCCGTGAATGGAGGCAGCATGAGCAGCGACGCGTCGTCCGCCGTTGCAGCGCCCCGTGCGCTGAGCACCGTGCCCGGCCCGCGCGGCTGGCCGGTTGTCGGGGTCGCGCCGCAAGTGCGGCCTGAGAGCTTCCACCGGCAACTGGAGGCCTGGTCCGGGCGCTACGGGAGCGTGTTCGCCTTCCGCATCGGCGGCCGGCATTTCCTGGCGGTCAGCGATCCCGAGACCGTGGCCGGCGTTTTGCGGCGGCGTCCGGCTGTCTTCCGCCGGACGACGCGCCTGGAACAAGCCTCGCGCGAGCTTGGTTTCCTGGGGCTGTTTTCCGCCAGCGGCGATACCTGGCGCCGGCAGCGGCCCATGGTGCTGGCTGGGCTGGACCCGGCGCACATCCGCACTTACCTGCCGGCACTGACCGCCATCACCGACCGCCTGCGGCGGCGCTGGCTGGACGCAGCCGCGGCAGGGCGCGAGATCGACCTCACGGCCGACCTGATGCGCTATACGGTCGACGTGACGACCAGCCTGGCCTTCGGCCACAACCTCAACACGCTGGAGGCGAGCACCGAGACCGCAATCCAGCAGCACCTCAACGTCATCCTGCCGGCGCTGTTCAAGCGCCTGATGTCGCCCCTGCCGCGGTGGCCGGACAAGGCGCTGGCCGGGCACGTCATTGCGCTGCGCGCGGCCGTGCAGGAGTTCATCGCCCAGGCGCGGCGCGACCTGGCGGAACAGCCCGCGCTGCGGCAGCAGCCGGCCAACCTGATCCAGGCCCTGGTGGCTGCGAGCGAGGATGCCGCGCACGGCATCACCGAGGAGGACGTGTCGGGCAATGTGCTCACCATGCTTCTGGCCGGTGAGGACACGACGGCGCACACGCTGGCGTGGCTGTTCTGGCTGCTGTATCGCAACCCGCAGGCCCTGGCAACGGCGCGCGCCGAGGTCGATGCGGTGCTGGGAGCCGGCGGGCAGGTGCGGGCCATCGACGACCTCGCGCGCCTGGACTACGTGGAGGCCTGCGCCAACGAGGCCATGCGGCTGAAGCCGGTGGCGCCCATGATCATGAACGAGGCGTGCGAAGAGACCGTGGTCGCCGATGTCCTGGTGCCCCGCGGCGGCATCGTCATCTGCCTGCTGCGTCCGGCCAACCTCGACGATGCGCATTTCCCGAGACCGATGCAGTTCGATCCGGGGCGCTGGCGCGGCGGCCCCGGCGCCGCCGCGTCGCTGTCTTCCGCCAAGCGCGTTGCCATGCCCTTCGGCGCCGGTCCGCGCATGTGCCCGGGCCGCTACCTGGCCATCGCGGAGATCAAGATGGTCGCTGCGATGCTGCTGGCGCAGTTCGACGTCGTGGACGTCTCGGCGGCCGGCGTGGACGAACCGCGCGAGCGGCTGGCGCTCACCATGGCGCCGGTCGGCTTGAGAATGAGCCTGCGAAAGCGCCCGGCGGCCTAGACGGCAGGCGGGCGCATTCGTTGGATGGGCCGGCGGCCAGGCCTCAGGTGGCCGGCTTGATGTTCTGGTTGACGCGGAAGAGATTCTTCGGGTCGTACTTCGCCTTGATGGCCGCGAGGCGGGCGTAGTTGTCGCCGTAAGTGGCCTGCACGCGGCCATCCGCCTCGTCGTCCATCATGAAGTTGACGTAGGCGCCTTCCATGTTGTAGGGGTGGACGGCCTTCCAATAGGCGCGTCCCCAGGTCTTGAGCGCCTCCGCCTTCTTCGGGTCCGGATCGATCCCCGCGATCACCATCGACCAGGTCGCATCGCGGGTGCTCCACGCCGTCGCGTCCTTCGCCACGCGCCGCGCGGCGCCGTCGATCGGGTACAGGTGCATCAGGCACAGGTCGCTGGGCGCATTGGCGGCCTGTGCGATGTGCGCCTCGATCGCGGCGTCAGGCAGCGACTTGACGAAGTCGCCCTTCCAATACCATTGCAGGCCCTTCGGGAAGAACGGATCGAACATCGAATTGATCGCCGTGAACGGCATCTCGCCCATCCAGTTGAAGAACGGTGCCGGCAAGCCGCCGAGCAGCTTCGCCATGATCTTCTCGCCCTCGGCCGCGCTGCCGTTGAAGGCGCCAATGATGGCGCAGGCGCGCTTTCCCCAGTGCTCCTTCGGGAACGGATCCATAGGCGGCACCGTCTTCAGCCCGACGAATATGCCGAGTTCTTCCGGCGCCGAGGGCAGGAAGTCGCGATAGGCGCTCATCACGGCTTTCCCGTGCGCGGCAGCATCCCAGAAGATCGGCCCTGCATAGACCATGCGGACTGGATGCGCCTGGAACAGGAAGCTCGTCACGACGCCGAAGTTGCCGCCGCCGCCGCGCACGGCCCAGAACAGGTCGGGATGCTGGCGCTCGTTGGCCGTCACGAAGCTGCCGTCGGCAAGCACCATGTCGACTTCGAGCAGGTTGTCGATCGTCAAGCCATGCTTGCGCGTGAGGTAGCCGGTGCCGCCGCCGAGCGTCAGCCCGGCCACGCCGGTGCTGGAGACGATGCCGAAGGGCACCGCGAGGCCGAACGCGTGTGTGGCATGGTCCACGTCACCCCCCGTGCAACCCGGGTCCACCCGCACGGTCTTCGCCTGCGGATCCACCCGCACACTCTTCATCAGGGACAGGTCGATCATCAGGCCGTCGTCGCAGCTGCCGAGCCCCGGGCCGTTGTGTGCACCGCCGCGGATCGCGATCAACAGGCCCTGGTCGCGGCCGTAGTTGACGGCGGCGATGACGTCCGCCGCATCAACGCAGCGGGCGATGACGCGCGGCTTCTTGTCGATCATGCCGTTGTAGAGGGCGCGAACAGCGTCGTAGTCGGCGTCGTCTCGCCCGATGACGCGCCCGCGCATGCCTTGCTGCAGTGCGGAGACGATCTGGTCTGTCATGGTGTTCTCCTTCGTCGATGGAGGGTCAAGGGGGTCGGCTGGCGCGATGGGACGCGTCAGGGCAACAATCTGCCGGAACGCTGTATCCGCGCTGTTTCTGAGACGGACGGCTGCGTATCAGCCGTGTAACGCTCCCCCTGTCGTGCAGGCCGGGGTCGCGCGACGCTCTGCGCGCGAAGGACTTGCTTGTCTGGGGGCGCGGGGGAGGCCCGTCGCGAGCCAGAACCGCACGAGGACTTCAGTGTGTCGCTCGCACCACAGGATCGCATTGAAGAGGCAGCGGCGGCTGCCGCTGCTCACGGAAGCAGCACCGGGCTGCGCGCCGCGCCAGGACTGGCGGCTCAGCACTTGGGCCACGGTTTTCCACAGCCTTCTCCACGCGATCTGTGGAAATCGACCCTGCCCGACCTGTGCTAGGGCCGTGTCGACCGAAGTCGCAGCTCAGCTGGCCGAGGGCGGCGCGGCGGCCGCGCGCTCCTTCTGCACCCGTTCCGTCACGTCGCGCGCGATCGCGACCGAACCGGCCACGCCACCCGCGTCGTCTTTCACCACGGCGAAGGTCATCTCGACGTAGAGTTTGTCCCCGTTCTTGCGCTCGGCCCGCGTCAAGGACGGCCGGCCGGCCAGCCGGGTCTGGCCGGTCGTCATCGCTTTGCCGAAGCCGGTCCAATGGGCTGCGCGCAAGCGTTCCGGAATGATCAGGTCGAGGTTCTGGCCCAGGGCCTCCGCGGCGCTGTAGCCGAACAGCCTGCCGGCAGCCTCGTTCCAGCGGACGATGTTGCCGGCGGGATCAGCAAAGATGAGGGCATCCGTTGTTTGCTCGAGGATCCATTCCGCCAGCTGTGGAGATTCGTTCATGGTTGGGGCTCCAGGATGCACCCAAGGGGCCGCAAGGTCTGGTCTTGCGTGACACGTTCGGTGGGTGCTCGCCACATCCTACCGAAGCTGCCATGACGCCGCTCTTGACCCAGGGCAGACATTGCTCGGGCGCGGGGGCAATCTGCGCGGGGTGCATCAGGCATTGCTGGCGAATCGGCTCCCTGCCATTTGCTCGAACGAATGATTAGTGCGCCGGCGATCCCGCGAGGCCCGGAGTTCAGCAGAGGCGCGCGCTCAGGCCCGCCGCACTTCCATCACGCCGTGCTCGGTGGCCTGCTCGTAGGCCGATGCCTGGTGCGAAGCCAGGTGCAGCAGGATGCGCGGCGCCTGGGTCTTGATGACGCGGCGCAGCAGGATGCCTGCGGCCACCAGCAGCGCGCCGATCCACGGATAGCCGACCAGGGCCGCGGCAATGCCCGGGCCGATGATGGCGAGCGCCAGGGGCGTGGCGTGCGTGCGGTGAGCCACGAAGGGCGCCGCCAGCGCGGGATTGACGATGACGCGAAAGCGCCCGTGGGGCAGCCCGTTCCGGAATTCTTCGAAAGGGATGTATTCGGCAGTCTCCTGCACTGCGTTCTGGTCGTTCTGGCCGCTCATGGCCGCATTCTGACATCGACGGCGGAGGCCTTCGGCGCTGCCCCTGACTCCACCGTCAGGTCGACGCGGATATCAGCGCGGCGCGCTGGCAGCCGGCTGGGCTGTCGGCGCCAGCACCCGCGCGGCCGCCGTGTGCAAGGGCACCGTGAGGCCCTGGCGCGCCGTCGCGGCCGACACCTGCAGGCCTTGCGCGCTGCCGCGGGCGGCGAAGTCGCGCCCCTTGCGGAACACGAAGCTGGTGAGCGCGCCCACCTCGGCTTCGGACAGGTCCGCCCCCACCAGCAACACGGCCGCGGTGGCCACGGTGTTCACGCCCGCGCCCTGCCTGGGATAGCTGCCGGCCGGGATGGCGTAGGCAAACAGGCCGGTGCGGCCAGCCGTCAGTTGCGCAATGGCGCTATCCGACAGCGGCAGCAGCTTGAGCGGCACGTTGGTCAGCGCGTCGCGCACGCTGTCGGCGGGAATGCCGATCACCTGCAGCACCGCATCCACTTCCTTGCGCCCCAGCGCCACCAGCGCGTCGGCCAGCCCGATCTCGCGCGCCTGGATGTCGCGCGGCGTCAGCCCATGCGCCTCCAGCACCCGCAGCACGGTGGTGCGCGAGGCGGCGCCGGGTTGCCCGATGGCGACGACCCGCCCGCGCAGGCTGGCCACCGCGGCCAAGCCGCTGTCGGCGCGCACGATCACGTGCACCGCTTCCGGGTACAGGCTGCCGAGGGCGCGCAGCGCCGGTGCCGCACCGCGCGCCTGGAACGGGCCGGTGCCTTCGTAGGCGGCCAGCGCCGAGTCGGCCTGGGCCAGCGCGACCTGCACCTTGCCCTCGCGCAGCAGATCCAGGTTCTCCTCGCCACCGAAGGTCACCAGAGGCAGCGTGCGCGGTCCGCCGGGCTCGTCCAGGGCGCGCGCGAAGCGAAGGTACTGGCCATGTTCCGGGCCGGCGGCGATCGCATAGCCCGCGCTGGCGCGGGCCAGCCGCGCCCGGATGGATGCCTGCGCGGCGGTCAGTTCCTCCTCGATGATGGCCATCTGCGCCGGGGAGGTCTCCTTGGACACCGAATCGATCACCTTGCGCATCGCGTCCAGAATAGCGGCCGGACCGGTGGCGGTGTTGGTGGCATAGGCCGGCGCCTCCTTGGGCCGGAAGCCGGCGCCGGCCACCGCCACCCAATGGTCGGCCTCGCGCTTGTACAGCGCCGTGCCGTGCGCCCGCACGATGTCGCCTGCCTTGTTGCCGCCCGACTGCACGCCGCCCACCCCCTTGGGCCCCGCGCCCAAGGCCGAGACGAGGCCGGCCATGCCGGGGGCGTCCCAGGCGCCGAAGTCCATGTCCTTCTGCACGCGGAAGCTGGCGTCGTAGTAAACGATGCGGCGGCTCTCCCCCTCCGGCGCCTTCTGGTCGCGTTGCGAACCGCGCCGCTGCAAGTCCTGCAGCACCAGCGCCTCGCCGGGCAGCGCCTGCGCCACGCGCACCTCCACATCGCGCCGCAGGGCTTGCGTGTCGGGGCCGCCGCTGCAGCCGGCGAGCAGCATGAGCAGGCTCAACAGGAATCCAAGGTGGCGCATCTCAGGCTGCTTCATCTCAGCCTCCCATGAAAGGCAGGGCCAGGATCAAAGTGAGCAGGAAGGCGTTCATCAGGTCGACGAAGAACGCTCCCGCCAGCGGGACGATCAGGTAGCTCTGCGGCGCCGGCCCGTAGCGCGCGGTAATGGCTTGCATGTTGGCCATGGCGGTGGCGGTCGATCCCATGCAGAAGCCGATGAAAGCCGAGCAGGTCACCGCGGCCTCGTAGTCGCGGCCCATGAAGCGGAAGCACACGAACACGGCGTACAGCGCGATGAACACCACCTGCAGCGCCAGGATCAGCAGCAGCGGACCCGCCGCCAGCACCACCTCGACCAGGTTCAGCGCCATCATGGTCATCACCAGGAACAGCGACAGGCACACGCCCGAGGTCAGGTCCGACGCCCGGTCGTCGAAGCGCAGGCGCAGGAAGGGGCCCAGGTTGCGGATGGCCACGCCCAGCAGCATGCACCACAGGAAGGCCGGGATGGTGATGGAGCCGCCGGAGAACCTGGCGGCCAGCCATTGGCCGGCGAGTACGGCCGCCAGCATGCCGGCCAGCGCGCCAATGACCCCCACGGTGGTGATCGCGCCGCGCTCGACGCGGTCGCCCTCGGCCACCGCCTCCTGCGCCGCCTCGGAGCGCAGGTGGTGGTGCGCGATCAGGTACTGCGCCACCGGACCGGCGATGATGCCGCCCAGGATCAGGCCCACGGTGGCCACCGTCATCGAGAGGTCCATCACCGATTGCAGGTTGTTGACGTCGGCGAAGCGCTCGGCATAGGCCGCGCCGGTGCCATGGCCGCCCACCAGGGTGATCGAGCCCGACACCAGGCCGAAGATCGGGTGCAGGTCCAGCCCCCAGGAGCCGGCGATGCCCACCGCGTTCTGCACCAGGATGTAGGGAAACAGGATGATCAGGAAGATCACGAGCGCCTTGCCGCCGCGCTTGAGCTGCCGCAGGTCCGCGCCCATGCCCACGCCGGCGAAGAACAGCAGCAGCAGCACCGGCTTGATGGTCTGGTCGATCTGCAGCCGGAAGCCGCTCGCCGTCGCCACGCCCGAGGCCAGCGCGGCGAACAGCAGTCCGCCGGTGATGGGGTCCGGGATGTTGTAGCGCGCCAGCAGGCCGATGCGCCGGTTCAACAAGGTCCCCACCAGCAGCACCACCAGCGCCGCCAGCAGCGATGTGAGCGAATCCAGTCGCATGGCGTTTTCCCCCGGCCCATTGCGGCCGAGTTCGATTCTGGACAGCAAGCCGCCGCCCCGGCAACTTGGACTTTGGGCGCATAAGCGCCTGCCGCCATGCACAATCGGTGGCCAGCAGGAGACGTTCACATGATCGAACTGCGCGCCGGCGCACTCAGGTGCCAGCTGCTCCCGCAGCTCGGGGGCTGCATCGCCGGTTTGTGGCTACAGGACCAGCCGGTGCTGCGTTCCATGCCGGTGGCTGAGCTGTCCTCGGCCCGCCAGTCCGGCTGCTATCCGCTGGTGCCCTACTCCAACCGGATCGGCCATGCCAGGCTGGTGTGGCAGGGCACGTTGCATCCCCTGGTGCGCAACGACAGCGCCGAGCCGCACGCCATCCATGGCATTGGCTGGCAGCGTCCCTGGTCGGTGCTGGAGCAGGACGAAGCTTCGATCATGCTGGCCTGCGAGCACCGGCCGGACCCCACCTGGCCCTTCGGCTTCGACTGCTCGCACATGCTGCGCCTCACCCCTGCCGGGCTGGAGATGACGCTGGCGGCGACCAACCAGTCGGCGCAGCCGGCGCCCATGGGGCTGGGCTGGCATCCCAATTTCGTGAAACGCCCGGGCGCCCGCATCGCCTTCCATGCGACCGGCCGCTGGGAGATGGGCACGGACATGTTGCCCACCCGGCGCGAGCCCGCCGGCGGGCTGGATCAGCCCTGCGAGACGCTGGCGGTGGACCACTGCTTCGATGGCTGGGATGGCCAGGCCAAGCTTACCGATCCGGTGATGCGCGTGACCGTGCAGTCGGAGCTCACCCGGGCGGTGGTGTTCTGCTCGCCGGTGCGCGACTACCTCGCCATCGAGCCGGTCACCCACGTCAACAATGCCTTGCAGCTCCATGCCGCCGGCCTGCCCGCCAGCGAGCTGGGCGTGGTGGTGCTGCCGCCGGGCGAATCGATGCTGGCGCAGATGCGCATCCTGGTGGAGCCGGCATGACGCCGTACCGCTGAAGCACGCTGCCGGTCCATCGGATGCCAATGGCCTTGGCTGACGGAGTTACCTGGGACCGGCGGGCTCGCCACGGGCGCCGGCGAGTTCGTTGACCAGCACCAGTGCCCGTTCGCTGCCACCCGGGCTGAGCACGCCGGATTCAATCTTCTGCCGCATGGCAAGTTCCATGACGCGGGCGACCCCGAGCAGCAGGCTGCGACCCGATGCCAGCCACTGGCTTGACGCAGGTGCGCTGGACGAGTCTGCGCCCGGGCCTTGCACGGCGACGTTCGCCAGCGCACGCTTGGTGATCTGCACCGACCAGAATTGCACGTCCAGGTATTCGTTCTCGTACTCGACGGGCCATTGGTCGAAGGCTTTCAGGTACCGGCTCGCCATGGGCCTCATCTGCACGCCCAGGTCGGGCACGGAGTCGCCCCGGAGGATGGCGGCCACCATGTCGTCCAGCACCTGCGCCGCGCGCGACGGATCGAGCAAGCGCTGCAGCCGCGCCCCGGCCTCGCCGTCGACATAGCGGACCGGCTTGTCGGCATGAAGCACCTGCTGGCTTTCGTGCAGTTGCAGCTCGGCGGCGAACTGGCGCACCGCATCCTGGGCGCTGGCCGCGAACGGCATGGCCAGAAGCCAGGCCGCAGCCAACCAGCAGCGGGCCCACCTCGGTCCACCGAACACCGGGATGAGCGCGATCGTTCCCCGACAGCGCGCCAACCGGTCGATCGGGGCTCCCAGGCTAGCCACCCAGCTGGGAAAGCGCCGCCTGCAGGCCGGCCAGGCCTCCCACGCGCTGGTCATTGATGAAGATCTGGGGCATCTGGCGAACCGAAGGCCCGCACTTGGCGTAGAAAGCCAGCCGCTCCGCCTCGTCGTCGATCTTGATTTCCTCGAACGCCAGGGCGCGGGATTTGAGAATCATCTTGGCCGAGTCACACTGAGGACAGGCCGATTTGGAATAGACGACGATCTTCAGTTGCATGGCGCCAGTGTAGCTCTGCCATGTCGGGAATCGAGGCACGGTGCGGACGTCCTCGGCGGCGCGCGCTTAGCGGCGCGAGGCGGCCGCCCGGCCACCGGCCTTGGCTCGCGCCGGCACGGATGCTTCGATGATGTCCAGCAGCCAAGCGACGCCCAAATCCATCATCGCCTGTTCCGGCACGACCGCATGCAGCCGGTATCGCGGCAGCGGCACGGGCGACTCGATGCTCACCACGCCAAGCCTTGCCGCATGGACTTCGGCAAAACGCCTCGGCACCACGCACGCCAGGTCGCTGTCGGCCACGGCCATGAGCGCAAAAGTGAAGTCCGGGACGGTCATCGCGATGCGCCTGGCCCGGCCATGGCTGGCGAGAACGTCGTCGACGAAGCCATGGGGGTCGCCACTCTGGGAAACGACCAGGTGCTGCATCGCGCAGTAGCGGTCCAGCGTGAACCTGCGCGCATGCGGGTGCCCCGCGCGCAGCGCCACCACGAAGTCCTCGCGGTACAGGAGCCGTTTGTGGAATCGGGGCGGCACGCGGTCCGAGGGCACGATCGCCACGTCCAGCGCCCGGGTCTCGAGCTCGGCGAAGGCAAGGCCCCACGCGGCATCGGCGGATGCCCCGGGCATGGGCAGGAGCTGCCGCAGGCCGATGCCGATGCCCGGCGCTGACTGGCGCAGGCGCTCCAGCAAGGACGGCACGAGAACGGCCGAGGCGCCATCGGGCGCGCCGATCGTGAAGCGGCGCGTGGAGCTCCCCGGCTGGAAGGGCTCGGCCGACGCGATGAGGCTCCTGGCGCGCGCGAGCACGTCCCCGACCGCCGCGGCCAACTCCAGGGCGCGCGCAGTGGGAACCACGCCCTTGGGGGTCTTCAGGAACAAGGGATCGCCCAGCAGCCGTCGCAGCCGGCCCAGGCCATGGCTGACCGCCGAAGGCGTCAGGTTCATCCGGCGGGCCGCCCGCCCGACATGACGCTCCTCCAGCACGACCTCGAACAGCACGAGCAGGTTCAGGTCGGTGCGCGAGAGATGAACCGGATTCATCACCTTCCTGAAATCATATCGCTGGACTCAGTAGGTCCCGGCGCCCATCCTTCGCCGGCCTTGGCATCCCTTGCCCTTGCTTCCGATTCACTGGAGAGACCATGTCAACTGCTAGACCTTCCATGATGGCGTCCACTGCCGCTGGCTATGCGGCGGCTACAGCTGGCTTGCCGGCGAACGGCGATGTCGCCGAGCTGCTGCAGCTTTCCGAGGAGTCCAATGCGGCCCTGCTGCGCGGCGATGCCGATCGCTATTTCGCGCTGGCGCCGTTGGCGGATGACTTCACCCTGATGTCGCCTTTCGGCGGCAAGCCATCACGCGCCAAGCAGGTTGCTGAGGCGCGGCAATCGCTGCGGCAGTTCTTCAAGGACGGGACCCTGTCGGTGGAGCTGGTCCAGGCGTACAGCGCGAAGGACCTGGTGGTGCTCGCGCTGATCGAATGGGTGCGCTGCGCTGTCGGCGGACTGCCCGCGCAAGACTGGCAACTGCGCGTCACGCTGGTGTACCGGCGCGAGCACTTTGCATGGCGGCTGGCGCACCGCCACGCCGACGCGCTCGGGCCCGGCATCACCCTGGAGCACGCGGCCGCAATCGCCCGGGGCGAGTACGCCTGACAAGAAGCCGGTGGCGCGGTGCGGGGCCTGCTTGCAACTCCCAACGGACGCGGGCCGGGCGCTACTCCGGCGAACGGTTGTTAGGCCGCCCTTATCCGCGGTGCGCACGCAGGTCCTTGAGCCCTGCGCTTGTTCGGAGTGGCTTGCGCCGCCGTCGGCTTCGGTGCGTGTCTGGCTTTCCACGCCGCCGCGTCCGAAGCCCATTGTGCGACCGCCCGGGCCGGAAGCAGACCCCTGGCTCCCGAGCGGCCCGGGTCTGTGGCACGCTTGCGGAAATGAACACGCTGCATCCGCTCAAGCACGTCGAGGCCGGCGTGCTCGCCGTCGCCTTTCACGAAGCCGGGCCGCCGGACGGGCCACCCGTGTTCCTGATGCACGGCTTCCCCTACGACATCCACGCCTATGCCGAGGTCGTGCCGCAACTGGCCGCGTCGGGCTGCCGGGTGCTCGTTCCCTACCTGCGCGGCTATGGTTCCACGCGCTTCCTGCGCACGGACACCCCGCGCTCGGGCGAGCAGGCGGCACTCGGCGCGGACCTGCTGGCGCTGATGGATGCGCTGGCCATTCGGCGCGCCGTGCTGGCCGGCTACGACTGGGGCGGCCGCGCCTGCTGCGTCGTCGCCGCGCTCTGGCCGCAGCGCTGCCGCGGCCTGGTTTCGCTCAACAGCTACAACATCTTCGATCACGCACGCGCGCTGGAGCCGGACACGCCGGAGAACGAGCGCAAGCTCTGGTACCAGTACTACTTCCATTCGGAACGCGGACGCGAGGGCCTGCGCCGCGACCGGCGCGGCATCGCTCGCCTGCTCTGGCGCACCTGGTCGCCCTGCTGGAACTTCGACGAGGCGACCTTCGAGCGCTCGGCCGCGGCCTTCGACAACCCCGACTTCGTCGACGTGGTGATCCACTCGTACCGCCACCGCTATCGGCTGGTCGATGGCGATCCGGCCTATGCCGCGATCGAGCAGGCGCTCGCGGCCCAGCCACCCATCACGGTGCCCGCGATCACCTTCGATGGCGCGGACGACGGCGTGCGGCCGGCCTCGCCCGCATCGGCACATGCCGGTCGCTTCACCGGCAGCCGCGAGCACCGCGTCCTGCCGAAGGTGGGCCACAACCTGCCCCAGGAGGCGCCCGTGGCTTTCGCGGAAGCGGTGCTGCAGCTGGTGCGCGCGGCCTGAGAGACCCCTGCCCGACCTACACTCGCGCATGGCCGCCAAGGATGCGTTCGCACTCTACTGCGCCGAGCTGCTCTCGGCCGTCGGGCCGGCGCGCGTCAAGCGCATGTTCGGCGGCCACGGCCTGTACGTCGACGAGCTCTTCATCGCGATCGTCACCGGCGACGCGCTCTTCCTGAAGGCAGATCCAACCACGGAGCCTGCGTTCGCGGCGGCCGGCTGCCGCATGTTCGAGTACGAGGCGCGTGGCAAGACCATGAGGCTGCACTACTGGTCGGTGCCGGCCGAGGCGATGGACTCCCCGGCCCTGATGGCACCCTGGGCCCAGCGCGCCGTGGAGGCGGCACTCCGGGCGCGGGCCCCGGTGCGGCGAGGAAAGCGCACGCTGAAAATCTGACGCCAGCAGTCAGTCCGCCTCAGTCCGCCTCGGTCCTCCTCAGTCCTTCTTCGCGACCTTGCGGACGCATTCCATGAACTGCGCGGTCGCCGCGGTCGGCCGCTGGCCGCGCAGGGTGATCATGCCCACCGGCGGCAGGTCCACCGCCACATCCAGGCGCAGGGCCTTGACCACGCCGAGCTGCTCGCCATGCCGGGCCACCGAATCCGCCATGAAGGCGACCGCGTCCCGTTCGTGGATGAACGCCAGCTGCGCCAGGAAGGAGGCGCTCTCCACCAGGTCGACCGGCGGGGGCAGCCCATAGCGGAAGAACTGCTGCTCCAGCTTGACCCGCAGTGACGCCCAGGGCGGCGGCAGCACGCAGGGCAGCGATGCGAGGTCGGACCAGGCGACCCGCCGCTTGCCGGCCAGCGCGTGCTGCGGGCGCACCACCGCCCGCATGGGTTCGTTGTACAGCGCCTCCGTCACCAGGTCGGGCGAGGCATAGCCGGGCTCCAGCCGCCCGACGAACAGGTCCAGCTCGCCGATGCGCAGCTTGGGCAGCAGCTGCGTGAGGTCGCCTTCTTCCACCAGCACGGTGGCCTGCGCCGCCCGGCGCTTGAGCAGTTCCACCGCCGGCCCGACCACGGTCGGCAGTGCCACCACCATGGAGCCGATGCGGACGCGGCCGCTGGCGCCGCTTTCCTCCGCCGCGATCTCCTCGCGCGTGCGCTCGTACTCCGCCAGCACCTGGCGGGCAAAGCGGACGATGGAGGCGCCCGCCGGCGTCGGCTCGGTGCCGCGGGTGGAGCGCAGGAACAGGCTCAGGCCCAGCATGCTTTCCACCTCGCCCAGCATGCGCGAGACGGCCGGCTGGCTGACCGCGAGGAACTCGGCCGTGCGGCCCAGGTGGCGGAACTGGTCGAGCGCCACCACCAGCTGCAGGTGGCGCAGCTTGAGGTTGGAACGCAGGGCGCGGTCGATTCGGCTCATGGCGCGATCATAGTTAACGTGGTCTGCATGAAGCGATGATGATTATCGATTTGTCTGTTATGAAGCCGCCGGGAACAATCCGCTGCTCCAGCCCGTCTTTCCGAATGGGCCGCACGCGATTCGTCCACCGACCTCATGAGGAGACATGCATGAATGAACTGAACATCCGCCGCCGCAGCGTGCTGCTGGGCGCCGCCGCCGGCGCGGCCGGCCTGGCCCTGCCGCAGCTGGCGCTGGCGGCCGACACCTACCCCGAGCGGCCGATCACCTTCATCTGCCCCTGGCCGGCCGGCGGCACCGCCGACGCGTCGATGCGCGCCATCTGCCAGACGGCCGCGCGCGTGCTCAAGCAGCCGATCGCGGTGGAGAATCGCGCCGGCGCCGCCGGCATGATCGGCGCCAAGGCGATCGCCTCGGCCAAGGCGGACGGCTACACCATCGGCCAGATCCCGATTTCGGTGACGCGCTTTTCGCAGCTGGGCACGCTGCAGGCCGACCCGCGCAAGGATTTCACCTACCTCGCCCGCACCTCGGGCCAGACCTTCGGCATCGCCGTGCAGCCCGGCTCGCGCTTCAAGACGCTGCAGGAGATGGTGGCCCACGCCAAGGCCAACCCCGGCAAGGTCACCTATGCGCACGCGGGCGTCGGTGGCGCCACGCACGTCGGCATGGAAGAGTTCGCGCTGGCCGCGGGCATCCAGCTCAACGCCATTGCGTACAAGGGCGGCGCCGCCGCGCTGCAGGATACGCTGGGCGGGCAGGTCGACATGCTGGCCGACTCCAGCTCCTGGGCGCCGCACGTGGAAGCTGGCAAGCTGCGCCTGCTGGCCACCTGGGGCGAACAGCGCACGCCGCGCTTCAAGGACACGCCCACGCTCAAGGAGCTGGGCTTCAAGGTGGTGGTCGATGCGCCCAACGGCATCGGCGCGCCGGCCGGCCTGCCGCCGGAGGTCGAGAAGAAGCTGCGCGAGGCGCTGCGCGTCGCTGTCCTGAGCGAGGAGTTCAAGGCTGTGGCCGACCGCATCGATGCACCGGTGATGTATTTGGACGGTCCCGACTACCGCAAGTACGTGGGGCAGGTGTACGAGCACGAGACCCAGTTGATCGAGCGCCTCAAGCTGAAGGAGTTGCTGGCCAAGGGTTGAGCGCTTACTAGCCTCGCCCTGCCCTGCCTGCCTGCCTGTCTGCCCACCGCCCGAATCGCATGAGTCCCCTGATCCGCCTGCATCCCGACGACAACGTCCTGGTCGCCCGCGCGCCGCTGGCGCTGGGCCAGGTCCTGGACGACTTCGGCGTGAAGCTGCGCGCCCAGGTGCCGGCCGGCCACAAGGTCGCCGCGCGCCGCATCGCCCGCGGCGAACCGGTCTACAAGTACAACGCGGTGATCGGCGTGGCCGCGCGCGACATCGAGCCGGGCGACTACGTCCATTCGCACAACCTGGCGCTGGCCGATTTCGAGCGCGACCCGGGCTTCGGCCTGGACGTGCGGCCGGTGGACTACGTCCCCGAGGACCAGCGCGCCCGCTTCCAGGGCTATGTGCGCGAGGACGGCCGGGTCGGCACCCGCAATTTCATCGGCATCCTCAGTTCGGTCAACTGCTCGGCGACCGTCATCAGCCGCATCGCCGCGCACTTCACTCCCGAGCGGCTGCGCGACTTCCCGAACGTCGACGGCGTGGCGGCCTTCGCGCAGACCACCGGCTGCGGCATGTCCTCGCCCAGCGCGCACTTCGACCTGCTGCGTCGCACGCTGGCCGGCTATGCGCGCCACCCGAACCTGGCCGGCGTGCTGATCGTCGGCCTGGGCTGCGAGCGCAACCAGGTGGCCGACCTGGTGGACTCGCAAGGCCTGGAACGCGGCCGCCTGCTGCGCACCATGGTCATGCAGGAGGTCGGCGGCACGCAGGAGACCATCGCCGCCGGCATCCGCGCGGTGGAGGAGATGCTGCCGCTGGCCAATGCCTACCGGCGCCAGCCGGTGCCGGCCAGCCACATCAAGGTGGGCCTGGAGTGCGGCGGCTCCGACGGCTTCTCCGGCATCACCGCCAACCCCGCGCTCGGCGCGGCCATGGACATCCTGGTGCGCCATGGCGGCACCGCCATCCTGTCGGAGACGCCCGAGATCCACGGCGTGGAATACATGCTCACGCGCCGCGCCGTGTCGCCCGAGGTCGGCCGCAAGCTGCTGCAGCGGCTGGACTGGTGGAAGGAATACACCCGCGGCCACAACGGGCAGTTCAACGGCGTGGTCGGCCCGGGCAACCAGGCCGGCGGCCTGGCCAACATCTTCGAGAAGTCGCTGGGTTCCGCCATGAAAGGCGGCACCACGCCGCTGCAGGGCGTGTACGAGTACGCAGAGCCCATCGACCGCAGCGGCTTCGTGTTCATGGACTCGCCGGGCTACGACCCGGTGGCCGTGACCGGCCAGATCGCCAGCGGCGCCAACCTGATCTGCTTCACCACCGGACGCGGCTCGATGTTCGGCTCCAAACCCGCGCCCACCATCAAGCTGGCCACCAACAGCGCGATGTACGAGAAGCTCAAGGGCGATATGGACGTCAACTGCGGCGCCATCCTCGACGGCGAGCTGGACGTGCCGGCGATGGGCCAGCGCATCTTCGAGGCGATCCTGCGCCATGCCTCCGGCGAGCCGACCAAGAGCGAGTCGCTGGGGCTGGGCGACCACGAGTTCGTGCCCTGGCACCTGGGCATCGTGAGCTGAGTCTTCCCCCCTTTTTTTTCTGGAGCACCGCATGCTGGGTCCCCTGGCGCGCCGCGAACTGCTGCGCGATCGCAACTTCATCGCCGGCCGTTGGCAAGGCGCGGCCGGCGGCGCCACGCTCGACGTGGCGGACCCGGCCACGCTGCAGGTCATCGCCCGCGTGGCCGACAGCGGCGCCGCCGATGCGCGGGCCGCGCTCGATTCGGCGCAGGCGGCCTTTCCCGCCTGGCGCGAGCGCACCGGCCGCGAGCGGGCCCAGCTGCTCAAGCAGTGGCACGCGCTGATCCTGGCGCACCAGGAGGACCTGGCGCGCATCATCTCGGCCGAACAGGGCAAGCCGCTGGCCGAAGCGCGGGGCGAGGTGCTGTACGGCGCCTCGTACGTGGAGTGGTTCGCCGAAGAAGCCACCCGCGCCCACGGCGACATCATCCCGGAGCCGGTGCGCGGCAAGAAGCTGATGGCGGTGAAAGAGCCGGTGGGCGTGGTGGCGGCCATCACGCCCTGGAACTTCCCGCTGGCCATGATCGCGCGCAAGCTGGCGCCGGCGCTGGCTGCAGGGTGCTGCGTGGTGGCCAAGCCGGCCGAGGACACGCCACTCACCGCGCTGGCTTTGGTGGCGCTGGCCGAGGAAGCCGGCCTGCCCCCCGGGACGATCAACCTGGTCACCGCCTCGCGCGAGCGCACGCCCGAGGTGGTGGACCTGTGGCTGCGCGATGCGCGGGTGCGCAAGATCACCTTCACCGGCTCCACGCCGGTGGGCAAGCAGCTGGCGCGCGCATCGGCCGACACGCTGAAGAAGCTCTCGCTGGAGCTGGGCGGCAACGCGCCCTTCATCGTGTTCGAGGATGCCGACCTCGACGCCGCCGTCGCTGGCCTGATGGCCGCCAAGTTCCGCAACGGCGGCCAGACCTGCGTCTGCCCCAACCGGGTTTACGTGCACGAGAGCGTGCACGAGCGCTTCGTCGACAAGCTGGCCGCGCGCGTGGGCGCGCTGACGGTGGGACCGGCCACAGATGACGCTTCGCAGATCGGCCCCATGATCAACGCGCGCGCCGTGCAGAAGATCGAGCGCCATGTGCGCGACGCGCAGGCCCGCGGCGCGCGGGTGGTGGTGGGCGGCCGCGCGCTGCCGGACATCGGTGCCGGCCACTACTATGCGCCCACGGTGCTGATCGACGCCGATCCCGGCATGGAACTGGCGCAGGAAGAGACCTTCGGCCCGGTGGTTCCCGTGTTCCGCTTCGCCGACGAGGACGAGGCGGTGCGGCTGGCCAACGACACCCCCTTCGGCCTCGCGGCCTATTTCTACTCGCGCGATGCGGCGCGCATCTGGCGCGTGGCCGAACGGCTGGAGAGCGGCATCGTCGGCATCAACGAGGGCGCGCTGGCGGCCGAGGCGGCGCCCTTCGGCGGCATCAAGGAATCGGGCTACGGCCGCGAGGGCTCGCGCCACGGGCTGGACGACTACATGCACCTGAAATACCTGTGCCAGGGAGGACTTCGATGACCACGCTCTCAGCCGCATACTGATGCTCTCCATGGACGTTTCCTCCCCCGCACCCCTGGCCGAGGCCCTGGCCGACATCGTCGGCGCCTCGGCCTGCCTCACCGCGCCCGCCGACGTCGCACCCTTCGTCACCGACTACCGCAAGATCTACACCGGCCGGGCCGCCGCCGTGGTCCTGCCCTCCAGCACGGATCAGGTGAGCCGCGTCATGGCCTGGTGCTATGCCCACGGCGTACCGGTGGTGCCGCAGGGCGGCAACACCTCGCTGATGGGGGGCGCCGTGCCGGACGCCCACGGCGGCGCGGTGGTGCTGGGCCTGTCGCGCATGAACCGCGTGCTGGAAGTGGACGAAACCAACGACACCCTGACCGTGCAGGCGGGCGTGACGCTGGCGGCCGCGCGCGCGGCCGCCGAGCAGGCCGGCCGCCTGTTTCCGCTGCGCATTGGCTCGGAGGGCTCGTGCCAGATCGGCGGCAACCTCTCCACCAACGCCGGCGGCACCGCGGTGCTGCGCTACGGCAACATGCGCGACCTGGTGCTGGGCATCGAGGCGGTGCTGCCCGACGGCCGCATCTACCGGGGCCTGCGCGGCCTGCGCAAGGACAACACCGGCTACGACCTCAAGCAGCTGTTCGTCGGCTCGGAAGGCACACTGGGCATCATCACGGCCGCGGTGCTGAAACTCGCGCCCCTGCCGCGCGCCACCTCGGCGGCGTTCGTCGCGGTCACCGACGTCGAGGCCGCGGTGCAGCTGCTGGGCGAAGCCAAGCGGGTGGCCGGCCCGGCCGTGACCGCGTTCGAACTCATTTCAGCCCCGGCGCTGGCGCTGGTGCGCCAGTACCTGGGCGGCGTGCCCTCGCCGCTGGCGCAGGAGCACGACTGGATGGTGCTGGTGGAGCTGAACTCGGGCGGCGCACAGCAGGCGTTGGACGAGACGCTGCAGCAGGTGCTGGAGACCGGCATGGAGCGCGGCTGGGTGCAGGACGCGGCCCTCGCGGCCAGCCTGGCCGACGTGCAGCATTTTTGGCGCCTGCGCGAGGAGATCTCGGATGCCCAGACCCGCACCGGCGGCAGCGTCCG
The DNA here is from genome assembly GCF_001580455.1 of Ramlibacter tataouinensis. NCBI lineage: Bacteria > Pseudomonadati > Pseudomonadota > Betaproteobacteria > Burkholderiales > Comamonadaceae > Ramlibacter > Ramlibacter tataouinensis. The sequence continues at coordinate 1,296,559 of NZ_CP010951.1, forward strand.
CTGCGACGTCTCGGTGCCGCTGTCACGCATCGCCGCCTTCGTGCGCAAGGCCTCGGCCGGCGTGCTGGCGCTGGTGCCCGAGTCGCGCATGGTCATCTACGGCCACATGGGCGATGGCAACGTGCACTTCAACCCGCTGCGGCCCGCGCGGCAGACCGCCGCCGATTTCCTCGCGGCCCACCATGCGCGCGTGAGCCGCCTGGTGGACGACGTGGCGCACGGCATGGGCGGCTCCATCTCGGCCGAGCACGGCGTCGGCGTGGCCAAGCGTGATGAACTGGCCAACTACAAGGACCCGGTGGAACTGGAGCTGATGCGGCAGTTGAAGCAGGCGTTGGATCCGAAGGGCCTGTTGAATCCGGGCAAGGTGCTGCGCTGAAGGCGTTCGTGGTCCTCTGGGGCTAGCTTTTGTGAGCACCGGGATCGAGCATCACCGGAGCGGTGGAAATGACATCCTGCGGCGGGGGTTTCGTGGTGCCCCAGAGCGCTTCCGCATCGAACTCGGACACCTGGGCAATCGCAGTTTCACGTTTGAAGTCCTGCCCCGGATTCCCCGCATTGCGCTGCCGCGACGTGATTGCGCCGGCGTAGTAAAGGCATGCCAGGTCGTTCTCGAGACGCAATCTCGGCAAAGTCGTCCTGCGCTCCAGTTCGTCCAGGCTGGCAGGGCCCGCGGACAGCTCGGACAGGATCAGCAGATGCGAGTCGCGCAGCAATCGCAAGGGCACGCGTGGCGCGCCACGGTAGTAGAGGGTGAGTTGCTGGTATCTCGCGGGGATCAGCGAACGTCCAGTGTGCCGCGCGTAGGTCCAGGCCAGCACGGCAGGGGTCGTATTCACGAAACTCGCGGGCAGGGCGTTCGCAGCAGGCGGGCGCCGCTGCCAGCTCGCTTCCCACAGCGTCTCGGGATGCACTCGCGGCAAGAACGCCGCCTTGTTCTGACTGAGATCGACCACCGCAAGCAAATGCCCCTGGTGGCTGACATGGTAGACAGCGCCACGCATCTGGTCGATGTTCTCCGCGATCATCGCCCCCAGCACAAACTGCGCACGCGCCTGCCACAGCCAGGTCTCAAACTGCAGCAGCACCGCCTCTATGCTGGGCGGCGACAGCGGATCGAACCGCCAGTGCGGCTCAAAATCGGGCGAAAGCGGCGTCGCGACTGCAATCGGGCGGTCGACTTCGGCAAGGTCCAGGCGCAGCGCCTTTTCGGTTGGTACACCAGCGGCCACGCGCAGGTTGCCGTCCGGCAGAACGCGCACGTTCGCGCCATTGATCCACCAGGCGTCGGCCTCGGCGAAAGCGCAGACATTCCAGCCCGGCCTTGCGTCACGTGGGATCAGACAGGCCTCGAGCATTCTTCGATCCAGCGGGCTGAAGCCGAACATGCCGAGCCCGAACACCGGCTGTTCGTGCTGGGTCGGTTCCCGGAGTCGTGGCTGGCTCAATGTCTGCAGTTTGCTCGACTGGTCATTGCGGGAGCCGGTCCATGGTTGGACACGTCCGGCTTCTGACGCGAGCGTCCGCCCTCCGGTCATTCCAAGCACATCGGCTCCGTGCGAGAGAACTGGCTCTGGAGGCGCGACGCGTCATGCGCCTGCCCGCTGGAACGGGCTTGCGGCAGTGTGAGTTGCGAGTGAGCAAACTGCGGCTCGGACGACAAGCCGAATGACTTCGCCAATAACTTCATTGGAACTCACTCCCCTATTTCGTCGACTTCGCGCCGCTTGTCGCAATAGCTGATGTCCTGCCGCGGCTTACCTCACCGACAAAGCGGCGAATCTTGACTTGACGATGAACAGCTGGATTCAAGCGAAGCCTACTTCGCCTTGGTCAACCCATGCCTCCCTTGAATTAGGGAGGCCAACGCCATCCCAGACGTTCCTTGCGGTCGATCAAGGAGGCCTCCTCGCTGCCGTCCATCCCATGTTCGAGTGAGACCACGAGTGATAGCCCCGGGACGGCGCCATCCGCGCGTTATGCTGGCGTCCTTGCTTTCCGAAGGATGAGTGCCATGCAGGCATTGCAGGTATTGGTCGTTGAAGACGACCCGCCAAGCCTGAGCTTTTTCGCCCAGTCCATTCAGCAGGACACTCGACTGGCCTTGGCCGGGCAGGCCAGCTCGGTTCAGGAGGCGCGCCGCTGGCTCGATGGCGACCACCCGCCTCTGGATGTGCTTTTGATCGACATTGGATTGCCGGACGGCAGCGGCATCGACGTGATCCGCTACGCCCTGCAGCGCGAGCCGCGATGCGAGGCGCTGGTCATCACGATGTTTGGCGATGACGAAAATATCCTCGCTTGTATCGAAGCCGGGGCCTTGGGCTACATCCACAAGGATTCAGCGCCGGAAGATGTGGCCGCAGTGATCGTCGATATGAAGCAAGGCGGATCCCCAATGTCGCCGATGATCGCCAGGCGCGTGCTGGCAAGAATCAATGGGAATCAAGAGCGAAGCCGATTGAGCTCGGCAAGCGCAACCGCCGCCAGTGGCATGCGGGCGTTGTCCCCGAGGGAGCAGGAAGTGCTCGAGCTCATTGCGCGAGGGTTCAGCTATGGCGACATTGCCCGGCTGAAGGGGATCGGCGTGACGACCGTTCAGACCCACGTCAAGAATCTCTACGCCAAGCTCGCAGTGAAGTCGCGTGGAGAGGCGGTGTACGAGGCGTCCCAGCTCGGATTGCTTCACCTGCCCAAGCAGGTGTGACCCAGCTCGTGCGCTCTCGATACGCGAGCCTGCTGGCGACCGGTCGCGTGGCCTGGATGGCCTTGGTCTTTTTGAGCCTGCTTCTCCTGGTCCTGGCGACAAGCCGATCGGAACATGCACAGGTGCAGGCGCTCACGCTGGCCCGTGCCGAGGCCACGACGGTCACCCGCTTCGGTGCGCACTCGCAGGCGGTCAGCTTGCCCTACCTCTGGGACAGGCAGCATGACGGCCTGCCCGGGTCCGCAACTTTCGAGATCAACTTCGACTTTCACCCCGCCTCGAGCAAGCCGCTGGCGATCTACATCTCTCGCGTTGGCAACGCCTATGAGATCCATCTCAACGACGTTCTGCTGCAGAGGAAAGGGGATCTGCTGGCCTCCGGGACGACCGACACGGCCAAGGCGCCCAGGCTGGTCGACGTGCCGGCGAACCTCGTTCGCGAACACAACGTGCTGAAAGTCCTGATCCGCGCCGATGGCGGGCGGCGCGCGGGGCTGACCCCCGTGGTCTTCGGCCCGGCGGAGGATGTCGCCAAGCTGTACCAGAGGGACTATGCAGACCAGATTCTGGTCTCTGTGGGGGTGGTGGTCTTGAGCCTGGTGGTTGCGTGTGCCGCTTTCGCCCTCTGGCTGACGCAAAAGGACCAGCGCCCGGGCGGCAATCAGCGCGATTCCCTGTACCTCTTTGTCTGTATCGCGGAACTGAGCTGGGCCTTGCGGCTAAGCAATCTCCCTCTCATGAACCCGCCTCTGGGCTGGGAGTACTGGTCGGTGCTGATGGTCGTCGCCATTGCAACCTGGGGCGCGGGGATGATGGCTTTTTGTGCCCAACTCGCGGGCTGGAAACACCCCGTGGCGAAGTTCGGCCCCTGGTGGCTGCTGCCGGTGTTCGGGGCCGCCGCGGCCCATCTGAGCTGGACGCTGGAGAGCATCCGGCCGCTGTCTGCGTTCTACCTGCTGGCAGCGATCTTTTTCGTGCCTTTCGCCATCATCTTGTGCCGCGACGCCCTTTCGAGAAAAGCTTCGTGGGAGCTCCGCCTGATTGCATTGGCCACCTTTATCAATGTCGCGATGGGGGTGCGCGACGCCTGGGCACTTCGTGTTGCAGACGCCTATGGAACGACGATGTGGTTGAGATACTCGTCCGTGCTGTTTGGCCTGTCCCTGGGCTACATCGTCATTGCCCGCTACCGCGCGGCCAACGCCCACTTGGCCCACCTGCTCGAGAGCCTGGCGGAACAAGTGGCCCAAAAAGAAGAGGAACTGCGCGGCAGCTACACCCGTCTGGAGAGCATGGCCCGCGAACAGGAGCGCCTGGCTGAGCGCAGTCGAATCCTGCGCGACATGCACGACGGCGTCGGCGCCCACATCAACACGGCCATCCGTCAACTGCAATCACAAAGCACGCAGCCGGCGCAGGTTGTGGTCACACTGAGAGACGCCCTGGAGCAGCTGAAGCTGTCGATCGACGCCATGAGCCTTCCGGAGGGGGACGTCACCGCGCTGCTCGCCGGCCTGCGCTATCGCCTCGAGCCGCGCCTTGTAGCCTCCGGGATCCAGCTGGCTTGGGAAGTTGAGGAAATCGTGCCCCTGCGCCATATGGATGGCGCCGCCATGCGGCACCTGCAGTTCATGCTGTTCGAGGCGTTGTCGAATGTCCTTCAGCACGCCAACGCGACGACCTTGACCATTCAGGCCCAGACGCGGGGTTGTGCCGTGCATCTGCGCATGGTCGACAACGGTCGCGGCTTCGATGCAGAGGGGCCCGCCCGGAAGGGACTCAAGATCATGCGTGAACGCGCCGCCCTCATTGGGGCTCAGCTGGCTGTGCAAAGCAGCCAGGGGCAGACGGTCGTGGAGGTGGTGCTGCCAGTAGAACGCCGCTGCGCGTAACGGCTGGAACGCCACCAGCGCACGGAAGTGACGGTCACGGCTTCGTCACGGAAGCCCGAGGCTGAGCCATACTGCTTCGATGTTCTGGATCCTCATCTACTTCGGCACGGGCGCCTTCGTCGGCTTTCTTGCGGGGCTGCTGGGCATCGGCGGCGGCATGACGCTGGTTCCCTTGCTGGCGGCGATGCTCACCGCGCAACAACTCGCCCCGGACCACGTGGTGCATCTGGCCCTGGGCACGGGCATGGCGTCGATCGTGTTCACTTCCAGCGCCAGCGTGCGCGCCCACCACCGGCTGGGAGGCGTCGACTGGTCGCTGGTTCGCCGCATGGGGCCCGGCATGGTCGTCGGCGCCCTGCTGGCCACCGCGCTGTCGGGATGGGTGTCGCAGCGCGCGCTGGCGCTGGCCTTCGCCGTGATCGTGTACGCGGGCGCGACGCAGATCCTGTTCGGCCGCAAGCCATCGGCCGCGCGCAGTTTGCCCGGCACGCCGGCGCTGGTGGCGATCGGGCTGTTGTTCGGGGCCGTCTGTGGGCTGGTGTCGGCGGGCGGGGCATTCCTGACCGTGCCCTTCATGCTGTTCTGCGGCGTTTCCATGACCACCGCGATCGGCACGGGTGCTGCGCTCGGCCTGCCGGTGGCGCTGATGGGAACGCTCGGCTATGTGTTCAGCGGCTGGCAAGTCCCCGGCCTGCCGCCCATGGCACTGGGCTTCGTGTACGCGCCTGCCCTGCTGGGCATCGTGGCCGGCAGCGTGCTGACGGCGCCCGTCGGTGCCCGCCTCGCCCACCGCTTGCCGGTGATCACGCTGCGCCGCATCTTCGCCTTCCTGCTGTACGTGCTGGCGACGAAGATGCTGTGGACCTACGCGTAAGTCGCTGCCCGGGGTGCAGAATGGGCTCAACTCCCGGGCCCATCCCATGCCAAGCAAGACCTTCAGCGGCGGCCGCATCCGCAAGGCGCACTACGACAGCGCCTCGCGCCAGCTCGACCTGCACTTCGAGAACCAGTCGATCCTGGCCTACAAGCACGTTCCGGAAGAGGTGTACCGGCGCCTGTGCAGCGCGCCCAACCCCGCGACCTACTGGGAAGACCGCATCGCGGAGGAGTATCCGAAAGGGACGCCGATGACGTCGAGCGCGCATCCGGAAGGCGGCCGGACACTGAGCGACCTGTTCGGCGAGCTGGACGACAAGAAACCCGGCGAGTGAAGCGGGGCGCGCGCTTCCGCCGATGGCCGCCGCCGCCCAGCACCCTCAGCGCAGGCCGCCCCTCAGCGTCGGGCTTCCAGCGAACGAAAGGCGATGCCCCGTGCTGCGCGCCGCTCGCGCGCGAGTTCTTCCGTGAGCCCGGGGTATTCGCGCAGGAACGCGGTCTTTTCTTCCTCGGCCCGCTGCCGCGCCTCGCGCGTGATGCCCTGGATCAGCAGCGCCACGAGGATCAGCAACATGAAGGCGAACACGACAAAAGCGATGTCAGCGGACTGCATGAACAGCACCTGACGTCAGGCCAGCCAATCGGACATCGCCCGTTGGGCACCGCCGGCTTCCCTGGCGGCACCCGGTTGGGGCCGCGCCAGGACATCAGCCGGCGGGCGCTGGCGCGTAGTGGGCAGGCCGCATTGCTCGCAGAAGTTCGCCTGTGTCCGCAGCGGCGAATTGCAGTAGCGGCAATTGTCGGGGTGGGCGGTGGTGTATTGCATGCCCAGATGATTGCCGGGCAGCCGGGAAATCCACTGTGAGTTGTGAGCCCGCGTCTTGTGCGGTCGTTCACAGGAAGCCGCCGGGCGTTCGGCTTCCCTCCGGGCCGCGCCGAACCCTCAAAAACTCGCTTCGAGCTCCGCGACCAGCTGGCCGACGTAGCCGACCGCATCGCGCAGCGGCAGCGGTGAGGCGAGGTCGATGCCCACCTTGCGCATCAGCTCCAGCGGTTGCAAGGTTCCGCCCGCGCGCAAGACATCGAGCCAGCCCGTCATGACCGCGGCGCCTTCGCGCTCGGCCTTCTGCGCCAGGCAGGTGGCGGCCACCAGGCCGACCGAATAGGTGTAGGGGTACAGGCCGAAATAGTAGTGCGGCTGTCGCATCCAGGTCATCGCGGCACCCTCGTCGATGACCAGGGTGTCGCCCCAGAATCTGGCGAGGATCGCGGCCTTGCGCTCGTTCAGCAGGTCCGCGGTCACCGGCGTCCCGCTTTCGGCCAATCGGTAGACCTGGCGCTGCAGCTCGGCTTCGAGAAGGTGCGTGACGAAGTTGTGGTGGTAGGTGCCCAGGACCTGCATCAGCACCCAGCGCCGCATGCGCGGGTCGCCGCCGCGCGCCAGGATCTGCCGTGCCAGCAGCACCTCGTTCATGATCGACGGTGCCTCGACGAAAGGCATCGCCGGGCGCGTGTTGACGTAGCGCTGGTGGCGGCCGGCCAATGCGAAATGGCCGGCGTGGCCCAGCTCGTGGGCGAGCACGAAGGCGTCGCGCATGGAGCCCGCCCAGGTCATCAGGATGTAGGGATGCACGCCGTAGGGTGAGGCGCAGAAGGCGCCGGAGGACTTGCCGATGTTGTTCGCCCGGTCGATCCAGCGCCGTTCGAAGGCGTTGCGCACGGTGGCGACGTAGTCCTCGCCCATCGGCGCCAGTGCCTCCAAGATCAAAGCGCCGGCTTCCTCGAAAGAGATCTTCGGCGTATAGCCCGGGTCCAGCGTGGCCTTGAGGTCGCAGTACAGCAGCTCATCGAGCCCGAGCACCCGTTTGCGCAGGCGGGCATAGCGGCGCATGTGCGGCGACAGTTCCGCCTGGATCGTGTCGAGCACGGTCGTGTAGAACTCGAACGGCACCTTGTGCTCGTGCAGCAGGAAGCGCTCGGCGCTGGCATGGTGGCGTGCCCGGGCCAGCACGATGTTCTTGCTCACCTCCGTCGCGAACGTGGCGCCGAAGGTGTGCTGGTACGGCTTCAAGCCCTGGCAGAACGTCTTCCAGGCGGCCCGGCGCACGCCCACCTCGGGCGACCCCTCGTAAGTCCACTCGTAGAGGTTGAAGGAGTTCGGCTGCGACGCCCCGGCAGGATCCGTGAACGGCTCGAACCGCATGTCGCTCGCCTTGGCGCGGTTGTAGATCATCGCGGGTGCGCCCAGCACCTCGCCGAGTGCCGCCAGCACGCGCTCGGTCTCCGGCGAGAGCATGTGCGGCTTCAGGGCCTCCAGGTCCCGCAGGTCCGTCCGGTGCACTGCCAACCCCGGCTCGGCCTGCAGGTACCGGTCGATGGTGCCGCCCGGCAAGGCCAGGATCTCGGTGTCCACGAACTTGATGGCGGCCTCGACGCGCGCGCCGAGGCTGTTCGCCTGCGCCAGTGCCGCCTGCCGCTGCGGGTCGCGCCCGTCCTCGGCGTTGCGCAGGCCGGCGTACACGCTGGCGCGCTGCAGTCGCGCGAGCAGCGCGTCGCGGGCATCGAGGCAGGCCAGCAGCTGGGCCGCGCCCTCGCCGAGCCGGCCCTGGTAGCCCGTGATGGTCGGCAGGGCGCGCTCGATGCCCTCGCACTCGGCCAGCCAGGCTTCCCTTGAGGCGAACAGATCGTCCAGGTTCCAGGTCTGCGCGGGGTCAACCTCGGCGCGAGTCATGAGTCTCTTCATCAGCCGAGTATCACCGGAGGGTCATTGTCCTGTCGAGTCGGAAACCGTCAGCGCCGCCGCGTCACTTCGCCCTCGGCTGGCCCGCGCCGCCCGCGACCTTCAGGCCGGCCCCGCGCACTTCGATGCGCACCTCGTCGAGCACCGCCCCACGCTCATCCGTGAGTTGGATCAGGTGCCGCCCGGGCCAGGGCAGCCAGGCGGCCTGCGCCCCGCGGGCGAACTCCCGGCCGTCCACGCGCCAGCGCACCGCGGGACTTCCGGCCGTGAACTGCAGCCGTTGCCGCGCGGCCGGGATGTCGGGATCGAGCGCCACGATGGTGCCTTCGGCCGGCGAGCGGATGTGGCGCGAGGCGCGCTCGTCGTGCACGGCCACCAGCGCCTGCTCGGTGCCGGCGAGAAACCACTCCTCGCGCGCCGCTTCCAGGGCATCGGCGAACTGCACCCGGACGCGAACCAGCCCGGGCGGCGGCGCCGGCGCGCGCGACGGCAGGTCCGCATGCAGGTGACGCATGACCGCCGCCCAGACCGGCGCGGCGCCGCTGGTGCCGCTCACGTCGTGCATGGGCGCGCCGCTGGCGTTGCCGACCCACACCCCCACCGTGTAGCGCGACGACCAGCCGACCGCCCAGTTGTCGCGCATGTCCTTGCTGGTGCCGGTCTTCACCGCCGTCCACATGCGCGTGGCCAGCAGGCTGTCGGTGCCGAAGGTGCGCGCCCGCGCGTTCGGATCGGACAGGATGTCGCCGACGATGAAGGCCGCCGCCGGATCGATCGCCTGCGCCGCCGGTGACGCCGTCCGCGTCCAGCGCACCGGCGCGAAGCGCCCGCCATTGGCCAGGGTGCGATACGCATTCGCCAGCCCCAGCAGCGGCACTTCGGCGCTGCCCAGCGCCAGGCTGTAGCCGTAGTAGTCGCCCGAATCGCGCAAGGGAAGGCCCGCGGCCTGCAGGGTGCGCGCCATCGCTTCGGGCGTCACCATGACGAGCGCGCGCACTGCCGGGACATTCAGCGATGCGCCCAGCGCTGTGCGCGCCGACACCCAGCCCTTGAAGTGATGGTCATAGTTCTGCGGGATGTAGAGGCCGGCGGCCGTCGGGATGGCGGCGGCCGAGTCATCGAGCAGCGACGCCGCCGTCAGCCTGCGCTGCGCGAGCGCCTGCGCGTACAGGAAAGGCTTCAGCGTGGAGCCCGCCTGCCTCAGGGCGGTGACCCCGTCCACCTCCTGCGCATCGCTCAGGTCGCCGGACGAGCCCACCCAGGCCAGCACCTCGCCGCTGGCGTTGTCGAGCACGACCACACTGCCGTCCTCCACGCTGCGCTGCCGCAGCTCGCGTAGATGCTGCCGCAAGCTGGCCGATGCGAAGCGCTGCACATCGGCGCGCAAGGTGGTGCTGATCCGCGCCGGCGCGGCGGGCGTGCCGCGCAGCAGCATGCGCGCGAAGTGCGGCGCGATGCCTTCGCTGGGGGCGAAGGCGCGCCGCGCCAGTGCGGCCTCGGTGCGCACCGCGATGCCCGCGCACTCGCGCAGGCCCTGCGCCTCGCGCAGCGCCGCGCAGGCGCGCTGCGCCACCTGGTGCGCGCCCGCATTGGGGGCGCGCACCAGCACCGCCGCGATCGCGCCCTCCTCGGCGTCCAGCCCGTGCGGCGCCTTGCCGAACAGCGTGCGCGAGAGCGCATCCACGCCCACCAGTTCGCCTCGGAACGGCACCAGGTTGAGGTAGGCCTCCAGGATCTGGTCCTTGCGCCAGAGCGTCTCCAGCCGCGTCGCCGCCGCGGCCTGCGTGATCTTTTGTCCCACGCTTCGACCGCCGGGACTGCGGCCGGCTTCGTCGAGCAGGCCGGCCAGCTGCATGGTGATGGTAGAGGCGCCGCGCGTGCGGCGGTTCCAGAGGTTGGCCCAGGCCGCGGCCGGCACGGCGCGCCAGTCGACGCCGCTGTGCTCCCAGAAACGGCGGTCTTCGGAGTAAACCAGCGCCGTGAGCAGCGCGGGCGACACATCCGCCAGCGGCACCCATTCGCCCCGGCGCACGTTCATGTCGGTGCGCACCCGCTGCAGGAGCTGGCCGTTGCGATCGAGCACCAGCGTTTCGGAAGCGCGCCAGTCGCCGCGCACTTCCTCGAACGAGGGCAGGGCCTGCGCCTGCAGCGCGCAGGCAAACAGCAGCGTGGCCAGCCAGCGCTTCACCGGCCCGCCTCCACCTTCACCCGCGCGTTGGGCGCCTCACCGAACATCTCCGGCGCGTACATCGCTTCCACGCGCGTGGGGGGCAACGCGAACTCGCCCGGGTTGTTCAGTCGCATGGTGTACTCCACGCTGAAGCTGCCCTTGGGCACGTACTCGTAGTAGCCGCGGAAGGCCTCGAAACTGCGTTCCTCGAACGCCGCCCAGGCGGAGCCGGCCTTTCTCTCACCGCGCGTGGCGATGGCCGAGTCGCGGCCCAGGCCGCTGCCGAGCAGGGTGGCGCCGCCCGGGATCGGGTCGGACACCACCACCCAGGTCATGTCGGTGGCGGCGTTCACCTCCAGCTTCACGCGGGCGACGTCGCCCCGGCTCCACTTGCCCGCGACCGCCTGCTCCACTGGCGTGATGGTCTTGCGGATCTGGTAGCCGGCGAAGAACGGCGACTTCAGTTCGACCGCCGCCACCGACTGGATGGTGAGCCACGGCTTGCCGGTGCCCTGCTGCGTGACCGCCAGCGACGACTTGCCGGGTTCCTGCGGCCAGGCGAGCATCATGGCGTTGTTGCGCAGCATGCCGGGCGCGGCGGGGGCGCCGAACAAGCGGGTCTGGTGCGGCGCGCCGTCGGCGCTGGCCGTCGTGACGCGGTCCACCCGCGACCAGTCGACGCTGGCGCTGGTGCCGCCCAGCGCCGCGCGCGTGGTGCCCGCCACCGGCACCGATTCGAACTTGCGCGAGAACTTCTCCAGCGCCAGGCCGCCCCACAGGTTGGCGGTGGTGGTGTGCCAGGCGCCGCGTTGCTGCCGCCCGATGAAGCCGTTGGCCAGGCGCCCCATGTCGTCCTTCCAGGCCGGATCGTCGAGCACGCTGAGGATCAGCCGCGCGGTGTTGACGTCGCCGTTGGCCATCAGCCACCACCAGTAGTCCTCGCGTTCGGTGCTGAAGACCAGCTTGGTGCCCTGGTACGACAGGCGTGCCTTCAGGATCGTGGCGGCCTCCGCCAGGCGCTGTTCGCGCTGCGGCACATCCTGCACGCGGCGCAGGATGTTCAGCCAGTCGATCACCGCGCTGGTGGGCCACTCGTTCGGCGCGATGGTGACGCTGCCCAGCAGGCGGCCCTGCGCCTTGCCGTAGCGCGAGAGCGCCTCGATCGCCGCCAGCTTGCGCACGTCCAGGTCCTTGCGCGGCGCCCAGAAGTTGCGCTGGATGCGGCCCTCGACGAAGGCGACCAGGCCGTTCTCCATGGGGGCGCGCAGGTCGTCCGGCAGCGCGAAGCCGGGATCGATGGCAGAAGCCTCGTGCGTGGCGGCCAGCACATAGGCCGTGAGCGCGTCGCTGCCGCGATCGGACTCGCCGTCGCGCGGCGGGAAGTAGCTCGCCAGGCCGTCGCGGTCCAGGTAGGTCGGCAGCTGCGCGGCCACCGACTGCCACATCCTGGCGTCACGCAGGCCGATCGCCTTGCTGGCCTTTTGCTCCAGGCAGACGAAGGGATAGGCGGCGAACCAGTCGCGCACCCCGGTCAAGCCTTCGGCCAGCCGGGGCTGCAGCGCCAGCCGCACCCCGCCGCGGCCCGGCTGCGCGTCGGCCGGCAGCGCCACCTCCAGGTTGTAGGGGCCGTCGAGCTGCACCAGGGTGGCTTGCTGCACGGTGAGCGGCACCGCCGGCACGATGCGCTGCGAGGCCTTGAGCGCATCGCGCGCGCCGCCCAGCGTGTCGCGCGCCTCCAGCTCCCACAGGATGGCCTCGTTGCGCGTGAACGCGAGCGCAGCCGGCGCGATCACGTTCCAGGCGACATCGCGCGCTTCGCCGGCCGGGATGTCCACCGTCTGCGGCGCCAGCGCGAGCAGGGTCGCGCGCGGCGCGACCTCCACCTTCATCGGCTTGGCGGTGGTGTTGCGCAGCGTCAGCTGCGCACTGAAGGCATCGCCCTCGCGCACCAGCGGCGGCAGTCCGCTGATGATCTGCAGGTCCTGCGTGGCGCGTATCGTGGCCTGGCCGGTGCCGAACAGGCCGGTGCCCATGTCGGCCACCGCGACGATGCGGAAGGCGGTGAGTGCATCGTTGAGCGGCACGTTCACCGTGGCCCGGCCCTGCGCATCGAGCTGCACCCTGGGGTTCCACAGCAGCAGGGTGTCGAGCAGCTCGCGTTGCGGGCTCTTGCCGCCGCCACCGCCGGCAGCGACCGCCTTGCGGCCGTAGTGGCGCCGGCCGATGATCTCCATCTGGGCGGTGGAATTCTCCACGCCCCAGCTGCGCCGCCGCAGCATGGACTCGAGCAGCTTCCAGCTCTCGTTGGGCATTAGCTCCAGCAGCGCCTGGTCCACCGCGGCCAGCGCCACTTCCGCGTTGGCCGCCGGCTGCCCATTGGGCTGCGTGACCTGCAGGCTGACCCGGGCCGTGCCGCGCACCGCATAGGCTTCCTTGTCGGGCTTGACGCTCACGGCCAGTTCATGCGCCTGGTGGCCGACGCGGATCTCGGCCAGCCCCAGGCGGTACGCCGGCTTGGACAGGTCGACCAGCGCCGTCGGCGCCACGTAGTCGCGGCCCTCGAAGCGGAACGCATGCCACCATTCGCGCGGCGACTTGTAGCCCCAGGTGAACAAGCTGTACCAGGGCACCTCGCGCAGGCGCCCGCGCAGCACCAGCACGCTGACGTACACGTTCGGACTCCAGCCTTCTTCGATGCGCAGCACCACCGTGGGATCGTCGCCGCGCAGCTGCATCACCCGCGAGGAAATGACGCCCTCGCGCTCCACCGTGACCAGCGCGGTCGCCTGGCGGAACGGCATGCGCACCTGGAACTTCGCGGTCTCGCCGGGCTGGTAGCTTTTCTTCTCGGGCAGGACGTCGATGCGGTCGCTGTTGTCCCCGCCGAACCAGAGTTCGCCCTGCCGGGTCACCCACAGCGAGGCTGCGGCCTGGCTGGCGAGGCCTTGCGGATCCTTGGCGGTCGCGACCAACTCGATCTCGCCGGGCTCCGCCATGGTCGCCTCGCACAGCAACAGGCCGCGCGAGTCGCTCCTGCCCTCGCACACGGTGCCGAGGTCCTTGACCGTGGTCTGGTTGTCGTAGGTGTAGAAGCCGCCCACCATCCGCTTGCGGCTGGTGCTGACGGCACGCGCCGCAGCCTTGACCTGCACCGGCACGCCCTCGAGCACCCTGCCGTTCAATCCCAGCGCAATGGCCTGGAACCGGATCGCCTTGCCGGCCGACACCCAGCCTTCGGTCTTGAGCCCGACGACCACCGCGGCCGGCCACAGCGCGTGCACGGCGCGCAGCGTCTGCACCTCGCCGTTCGGGTCGGCGTAGCTGGCCTCGAGCACCAGTTCGCGCGCGCGTGGCGAAACGGGCAGTTTCTCGATGGCGACCCGCCCGGACCCGTTGCGGTCCAGCGTGACCGGCAGCTTGTCGGCCACGACGCGGCCGTCGTCCGGCTGCTGGCTGTCGTCTTCGCCCGGCGCCGCGCCGGTGTCCTTGCGCTCGCGCGGCGGCTGGAAGCTGAACTCCTCGTAGTCCGGGAAGTACAGGTTCTTGCCGCGCACCAGCGCCGAGAGGCGCACCGGCAGGTTCACGGCCGCGCCCCCCGCGACGTGGTTGACCTGCACGGTGGCCGGCACGCTGGTCGCGGCGACCAGCGGCGTCTTCTGCTCCGGCGCCACGCGCCCTTCCAGCACCGGCAGGCGGAACTCCTCGACCCGGAAGTTGGCCGAGGGGAACTCGCGGTGCGGCTTGCCCTTCAGCACCACCGAGTACTCGCCCAGCTTGGCCGCCGGCGGAATCTTGAACGCGGATTCTGCGCTCAGGCCGCCGGTGGCGGTCTTGCGCCAGGCCAGCGCTTGCGTGAACTGCTGGCCGCTGCCCAGGTGGGTGACCACCAAGTCGCGCGGCGGGTCCTCCGGCAGGCCGAAGCCCTTGCTGGTCTCGACGCGACCCACATGCTTCATGGACACCGTCTCGCCGGCGCGGAACAGCGCACGGTCGAGCACGCTGTGGTACCGCGCATCGGGCTGCCTGTCGCGGCTGGTCGGCACGTTGAAGCGCCAAGGCTCGATGCCGCGGTACCAGTCGCTGAAGGTGAAGGCGAGTTCCTCGCCACCCTGCGCATCCTTGGCGCGGGCGCTGACGAAATAGGCGCGCCGCCAGCCGTCGCCTCCGCCACAAGCGGGTGCCTCGGGGTCCAGCCCTTTCAGTTCGGCTACGCCCTGCGCGTTGGTCACCGCGCTCGCGAGCTCGCGGCCCTGGCAGTCCGACACGCGCACACGCGCATTCGGCACCACGGCCCCCTTGTCCAGCGTCGTCACCCAGGCGATCGCGTTCTCGCGGCCCAGCTTGAAATGCACGCTCAAGTTGGTCACCAGCGCCGCGGTGCGGACGTACATGGTGCGCGCCTGGCCGTAGCGCGGATCGAGCAGCGACTGCCCCAGGACCGGCGAGGCGATCTCGACGACGTGAAAGCCCGGCGCCAGCGGAATCCCCACCACCTCGAACGGCCGCGGATCGTTCGACGCCGGCCGTGGCAGTTCCAGCACGCGCGCGCCGGGTTGGTTGGCCAGCAGCGAAACGGCGCGGCCCTCCACCCAATCCCGGCCTTGCTTGTCCAACGCGGGCGGCAGCGGCAGGCGGCTGTCGGCCTGCGCGCGCGCCCGCTCGACGCGATTCTCGTGGTAGCGCTGCACCTTGAGCAGCCAGCGCACGATCTCGGTATCCGCCTGGGCTTTCAAGTCGATGACTTCGCCCGGGCTTGCGGCCTGCACGCGCAGCGCGGGCTCGACATTGCGCAGCGTCACCGGCAGCAGCGGCCCCGAGTCGGGCTCCGCATAGCGCTCGACGATGCCGAAGGGCGCGGCGGAGAACTTCGCCAGCGGCGGCATCGCCGCGGTCGAGAACTTCAGCGGAAAGCTGTCGGCGTTGTGCAGCGCGCGGCCCGAGGCGTCGCGGAAGTCCTTGGGCAGTTCCACGCTGTATTGCGCACGCTCGGCCAGGGGCACCGGGAAGCTCAGCGACTCGACGACGCTGTCGGCGTCTTTGCCGGCGTCATCGAGCCTGGGCTCGATGACGCCCTTGTCGCCGCGCAGGCGCACCTGCGCGGCGTGCTTGCGCGGCACCGGCGCGTTGAATCGCAGCAACACCGGCCGGATCGGCAGGCAGGCCGCCTGCGCGTTCTCGCGCTCGCAGGAAAAGCTCGCCGCAAACGGCTCGCGCACCTGGTACTCGAAGCGCCGTTCCACCGAGTTGGGCACGCCGCTGGGCGTTTGCACGCCCTTGCCATAGACGACGCGCACGTGCGCGTTCGGCGCCAGGCGGCGGTTGCAG
The DNA here is from genome assembly GCF_001580455.1 of Ramlibacter tataouinensis. Lineage (NCBI taxonomy): Bacteria > Pseudomonadati > Pseudomonadota > Betaproteobacteria > Burkholderiales > Comamonadaceae > Ramlibacter > Ramlibacter tataouinensis. The sequence goes on from NZ_CP010951.1 coordinate 1,312,269, forward strand.
GCAAACGTGAGGTGTGCCAGCGGCGCCTTGGCAGCCGCCTTGTCGCGGTGCAGGGCCTTCAGCAGCTCGTCGCGCTCGCGTCCCTGCAGCAGCCGAACCGGCACCTTCTCGCCCAGTCCTTCGACTTCGCACCACACGCGCTCCTGCACGCTGGCCAGCGTCGCGTCGCCGTTGAGCTGAAGCAGGAACTGCTGCTCTTCGTCGATCCGCCCGCCGGGCGGCTGGGCCCAGCGCACGAACGGCCCGCCGGTGCTGAAGCGCCACTGGCCGGCCAGCAGCTCGCCCTTGGCGGGCTTGAATGCGGCGCGGGTCTGGATCGTGCAGTTGATGCCCGGGGGCAGGTCTTCGGCGAAATCGAAGACCCACTCGCGCTCGCTGGTCCAGCGGCCGGTGCCCCGCGTGGCCTGCGCATCGGAGCAGGACAGCTGCAAGGGTGCCGGCGCCTTCGGATCGCCGAACGCGACCGCGGCCTCGTCGAACCTGGCGACGAGCTGGCGCACCCGCGCGACTTCGCCCTGCGGCGAGACGCCCACGACCTGCACCGCGTGTGCCACCGTCGCGGCGAACACCAGCCCGCCTAAGGCGGCTCTTTGGATTGGCCCCATGTTCCCCTCCTGTGGCGGGAAGCGTAGCGCAAGTGGTCATGACCCGGCCCACGGCGCGGCCTGGCTGACCCTGTCAGTTCGGCAGAGTCATCTCTTCCCAGTACGTGAGCATCTTCACCTGCCGGCGCAGCCACGAGGTCGGCATGGCTTGGGATCCCCACACGGGAATGCGGCCGGCGTACTCGCCCATCAGCCAGAACTGGCGCGCCGAGATGAAGGCCGGCAGGGCCTGGACATCCTGCCCGGCCACCGGGCGCACGGCGCGATACGCGTCGAGAAAGCGCTTCCAGCGATCGAGCGCCTTCTCGCTCAGCTGGCCATCGACGCTGCGCGGGTGCAGCGACCACGGGTACACCGCCAGTTCGTAAGCGAGGTAGCCCGGGCCGCACTCGTCAAAGTCGAAGAAGGAAGCAACCCTGCGCCCGTGCGGATCCGCCGTGATGAAGTTGTTGCTCCCGTGCGAATCGCCGTGGCAGACCACCTGCGTGAGTCCCTGCATTTCCTCGATGCGTGAACGCAAGCGCGCCGCGATCGCCTGGAACTGCGGTCGCAGCTCGTCGGTCATGGTCGGCGCCTGGAGCGTGCGCGCCAGCGGCCGGGAGACCAGGTAGTCCAGGTCCAACGCATACCGGCTCGGTGGGCCGGCGTAGCTCGAGGCCGCGTCGTGCAGCTGGGCCAGCCCCGCGCCGAATGCGTGGATGTCCTCGGGCGCGTCGCCGGTCTCATCGCCCTCCAGGTATTCGAACAGCATCAACGCCCGCTCGCCCTCGGGCAGAAGAACCATGACCGAGTCTTCTCCAGCCGCGCTGGGCAGGCAGGCGGAGACGGGGATGCCCCTTCCCCGGAGGTGCCGCAGCAGCGCCGCTTCGTAGATCGTGTTCGGCGCGCCCCGCGGCCGCTCCGCGCACAGCCGGGCCACGACCCGGCGGCCATCGCCGAACCGCAGGCCGTAGACCTGGTTGAAACTGCGCCGCAGGAATTCGCATTCGCCGGCTTCCCCGAACGCGTAGTGGCGGGCGACGACGGCGGCGATGGCCGCGGCGGTGGGTGTCGATTGCGCAATGGAGATGGACGTCACTGGCAATCCTCGGAGTGGCTGCGAAGGAAGGGGGCGCATTCTGCCACATGGGTAGCGGCATGGCTCGGCCAGGCATCGCCGCAGACGTGATGGCACCGCTGAGTACTGTCACGCATCACGCCAACTCAGGTTTACGCCGGCTTACCACCTGTCGTCGGGATGACATACGCGCCAAGCAGAATCGCGTGCTTCAGGGAGACATCATGAACGCATCCTGGTCCATCGTTGGCCGCGACTCCGCAAGTCACGTTTTCGAGCAGGCGCTCTTCCGCACTCGCGTGCAGCGCTTGCTGGCTGTCACTCTCCGGGAATGGGAGACCACGGGCGCGTGCAGGCTTGGAAGTGGTGCCGGAACCGGCGCCAAGGCGTCAGCTGCGCGCCGAAGTGTGCTGAATCTTCGCTGCGTGTCTGCGTACCGCTGACCCTCGCCAGCCGTATCCTAGTTGCCCCGAACAGGCGAGGCGGCATACAGACGCTCGGCCAAGGGCAGGCGATCACGCAGCAGTTGCAGGCGTTGGCCGGCAGTTGGGTGTGTGTTGACGACAGTCGTCTCGTTTCCTGCGCGCCGGACCTCGTGCTGCATGAATTCAAGCTGTCGCGAAGGCGCAAAGCCGGCGGCACTGGCCATCAGCAGCCCGAGCTCATCGGCCTCGAGCTCGCCCTGCTGCAGCACGGGCTCCATCGATTGAAGCAGGCCGAAGTTGTAGTCCATTTCAGTGTAGACGTCGGCGACGCTGCGCGGAACCTCGCGCGGCAAGAGCATCCGTGCAAAGGTCAGTGCCTGACGCTCGTGCTCCAGCACGCAGTGCGCCATTTCGTGCGACAGCACGAACGCGAGGGCCTCGTCGCTCACGAGCTCCGCGCCGATGAAAGCGTCCGAAATGACGATCTGTCCGCCTGGAAACGACAGTGCGCGGATCGCAGGATCGCGAACGATGGTGAGCGACCAGTCCAGCTGCCGCGCCAGTGGCGTCTGCGCCCGGGCGACGAGGAGCAACTCCTGAAAGATCGACTGGGCGCGTTCACACGCGCTGCGGCAGTCCAGGGGGTCGTCGTGCGCGGCCCGTTGGCGAATGGCCTCCCAACCGTTGACGCCGGCATGTTCGACTTCCATCGCCGTCCAGGCGAGCGCGACGGGTTCATACGCCAATTGCGCCAGGGAAGATGCGGGCAAGGCGGCACTTGCAGACACGAGAAGCGCGGCAGAAGCCTGCGCGCTGCACACGGTGAGGAACTTCAGCATCGGCCTGAACCTCCGGAATACACCATCTTGCGTCGAAGAATAGGTGACTGACCGTAGGAAGAACAGCAGTGGGAAATCTCCCGGCCAGGGATCGCGGTCCGGGCGTTTCCGTGCGGTGCTAGAGCGCGACTGTCTTTACCGCGAGGCCGCCCTGGCCTGAACCACCCCATCCGTGCCTTCAGCAGCCAGGAGGCCAGCGCTGCAGTTCCCGCGCCATGCCCTCTATGTGCATTCGGAAGTCGCTGCCGCGCAGGATGCACATCAGGTGGAGGGCCATGCGCCCGATCCGGTAGTTCGCCATGTCTTCTCTCCACTGTTGATCACTCGACGCCCGTTTCTGAATGGCCGGTCGCCACTGAGTTGCCACTGGCAGGGATTGGGTTCAGTTCGCCTGAACAGCGGGGGCAACAGTCCCCACCACGAAACGCGCCCTCCATAGGATGATGTTCGACATGAGCACGCCACCCCCGATGCCCACCCTGCCCGGCGACGCCCAGCGTCTCGCCAAGGTCGTCGCCGCCCTGGTGCCCTGCTCGCGCCGCGAGGCTGAGCAATACATCGCCGAAGGCTGGGTGCGGGTGGACGGGCAGCGTGTCGACGAGCCTCAGGTGCGCGTCGCGGCAGGCCAGCACGTGGAAGTGGATCCGCAGGCGCGCCTGCAGCCCGTCGTGTCCGCCACCTTCCTGATCCACAAGCCGGCGGGCATGGAGGGCGAGGCAGCGCGCGAGCTGCTGGCGGAGGCCGGCCACTGGCGCGGGGACACCTCGGGCATCCGCCGCAGCAAGGCCCACCAGGTCGGCCTGAAAACGCTGCTGCCGCTGCCGGTGCACGCGAGCGGTTTGTGTGTCTTCAGCCAGGATTTCCGCGTGGTGCGCAAGCTCACCGAAGATGCGGCCTTCATCGAGCAGGAACTCGTCGCCGAAGTGAAGGGCGCGATGGCGCCCGACGGCCTGTCGCGGCTTGGCCATGGCCTGGTCCGGAACGGGCGGGCGCTGCCGCCGGCACGCGTGAGCTGGCAGAGCGAAGCGCACCTGCGTTTCGCCGTGAAGGGCATCGCACCGGAAGCCATCGCGTGGATGTGCGCCCAGGTCGGTCTCGAGCTTGCCGCGCTGCGGCGCATCCGCATCGGGCGAGTCCCCATGGCGAGCCTGCCGCCGGGGCAGTGGCGCTATCTGCCGGCGGGCGAGCGCTTCTGAGCTGAGCGGGGTCTAGGCCCGCGGGTCGGCTTCGTCGGCGCGCTCCAGCAGCCCGCGGGCGGCCTGCCGCACCTCGGGCGAGGAGAAGCGGAAGGCAGCGCGGTCCAGGGCGTAGTGGATGAATCCGGTCGAGAAACCGAGCGCCAGCAACGCCGGCACGAAAGGCGAGGCGCGCAGCCAAAGCGCTGCTTCGCCGAAGAGACGATCGGCGTACACGTAGTCGTCGCTCACCGCCTCCACCTCCAGCAAGGGCAACAGCAAGACGGAAAGCACGGCGAGCACGAGCAGGACGGACCAGCCACGCCGGTTGACAGGCGCGAGCAGGCGCTGCCAGTGCGCGCCGGTTTCCTGCGGCCCGCCGGCCGCCGCCAGCGCGGCGACGCCCATGGCGGCGCTCCAGTGCTGCACGCTCCAGAGCACGAGAAACACGAAGGGATGGAGGAAGCCGAGAAGAACGATCGCGGAGACGCTGGCGACGTAGGCCATGCGCGGCAGCGACGGGCGCGGCGAACGCAGTTCCACCGCCAGCATCAGCGTGGTGAGGGTCAGGACAAGGACCATGCTGCCGTTGCTCACGGCCTGCACCACCGTGTCGGACAGCGCTTCCCCGAGCAGCGGGTCGATCCATCGATCCTGGAATGCAATCGATCCGGCCAGGGCGTTGGCCAGCACGACGACCCCGCCCCCCACGACCAGCGCAAACCACCGATCCAAGCGACGGGCGATGCCGTCCGCGCCGCGCCCCGCCCGGCCGCGGTAAAGGCTGAGCAGGCCGAAGTGCTGTGCGGCGAAATGATGGCTGACCAACAGGTAGTCAACGATGGCGAGGCAGACCACGCGCTGTTCCAGCGGCATCGGCAGCACGCTTTCGGGCGCGAGCAGGACCGAGAAGCAGGCGACGGCGATCGCCAGGGGGCAAGCCACGAAGCGCAGGCGCTGGGTCGACAGCAGGGGGCGGTAGGCCCGCGTGGTGTAGGCGAGCCAAGCCGATGAGACTCGATGGCCGAACCACAGGGGGACGGCGAGGGCGAAGAACAACCAGTCCACGGGACTGTGGCGTGCGTGTCCGTGCGTGCGCTCCAGCAGCAGGACCAGGGGCGCCAGCCACAGCGCGTTCAGGACCCAGACGAGGTCCCAGGCGGGGCTCCTGATCCACCACGTATGGCGGATCGACGGGGCCGCACCGGCCGCGCCCGCCCGATCGGCGGTCCGGCCAGGGGTCTGGAACAGGGCGGAAGAAGAACAAGGGTCCATGTGCTGCAGCGCCAGCCCCGCGCAATGGCGGAGCTTCATCTTTCCTGCTCCCCCGGGCAGGCGCCAGTGGACCTTCGGGCCACACGTGCCGGCGCGTGCTGCAGCACAAGCTCGGCCATGGCGACGCGGCCACTTCGGACACGCCCGCGATACAAAACGACCGCAAACCGGTGCGCCCTGAAATGGCGCGAATACCGCGGCCGGCGACAGTCGACGCTTCCACGGAACAGGCATTCCAAGGAGAGCACCATGACTCTGCCGCTCTACAAACGGGCCGCTGCGATGGCGTCGGCGATCGCGGTGACGGCCGTCATCATCAGCGTGATCGCGGAAATCGGGCATCCGCCGCCGGACGTCCATCTCGACATCGCGCCGGCGCCTGGCGTATTGGCCGAGGGATCGATATGAGCGCCGCCGACGCACGCGATTGCCCCGTGACCGGCGCCACGCCGGCGGCGCTGCTGGCCTACGAGCGCGCGCTGGCGGCCTTTCTCGGCTGGCGCAGCGGCACCGAGGAGGCGCTGGCCCAGGCGCTGCAGCAGTCGCCCGGTTTCGTGATGGCGCATCTGCTGCAGGCCTACCTGCTGGCGTGCGGGCGCGACCCGAAGGGCGTGCGTCTGGCGCGCCCGGTGGTTGCGCGCGCCGCCGCGCTGCGCGCCAACAGCCGCGAGCAGGGCCACCTCGCCGTCCTGGCAGCCGTCATCGATGACGACTACGAAGCGGCCAAGGCCCGCCTCGGCGATGTGCTGGATACCTATCCGCGCGATGCAGTCGCACTGCACGTGGCGCATGCGTTCGACCACGTCACCGGTGATGTCGCGCGCCTGCACGATCGCGTTGCCGCGGTGCTGCCCGAGTGGTCGGCCGACCTGCCGGGCTACCACACGGTGCTGGCCATGCACGCTTTCGGCCTGGGCGAGTGCGGCGACTTCGAGCGCGCCGAGGAGACCGCGCGCGACGCCCTCGCCCTGAACCCCGCCAATGCGCGGGCCCACCATGTGATGGCGCACGTGTTCGAGATGACCGGCCGCACCGCCGAGGGCCTGCGCTGGATGAACGCGCACATCCAGGACTGGGCCGAGGACAGCCTGGTCAGCACCCATTGCTGGTGGCACCTGGCGCTGTTCCACCTGGCGCAAGGCGAGGCCGACCGCGCGCTCGCGCTGTACGACCGGCGCGTCAGGGCCGTGCCGTCGGAGGGGATCGCCGACCTGATCGACGCCGCCGCCCTGCTCTGGCGCCTTGAACTCGAAGGCAGCACGGACACCCGTGCGCGTTGGCAGGAACTGTCCGCCGCGTGGTCACCGCACATCGACGACGGCTTTTGCAGTTTTAACGACGTTCACGCCATGCTGGCCTTCGTCGGCGCGCGCGATTGGCAGCGCGCCCTGAGGCTGGAGCGCGCGCTGGCGGCCGCGCAGAACCTGCCAACGCGGCATGGTCAGACCACGCTGCAGCTCGGCCTGCCGGCGTGCCGGGCGCTGATCGCCTTCTGCCGTGGCGACGACGCGCTCGCGACCAGCTTGCTGGCCAGCCTGCCGGCGCACGCGCACCGCCTGGGTGGCAGCCACGCGCAGCGCGATGTGCTGCACCTGACGCTGCTGAAAGCCGTCGAACGCTTGCGCCGTCCGCCGCGGATCGTCCTGAGGTCGAGTGGAAGAGCGAGAGATGGCCTGCACGGACGGGATCGAACCCCGGTCAAGCCGGCTGGAAGGCAGGCGCTCCATTCCACTGAGCTGCGGGCAGCCGACCGGGCCCTGGATGCTTGATTGCCGGGCGGCGCCATGGGATTCGAGCCGCGTGCGCGACCGCGGGCTCATGAGAAGGGCAAGGGGGCGGCGGCGTTATGCTGCCGTCCCTGTCGTGCACGGCCTGGCCGTCGCCGGAAACCCAACTGCCCTCCCATGGACCCCTTGCTGCTCATCCCACTGTTACTCATCGCCTGCTGGATGCTCAAATCCTGGCAGCAGGGTCGTCGCATCGCGCTGCTCGGGCATTTCCTGTCGCGCCATCGCATCGAGAAGAACATGGAAACGCTGACGCAGGGGTATTTGCGCGCGCTCGGCGAGGCCGAGCCTGACCGCCAGCAGCACGTCTGGGGCGTCCTGCGCCCCACTGAACAGGAACTGTGCTCCCAGGTCACGCGCCTGGCCTCGGACTTTGCGTCCGCCGATCCGGCGCTCGTGCGGGTCAGCTTGCTGCCGATCTGGGTGCCGTTCTCATTCGCCATCTTCCGGAGTTTCGACATGCGCGAAGCGCTGGCCATCCATGCGCGCGGCATCCGTCGCGCCATCGACGCCAACGCTGCCACATCGCCGCGTGAACGCGCCTTCGCCATCTCTGCCGAACTGTTCCTGATGCAACACACCTGCCACTGGTTCTGCAGAACCAAGACGGTTGCGTCCGCGCGCATGCTGTCGCGCCATCAGACCTCGTACGACCAATTGGTGTCCGCCGTGACGCCGCAAACCCGGTCGGAGTACCTGGCTCTCGTGCGGCATCGCGGGCAAGCATGACGCGTCCCGAGCCGCTTCCGCCGCGCCTGTGAGCCTATTGACAGGTGCCGGACGCGATCCCGCCCGAGGTTTGATTCATCCGTAGTGCACCACGGAGCGGATCGACTTGCCTGCGTGCATCAGGTCGAAGGCCTCGTTGATGCCGGTCAGCGGCATCGTGTGGGTGACGAAGGGTGCGAGCTGGATCGTGCCCTTCATCGCGTCCTCCACCATGCCCGGCAGCTGGCTGCGGCCCTTGACCCCGCCGAAGGCCGTACCCAGCCAGCGTCGGCCGGTGACCAGCTGGAACGGCCGGGTCGCGATTTCCTGGCCCGCGCCGGCCACGCCGATGATCACGGACTGGCCCCAGCCGCGGTGGGCACACTCCAGGGCCGCGCGCATGACGCTGACATTGCCGATGCATTCGAAGGAGTGATCCACGCCCCACCCGGTCATCTCGACGATGACCTGCTGGATCGGTTTGGGGTGGTCATCGGGATTGACGCAATCCGTCGCACCGAAGGTCCTGGCCAGGTCGAACTTGCCGGGGTTGGTGTCGATCGCGATGATCCGGCCGGCCTTGGCCATCTTCGCTCCCTGGATCACCGCCAAGCCGATGCCGCCCAGGCCGAACACGGCCACGCTGTCGCCCTCCTGCACCTTGGCCGTGTTCTTGACTGCGCCCAGACCGGTGGTCACGCCGCAGCCCAGCAGGCAGACCTGCTCGGGGTTGGCCCGCGGGTTGATCCTGGCCAGCGATACCTCAGCAACCACGGTGTACTCGCTGAAGGTGGAGCAGCCCATGTAGTGGTAGACCGGCTGGCCGTTGAAGGAGAAGCGGCTCGTGCCGTCGGGCATCACGCCCTTGCCCTGCGTGGCGCGCACGGACACACACAGGTTGGTCTTTCCGCTCTTGCAGAACAGGCATTGGCCGCACTCGGCCGTGTAGAGCGGAATCACGTGGTCGCCCGGCTGCACGCTGGTCACGCCCTCGCCCGTTTCGACGACGATGCCGGCGCCCTCATGCCCCAGCACCGCGGGGAACAGCCCTTCGGGGTCGTCCCCCGACAGGGTGAACGCATCGGTGTGGCAGACACCCGTGTGCGTGATCCTGACCAGTACCTCGCCCTTCCTGGGCGGAGCGACATCGATCTCGACGATCTGCAGCGGTTTTCCGGCTTCGAAGGCAACGGCGGCACGGGACTTCATCTTTCACAAGCTCCAAAAAGAATGGGTTAAATGCAGACGCAGCTTCGCTAGTCACCACGCACGACTCGCGCCAGCATTGTCCACGCACGAACCCGAAGGTCGCGGGCTGCCGGCACGCGCCGGCGAAGCCGGCTACGGCCAGAGGTAAGCTTGGGCATCGTTCTTGAGGAGGCGTCGTGCCAACTCCGGCTATTCTGAAACCCATCAAGGCGTTCGCCGAAAGAGCGCAGCCTTGGGCCGGCGCAGGCGGTCTGCCGATGGCGGCGCGCCAGTCGAAAGGACAGGGACATTGATCAGCATGGCCGCTTTCGACCTGCAGCTAGAGACCGCAAGCTCCCGCCGGTGCTGGCTGATTGCAGCCGCCTTGCTGCCCCTTGCCCCCGCGGCATTGGCCGAATCGGGCTCACAGCGCAGACCCTGGCCGCGCTCGCGCCCGACGCCCGCCGTCGAACTCCGGTTCGCCAATGGCGACAGCTGGACTCCCGCCTCTTCGGTCGGCAGCCCCGTGCTCCTCAATTTTTGGGCGAGCTGGTGCGAACCTTGCCGTGCCGAAATGCCGTCGCTGCAAGCGCTCGCCCGACATCGCCAGGCCAATGGACTGCGGGTGCTGGCCATCAACTACAAGGAAAGCGAAGCGGCCGTGCGCCGCTTCACCGGTTCGACGGGGCTGGACCTTCCAGTGCTGTTCGATCCGGAGGGCGCCGCAGCCAAGGCTTTCGGGGTCCGCATCTTCCCCAGCACCGTTGCCATCGACCGCAGCGGCCGCGTGAGATTCGTGGTGACAGGGGAGTTCGACTGGAACAGCCCGCTCGCGGGGCGATGGGTCTCGGAACTCCTGTAGCGGCCGCGGCGAGCTACTACTCGTCCGCCAAAAAGGAGGGATAGCCCGCGGCGTCCGTCGCCTTCGTGAGTGCGGCGACGTCGGCCTTGGTGTCGTCGAAGGTCACCTTGGCATTGCGGCGGGCGTAGCTCACGACCACGCCGCTCACACCCGGCACCTTCTTGAGCGCAATACGGATCGTCACCGGGCAGGTGTCACAGTGCATGGTGGGCACGCTCAGGGTCACCTGGCGCGTCGCCGCGCAAGCAGAGCCCGCCGCGAACAGGAGTGTGGCCGCAACAATCGCAATCGACTTGCTCATTCAGGCTCTTTCAGTAGAACAGGGGCGCCGCGAGCGGCACGAGAATCGGCACCAGGGTGAGGGTGACAACCACCCAGAACCAGCGACGCGCCGACGCGCCGACGCGCCGGCAATCAGCGGCACTGCCCCGGTCGCAGGCATTGGCCGAAGGCCGGTAAAGCAGCCACGCTGCCCAGGAGAGCGAGGCGACCGCCAGCGCCGACAGCGCGAGCGCGTACGGCTCGACCCGCTGCAGTTGTCCGATCCACGCGCCGGAAATCCCGACGACGGCGAATACCAGCGGCATGACGCAGCAGGCGGACGACAGCAGCGCGGCGATGCCGGCGAGCGTCAGCGCCGACGCGCTTCCCATGTCCGATGCACGATCAGGCCGGCGCCGCAGGGCAGCCCTTGTTCTGGCCCGCACGCTCACGCAGTGACCTCGCGGGCCGTGATCTGGTATGCGAAGGTGTCGGGGTCGTAGGGGTCGCGGGCGCCCGCGGCCGTTTCGGCCTGCGGGTACATGAAGAACCCGAGTTTGCCCCGCTTCGCGCCCGGCAGGCGGATGTCGCTGGCGGTGTTGAAGCCCATCCAGTTGCCTTCCCAGCTGCCGAAAAGCGCCTTGCGCACCGGCGCCACGATCGGATGGCCGGCATCCTTGATCCATTCCGCGGTTTCCTGGCGCATGACCTTGGTCACGTCCGCCGGGTCCATGGCCACCCAGCCGTGCTCCTTCAGGTGCACCTCGGCACGGCAATGCTGCGCACCCTTGAGGCTGGCCGGGTTCGCACCCAGCTCGCGGTAGCCGAATGCACTCGGCGCCAAACGCAGGCCATAGATGTCGCGCGCCGGCAGTCCGGCAGCGCGGCACAGCCCGACGAAAAGCGCATTGATGTCCGCGCACTTGCCGCTCAGGTTGCCGGTCTCCAGCATGGCCTTGATGTCACCCTCGCCGCAGCCGCGAACCTTGGGCTCGCGATACGTGCTGACGACAACCCAGTCGTAGATGCGCTGCGCCTTCTCGCGATCGCTGCGTGCGCCAAGCACGATCTGCGTCGCCACCTTGCGCACGATGCCGTCGGTGACGATCCGCTCGCTGGGGGCAAGCCACTTGCGCAGGTCGGCCGGGTCCGCGGGAGCGCCAGCGAGGCCCTGCTTCCAGTCCACCGCACGGCTCTGCGTCTCGACCCGGTTGCTGAGCACGATGGTCGGCTCGGACGTGCCGTCGTCGAAGCGCGCGACCAGGACCTTCGCGCCTGTCGTGCCGTCGGCCACGAGGCGCGCGTCGCTGGCGTTCCCCGACCAGCTTGTATTCACGGTACGTTGCCACGGCGTCTCGAGCGACGGCACCGGCAGCCACACGAGGGAGCCGCCGGCCGACTCGCGCAGCTTGACGGTCGTCGTCACCTCGAACGCCCGCCAGCCGGCGGGCAAGGGTTCGAACCGGCGCGCGGCCTGCTCCGCGCGGATCACGGGGGCGCCTGCCATCGCCAGTATGGCGGAAGCGGTGTGGACAAATGATCGACGAGAAAGGTGAGTCATGCGAGGTTCCGGACGATTCGCGATAGCCATCTGCAGACGTGGCGGCGCTTCAGCTGAGGACGCGATTTTGCCAAAGTGCGATCTGGGCGTCGCTCAGCCGTGAAGGCCGCCAGGGTTGCGCGGCTGGTTTCGGTGCGAGGAAGCCCGCCGTTCTCGCAAGGATGCCTTGGGCGGCAAGCTCCCCGGATTCAAAACAAATCGATGGACTGCCGCAGCAAGGCTGTTGGGTCGGCACTCGGTCCGACGAGGATCTCGACCTCGCCCGCCTCGAACAGGGACTGCAGGTCCGGCCCGAGATAGCGCAACTCGGCCGCCGGCAGATCCATCTCGACCCAGCCGGCTTCGCCGGGCCGCAAGCGCAGCTTCGCGAACCCCTTGAGCTCGAGCAGAGGCCGCGTGACGCGACTGAGTTTGTCGTGAACGAATAGGAAAATGGTCTCCTCGGCCTTACGCGCGCCTTCGTTTCGAAGCCGGACGCTGACTTTGAGCGTGTCCCGTTCGCCTGCGTGTCGCGGTACGACCTGCAGCGCGTCGTAGTGAAAACGGCCGTAGGTCAAACCGTGGCCGAAGGGGTACAGCGGTGTGTTGGCTACGTCCTGGTACCTGCTCGTGTAGTGGTCGGCGGGGTTCATCGGCCGGCCGGTGGGACGCTGGCCGAAGTAGATTGGCACCTGCCCGACGGCGCGCGGCCAACTCATCGCCGTGCGACCGCTGGGCGACACCAGGCCCGTGACCACATCGGCCACCGCGTTGCCGGCTTCGACGCCGAGAAACCAGGCCGCCAGCAGCGCATCGGCGTGTTCGGACAGCCAGGGGATGACCAGCGGGCGGCCCGAAAACAAGATCGCGACGACGGGGATGCCTTGGTCGTGTGCACGGGCCGTCACCGCTTTGGCGAATGCCATCTGCCGGCCGGGGAGCGCCGGCGTGGCGCGGCTCGCCGCCTCCCCGCTCATGGTCGCACGCTCACCCAAGCACAGCAGGACGGCGTCGACGCCGTCGCACAGCGCGGCGGCGGCTTCGATGCCACTTTCGTCATCGCTCTCGATGGCGACGCCAGCGGCGTGGCGGATGGCGGTCTCTGGCAGCGCGGCGCGCAGGCCGCCGAGCACGCTGACGGCCGGCTCGTGTTCGCCGGCGCCCCACCACGGGCCCTTCATCTCGGTGCTCGCGTCGGCCAGCGGGCCGATGACGCACAGCGTTTTCACCACGGCAGGCAAGGGCAGCGTGTCGCGCTCGTTCTTCAGCATGACGACCGCCCTGCGCCCCACGTCGCGCGCGAGCGCATGTCGCTCGGCAACGGCCGTCGCGGGTTCCGGACTCGCGCCGCGGCGGTAGGGATCGTCGAACAGGCCCAACCGATCCTTGAGCCGCAACACGCGGCGCACACAAGCGTTGATCTCTTCGATCGTCACCCGGCCTTGCTCGAGCGCGACCGGCAGCCCCTTGCGATACGCGTCGGCCATCATGTCGATGTCAACGCCGGCGCGCAGCGCCAGCACCGCGGCATCGACGAGATCTGCGGCAATTCCATGCTTGATCAACTCCGCGATCGCGTTGTAGTCGCTGACGATCACGCCGCCCCAGCCCATCTCGCCGCGCAGCCAGTCGCGCAGCAAGAGGACGTGCGCCGTCATGGGCACGCCGTTCAGATCGGTGAAGGCCGGCATCAGCGTCGCGACGCCGGCGCCGATCGCCGCTTCGAAGCCTGGCAGATGCACTTCGCGCAACGCGCGCTCGGAGATGTCCACGGCGGCGTAGTCCCGCCCCGCGGTGACCGGGCCGTACGCGACGAAATGCTTTGCACAGGCAGCCAGTGAATCGGCCGACGACAGGTCGCTCCCCTGGAAACCACGCACCTTGGCCTGCGCGATGCGCGCATTGAGCCAGGGGTCTTCGCCAGGGCCTTCCGCCGTACGGCCCCAGCGGGGATCGCGCGACACGTCGAGCATGGGCGCAAAAGTCATCGCCAGACCTTCGGCCGCGCCTTCGCGCGCGGCTTCGCGCGCCGTGCGCTCCCAGAGGGTTTCATCGAAGACACCCGCCTCCGCGAGCGGGATCGGAAAGAGCGTGCGATGACCGTGGATGATGTCCAGGCCGATCAGCAGCGGAATGCCGAGCCGCGACTTCTCGACGGCCAGCCGCTGCATCTCGTGCACCGGCCCGGCCCCCACCAGGTTCAGCAGGTTCCCGATCGTGCCGTCGATGATAGCCCGCGTGGTATTGCCCGCGATCACCGGCCCGGTCACCGCATGGCTGCAGGCCGTCATCGTCAGCTGGCCCAGCTTTTCAGCGAGCGTCATCCGCCCCAGGAGGGTATCAATGCGACTCATCGGAAACCTGGCAAACAAGACCAAAGGGGCATCATGCTGGAGGCGCCGGCGAGTCGATGCAACCGGCAATGCTAGCAACGGAACACAACGCGTGCTGGCAACTCTGGCAAGGTGACGCCGTCCTGATCGAATGCGTCGAGAGGCCTGCCATCGACCTCCACGCGCACCAGCGGTCTAGGCAGCGGCGGGCGCATGACGATGCCACCGGGCGGGCACGCGAGCCCCGGCTGCGCGTCGAGCCGCAGCGTGTCCGGTCCGTCGCGCTGCAGCGTGTAGCTCAGCGGTCCCCACCACGTTGGCAAGCCCTCGATCGCGACACCGTCAGCGTCAAGCCATGCGTCGGAAAGGCCGGCCGCGATGACCAGTGCCGCGTCGCTGGAACGCTCGTAGGCGAACATCCCGAGTACCGCCAGCACGTACTCCGCCCCGATCCATGCGTGCGGCACGTCGCCCAGATGGCCCGGGCTGCGAGGGTCGCGCCACGAGATCTCGGGCCACTGATTCCAGGCTGGCGGCCTGCGATCGGCGAGGAAGAACTCCAGCAGCTCGTGCGCGTCCGCTCGGCGGCCGAGCCGCACCAGTGCGCCGAGAACGCGAATCTCGTACGCCGAATAGTTGTTCCACTCGATCTCCCTGCGACGGCGCTTGCGGAAGTGATGCAGGTAGTCGTCGAAAGTCCGTGCGAGCGGGCCGGGCGCAAGGCGTTCGGGTGCATCGGTGGTCGCGATGGCCGTGGCGGTGGCCGACGGGTCCATATCCGCCCACTCGACGGAGCCGGGGATGTAGTTCAGTGCGTGCGAGGCCATGGTCGCCGCGATCGATTCGTACAGGCACCCGCCGAACTCGCCCTGCAGGGCGCGAAGACGCGCCGCCTCGCCCTCGGTGCCGAGCGCTCTCGCCAGATCGGCGCCGTCGCCGATCCCGCGCAGCGCCCAGAAGTCGTCCCAGTATGCGTGCACCGGTTGTGCGAGATAGCCCTCGTGACTGACCGACTCGGGCAGGATGCCGAAGCAGGCCTGTCGCTGCGGTGTGCGAAATTCCGGCGTGCGGCGCTGCGCGAGGAGCGACTCGAGGTAGCCGATCGCGCGCTGCGCCGCCGGCCAGAGCGCCGCGGTGAAGTCGCGGTCGCCCGTGAAGCGGAAGTACTCGGCGAGCGTAAACACGAACTGCCCGTGGCTGTCGTGCTCCGGCAACCAGTCCGGGCCGTCGCGATCGACGACGCAGGGCACGTTGCCGTCGCTGGCCTGGTGGGTCGCGTACCAAGCGAGAAAGTCGCGCACCTCGGTGGCGCAGCCCATGCGCAGCAGCGCGGCGGACATTGTCGCGCCATCGCGGATCCAGCACCGCGTGTAGCGCCGCGGCCCGGGCTGGAGAGCCGGGCCGTCGCGGTTCGCCAGGATGTGCGCGGTGGCGGAACGCAACGACCGAATGCATTCCGACCCGTCTCCTCCGATCTGCAAGCGCACGCGGTCGAGCTTGCGCGACCAATGGCCCACGGCTTCGTCGAGGCTCGATGGCTCGTCCTCGCGCAATCCCGAAGCGGTCACTGGGCCGAGCGCCGGTCGCTCGAGGAAGGGCACTGCGATTTCTGCGTCACGGCTCGCCGTCGGCGGCACGTCGAGATCCCAGTGCAGCGCGCCGGACGCGCAGCCCAGCGCGTCGACGATCTCTGTGTGGGGCGGCGGAACACCCCGCACCAGGTGGCGCATCACGCCACCCTGCTCGAACGCCGCGGCGCCGAAGCCGCTGGCCGGCGTACGCGGCACGACTCGCGTGGAGCCGTTGACCAGCGCCACGCCGCCCTGCCAGGCGAGCGACCGGATCTCCGCGATGCCTCCGATGCCACGGTACGACTGCCAGGGCGGGGACACCTGGAAGGGACGCAGCGCCACGAAGAGACGAACTCGCCGTGCGGCGGGGCCGCCGTTTTCAACCCGGTACCTCGCCACCGCCTGCGGCCGCCCCGACTCGATGGCCGCGTACGCCGTGATGGTCAAGGTCAGGTCGCCGTGGCGCCACGTGGAGGACGGGATCGGTAACTCGCCCTGCTCAAGCGAGACGCCGATCTGCGCGTCGGCCCAGGTGATCAGCGTACCGTCCGCGTAAAGGAAGGGCTCC
Source organism: Ramlibacter tataouinensis (assembly GCF_001580455.1). Classification (NCBI taxonomy): domain Bacteria; kingdom Pseudomonadati; phylum Pseudomonadota; class Betaproteobacteria; order Burkholderiales; family Comamonadaceae; genus Ramlibacter; species Ramlibacter tataouinensis. Next base: position 1,328,463 of record NZ_CP010951.1, read on the forward strand.
AGCGAGAAGCTGCCGCGCTCGGGCTCCAGCATGCCTTCTTCGTTCATGATCGCCGCCGTCGTCCCGCTCGGGGCGCCCGTGGGTGTCCAGTACGACTGCTCGCGATGCAGCCAGCGCGGATGGTGTCCGCGGGGCTCACTCGCGGCGACAGCGTGGAAGAACTCGGAGAGCGAGCGCGAGAAGTCGAAGGGCCGCAACTCGAGTCGGCGGATCTCGGGCGGCGCGGCGGCGGCCACCCCGTGGACCAGCAGCCGGAGGTGCCGCGAGCGTCCGCCGCCCGGCAGGTAGACGTAGCTGCGCTCGCCTTCGGCCTGCGTTGCGGTGGCCAGTGCCGTCCACGCGGCGCCGTCGTCGCCGCTCTGGACCTCGAAGGATAGTGGGGCCCCGTCCCCTGCCCAGTCGATCACCAGGCCGCCGTACTCGTGCTCCCGGCCGAAGTCGAGCGCGAGCCAGGCGGGAAAGTCGCCGGGCGCGCCACACCAGCTGGTGTGCGGCGATGGGTCCAGTGCCTGCTCCGGCGCGTGGCCGGGTGCCGCGCTCGAGGCAGCGACCCGCGGCGGGCCGGCCGGTGCCAGGTCCTCCAGGCGGATGTCGCAGATCGACACGGTCCCGCGGCCGCCCGGTCCCGCGACGATCGCGATCTCCAGCACGCCCAGCTCGCGCAAGGTACCGCCGCCGGCCGGCCCCCAGGCGAAGGTCACCTCGCTGCTGCGGATGCGCAGCGCCTGCCACTCGGAAGGGAACGTGTAGGCGTCACGATGCCACCACCAGACGTTGTGGCCGCTCGCGTCCGCCAGCTTGATCTCGAGCTTGTTCGCCGGCGCGGCGCCGCGCACGCGCAGCGACAGGGCCCATGCCGGGGGCATCCGGCGCGCCACGAGCTTGCGCGCCACCACGAAGCCGCCGCCGCCATGAAAGTCGTAGTCCAGTCGCAGCGCGGGGTGGCCGGGCGGGCCGGCATCGGCCGCGAGCTCGAGACGCGCCCGGCCGGACACGATCGCGCCCCAGCCGGAGATGTCGCTCAAGTCGTCCAGCGGCTCACCGTTCGGCGTCATGTCAGCCATGTCAGCCCACCTCGACTTCGATGACGTTGTCACCGCCCTGCAGCACATCCATCGGCACGAGGGCGCCGCCCGTGCGGTACGGGTGCGGCTCGCGCTCTATGGCCAGTGGCTGGCCGTTGCATGCCAGCGCCTTCGGCCCGTGCCCCAACGCGCCGACGCGGTAGCGCACCGTCACGGCTCGCCCTTGCAGCTGCACGCGCGCGACGAGTCCGTCCAGCGCCCGCGGTAGCACCGGGTCTATGCACAGTGCCGACCGCTGCAGGCGCAGGCCAAGCAGGCACTCACGCACAAGTCGCACGGCGATGCCTGCACCGCTCGAGTAGACGCGCCAGCCGCCCTCGACATCGACGGCGCCGGTGCGCACCGCGTCGTAGGAAGCCGCGGCCTCGGCGCGATCCGCGAAGTCGGCGTCCGAGCTCGACGTGTAGCAGTTGGCCTGGCGCAGCCGCGCGTTCGCAACGGTATCGCGCAGCCCGACCGGATTCGCCTGCCGCAGCGCGTGGAACGCGGCCTCGCCATCGCCCAGGTGTGCCAGGGCCTCGGCCCAGCGCAGGTGGGCGTGCATGTACATCAGGCCGATCTCGCGCCCGAAGTAGGTGCTGGTCTCGGCACGCTGGAAGTGTCGCTGCAGGCCGCCGTGATAACGCAGGGGCCGATCGAACAGGCGCGCGCCGTCGGCCGCGATCAGGTGACTCCGGATCAGCTGCACGTGATGCGAGGCCTGCTCGGAGGAGAACAGGTTCGCGAGGATCGCATGGATCATCGGGAGCACGCTGTACCGCACGCCGGTCTCGCCGTCGTTCGGGTGCAGCCAGTGCTCCACCGCGCCGCCGGACCGAAAGCGCGCGAGACCGGCGACGACGCCGTCAGCAACGAGCAGCCGCTGAAAGTCCTCGCGGATGCCCGCCAGCGAAGCCTCGAGCGCAGTGGCCAGGGCATCGCGGCCGCACTGGCGCAGTGCCTGCGCCAGTGCCGACACGGTCTGATAGTGCAGCGTCACGGTCCACGCGCTGCACAGTTCCCCGGCCAGCGCGGGGTCGGCCGGCTGGAGCGAATCGTTCCAGTCACCGTGACCGTACGCCGCCAGGCGCGTGCCTGGGATCACGCGTCGGTCGATCAGCGCCAGCGCGCGCTGGACGTGCGCGAGCACGCTGCCGTGCTGCGCCTTCGCGTCGCCTTCGGGATGAAAAAACGCCACCTGCTCGTCGAGCACCGCCGCGTCGCCTCCGGCGAGCAGGTATCGAGCGAGCGCCAGCAGCGGCCAGAACACGATGTCGCCGTGCGAGTCGCCGGCGCGTATGCCGCGCTCACGCTCGAAGAACATGAACCACTGCGGCCAATCACCGTCCTCGTTCTGGTTGCGCAGGACGCGCAACAGCAGGTCGCGCACGGGCGGCATGCGCCCGAGCGACAGCAGCAGTTCCACTGGTCCCTGGCACACATCGCGCGTGCCCCAGCCGCCGCCCGAATACTGTTCGAGGCCGCGTGGGGCGAGATGGTGGATCCAGGCGTCATGCGCGAACCACGGCAGGATGGCCGCAAGGCGCGTAACGTCCGTGCACCCGGGATGCTCCAGGACGAGCTCGCCGGTCATGCCGCGCCAGAAGCGTTCCGCGCAGGCGGCGTCTGCCGCATACCGGTCCACTGCAGCCTCGGCGGGAGGTGCGGCGGTGAGCTGGCCGGTGATACGCAAGCCCAGCGTCGTGCTGGGCGCGGTGACGAGCACCACGAATGGCTGGCCGCGCGACCGGCCGTCCGCGAACAGCAGCTCGTCGCCGCCCACGCGCTCCAGCACAGTCTCACGCGTGGCATCGATGCGGAACGTGCCGTCCGGGAAGCGGCGGCCCAAGTCGGAATCCGGCAGGCAGGCGAAGACCATGGCCTGTCCGTCGCGGGTCCAGCGGGCCGGGACTGCCTGCGAACCGTCATCTCCGTTCAGGGCCACGTGGTGCGACACGAGGAAGCGGCACGGCGGTCCTTCGAGCACTCGCGCCGTAAGCCACAGCTCGTGCCGGTCCACTGCCGCCCAACTGCGCACTTCCAGCAGGAGATCCGCATGGCGGTAGAGCCAGCGTGCGCCGCTGCCGGTCATCTCGAAGGCGGATGGCCCGCCGAGAAGATGCCAACGGCCGTAGCGCTCGATGAACACCCGCTGGCCGTGCGAGCAGAACAATGAGAGGTACGAGTGCGTGGTCGAGAGGAAGCGGTTGATGCTGACGTGTCCCTGGGTCACCATCGAATGGAAGACCCCGCCCATCCACACCGTCGTCGTGAGCGACGCTTCGTCGGGCACGAGGCGCTCGCCCGTGCGCAGGATCTGCCCGTGCGGGCGCAGGCTGGCGCGCTCCTTGGCCGGCAGCACGACGTGCCCGCCGTCACCGGTGAACCAGGACAGCAGCTGCCCGTGCGCCTCCTCGACGGCACGGCGCTCGGTGCGGAACTGCGCCGCCAGCGTGCCCGGATCGAGCTCTTCCGCGGTGAGCAGCGACGCATCGCTGAACAGCGTCGCGGCGCGCACCGACGCCGCGCCGCTGTACTCGCCTGGCGGGGCAGCCTCGGGCAGCGCCTGGGCGCGATCGACGAAGCCGAGGTCGGCGGCACTGCTGGCATGAGGATGGTCGGGCTCCAGCCATGCGAAGAAGCCGAGGGTGGCGCGCTCTCCTGCGGCGAGCCGCAGCGGATCGTCCTGCAGCACGGCCATCGAATGCTCGTGCTGCCGGCGCGTTGCGGGCAGGCGCTCGGCCAGCAACGCCGCGGGCGGCCCCCCGGCGCGCGTGGACAGCCCGTGGAACTGGAGCGCATCGGTGCAAAAACCTGTCGCTCGCCGCAGGGAACCGAGGCACAGCCATGGATGGCGTCCGCCTACGGACAGGTTCTGCCGCACCGCCAGCACGGCCCCGCGCGAAGGATGCGCCAGCGGCGTGTGGTCGACGTACTGGCTCACGTAGTACTCGTTCAGCCGCACGGCGCCGTAGTCGGCGAGCGCGACGTCCTGCGCATGGACGAGATCCACCATGGCCGATCCATCGCCGGCGATCTCCAGCGCCACGTGCCAGAACCACGCCGGTGCGGACGCGGCCAGGACCAGCGACACGCGAAAGCGGATGCCGCTCCAGTCGCCAGAGATTGCGAGGCCCTGTGTGCCGAACCGAACCAGCCCGGGGCTGCGCGGGCCGAGCAACGGCGTCCAGTCGACGTGCGCGCCGTGGCGACGCAGATACAGATTGGCCGGACCGCCCTCGACTTCATTGCCGAGAAAGGCGTTGACGATCACGTCGCGGTAATCGATGCGGCGGATCGACCCGTTCCGATTCAACTCCACCGCCAGTCCACTCGGGCTGGCCAGGCGCAGCGGTCCTGTCTCGCTCATTGGACAACCTCCGCCCTGCGGGCTGCGGTGCTATGAGCCTTCGGAGCGGCCGGGCGGCTCATTGGATAACCTCCGCCCTGCGGGCTGCGGTGCTATGAGCCTTCGGAGCGGCCGGGCGGCTCATTGGATAACCTCCGCCCTGCGGGCTGCGGTGCTATGAGCCTTCGGAGCGGCCGGGCGGCTCATGCTGTGTAGGTCTCGCGGTGGACGGAGTGGGCGCTCCACGTCGCGCCTGCCTCGAGCGTGAGGCACTGGTCATGGCACGTGCTGAGCGCTTCATCGGACTCGAACGTGACCACGGTGATGGAGCGCGTGGCGAGCAGGCGGATCAAGCGCGCCGTCTCATCGACGCCGAGCAGCTTGCTGGGCCTGTCGAGAACGGCAAAGCGCGGGGTGGCGAGCAGAACGCGGGCAAACGACAGGCGCTCCTGGTCCGCCAGTGAGAACACGTCGTCCCAATCGTGCTGGACCTCGAGGCCACCGGCGCGCGAGACCGCGTCTTCCACCCCTACGGCGCTCAGCACCGCGCCGATCTGGGCTTCGTCGGCCTCGTGCTCTTGCTGGGTGCGCAGCAGCGCTTCGCGCAAGGTCCCCGGCGGCAGGTAGGTCCGCTCGGGCAGGAACAGGATGGCGCCGGGCGCAGGCCGCACGATGCGCCCCTCCCCCGCCCTCCACAGTGACGCGCTCGCACGGAACAGCGCGACGCGAGCCGCTTCGTTCGGACCCATCACCAGCACATGTGTACCGGGGGGGACGGTGAATGTGAGCGAGCGCAGTACTGTGGCGTCGTCGTGTCGCGAGCGCAGCGACAGCGCCTGCCACGCGAGCTGCATGCCATCTTCCCGGATCTCGATGCCGCTTGGGCGTGGCGCCGCCGCTTGCTCGGCTCCGTCCTGCAGGGCCGACAGCCGTGCAAGCACGACCGCATAGCCCGAAATCTGCTGGAACTGCGTGATGACCAGGGAGAATGCGCCGATCAGGTGCGAGAACGCCATGGCTGACTGGGTGATCACGCCGAACGCCGCCTCGCCCCGTATGAACAGCGGCGCCACGATCAGCACCGGGATGATCTGGATCAGGTAGTTGTAGCCGGTGGTGAAGAAGCCCAGGTTTCGGTTGACGCCGATGATGCGCTCGGCGTTCGAGACCAGGTCGTCGACCCGGCGCCGCAGGAGGGCGCCGATGCGGCCTTCGCGCCGCAGCATCGCGACCGATTCCGCGTTCTGGCGCAAGTGAACGAGATCAGCCCGCAGATGGGCTTCGCGGTCGGCCTGCCGGTAATTCAGCCATAGCAGCGATCGACCGAACAGCACAGTCAGGCATGAGCCTAGCGCCGCGTAGGCCACCGCGACACCGAACAGCAGGGGGCTGATCGACCACATCACGCTGGAGAACGCGAGGGTCGTGAAGGTGGTGTTGAGCAAGACCAGCATCAGCGAAATCGTCGTCGCCGTGAAGGCGCGGACGTCGTCGGCAATGCGCTGGTCCGGGTTCTCGATCCCGCTCTCGCGCAGCCAGTAGTAGGTGCCTTCCTCCAGGTACTCGCCGACGAGTCTGCGCGTGAGCCACCCGCGCCAAAGCAGCGCAAGGTGCTCCTCGGTGTAGCGGTAGACGACCGCGGCGACGGTGGATACCGCGAAGACTGCCACGTAGATGGTGGCCATCGTGAGAAAGACCGGCATGCTGCGCCGCTCGATCGCGGTCATGAAGTCGCGGCCGACATAGCTGTTCAGCACATTCAGGCCGTTGATCGCGAGCAGCAGCGCCAGCAATGCCACAAACAGGCGCTTCGCGCGACTCCCGGCTTCCGGCGAGCGCGCGAACGAACTCACCATCTCGCGCCAGCGCAACCAGGATTGCCGGTTGAGCAGAAAGCCATCGCTCTCGTCCATCTTCCCCCGATCATTCGGCCGACTACCCATGGCACGCGTTGCGATTGCTTGAGCGCGGGATTCCAGATCGTGGCCACTCTATCCCAGTATTCGAGGATGGCGAAGCGCTGCCTTCTGCAGTGCGCTCGACCTCGAGCTAGGACAGGCCCTAGGCGGCGCGGACATCGGATCCCGCGAGCGTGAGCGCCCGCGGGGCTCGTCAGCTTCAATCAGGAGGACAATGCGGCATGAACGAACCGATCAAGTCCGGCGATCGCTGCGAAGTCATTGCCGGCGCCCTCGGAATCAAGGGGCCGAACGTCGGCAAGCAAGTGACGGTGGGCGAGTTGCGCGGCGAGCACAGCGAGCACGGACGTATATGGCGCTGCCATGGCGAAGGGCTCGTGACCGAGTTCGGCGCCTTCGGTACCCAGGCCGACTTCGCTCAGTCCTGGCTACGCAAGTTACCGCCGAGCGCGGTACCCCCAGCAGTGAAGCAACGGGAGAAGGTGTCAAGCGGCTGACAAGCCATTGACTGAGCACCAGTACCGATGGCTTGGTGGGCGCCGCGAGTATGGTGCAAGAGCAGACACACACCACCGCCAGCCAACACGGTCGAAGCCCGACTCGACAAGGGGCGAGCCGTGAACCGAGCGACCCCGCAGCGCCCGCGCTGCGCGCGGGCCCAACGAGAGCCGCACCCTTCGCAGCGCGGCGCGAGTTGTAGGCGTTCTCGCGCGTGCCTGCTCGCCTTTTTGGTAACGATGTGCTGATGCAGGCCTCGAGTTGGCTGGCGCCCAACTCCCCGCTCGCGCTCCAGCTGCAACGCCGGCCACTCACGCAGAGCGTCACACCAGCCGCCTGGTGACCGGGCCCCTGCTGGCCCGGATCCGGACTTCACGGGCACGCTGACGTCATCGGAGGCGGTAGATCAGCCAGCTGCCTGCCCGAACAGGAGTTTCCTCACCAGTGCCTTCTTCCTCCATGGGTCGGCGGACAATGCGCTCTTCGCTGCACCCATGGAAAACTGTCTTGGCACGCCCCTCTCCCTGGCCTGAGAAGGTCATGGCGCTACTGCGCGCCGGCAACCCGGCGGCCGCGATCGCCCAGATCAAGGTGGCGCCCAGCGTGCGCGAGCTGCAGGCGCTGGAGAAAGCGCTTGCCGCCGCCCAGCTGGCAGGAAGGTGGCGCGACGTCGATGTCGCCATCGCCGAAAGCCAGCAGGCGCTCTCCGCGCCTCGGCTGCACCGGTCGCCATGACCGGAACCTTTGCGTCGCTGGGGCTCTGCGCCGAGCTCTCGCACGCGTGCAAGGCGGCGGGCTACGCCGCTCCCACCCCGATCCAGGTGGAGTCCATCCCGTCCCTGCTGGGCGGGCAGGACCTGCTCGGCCTGGCCCCGACCGGCTCCGGCAAGACCGCGGCATTCGCGCTGCCGCTGCTGCAGCGGCTGGTCGCCGGCCGGCAGCACGCGCCCAGGCGTGTGCGCGTGCTCGTGCTGGTGCCGACGCGCGAACTGGCGGCGCAGGTCGGGGAGGTGTTCCGCCGCCTCGGCACGTTCTTCACCCGCCCGCCGAAGGTCGCAGTGCTCCATGGCGGGGTGTCCGTGAACCCGCAGATGATGGGCCTGCGGGGCGGCGCCGACATCGTGGTGGCCACGCCGGGCCGCTTACTGGACCTGCTGGATCGCAATGCGCTGCGCCTGGACGCCGTCGAGGCCCTGGTGCTCGACGAAGCCGACCGCCTGCTGGACCTCGGCTTTGCCGCCGAGCGCGAGCGTGTGCTTGCTGCCTTGCCTGCCAGGCGGCAAAGCGTGCTGTTCTCTGCCACCTTCCCGCCGGATGTGCAGGAGTTGGCCGACAGCCTCCTGCACGACGCAGTGCGAGTCGAGGCAACATCCCCACCCAGCGCCGAGCCGGCGATCATCCAGCGGGTGATCTCGGTCGATGCGCGGCGCCGTACCGAGTTGTTGCGCCACCTGGTGCAGCAGGGCGGGTGGCAGCGCGTGCTGGTGTTCGTCGCGACCCGCTACGCCACCGAACACGTGGCGCGCAAGCTGTACGACCGCGGCATCTACGCCGCACCGCTGCACGGTGACTTGAGCCAGTCGCGGCGCACCGAGGTGCTGGACAATTTCAAGGACGGTGGCTTTGACGTGCTGGTGACCACCGACCTCGCCGCCCGCGGCATCGACATCCCCGGGCTGGAGGTGGTGGTCAACTACGACCTGCCGCGCTCACCCAACGACTATGTGCACCGCATCGGCCGCACGGGACGGGCGGGCGCGAGCGGGGTCGCCGTGAGCCTGGTGAGCGCAGGCACGGAAGCGCACTTTCGGCTGATCGAAAAGCGGCAGCACCTGACGCTGCAACGCGAGCAGGTGGCGGGCTTCGAACCCGTCGAGGTGGTAGCGGATAGCAAGGCCACAGCCGAAGCAGGCGTCGGTGGGGTCAAGGGAAAGAGACCCAGCAAGAAAGACAAGTTGCGCGCGGCGGCCGCCGCCGGGGCGGTGAAACTGGATCGCGGCGACTCGTGACATCGCTGTGTCGGGCTGCATGCGCAGGACGAAAGGCGTCTACGGGCTGGATTGCCACTTCCAGCCAGGAGCGGACTCCCTCGACGGCCAGCTAGGCGGATGACGTCCCGAAACGCCGAAGCACACCTTCAACGGTTCCCAGACGAGCGACAAACACGGCCTCCCGGCGAGGGTCAAGATACTTGCACATCTTCAGGAGGAGACCCATCTCAGCCGAGAATTCCGATCCGATGATCGTGTACCCCGCCTTGAGCTTGGCGATGAGGACTGCGTTGTTGGCTGCACGGTGATGCGACTCGACGCGCGAGCAGCCAAGTGCTCGCGCCTCTTCCTCGATGCCCGCCATCAGTCGCTTGTACACGCCCCGATGGCGATGCTCGGGCAGGACGCCCGAGTTCCCGACGTGCAGGACTTCCCCGGGCAACAACCAGCCGTGACTCCAACCGACCAGCACGTCGCCCTCGAATGCGCCGACTCGCACCTGGTGAGCTCCGGATTTGGTCGGGGCTGACGCAGTCGTGCCAAACAGGCGCTCGCGAACGATTTGGCGATCAGGATCGTGCAGGATCGCGTCAAGCATCCTGGTGAACGCAGGTTCCTCGAAGCGGTCGACGCTGCGGATTGTGATTTCTATGGGATCGCTCATCCGGCGCGAGCATACCGTGAGGCGCCGCCGCGCCGGCCAGGACGGGGAAGTCCCTTTCATTCTTTAGGCTGGAGGGGGTACCCTCGGTCCAGTCACTGCACCCAAGATGGGCCCGGTGGAGGTCAGAGATGAGCATGCATCCCTTTCGCCCGCTGTTGCTGGCTGCGCTGCTGTTGTCGGCTTGCGTCTCCCAGGTGGTCAACCCGGTCACCGGTCGCACCGAGCTCTCGGCGATGGACGAGGCCGCCGAGATCCAGGAAGGCGCCAAGGCACATCAGGACGTGATGAAGGAGTACCGCGCCTACGCGGACCCCGGATTGCAGGCCTACGTGAACGAGGTGGGCCAGAAACTCGCCAGGCAGTCGCACCGGGCCAACCTGAAGTGGACCTTCACGGTGCTCGACAGCCCCGAGATCAATGCCTTCGCATTGCCCGGAGGCTACGTGTACGTCACGCGCGGGATCATGGCCTACCTCGACAGCGAGGCCGAGCTGGCAGGGGTGATGGGCCACGAGATCGGCCATGTCACCGCGCGGCACGGCGCGCAGCGCGCAACGCGCCAACAGACTGCGGGCATCGGCGTCCTCGCCGCCACGGTGCTTGGCGCCGTGCTCGAGGCGGGCGGCGTGGGTGGCGCGACCGGCCTCGCGAGCCAGGTGTCGCAGACGGCCGCGGCGGGCTACATCGCGTCTTACAGCCGCGACCAGGAATCTCAGGCTGACGAGTTGGGGGCTGAGTACCTGACGCGCAACCGCTACAACCCGCAGAACATGGTCGAAGTGATCCAGGTGCTGAAGAGCCAGGAACAGTTCGCCGCCGACATGGCCAAGGCTGAAGGCAGGCGGGTGCCGTCGGCCTCGAACTGGCTCTCGTCGCATCCGGCCAATGACAAAAGGCTCGCCGACATCAAAGCGTTCGCTGCCAAGTACAAGAGCCAGGAAGGCTATGCCGACGACGGACGCGCGCGCTACCTGCAAGCCATCGCCGGCATGGCCTTCGGCGACAGTCCCGAACAGGGACTGGTCCGGGGGCGCAACTTCTATCACGAGGGCCTAGGCATCGCGCTCACGGCGCCGCAAGGCTGGCAGATCCAGAATGCCCCCGAGGCGATCGCGCTCGTCAATGCCGCCGGCGACGCGGGCCTGGTGGTGCGCCTCGTGCCACCGAAGGCCGGCAACACGCACGAGGAGGTGATCCGCAATGTTCTCAAGCCGCTCGACGGCCGGATCGACCGACGCACCATTCATGGTTTGGCCGCCACTCATTTCTCGGGGACGGTTCGCAACCAGCAGGGGCAGACCGGACAGGTCGCGCTGACCCTGGTCAGCGGCCCGGCCGGGCGTACCTACTGGCTGCAGCAAGCGGCCAGCAACGCCGACGCGCGCCAGCGTGCCCAGGCCGGATTGATGGAAGCCGAGTCCTCCTTTCGCCCCATGTCACCGGCCGACCGCGCGGCGGCCAGGCCGTGGAGCGTGCAGGCGGTGCCCTATCCGCGCGGGGGTTTCGGCGAGCTGGCGAAGTCGACACCCCTGCCGGCGGAAAGGGCCGAGGCGCAGCTGAAGCTGATGAATGGCGTGTACGGTGGTGGCGCTGATCCAAAGCCCGGGCAAGCGGTCAAGGTGGTGAAATGAGCTCGGGCAGGATCGCCATTGCGACTTCGACAACGGCGCAATCAAATCCGCATCGCTGTTTGTCCTAGCAGTACCCGCCTGCCTTGTCGACTCCAATAAGAAATGCTCCAGAAAGCGCAGCCGCTTGTCTCGGTCCTGATTCCGGCCTACAAGGCGTCGCTGCTGATCGAGGGTGCGATCGCATCCGTACTTGAACAGGGCCATCCTGCCGTGGAGATCCTGGTGGCACCAGACGACGGGCAGGACTACAGTCGGCTGGCGCATCGCTATCGGGAGGTGAAGGTCATCCCTTCTGCAGCAGTGCGCAGTGGTCCGGGCGCCGCTCGCAACCGAGCCCTCTATGAGGCCAAGGGAGACTTCATTACGGTCCTCGACCACGATGACCTGTGGCAACCGGGATACCTTGGGGCCCTGCTTGAACAGGCGGAGAGGCGCGGCCTGGCTTTTGGCCGGTCCAACCCGGTGGACCAGGACCTGCAGCCAATCAGGGTTCCGCCGATGGAGGCCTCTTTGGACATCGAGAGGTTTGCAATTGCTGCCTGTTCGGTGCGACCCATGGCGCACCGGTCTCTCGAGGTCGCGTACTACGATTTCTTGAGCGAGGACACCCTGCACGCGGCCACCTTGCTGGCCAGGCACGGTCCCTCCCCAGTGGTCCCGTTCGGGTACTGCCAGGTGGTCTCACCGACTTCAACCGCGGCGTCGACGAAGGAAGGCGTTTTCCAGGATACCTACCTGCGGCTGGCGAAACTTGCCCGCGACAACCCGCGCGCTATCGGACTGGACGCCGTTGGTCGAGCCGGCCGGGAGCGAGTGGCCCGACTGTTCGAGTACCGTCTGGAGGTGAGCCGCAGGTTTCAAGACGCAGGTGTCCAGAGCTTTGAGCGCTGGATCGCAGGAAAGGAGCTGTCGCTGGCCAACGATATCTGGGAAAAACACGGCCACCCGAGAGTTCACGAGGTGGCCGCCGCGAGCTGAAGGGGGCGAGGAGAAGCTCCCTGCCGCCGGCGGTCGAAGCCCGTGCCGAGCTGGCGATCGGCGAAGACAAAGGGACACCCACGCGAGTCCTGGTCGGTGACCCCCGCTTATTCCAAAAGAGCGGACTTCTGGCGGAGTGGACGGGACAAGCCCTGCCACGCCGCCCTCCAGAGGGAAAAGGTCGCCGGGAACGCTCGCGATTACACGGTCTGGTTCACGGTTTGGATGGCTTCAATGATAGCTCGACCGGGCCACTTGACGCGGCCACGTGCCTTCTCAGCGGGATAGCTCACTTCATGTGGCTTGATCGATCACAATCGAGTCCAACGTCGTCAAGCGGACCGAAGAGTCGAAATGGTCAAATGGGTAGCTGTCGTCTTAGTCGGCACCGTAACCTGCGCCGCAGCGTTTGCGCAATCCCTGGACGATCGGGTTCGCGAGCTCGAACGTCGCGTCGAGCAGCTTGAAAAGCAAGTTGCGCAGCCCGCGTCATCCGTCAGCGCCCCTAAGCCCGCATCCAGACAGCCGGACGGTTGGCGGCATCGAGAGAATTGGCGTTCCCTTACGCGGGGTATGACAGAGGGCGACGTACGTTCCATTTTGGGTGAGCCACAGCAGGTCAACGTCTATCCGAGTTTTAGCCGCTGGGTATACCCCGCGGGAGGTGATGCAACCTTTGACGCCGGACGGGGACTTCAGGGTTGGACTGAGCCACGCTGAGGTGATGTCGGCCGTCAGCTGAGCTTAACAGTCAAGACCGCGCCGACGGGATGCCCTCCGAGTCGAACCACCGGACATCCCGCGCATCAGCGGATGGTGAACGGACCGCCCGTTGAGTTCTGCACCGCCCATTGCCCATTACCGATGAACTTCAGAGTAATGCTGTCGTTCGGCTCGCGCTCGCCTGCTGTGATCCCGCCCCAGGTTCCTTTAGAGGTGCGGTTGTCCACGCTCGCGGAGAGGCCGCTGCCGGCAACTGCCGCAAGCATGTTGCCGTCTGCAGACATGGCAAGAGCACTCGCAGGTTGGGCGGTAAGCGGTGCGAACGTGGCGCCCCCGTCCGTTGACATCAGCATGCTCCCCGAGTCCAACTCGGTCCCGTCACAGCGAGACCAGGAGGTGCTGCCAACGGCAATGATGTTGCCGTTGCTGCTCATCGCGACGCTGGCGTAATTGCGCAGCCCCCCGAGGCGCGTCCAGGTCGCGCCGCGGTCGTGTGACAAGAAGACCCCGCTGCCCTGGGGGCCGTCGGTCGACGCGCACGTTGCAGCGACCCTGCCCACGAGTGCGATTGTGTTCCCGTCAGCCGTCATCTTGACCCGGTACCAAGGCTCAAGCCGAGGGGTGGTCTCACCGGTGAGCACGACCGGCAGCGGCTTCCAGGTCGCCCCGGCATCGATTGAAATGAACGTTTCCGATGTTTGGGCCACGGCCACGATCACTTGCCCGTCAGCCGAGTTGTCCACGCTGCGCCACTCGTATGTGCCCGGCGGCAGCTTGGCTGCAATCCACGTCGTGCCGCCGTCGTTGCTGACCTGGAGGCGCCCCGTCGGGGTGGTGTCCGAGTTCGGCGCGATGACGGCCGCTAAATGTTGGCCGTCTGCCGCGATGGTCACGGATTGGAAGTTCAAGCCCGCCGTGTTGTCCACCAGCGGATCGGCCAGACGGTTCCAGGTGGCGCCGAAGTCGGTGGACGTGAACATGCCGCCTCCAACTTGCACGGCCACCATGCGGCTGCCGCTAGGGGTCATGTCTGAAGAAATCCAGCCCCCGCCGCTCGGGCTGTTGTCCGCGGTCCAAGTGTGGCCGCCATCACGCGATACCTTGAGCACGTATGCGCTATCCGACCCTCCCACCGCAGCGTCGGCTATCAGCACGTCGCCCGTGGCGTCCGACGAGACACTCGTGATGGGGCTATACGCGATACACGGATACCAATACGCGGGTCCACCGTGGTACGGGGTCCCACAAGACCAGCTCGACGTCAGCCGCGCTTGCCATACCGTGCCTAGTGGCGCCGTGCCGTTCATGCCCGATGTGAGAATGCTCTGGCCGGCGTTCTGCGCGATGGCCCAAAGCCACGAGGTGCTGGTCGCGCTGATAGTCACGGTGTCGTTGAGGCTGGCCAGCGCGGGCAAGGTGAGCGTCACTGTTGCACGTTTCGGACCTACAACGTCTTGGATGGGGGCTGTGACGCTGTAGCTGGTGTTGACTGCCAACTGCGTGTTGGCAGTGACCTGCACTGGTTGTCCTGGTGCCGGTGCCGGTGCCGGTGCGGATGCGGATGCGGATGCGGGTGCGGGTGCGGGTGCGGGTGCGGGCGCTGGTGCCAGCGCCACTGGAGGGCTCGTTGTATCGCCGCTACCTCCGCCGCCTCCGCACGCTACCAGCCACAATGCCGAGAGTGTGCAGCTCACCACGACGCGAGTGCGGCACGGAACAGCTTGGTTGGGACGCCATTCGTTTTGGGACATGCTCATTCTCATTCCGCTCGTTACATCTAAGCGGAGGGCGTGAGACTTGCCTCATGTGACAGTCGAGCTCACCCGGAAATTCCGCATTAGCTCATCAGTGTACTTTGCCCATTCGCGCTGCCTCCCCTCAAGCTCGGCGGCTCATGTCCGAAACCGCGAAAGGAGCGACTCCCCGGTCAAATCCCGACCGCTGTGGCGAGCGGATTCGTCTGGACGGCACCAGCGAAACTTGCCGCTGTCGCTGGTCTCATCATGTTTTAGCTGATCTTCAGACACTTGAGCGCAATGAGCTCTGTCGTGGGTAGCAACGTAGTCACAGCTGCATCGGCATCTATGAATTGCTCATAAACAACGCTGGATGTGCCAGCATGGGCGATTGCACAGCGGAGCTTGTAGAACCTAAGGACGCTCTTGTGATGTGGGATTGCTGACCGATACAGCTGGTCGCCAGCTGCGTTCCGATCAAGCGCGATCATGAACTGGTTATTGGCGGCGATCAGCCCGTCTACGACCGAACCAAAAGCGTCGAAATCGGCATCCAGGTGAAGCACGTCTGCAAGCGAGACAAGTTGGTTGACTTCGTTGCTAACCTTCGCTTGGGCATCCTTCAGGGCCCTAACAGCGTCAGCCTCAAAGTCCTGCATTAGCGTGGCTTTGATGTTTGCTAGATATCCATTCTCTAGGATGCGGTAGAGGGACATAAACCGCCATTTTGGGTGCGTCACCAAGCCAGCTTCATTCAGTAGGCGTGCTTGGACCGCGGTCAGGCTACGGAACCCCCCGCTCACGGCAAGCGTTCCTCGGTTCGAGACTAGGCGAGGGAACGGTGACTGACTGGCCAAGCTCCGCATGCTGAAGCCCGAACATCGCGCAGACTAGTCGAACACCCTCACTGGGAAAGTGGAGGGGGAATGCCAGTATTGCCTTGGCATTTGCCCAGGTCCGCCATTCACTGTGGGCGTTCCCTCCGGCGCCATTCCACTCGTCTCCGCGCCCAAGAAGCCAACATGATCCTGGCCCAAAGCGACATCCAGTTGCACCAACCAATCGGAATAGTATGGGTGAGTGCAGCCGGGACCCGCCAAAGGTGCCAAACCCAGATTTCTGAACAGATTGAGCACGCGACCGCTTCCGCCGCCGAAAGCAGACATCGGGGCATCCGAGCAAGGACTTGACGGTAAGTCTGGCCTCTCAGCCGATCGAGTCGGCTACAGGCTGTCTGACAGGACTCTCCTGATCCAGTTTCCGCATTGTGCTTGCGACAACCAGCGCAAGCGTCGCGTTCTGCACTGCCGTCTCGATCCCGAGCGTCACGGCCTGCCGCTGCGGCAGGCGCGCCAGGCGCGCGGCGCCGAAGCCGATAGCCAGCATCGTCACGTTCAGCGCGATGGCGAAGGGTGCCAGCTCGCCGAAGCTCGCCTTCAGCACGGCCCAATTCTTGATGACCGCGAGGATCACGATCACGATGAACAGCAGTGTCGCGATCTTCGTTGCGCGGGGTTCCAGCCGCTCGGCGCGGCCGGGTGCGACATGGCGAGTCAGCATCCCCAGTGCAACCGGCAGGCCCAGCATGAGCGAAACCTGGCCCATGATCATGCCGACAGGCACTGACACAGCACGGGATGAGCCCATGAAGTGCTGCAGCGACCAGGCCACGACGATCGGCAACGTGACGATCGTCATCACGCTCGCCACCGCGGTGAAACTCACCGCCAGTGCGACGTCACCCCGCGCGATGTAGGTGAGCAAGTTCGACGTCGAGCCTGTCGGGCAGGCCGCAAGGATCATGAAGCCTACCGCGAACGCCCCGCCCAGGCCCCATAGCCCCAACATTGCGTAGCACACGAGCGGCAGTATCACGAAGTGGCACACCACGCCGATCAGGAATGCCGTGGGTTGTCGCACGATGCGGCTGAAGTCGTCCAGCCGCAGCCCCAGGCCGAGCGAAAACATGATGAAGGCGAGTGCGAGCGGCAGCAGCACGTTGGCGACCGAAATGTTGCCCATGTCTTTGATCTTTGTCTCAGTGAACGTCTACGCAATGGTAGAGATAGACGTCAGCAAGATCACCCGGAACTACCCCAACCCAGCGTTGATGGCCTGCTGACGCCTGCTCGCACTCGTGAGTCTTCTAGTGCCGCGCCATGCCGCGGCGCACTTGCTCCAAGTTGGGCGAAATCTCTTTGAACCGTTCGTGGTCCGGCGGCAACCCAAAAGTCGAAGGCGGGCATCCGGTCCGCGTTCATCGCCCAACAAGGAGAAGAACCGCCATGAACTTCAAGACCAACTCGACGCGCCGCTTTCCTCTGGCGTTCGCGGCTGTCGCAGCCCTCAGCTTTGGAATGGCCGAGCCTGCCTTTGCCCAAGCGACCATCGGTGAAAACGTTAAGGCTGCGCTCAACTCGCCTTGCACCGTCACCGCAGGAGACAACAAGGGCAGGACTGGCACGTACACCATTTTTGCTGGCAGGTTGGTATGTGTGGCCGGTTCGTCTGGCACCCTGTGCAAACCCGGCTACTGCAAGGACGCAGGAAAGGCTGCCACCACGGAGCCAAGCATGGTGCCGAGCGCCCCAGTCTTTGCGTCGCCGAAGTTCGAGCCACGGCGCTGACCTAGCCCCGAACGGCTGCAGCCGACCGGCAGAACGGAAAAACTACTGGCGGTTGGAAGCGCGGATCTGCCCGCGAACCTCGCCGCCCGGCGACAGGTTCGTGTGCACATTCACGTAGACGGCGCCAGCTCGCATGGCGGCGATCACCTCGGCGAGCTCGCCTGCCGCGAGTTGCTGGCTTGTGGTGGCTCCGGCCACGACGTTTGAGGCCGTGATCGTCCCGGTCAGGGTGCCGGACCCGGGCGTGCAGGGCTGGGTCCCTGTCGGACCGGGGTTCGTCGCCGTCTGGCAAAGCCAGATGACGATGCTGCCGTTCACGCTCGGCTGGGCCACGTGGATGTGGGCCTGTGTCACCGTCCCCTGCAGTTCGGTGTAGGTCAACTGGTAGTCGATGGACTGTTCGTCGCGGCTGATCATGCCCACGAACTCGCCGCTGGCGACTGTGGACACCGAGGGCACCTCCTCGTAGCCAGTAAGAGTGGCTCGGATACGCTCAGCGCGGGCTGCGATGGGCACGGTCAATACGACGGACAACACCGTCACAACCGCAAGCTTGTTCATGTTCACTCCTTTCGTACTGAAGCACGTCCTCGCCCGCACCTCATCGATATACCGTTCGGCGAACGGAGTCCTGGAGATTGAGGTGCGCCGCTACGGGAATGGGAGCGGCTGCTTCCATAGGTGTCAATGACCCCTTCGGGCTACCCCTGCGAGTCAGCAGTGAAATCCTTCGATAGTCCTTTGCGCTGGCATCGACCAACTGCCCAACTGCTCGATGATGAGCAGGCGAGCGAGTTTCAGGTCGACCGGGCCAAGGAGAAGTTGGCGCTATCTCCGGCTTCGCTACTCAACCAGGGCGACCACGTGGTCCAGGTCACCCCTACCCCGGCTGGTTGCCGTGCGCGGCGCGCAACCGCAGGAACTGCGCCCGGGTTTTCGGCCCGAACGTGAGGAAGTGCGGATCGGGCTCGTACGCGGCACGGGCCCGGCCGATCTCGTCGGCGGCCGCGCGGCGGGTGACTTCCTCGACATCGAGGCCGTACACCTGCGCGCCGTTGAGCCCGAAGATGCGCGCCCGCAGCCGCGGGGTCATCGCCGCGTAGCCGAACTTCTCCTGGTATTCGCTCGAGATCTGGAAGGTGCGGAACGCCTGGATCTGGTCCTGCGGGGAGCCGTACCAGATGGAGTCCGACCCCCACAGCACGTTGCCCTCGCCCAGTTGCTTCACCAGTTTGCCGACGACGTGCGCCGCCTGGTCGGGGTCGCGCATCAGCATCCGCCAGGTGCTGCCGAGTTCGCCGTAGACGTTGCTGCCCTTGCCGAGGCCGGCTTCCTCGACCGAGCGGATCAACCGGTCGACGCCATCGCTGCGCGTCGGGTCGTACGGCCCTTCCTTCGCGGTCTGCACGTAGCCCGCGTGATAGACCAGGAAGTTCACGTCGGGGAACATCTTCGCGACGCGGCCGATGTCGGCGCAGGTCGAATGCTCGTACGACTGGCGGCCGAAGGGCAGGCCCTTGTGCACGCAGATGTTCCGGATGCCAACGCTGCGCGCCTTCTCGATCATCCGCACCCCGATGTCGTCGGTGAGGTAGAAGCCGCGGCCGTCCGGCCCCCATTGCGTGTAGCACTTGAGCGCCGACACTTTCCATCGGCTGGCCAGCGCGTCGATGTCCTCCATGTCGCCGGGCTGGTTTGGGTTGACGCGGCCGTGGATCAGCAGGCGCCGGCCACGCGGCAGACGCGACACGATCTCCTGCACCGCGGCGGCTTCCGCGATCGGCAGGTACTCGTTCTCGCGCCGCGACGGGATGAAGGAAAGCACCATCATGTCAGTGTCCGAGTCGAGGAACACGTCCTTCACGAACTGGTCGACGCCGCCGAGGCCGTGGCGCCCCTGCCAGTTCTTGCCGACGAAATGGCCCTGCACGTCGAAGATGAACTCGCGCGAGCCGAGCCGCTGCGCCGCCTGCTCGACGTCGAGCGCCGCCGTCCGCTCGATCTCGTAGAAGCCGCCGGTGCGCCCGGCCGCGGCGTAGGCCTCGTTGAAGGCGAGCAGCGTGCCGGCCGCGCCCGCCGCGGAGACCAGCAGGCGCCGGCGCGAGAGGCCGAGCCGCTTCGCGTTGGCGTCGGCCGCCTGGTGCGCGAGCGCGTTGGCGTGCAGGTGCACGCGCTCCAGCGGCATCGGCGCGACCTCGCCGTTGGAGGTCGAGTCCAGCTTGATGGGAAGGCGGCGGCCATCGGAATCGTGTCGCATGGGACCTCCTCGTGCCAAGGACCGGTATCGTAAACCGCACCACGCACCTCGTCACCGTCAACGGCAGCGGCCACCCCAGCGCCCGTGTGTCTTGGTGCCTTCGATGATCGATTCCTCGCTTCGTCCGGCGGCGAGGAGCCTGTCGTCGGCCTCCTTCAAGAGCGCGCAGTCGATCGCAAGCGGGGTGCCGAGCCAGAGGGCGCGTCGCGTGTGGTCGAGCAACTGCGAGCCTGTCAGCGGATGGACGAGGATGTCGAGCCCGGGGGGCCGGGAGAACATCAGCCACGACACATAGTCGGCGAACGCTTCACGTGTGAACAACACTTCGAAGCTGCCGCACCGGTGCGGCCCTGCAGGGAATGGGGTGAAGCCATGGACCTCCAGGTGATCCGTCCCGGCAAAAGTCCGGATGACGAGATCCATGAACGCACGGGCCTCGGCGACCCGCTCCGGCACGCCGTGATCGAAGTACGCGTGGGAGTGGAACAGCCACACCCGGTGCGACTCCGGATCATCGGCGTGGATGGCGCGGTGTCGCCGCAACGCCTCAAGACTGGTTGACATGCGGGGATAACGTCTCTGCGGCATGTCAGCCGGGGAACTGCTCGACCGGCTGGTTTGCCGGTGCCGGCGGCCGCGCCGGAACCAGTCCGTATTGCGCCATCACCTGAGCCAACCTCACTCGATCAGGCGGCCCGCCCGCGTTCACGACGGCGCCGACATCGTGGAAGTACTGCGGCCCGATGTCCGGCGTCATGATGACCAGCGCGCGCACCGCGGCATCGGTCTTGTTGATGAAGTGATGGGTCGAGCCCCGCGGCGTCGACATCCAGTCGCCCGGCTCGAGGTCGCGCGATACCCCGTCGACGGAATAGCGGAGCAGGCCTTCCAGGACGTAGACGCACTCCTCGTTGTCGGTGTGGCTGTGTGGCGGGGGAACGATGGCCCCCGCCGGCACCGTCATCTCGAACACGCCCAACCCGCCCGTTTCCGCACCATCGACGAGATAGCGGATCTCGAGTTGGCCTACCTTGATCAATTCGCCGCTCATGACGCTCTCCTGGGTTCGTTGCCGGACCGGGTATCGGGACCGGTGCGAACAATGTAGGTCGTTGCACCAATTCGATAAATAGTGTCTAGTTCAACCCACTGTTGCAATAACATAGCTAATGAAAAGCAGGCTGGCCGGCATGAACGTATTCGCGGAGGTGGTGGGCGCGAAGAGCTTTTCCGCCGCCGCCGACAAGCTCGGCATCTCAAAATCGCTGGCGAGCCGGGAGGTCAGCGCGCTGGAGCGCTCGCTGGCGGTGAAGCTGCTGAACCGCTCGACGCGCAAGCTGAGCCTGACCGAAGCCGGCAGCATCTTCTACGAGCACTGCGTGAACATCTTGCACGAAGCGGAACTCGCCGAGCGGCGCGTGACGCAGGCGCAGTCCGAGCCGGCCGGAGTCGTGAAGATGACCGCGATCCCGGCGTTCGCGGTGCGGCACGTGTTGCCTGCCATCGTCGAATTCCAGCAGCAGTATCCAAAGATCCAGGTCAGGCTCTCCTGCAGCAATCGCACGGTGGACCTGGGCGCCGAGGGCTTCGACCTCGGCATTCGTTCGTCGCCCCCCGCACCGAATCTGGTCGCAAGAAAGCTCGCGGTCAGCCGACTCGTCTTGCTCGCCTCGCCGGCGTATCTGGCGCAGCGCGGCACGCCGCGCCGGATCGAGGACGTGGAAAAGCACGACTGCGTGCTCTTCCCGATGCTCGCGCCCAAGGGGATCTGGACGTTCCGGCGCAGCGGGCAGAAATATGCGGTGAAGGTTCCGGCTTCATTCGAGACCGATGACCTGGAGGCCGTCCGCGCGGCCATCCTTTCCGGCCTTGGTGTGGGTCTGCTGCCGCGCCACATGGTGGGCGCAGACGTGCGGCAAGGGGCCCTCGTGCCCTTGCTGCGGCAGTTCCAGCCGGTGCCCGAGGGCGGCATTTATCTGGTCTATCTGCCCAATCGCACGCAGCCGTCACGGGTGCGGGTCCTTATTGACTTCCTCATCGCGCGCTTCGGTCCCGTACCGCCGTGGGAGGAGGGTTGGTAGCGACCGGCGGCGCAAGCACCGAGAATCAACTCCGCCGCTTCGGACCGAACAGGATCAGCAGCCCGTCGTCCACCACCTGGAGCTCCTGCGGCTCGAGTCCCATGGTGTCCGGAAGCGCGAGTTCGCGCGTCGAGAGCCTGTGCAGGACGACCTCTCCCAGGTTTCGCGTCATCTCAGGCAGCATGGCCTGAATGGTTGGCAGGATTTCCGGCGGCATGCCGGGCCAACGGAGGTCCAGGATCTCCGCCCGGTGGGCGCGTATGGTTTGGTCGGAAGCCTCGTAGCGCAAGGCGAAAACGACTTCCATTTCTCCGGCAGGCAGTTGCGGGACTTGGGCGCCGCTGACCTGCAACAGCAGACCTGCCCCAAGCTTGTTGCGCGCGGGCACAAGGAGCAAGCGCGGCCGGCCGACCCGCAGTTCCAAGAGTCCCGCAACTCCCAAGCGCACTGGAAACCGCGAGGCCAGCGTTTCGGACAGCTCTCCGGCGGAGACCTTGTGGCGTGGTCGCTGGACCTCATCCTGGGCCAGCACCAACGCCGGCCAACAGGCAAGAGCCGTGATCATCAGGCGGCGATGCATGGCGATGCCTATTGTGACGGAGCGGCGGACCGGCTGGACCGGGCATCGTGGAAGCGCCGCTGATGCAACCCAGGACCTGTTCGCAACGTGTCGCGTGCCACTCGTCGGCCCTGATGACTCGACGAGGAACAAGCATGGAACTACGATGAGGACAGCGTTTTCGGTCCTATTGACAAGGAGTTTGGTATGGGTTGGTTCTCGAAGACGGACGAAAGCTTCTTCCTTGCCACGATCATGCCCAATGGTGAAGGCGCTCGAGTCGACAAGTTTCTTGGCGTGGTCAACGGGGAGGCGATCATCGGCGCCAACATCTTCCGAGACATGTTCTCGTCGATTCGCGACGTGGTCGGCGGACGCGCCGGCGGCTACGAGAGGGCACTATCCGGTGCGCGCGATGCGGCACTGGAGGACATGATGTCAGCGGCGAAAGAACTTGGAGCCGACGGCATCGTTGGTATCGATTTTGACTACGAGGTGCTGGGAGAGAACAACGGCATGATGATGGTGACCGTCAGCGGCACTGCCGTGAAGATGGCTTGAGCTTCTCCCAGTGCATGGGAGTTCTCATGGCGATGACGCACAACACATTCATTCTCATCCCTGGCGCGGGCGGCAGCGCCTGGTATTGGCATTTGGTCGTGCCAAGACTCGAGCGGCGCGGGTATGAGGCCGTTACTGTCTCGCTGCCGGCGGCCGACGATGCCGCCGGTCTGCCCGAGTATGTGGACGCCGTCGTGCGTGCGATCGGCCAGCGCGAGCCACGACATGTCGTGATCGTTGCTCAATCCCTGGGTGGTTTTTCCGCACCTCTCGTCTGCCAACGGGTTCCAGCAGCATTGTTGGTGCTGGTCAATGCCATGATCCCCAAGCCCGGCGAAACTCCCGGCGCCTGGTGGGCAAACACCTGCCATGATGAGGCGAAGCGCCAGCAGAATTTGCGCGACGGTCGTCCGGCGGATGCTCCATTCGATCCGCTCGTCGACTTCTTTCACGACGTACCCCAATCGGTGGTCGACGAGGCGTGGGCGCAGGGCGAGCCGCGCCAATCTGACACCGTGTTCTCGTCACCCTGCACCTTCACGAGTTGGCCGACGGTCCCGACACGCGTTCTAGTGGGAAGAGCAGACCGGTTCTTTCCGGCCGAGTTCCAACGGCGTGTAGCACGTGATCGCCTCGGCATTTCGGCTGACGACATGCCGGGCGGGCATCTGGTGGCACTCAGTCAACCGGACGAACTCTCGGCCCGACTTGCAGCGTACGCTTCCGACGCAGCGACCCGTCCAACTTGACTCCGCTGGAGAGGGTGCGATCCTTGAGGAGAACGCCATGGAAATGCGTGCATTCCGGACCCGCAACGGGCGGGACCTGAATTTCTCGGTCATCGGCTTCGGCTCGGTGCCGATCGGCGAGGTCTACGAACTGGTCGACGAGAAGGCGGCCATCGCGACGGTCGAGCAGGCGTTCGCGAACGGCATCCGCGTCTTCGACTCGTCACCCCACTACGGCAACGGCATCGCCGAATCCCGCATGGGCGCGGGGCTGCGTCGCGCGCCGCGCGGCGAGGTCATCGTGTCGACCAAGGTCGGGCGGGTGATGAATCCCTTCGCGAAGCCCGCGCCGCGGAACCCCGACGTCTATTCGCCGGGGTTCGTCGGCGGGTACGCGCATGGGCCGAGCTTCGACTACTCCTACGACGGCACGATGCGTTCCGTCGAGCAATCCCTGCTGCGCATGGGCCTGAGCGAGATTGACGTCCTGCTGATCCACGATTGCGACGTCTGGACCCATGGCGCCGAGGCCGGCGCGCGCTTCAAGGAAGCGATGGACGGCGCATATCGCGCGCTGGACAAGCTGCGTAGCGAGAAGACCGTCGCGGCCATCGGGTTCGGCATCAACGAGGCGGCCACGTGCGTGAAGTTCGCGCGCGCCGGCGATTTCGACGTGGCCATGATGGCCGGGCGCTACACGCTGCTGGACCAGAGCGGCCTGGCCGAACTCCTGCCGCTGGCCGTCGCGAAGAAGATGGGGGTCTTGCTGGCCGGCGTCTTCAACTCGGGGATCCTCGCGACCGGCCCGGTGGCGGGCGCGAAGTTCGAATACGCGGCTGCGCCGCCCGAGGTCTTGGAGCGGGTACGCAAGATCGAAGCCATCTGCGCCGGCCATGGCACGTCGGTCCGGCGTGCCGCGTTGCGCTTCGCGATGGCGCATCCGGCGGTCGTCACGGTCGTCCTCGGAGCCGCCAATCCGTCCGAGGTCGCGGCCAACGTGGCCGATGCGCAGCAGGAGGTGCCGGCGGCCGTGTGGTCGGATCTGAAGTCTGCCGGCGTGCTGGAGGCATCGGTGCCCATCGGCTGAAGCCTGAAGGTGCCCACAGTTGCCACTGCCAGCCACCTGGTCGCGCTCGAGTAGTCCAATCATCGCCCGCGGATGTCCGCGGGTGGCGGCCGTTACAGGGTGGCGATCGCCGGCGGCCGTAACCAGAGGGTTCAAGAAGCTCCCCCGCTCTTGGGGTCGTCTAATTGGAGACGCAGCCCTGAGGCATTCATGTTCGCGAGTTCGAACGCGAAGCGCAACTGCCCGCCCTCGACGAAAGACCGCAGCAAGAGCTCCCCCGCGATCTGGTCGCAGCTCAGCTGCCTGTCCCTTGAGCTAAATTGCGCGTTGCGAACGGCCATTGAAGCCATTTCAACGGTGAGCCCGCGGCCGACGGCTTCCGAGTGAAGACGGACCTCGTTGCTTCCATCGGCACGTCCCACAAGATCGGCTTGCACGCCAGTCGCGGCGAACCTGCCATCGCCGAGTCGCACTTCACCCGAGACCGCTGTGCGGTCGAACAGCAGGCGCGTTTGCTCGGTGAAGCCCTGTGCCAGTCCGCCCCGAGGTTGACGCAGCAGCCCCTCCGCGAATGCCTGCAACTGCAGATTGCCGCGGTTCTTGACCCGCGGTCCCAGCATGGCGCCCCGCTGCTCGTACTCCACACCGGCAGCCGGCGCTGACGAGAACTGATAGAGATAGCTGCGCCCGTTGGGAGCATCGACATAAATCCCACGGCGGCTGACGCCCATGCGCGAATCCGGCCCCAAGTGCTCGACGGTCGCGTCGTTGAAGTTGACCTGGCCTTGGAGTATCGGCACGGTCACGTCCGCGTCGAACAGCAGGTGCGCATCGATGATTTCCGCGCGGATTCTGCCGTTCGCAGCAGCGAGCGGGGCGAGGCACCAGGAACTGACGGCCACCTGGCCTGTCGTGCTGTTGCCAGATGCGTCGCCCTTCGGTTGCCGAGAGAGGATCAAAGGGCCATTGACTTTCACACCTGAGAGTTGGGCGCTGGCCGCCTCCAAAGCGCACAGGCGCGGCCTGCCTGCTTCCATGCGCACCAGCGCCACCATCTGGTGCAAGGCCAGGTGGCCAAGCTCCAGCATGAGCGAACCGGATGCAAGGTGGAACGCCGCCGCCTCGAACTTTCGAACCCCGATCTCGAGCGCGCCGTCGTCCCTGGAGCCCAATGTGAGCCCCTCCACCGAGACACGATTGCTGGACTCCTGGTCGATGGGTGCTACCACCAAGGTCAGAACGAAGTCGATGATCGATGCGAACGCGGCGGCCATAAGCGATGTTGGCTGAAGCGAATCTACTGCGCATTCGCCGAACGCACATAGAGGAGTTCATGAGAACGCCATGGCTGTGCTGCGCAATGGTGAGGATTTGGGGTGCTGATCCAGACAGAGAACAAGTGCCGCGGACTGCTCCGCTCCCTGCTGAGCTTGACAGTTGCATGGCGCGACCGAAACGCGTTCGAGTAGCCGCATCATCAGCCTTGCATCGACGCATCGCCCGTAGGACGATAGTTGCCCGCCCACTCGCCCACGAGGCCACCATGACCGCTGTTATGCAACCCGCAACGGTTCCACGCACCGCCGTCGCAGCGCCCGCGCGCTTGAGGGGCTTCCAAAGTGGAGCGCGCGAGTTCGATGCAGCCGACATTCAGGTGGAAGGCCGGCTGCCCGTCTGGTTGCGCGGCAGCCTGCTGCTCAATGGCCCTGCGCTGTGGGATCTGCCCCAGGCGAGCTATCGCCACTGGTTCGACGGGCTGGCCATGCTGCATCGGGTGCAGTTCGATGAGGGGCGTGTCAGCTACCGCAGCCGCTTCCTTCAGACCGAAGACTATCGGCGGAGCATCGCGTCAAGCGCGCCGGCCTTCGCGGCGTTCGATACCCGCGATCCCGAAAGCTTCCTCGAGCGGCTCAAACACTTTGGAAAGCCGCGCGTCACAGACAACGCGGCAGTCGTGATGTCGCGCATCGGCGATCGGTGGTTCGCCACCACGGAGGGGCCGCTGCTCGTGGGTTTCGACCCCGAGACGCTGCAGACACGGCCCACGTTGGCGCTGGAAGACGACCTGGGCGTGCAGCTCATGGCCGCACACGGCATCACCGACAGCAAGGGCAGCTATTGGAATGTGGGAGTAACGCTTGGACCGAAGTGCGCGTACAAGCTCTTTCGCCTCCAGCCCGGCGCCAGGAGGCGCGAGCTGATCGGCCAGGTGCGCCTCCCCAAGCCGGGCTACACCCATGCGTTCGCGATGACACCACGCCATGCGCTGGTCTGGGAAACGGCGTTGCGCGCACAGCCGCTGGGATTTCTCCTGACGGGTCGCTCCTACATCCACAACTTCAAGTGGGACCCTGTGCATGGGTCCATGCTGCACGCGGTCTCGGTGGGCGACGGCAGCGTTCGCAGCTGGGAGGTCCCGCCGATGGTCGCTTTCCAT
This sequence comes from Ramlibacter tataouinensis, assembly GCF_001580455.1. Lineage (NCBI taxonomy): Bacteria > Pseudomonadati > Pseudomonadota > Betaproteobacteria > Burkholderiales > Comamonadaceae > Ramlibacter > Ramlibacter tataouinensis. The sequence goes on from NZ_CP010951.1 coordinate 1,355,332, forward strand.
GCGATCCAGGCGTACGAGCAGGGCGACGAGACGGTGCTCGAACTCATCGTCTACGACGACCCGGAAATCATGGATGCACTGCTGCTGGAGCGGCTGCGCAGCGGGGCCCCGCTCGGCGTGACGCCGCGCCTGATGCGCTACCGGTTGCGCGCCCGCGGCGAGGTCACCATGGAGAATTTCGGGCAAGGTCTCGAGCTGCCCCAGGTGCATCCCGCTCGCTGGGCCCGGGCCAAGGCCACCGTGGCGTGGGGCACCTTGCTTGGCAACCCCAGTAGCCCGTTCTTCGATGCAACGGAACGCATCGACCTGGCGAGCGGCGAGCGCAGGTCGTGGCGTCGCGGCACTGCGGTGCAGCTCGAGCCGCTGTTCGTTCCGCGCCCCGGGGCGGACAATGAAGACGACGGCGTGCTGCTGGTACCCACGCTGGCCGACGGCGATGTTGGCTCAATGATCGCCGTGCTTGATGCCGAGACGATGGAATGCCTGGCGATGGTGAAGGCGCCACAGGTGATTCCGTTTGGGTACCATGCAGCTTGGGCAGGGTAGCCGTCAACCAAGGGTGGGCGTTTCTGTCCGTAGCGCATCACGGAGGAGTTCGATCGGCCCGCGCGTTCGATAGGCGTCTGGTTCACTTCACCTGCTCTCGATCTCGCGCTTGCTGGAGCTCATCTCAACAGTAACGACGCCGACGGACAGATCTGTCCCATACTGCTCGAAGCGACCGGCCTTCAACAGAGCTCTACGGTAGTTCTCCTACGCTAGCACCCTGAGGCCACGAAGCCGAGACAGCCTTCGCGGCCCTGGCGGTCATAAAGGGATACGGTTTCGGCGGCTTGCATGGCGAAAACTCCTTATGGCGGAGGACGGATCGAGGCATGCTCTCAGAGGCGTTCCTGATACGTTCCCGGCACGCGCCGGATCGGAGGAAGAGCGATGGCGGTCTCGCAAGCGCCCGGGCCAGTGACGATTCGGCTGCTCGGGCAGTTCGGGTTCAACATCGAAGGCAGCCCGGTTCGACCTTCGCCGGTCGCGCAACTCACGCGCCGTGCAAGCGAGTTGTTGCAACTATTGAGCCTGCAGCCGCAGCGCAGTTTGCTGAACGAACAGGTCGTGGATGCGCTCTGGCCGCACCTCGATCCCGAGGCCGGCAGCGCCAACCTCCGCAAGGCGGCCCACCATGCCCGGCAGTTCATCGGCGCGGCCGATGCACTGGTGCTGCGCGGCGGACGGGTGTTCCTGCTGCCGGGGCGCGAGGTGGAATGCGACGCCCTGGGCTTCGAGCGCGCGGCCGACGAGGCGCTGGCCTGCGGCGACGCCCAGGCGTGCCGCGCGGCTTCTCTTCTCTATGGTGGCGACCTGCTGCCGGACGCCCGCTACGAGCCATGGACTGAGGCACCGAGGCTGCGTCTGCGCGACAAGTACCTGCGCCTCCTGCGGCAGGCGGGCGATCTGGAGCGGCTGGTGCAGGAAGAGCCCAGCGACGAGGCCGCGCACCTGGCGCTGATACGCGCAGAGCTCGCCGCCGGCCGGCGCTCGGCGGCGCTGCGATGGTACGGGCATCTGCGAGACCATGTGCAGCAGTCCCTCGGCGTCGAACTCGGACCGCAGGCGCAGGCGCTGTATCGCGAGTGCGTGGCCGGAGTGCAGGGTGACGCGCCGGCATTCGTCGGCCGCGCGCTGGAACTGGTGCGTGTGCTCGCGCTGCTGCGCAACGCCCCCGCGGGCAAGCCGACGGGCGCGATCCTGCGCGCTCCCGCTGGAATGGGCAAGACGGCCTTCTGCCGGCGGCTCGCGCACGAGGCTCGCGGCCTCGGCTGGCAAGTCCGGTCGGTGCAGGCCGGCGACTGGACGCGTCCTTATGGAGTTGCGGGCGACCTGGTGGAGCCGCTGCTGCACCAGGGCGGCGATGCCGCGCGGCAGGCGATCGGCGCCCATGCGCAGGCCGTGCTGTCAGCCATGACGCCGGCCGCCGGTGCGCGGCAAGAGCTGGCGCTGCCGATCGGCCGCCACCAGGTCGTGGGCGCCGTGCGGCGGTTGCTGCTCGCGACTGCGGACGCCAAGCCGGTGCTGCTCATCGTCGATGAGGCGCACGCGGCCGACGACAGCAGTGCCGAACTGCTGGTGCAGCTTGCAGCAAGCGGACCGCCGGTCTTCGTGTTGCTGTCGTGCCGGCCGCAGCTGCCGGAGCTACTGCAGGGGCATGTGTCGCGCATGCTGCGAGCGGGCACGCTCGAGGCCGTGGATTTGCAAGGGCTCGAAGAAGACGAGGCGATGTTGCTGGCACAGCGCGCCGCGGGTGGCACGCTGCAGCCGGAAGCGGTGGCTGCGATTGCACGCATGGCTGAGGGACTGCCTTTCGCGGTAGTGGAACTCGCCCGTGCGAACGCCTCGAACGAAAGCGCCGCCCGCGTGCGCCTGCCGCTCACCATCTCCGCGGCCATCGCAGAGCGCCTGGCCGACGTGGAGGCAGGCAGCCTGGACGCGCTGCGCCGGCTCGCGCTGGCGGCCGAAGATTTCGACGTGGCCGGGGCGCTCGCCCTCTCTTCCGATCCGGGCGAGGACGCGGAAGCTCGACTGGACCGTGCATTGGCAGCGGGCGTGCTGGTGGTGCAGGACGGCCGCTATCGCTTCCGCCATGCGCTGTTGCGGCAGGCGCTGGTCGATGCCGTGCCTCCGCATCGCCGCCTGGCCATGCACCGGGAAGTGGCCACCCGGCTCGGCCAGGCCGGCGCCGCACCGGGGCTGGTGGGCCAGCACTGGCTGGCCGCCGGCGACGCGCGCCGGGCCGAGCCCTTCTCGCTGGCCGCTGCGCGCGAGGCGTTCCGGCTCGGCGCCTACGAGGACGTGCTGCGGCATGTCAATCCGCTGCTTCAGCATCGCAGCGCGGTGCCCGAGGCGATGGCGCTGCGCGCCGAAGCCATGGACGCGCTCGGCCGACCGGGCACGCTGGCGGCCTACGATGCGGCCGCCGAGGTCGCCGCCGTTGAACTCGCTCAAGAGCTGCGGGCCAAGCGGGCCCTCGCGCAAGTCAAGACGAGCGACCCATCAGGCGCCTTGCAGTACCTCAAGGACGTGCACCCCACCACCGTCGCGGGCCGCTTGGCCGAAGCGCTCGCCTACAGCGGCGCGGCCGCGCTGGGCTTCGGCGACCCTGCCGAGGGCGCCCGGCGCTCGGCCGAGGTGCGCCGCCTGGCGCTGGAAACCGGGGACCAGGGCACCCTGGTGATCGCGTCGTGGTCGCAAGCTGCGGCGGCGCACGCGCGCGGCGACCTGCACGGCAGCGTGTGGGCCGACCTGCGGGAAACCAGCCATCTGCCGCATCTCGCGGTACGCGTGTTCGACGGCCACCTGTGCATCACGCAGCGGTTCCTCTATGGCTCGCGGCCGTATGCGGAGGTGATCGCCTTCGCCGACGCACTGGCAACCGAGGCGAGGCGGCTCGGCGCCGACCGCGGGCATGCGTTCGCCGTCACCTTGCGCGGCGAGGCCAGGCTGCTCAGCGGCCAGCTCGAGGCCGCGGAAGAAGACCTCATCTCAGGCGGCCGGTTGCATCGCGCCATCGGCGGCGCCACCGGCGAAGCGTTGTCGCTGCAGAGGCGGTCCGAACTCGCGATGTACCGCGGCCAGCTGGACCTTGCGCGTGGGCTGCTGGACGAGGCGCTGGACGTCGCACGCCAGTCCGACGTCGGCTTCCACCTGCTGGACCGCATCTATGGCACCCGAATCGCGATCGCGCGCAATCCGGACGCCGCGCTGGCGGTGCTCGAAGAGGCAGAGATGTCCGTGCGCGGCCCGCTGGAAACCTGCCCGGGCTGCCGCATCACCTTCGCGATCCCTGCCACCATCGCCTCGGCCCGAGCGCGGGAGATGGAGCTGGCGGCGCGCCACCTTGGCTCGTCCGAGTACCTGGCGAATGTGGTGATGAAGCTGCCGGCCTGGCACGCCGCCCTGCACGAGGCGCGTGGTCATGTGGAGCTTGCCGCGGGCGACAAGGGGTCTGCCCAGCGGGACTTCGCCATGGCCGCGCATGGTTTCCGCCAGGCAGGCCAGCCTCTGGATGAAGCTCGCTGCAGCGCCACGGCCGCACAGGATTTGCGCCGCGCCTGAGCCTGGGAACGTTTCGGGAACGCCGAGGCGGGATCCTTGCGCCAGCAGGTGCAAGGGGTGCCTGCAAGCGCGCACTAGGCGCATCAAGGAGCGACCATGACTGTCCACCAAGAATCACCCCAGGTTTCCAGTTCGATCCCTGGCGATTTCCCGACCCCGATTCCACTGGAAACGATCGCCGCCATCGAGCAGGTGCTCGCGGAAACGCTGCGCGCGTTGCGCGAGAAGGCGAAGTCGCAGCCGGCGGCGGGTGCCGGCGCGATCGAGTATGAGTCCTGGATGCGTGGCGCGCGCCACTGAGGCGTGCCGCGCTGCGTTGCCGCGCCCAAATCTTCGGTCGCCTCCCAAAGCCGAAGTTCGGTCCGCACGCGACGGAGAAAGGAGGAGCGAAACTGCCAAAGCTCTTCCTCCTCCATCAACTTGAGTCGTTCACGCTCTTCTTCCGCTGCGCTGTTCAACTTCCCAATGAAGAAGTTCGGCCAAGCGCCTGACTACCCAACCCGCCTCGATGGGCTGCACTGGCGACTCGCTTGCTGAGAGCCCGAGCTCAATTGTCTCGAGCACCTGGAGCTCAGTTCCACCAGACTTGAATCGGGCGCTCGACGCTTGCTCTGTCAGAAGCTGCGCAAGGTCTTCGCACAGCTCGTATCGCTGGCGCACAGTCGTCATGGGCTCCGTCAGACGACTCCCGGAGGGCGACGTGAAGAGCGCGGTGAACGAAGGCGGCACTTCTATCTGGTTGAAATCGTCCATGGCTTTCAAAGATCAGCCTTGCAGGATAGCCGCTCAGGGCCGAAGTCGGGCGCAGTGTCCGCACCTGGCCGATTTTTGCCGTCTTGTGCGAGGGAAAGCCCAGGCGTTTCATTTGCGCTGCAGTTCCCGCACCACGCCCGCCATGTGCATCCGAAAGGCGCTGCCGCGCAGGATGCACATCAGGTGGAGGGCTACGCGCCCGATCCGGTAGTTTGTCACGGTCGTTCTCCTGCTTCCGACCACCCGATCCAAATCCTTGGGATGGCCTGTCAATCAATGAGTTGCCACTCGCGAGGATTCGGTTTGAATGGTCCGACTGCCTGGCGGCGACGGCGCCTTGCCCAGCTCACTGGTCCAGCGGCAGCGCGAGATCGACCACCCGCGTGCTGAACTGTCCCACGAGCCTGGCGTGGCCGGTGAGCAGGTTCACGACGTACAGCCCGCCCTGGCCACCGGCCGTCAGCGCCGCAAAGCCCGTGTTGTGCACCGTCAAGCCATTGCGCAAAGTCGAATAGATGTCGAAGCCGACCGGTGCGTCGACATCGACGCCGAGTGCACCTGCAGTCACCAGTACGCCACCTGCAGGCGGCGACTGAATCGCGACGACGTTGTTGACAGAGTCGATGTCGAACAGCGTCGTGGCGGTTGAAACGTCGAGATCGTTGTTCACATACGCGGCGCCGGTCACCGCGAAGGCGGTGCGGCCCGGGAAGGTCAGCGCCGTTTGTGTCGTGGTCGTGTTGGCGTCGACGCTGTGCGAAAGGTTCTGACCCGCATCGCTAACGATGCGCAGCGCGTTTGCCGCGGGGTTGAAGTCGACACCGAACGATGCGCCGTTCAGCGGCACGGTCAGCTGGGAAACGCGGGTAGTGGTCGCGGACTCTGTGTCGATGGCGTAGATGCCGCCGGCATTTCCGACTCCGTAGAGCTTGCCGTCTTGCACGCGAAAGTCGATTCCGACAAGCGCCGTGTCCCCACTCAGCCCTGAGATCGTCCCGACCACACGATGGTGCGCCGGATTGGCTACCCGGAAGCTCACGAGCTGTTGGTCTGCCGTGAGCCCGAACACGGTCAGCCGTCGACTGGTGGCAGTCTCAACGGTGCTGACGGGGTCGAGCGCCCCGCCGTCTTCGGCGCGGGCAGACGGTTGCACAGACAGGACAGCCGCGGCGCCGGCAGCGACCAAGAGCAGATGCATCGAGCGGTGCTGTTGCGCGGGGGATCCGCAACGGGTGGTGAAAAGAGACATTTGCAACTCCTGCGGTAGTGATGAGCGGCCGCCAAGGCTCGGCGGCCGAAGGTAGTGAACCGCCGTGCCGGTGGTCGTCAACGGCACGCGCGCCGTCTCACCCAATACGCAGCAATCCCGCCCGTGGATGCGCGAGCGTCAGGCTCGATCTGCGCGGCTTCGTCTGCAAGGAAAGGCGAACAGCCCGCGCGGCGTCACAGAGTGAAAGCGTGGGGAAGCGACGTCGGACTCACCCGGACCGAAGCGCTGCGGGATCCAGCAACTGCGGACCCTAGCGGATCGCCGAATGAATGACGTTCTGAACGGCAAAAACCGACTTCAGCTGGTCCGACCGGTAGTAGTTGCCCATGAAGATGACGTACGCCAGATCCATTGACGGAATGACGACGAGTCTCTGGCCCCCCAGGCCGAAAGCCATGTAGGCCATCGATGCATCACGCCGCCGGGCCAGGTACCAGTGGTAGCCGTACTGCACGCCTTCAAAGGCCTCGGTGCGGGGAGTGAGCGCGGCGGCGATCCAGCCCTTGGTCACGACGCTGCGGCCATTCCAAACGCCTTCCTGGAGTACCAACTGCCCGATCTTCGCGAGATCCCCCGCGCGCATGCGCAAGCCGGAGGCGGCGGCCGCTTCGCCATTCGTCCCGGGCGTCCATTCGACTTCCTCGATCCCCAGCGGCGAGAAGAGCCTTGAGCGCGCGAACTCCAGCAGCGGCATGCCGCTGCCTTTGGAAATCAGGTGGCCCAGGAGGGCCGTGGCGCCGCCGGAGTAGCGCCACTGCTGCCCGGGCGGCAGGACGACGGGCCGTCCGAGCACGTAGCGGTAGCGATCCGCGCTGCGCTCCATTGCGATCTCGCTGTTGCGCGAGTCGCTATAGGGCAGGTCCTCGTTCCACTCCAGGCCCATCGTCATGGAGAGCACGTGCGAGACCAGGATGCCGCGCAGCTTCTCGTCTCGCGCAAGGTCCGCATAGGCGGTAAATGCCTGTACGACCGGAGTGTCCAGCGCGGGAACCCGGCGTTCGGCCAGCGCGATGCCATACAGCAGGCCCACGACGCTCTTGCTGACGGAGCGCAGGTCATGCAGGGTCGTGGCGTTGAAGGCCACCTTGCCCAATGGCGTGCCCCAGCGGTCATCCGTGCCCTCGTAGTAGCGTTCGACCGCCAGCTTGCCGCGCCGGGCGATGAAGACGGCATGCAGGTTGGCCAGCTCGCCGCTGCGCACGCCTTGGTCCAGGCGCGCCGGCAGGTCCGCGGCGATGCCGAGACTCTCCGCATCGGCCGCCTGCCAGGGGAAGGTGGCCGATGCCTGTGCGGGCCGGATGTTCGAAAGCGCCACCATGGCGCCGGCGGCGCCCAGCATGGCGCGTCTCAGTTGTGAATGCGTTTCGCTGGTCCTGCGCATGCCTGCACTCCTCCTTGGCCGCCGCGCTCCGGGCGTTTGGCTGGGCCGAGTATGCCGGGCAATCGGCGTCCTCGCTGGCCACCGCTTGAAGTTGGCGCGCACGGCCTCAACTTACCTACGGCTTTCTCGACCAAACCAACATGCCCGTTCCACTTTCCGTCCTCGACCTGGCTCCCATCACCGAGGGCAGTGACGCCTCGGTTTCATTCCGCAACTCGCTGGCCCTCGCGCAGCATGCCGAGCGACTCGGCTACCGTCGCTTCTGGCTGGCTGAGCACCACGGCATGCCGGGCATCGCCAGTGCCGCGACGGCGGTGCTGATCGGGCACATTGCGGGGGGCACGCATTCGATCCGTGTCGGCGCGGGGGGCATCATGCTTCCCAACCACTCGCCACTGGTGATCGCAGAGCAGTTCGGCACGCTGCAAGCGCTTTATCCCGGGCGCATCGACCTGGGGCTCGGCCGTGCACCGGGGTCCGACCAGGCGACGTCCCGGGCGCTGCGGCGTGACTTGGCCAGCCACCCCGATGAGTTTCCGCGGGACGTTCTGGAATTGTTGGACTTCATGTCGGACGAGCCGCGCCAGGCGGTGCACGCGGTTCCTGGCCAAGGCGCCAAAGTCCCGGTGTGGATCCTGGGGTCCAGCCTGTTCGGCGCACGACTCGCGGCGATGCTGGGCCTGCCTTTTGCCTTCGCGTCCCACTTTGCCCCGGCTCAGATGATGCAGGCGATCGCGCTCTACCGGACCGAGTTCAAGCCTTCTGCGCAGTTGGCGCAGCCGTACGTGATGTTGGGGTTCAACGTTTTTGCCGCGCCTGGCGACGAGCAGGCGCGCGTGCTGGCAACGTCGATGCAGCAGGCGTTCGTCAACCTGCGAACAGGCCGCCCGTCGAAACTTCAGCCGCCGGTTCCCGGCTACCTCGAGAGCTTGCCTGCGCAAGCACGGGCGATGCTGGACGACGTGCTTTCTTGCAGCGCCATCGGTTCGCCCACCACCGTGCGCCAGGCGCTGCAAGCGTTCGTTGAACGCACAGGCGCGGACGAGCTCATGATCACTTCGCAGATTTTCGACCACGAGGCGCGGATGAAGTCATACGACATCACGGCGCACGCGGTGCAGCCGGCCTAAGCGAGCGGGACGGTGCCGTGTATTGGCCTGGGTCCAGCGCCCGGTCCGTGCGCGTGCGCCACGCCTGATGCACACTGCATCCATGGACGGTCCTCCCCTGATCGACGTCGGCGCCCTCGTCGATCCCTCAAGTACCGCGGAACAGCGCGTGGCGGTTGCGCGCGAGATCGACGCCGCCGCGCGCGCCTGGGGCTTTTTCTATGCCGCCAGGCACGGCGTGGATGAATCGCTCGTGGCCGAGGTCGTGCGCCTGGCCCGTTCGTTCTTCGCGCAGAAAGAGGCGGTGAAGATGCGGATCCCGATGTCCGCCGGCGGCACCGCCTGGCGCGGCTTCTTTCCCACCGGCGGCGAGCTCACGTCCGGGCGGCCCGACTGGAAGGAGGGCCTGTACCTCGGCAGCGAGCTGGGACCGGACCACCCGCGCGTGCGCGAGGGCGTGATCCTGCACGGCGCCAACCTGTGGCCTGACATCCCGGGCTTCCGCGCCACCGTGCTGGCCTACATCGACGCGTTGGAGGCCCTGGGCCACGCGCTGATGCGCGGCTGCGCGCTGGGGTTGGGACTGCCCGAGCCATGGTTCGACGAACACGGCACGCGCGATCCCCTGCTGCTGCTGCGCTTCTTCAACTATCCGGCGCGGCCGGTTCCAGCCGGCGTGCCGGCGAGTTGGGGCGTCGGCGAGCACACCGACTACGGCTTGCTGACCATGCTGTGGCAGGACGAGGTCGGCGGGCTGCAAGTGCGCACCGACCACGGCTGGGTGGACGCGCCACCGGTCCCCGGCACCTTCGTCTGCAACATCGGCGACATGCTCGATCGGATGACGGGCGGCCGCTACCGCTCCGTGCCGCACCGCGTCGCCGTCAACACCAGCGGCCGCGACCGGCTGTCCATCCCGCTGTTCTTCGATCCCGACTTCGACACCGTGATCCAACCGGTGCCGGGCGCCGGCCCCGGCCAGGACGACAGCGGCCGGCGCTGGGACGGCGCCAACCTGCAGTCCTTCCAGGGCACCTACGGCGACTACGTGACGGCCAAGGTCGGCAAGGTCTTCCCGGACCTCAATCAAAAGCTGCAGCGCTACTAGCGCTGCATGCCCCCAGGCCTTACGGGCGAGGCTGGGGCGATTAAAGTGCCGGAACGATCTGTTCAAGTGAGGAAGCACTATGCAGTATCGAAGGCTCGGAAAGAGCAACCTGCAGGTCTCCGCCCTGTGCCTGGGCACCATGATGTTCGGCGACCAGACCGCGCTGGCCGAAGCGCGGGAGATCGTCGACGACGCGCAGGCGCGCGGAGTGAACTACATCGACACGGCGGATGTGTACACCCAGGGCGCATCGGAGCGCATGGTCGGTGAGCTCTTGCAGGGGCAGCGGGAGCGCTGGGTGGTCGCGACCAAGCTCGGGAACCGCATGTCCGACCGCCCGAACGAGGGCCAGTATTCGCGTTCCTGGATGCTGCGCGAGCTCGACGCGAGCCTCTCGCGCCTGCGCATGGACCATGTCGACATCCTGTACCTCCATCGCGATTGGGACGGCATGGACCTCGAAGAGCCGCTGCGCGCGATCGACACCATGCAGCGAGCCGGCAAGATCCGCTACTGGGGCGTGTCCAATTTCCGCGGATGGCGGATCGCAGAGATCATGCGCATCTGCGGCGAGGTCGGCATGCCGGGCCCTGCGGTCTGCCAGCCGTACTACAACCTCCTCAATCGCATGCCGGAGGTCGAGATCCTTCCCGCCTGCGCCCACTACGGCATCGGCGTCACGCCCTACAGCCCCATTGCGCGTGGCGTGCTCACCGGAAAGTACCTGCCGGGACAGGCGCCGGGCGCCGGCACGCGCGCGGGCCGCGGCGACCGGCGCATCGCCGAGACCGAGTTCCGGGAGGAGTCGCTGCGCATCGCGCAGCAGCTGCAGGCGCATGCCCAGGCGCGCGGCGTCACCCTCGCCCAGTTCGCCACGGCCTGGGTGCTCGCGCATCGTGCCGTGAGCGCCGTGATCGCCGGGCCGCGCACGCTCTCGCAATGGCAGGACTACGCGCCGGCCCTCGAGTTTCAACTCTCGCGGGAGGACGAGGCGCTGGTCGATTCGCTGGTGCCGCCGGGGCATCCGTCCACGCCCGGCTACAGCGACCCGGCGTATCCCTTGCCCTCGCTGCGCGGCTGATGCGACCTTCCGGCAGGCGGCGCGGTCACGGCGCCCGCCTCAGGCGCCGACCTCGAAGCGTTCGCGGAAGGCCTGACAAAACGAAGGCGTGCCGGCCAGCGTGAGGGTCAAGGTGACCCGGTGCGGCTCGGCCGGGGTTGGGCTGATGGCGATCTCGCTGCGGTGTTCGTCGTAGACGACGCGCAAGGGCAAATCGGGCTCCAGGGTGCCCTGCAACTCGTAGCCCCACTCGCCATCGTCCTGCACCCCAGCCGGCCCGAACGTCTGGCCCGCCCAGCGCAGCACGGCGCTGATCTCCGCCAGCAGCGCGGGCAGCCGCTCCAGCCGTACCGAGGCCATGGCATCGAGACTGCCGCGCCCGGACTCCTCGTCCGTGAAGTCGAACTCCAGGTACTGCAGCTGCATGCGCCAAGCATGCACCAAAGGCGCCCTTGCGTGACAGGCGCTAGTCCCGCTGTTGCAGCAGCTGGTGGGTGTGCAGTGCCACCAGCGTGCAGACCGCGCCGGACAGCAGGTACAGGCTCACTGCGCCCAGTCCGAACCGGGCCGACAGGCCCAGGGCGACCAACGGCGCGAAGGCCGCGCCGATCAGCCATGCGAGGTCGGTGCTCAGCGCCGCGCCCAGGTAGCGGAAGCGCGGCTGGAAGTTCGATGCCATCGCGCCGGCCGCCTGCCCATAGGACAACCCCAGCAGCACGAAGCCGACCAGGATGAACAGGTTCTGGCCGGCGTCGCCACCACCCAGCAGCCAGGGCGTGGCCAGGCTGAACGCACCGATGGCGATGGCCAGCGCGCCCAGCGTGCGGCGGCGGCCGATGCGGTCGGCCAGCCAGCCCGATACCGGCATCGCAAGCGCGCCGAGGACGGCACCCGCCAGTTCCACGCGCAGGAACTGCGCGATCTCCTGCTGCGAATACAGCGCCACCCAGGACAGCGGGAACACCGTGACCAGGTGGAACAGCGCATAGGAGGCCAGCGCCGCAAAGGCGCCGATCACCACATTGGAGCCCTGAGCCGACACCAGCTCGCGCACGTCGCAGGGTTCCAGTTCATGCGCTTCCAGCTGGCGCTCGTACTCGTGCGTCACCACCAGCCGCAGGCGCGCGAACAGCGCCACCACGTTGATGGCGAAGGCCGCGAAGAAGGGGTAGCGCCAGCCCCAGTCCAGGAAGTCGGCCGGCGACAGGTTGGCCCACAGGTAAGCAAAAACGCCGCAGGCGACCAGGAAACCCAGCGGCGCGCCCAGCTGGCCCAGCATCGCGTACCAGCCGCGGCGCCCGGGCGGCGCGTTCAACGCCAGCAGCGAAGGCAGGCCGTCCCAGGACGCGCCCAGCGCCAGGCCCTGGCCCAGCCGGCAGACGGTGAGCAGGGTCACGGCCAGCATGCCGGCCTTGGCGAAGCCGGGCAGCAGCGCGATGCCTACCGTGGAACTGCCCAGCAGCAGCAGGGCCACCGTCAGTTTCACGCTGCGGCTGAAGTGGCGCTGGATCGCCATGCCGGCCAGCGTGCCGATCGGCCGGGCCACGAAAGCCAGCGCCAGTAATGCAAAGGCATACAGAGTGCCGTTCAGCCGGTCCGCGAACGGGAAGAACACCGCCGGGAAGACCAGCACCGAGGCGATGCCGAAAACGAAGAAGTCGAAGTACTCCGAGGCGCGCCCGATCACCACGCCCACGGCGATGTCGGCCGGCGCGACGCGGGCTTCATCGGGGGAGTTGTCGGGGGTTGCGCCGTGGGCGCCTGCGAGGGGAGAGGGGGCAGAAGTCAGGGTCGCGGTGCCAGCAAAAGTCATGAATACAGCTCAACAAATCCCAAGGCCCCTTGGACAAAATGTCCAATGGTTGACCTGCGTCAATGTCGCTACATTGCGGGCCAAAGCGCAACTGGTGTTTCCCCTGCGCTTGTAACAAAGCCCATGATTTTCCCGCTCCGTTCCCTGGCCGCCCGCGCGGCCGCCATTGCCCTGGCCACCGCGTCGCTGACCGGCTGCGACTGGATCGTGATGAACCCGCACGGCGACATCGCCCGGCAGCAGGCCCAGCTGATCCTGACCTCCACCTTCCTGATGCTACTGATCATCGTGCCGGTGATCGCGCTCACGCTGTTTTTCGCCTGGAAGTACCGCCAGTCGAACACCAAGGCCGAGTACGCCCCGGACTGGGACCACTCCACCCGGCTGGAACTGGTGATCTGGGGCGCCCCGCTGCTGATCATCATCGCCCTGGGCACGATCACCTGGATCAGCACCCACAAGCTGGACCCGTACCGTCCGCTGGAGCGCATCGATGCGCAGCGTCCAGTGCCGGCGGACGTCAAGCCGCTGGTGGTGCACGTGGTGGCGCTGGACTGGAAGTGGCTGTTCGTCTACCCCGAGCAGGGCATTGCCACGGTCAACGAGCTGGCGGCGCCGGTGGACCGGCCGATCCAGTTCCGAATTACCTCTTCCAATGTCATGAACGCGTTCTACGTGCCCGCGCTGGCGGGCATGATCTACGCGATGCCGGGCATGGAGACCCAGCTGCATGCCGTGATCAACCGTCCCGGCAGCTATGAAGGCATGTCGTCCAACTACAGCGGCGCCGGCTTCTCCGGCATGCGCTTCAAGTTCCTCGGCATGTCGGACGGCGACTTCGAGCAGTGGGTCAAGACCAACCGCGACAGCGGCCAGGACCTCACCCGCGCCGCCTACCTGAAGCTGGAGCAGCCGAGCGAGCGCGAGCCCGTGCGCCGCTACGGGAAGGTGGAAGGCGGCCTGTACGAGGCCGTGCTGAACCGCTGCGTCGATGGCGAACAGATGTGCCAGAGCCAGATGATGGCCATCGATGCCGCCGGCGGCGGCGGCAAGGGCGGCGTCACCGGCCTGACCCAGCGTCCCTTCGCCGGCGCGCAGCAGCGCGCCGTGGTCGCCGCCCTGTGCACCGTCGACAACCCCCTCGGCCTGCCGCAGTCCGAGCCGGCCGAAGCGGCCGCCCGCAACTGATTTCCGCCTCGCAAGAAATGTCCGACCTGAGCCAACTGATCTTCGGCCGCCTGAGCTGGGCGGCGATTCCCCTGCACGAGCCGATCCTGCTCGCCACCTTCGCCGGCGTCGTCCTGGGCGGTATCGCGGTCATCGCGCTGCTCACCCGGTTCCGCCTGTGGACCCCGCTGTGGCGCGACTGGATCTGCAGCATCGACCACAAGAAGATCGGCATCATGTACATGGTGCTGGGCCTGGTGATGCTGCTGCGCGGTTTCGCCGACGCCATCATGATGCGCATGCAGCAGGCCGTCGCCTTTGGCGGCGAAGCCGGCTTCCTGCCGCCGCACCACTACGACCAGATCTTCACCGCCCACGGCGTGATCATGATCTTCTTCGTGGCGATGCCGCTGGTCACGGGCCTGATGAACTACCTGGTGCCGCTGCAGATCGGAGCCCGCGACGTGGCCTTCCCCTTCCTGAACAACTTCAGCTTCTGGATGACGGTGGGCGGCGCGGTGCTGGTGATGGTCTCGCTGTTCATCGGCGAGTTCGCCACCACCGGCTGGCTGGCCTATCCGCCGCTGTCGGGGATCCTCCAGAGTCCGGGCGTGGGGGTGGACTACTACCTCTGGGCATTGCAGGTCGCGGGGGTGGGAACGACGCTGTCGGGCATCAACCTGATCGTCACGATCATCAAGATGCGCGCCCCCGGCATGAAGATGATGCGCATGCCCGTCTTCACCTGGACGGCGCTGTGCACCAACGTGCTGATCGTCGCCACCTTCCCGATCCTGGCCGGCACGCTCGCGCTGCTGTCGCTGGACCGCTACGTCGGCACCAACTTCTTCACCAGCGACCTCGGCGGCAATCCGATGCTGTACGTGAACATGATCTGGATCTGGGGCCACCCGGAGGTCTACATCCTGATCCTGCCGCTGTTCGGCGTGTTCTCCGAGGTGGTCTCCACCTTCAGCCGCAAGCGCCTGTTCGGCTACGCCTCGATGGTGTACGCCACGGTGGTGATCACCATCCTGTCGTACCTGGTGTGGCTGCACCACTTCTTCACGATGGGTTCCGGCGCCAGCGTCAACTCGTTCTTCGGCATCACGACCATGATCATCTCGATCCCGACCGGGGCGAAGATCTTCAACTGGCTGTTCACCATGTACCGCGGCCGCATCAAGTTCGAGCTGCCCATGCTGTGGACGGTCGGCTTCATGGTCACCTTCGTGATCGGCGGCATGACCGGCGTGCTGCTGGCCGTGCCGGCGGCCGACTTCGTGCTGCACAACAGCCTGTTCCTGATCGCGCACTTTCACAACGTGATCATCGGCGGCGTGGTGTTCGGCATCTTCGCCGGCATCAACTACTGGTTCCCCAAGGCCTTCGGCTACAAGCTCGACGAGTTCTGGGGCAAGGTCTCCTTCTGGTTCTGGCTCGTCGGCTTCTGGGTCGCCTTCACGCCGCTGTACATCCTGGGCCTGATGGGCGTGACGCGTCGCATGAGCCAGTTCGACGACCCGTCGCTGCAGATCTGGTTCCAGGTCGCCGCCGTCGGCGCGGGCCTGATCGCCATCGGCATCGGCGCCTTCCTGATGCAGCTGCTGGTGAGCTACCTCAAGCGCGACCAGCTGCGCGACGTCACCGGCGACCCGTGGGGCGGCCGCACGCTGGAGTGGGCCACGGCCTCGCCGCCGGCCGACTACAACTTCGCCTTCACGCCGGTGGTGCACGACAGCGACGCCTGGCATGACATGAAGCAGCGCGGCGCGCAGCGCCCGACGACCGGCTTCAAGCCGATCCACATGCCGAAGAACACCGCGGCCGGCTTCGTGATCGCCATGCTCGCCACGGCCATGGGCTTCGCACTGATCTGGCACATGTGGCTGGTGGCCGGCATCAGCTTCCTGGCGATGCTCGCCGCGTCGATCATCCACACCTTCAACTACGACCGCGACTTCCACATCCCGGCCGACGACGTGACGCGCAGCGAAGACGCGCGCACCGCGGCCCTGGCCGCGGCCTGATCGCCCGGGAACGACAAGATGGCATCCACGACCACCCTCACCGCCCACGGCGCGCCGGTCTTCTACGACAACGGCGACCACCACCCGCAGCAGGGCACGCTGCTGGGCTTCTGGCTCTACCTGATGAGCGATTGCCTGCTGTTCGCCCTGCTGTTCGCCGGCTATGCCGTGCTGGGACGCAGTTATGCCGCAGGCCCTTCGGGCGCCGACCTGTTCGACCTGCCCCTGGTGGCGGTCAACACGGCGCTGCTGCTGCTCTCGTCGATCACCTACGGCTTCGCCATGATCGGCATGCAGCACGGCAAGAAGAAGCACCTGCTCGTGTGGCTGGGCATCACCGGCCTGCTGGGCCTGGGCTTCCTGTCGCTGGAACTCTACGAGTTCGCGCACCTGATCCACGAAGGCGCGGGCCCGCAGCGCAGCGCCTTCCTGTCCAGCTTCTTCACGCTGGTCGGCACGCACGGCCTGCACGTCACCTTCGGTGTGGTGTGGCTGGTGACA
Source organism: Ramlibacter tataouinensis (assembly GCF_001580455.1). NCBI lineage: Bacteria > Pseudomonadati > Pseudomonadota > Betaproteobacteria > Burkholderiales > Comamonadaceae > Ramlibacter > Ramlibacter tataouinensis. The sequence goes on from NZ_CP010951.1 coordinate 1,371,631, forward strand.
CTGATGTTCCAGGTGGGCAAACTGGGCCTCACGCACGAGAACAAGCGCCGCCTGGTCTGCCTGTCGATGTTCTGGCACTTCCTGGACGTGGTCTGGATCGGTGTCTTCACCTTCGTCTACCTGATGGGAGTGCTGCAATGAGCGGGCAACACACTGAGCACCACGATCACCACGACGGCGACATCGGCTACCACGCCACCGTCAAGGGCTACGCCATTGGCTTCGCGCTGTCGGTGATCCTCACCGCCATCCCGTTCTGGCTGGTGATGGGCAAGATCTTGCCGGCCAGCTTCACCGCGCCCGTCATCCTGAGCTTCGCCGCCGTGCAGATGGTGGTCCACATGATCTACTTCCTTCACCTCAACGCCGAGGCGGAAGGCGGCTGGTCGCTGCTGGCGATGGTGTTCACCGTGGCGCTGGTGGTCATCATGCTGGCCGGCTCGATCTGGGTCATGTACCACATGAACACCAACATGATGCCGGTGCACGACATGCAGACCATGCGCAACATGCCTTAAGGCATGCCCTGACGATGGACGCCGAAGCGCGCGGCCCGCGGTCCAACGCCACGCTGGCGCTGGTCCTGGGCTTCGCGCTGCTGGCGTTCATCGGCTTCGTGGCGCTGGGCATGTGGCAGCTGCAGCGCCTGGGCTGGAAAGACGCGCTGATCGACCGCGTCGACCGGCAATTGCGGGCCGCGCCCGTGCCCGCGCCTTCCTCCAACGCCACGTTGACGCGCGAAGCCGACGAATACCGCCGCGTCAGCGCGCAGGGCCGCTTCGACTACGGCCGCGAAGTGACGGTGCGAGCGGCCACTGCGCTGGGCACCGGCTACTGGGTGCTGACCCCGCTGCAGCGCGCCGACGGCTCCTGGCTGCTGGTCAACCGGGGTTTCGTGCCGCCGGAACAACGCGCTCAGATTCCCCGCAGTGATGAAAGCGCGTCGGTGACCGGCCTGCTGCGCCTCAGCGAGCCGGGCGGCAGCGTGCTGCAGGCCAATGTTCCGGCCGAGGGCCGCTGGTATTCGCGCGACGTCGCCTCCATCGCGCAGGCGCAAGGCCTGGCCGGCCCGGTCGCGCCCTTCTTCATCGACCTGCAGGCCACGCCGGCCACGGCAGCCGCCTGGCCGCGGCCGGGGCTGACCGTCGTCCAGTTCAAGAACGACCACCTCGTCTACGCCCTCACCTGGTTCGCGCTGGCCGCTATCATGGCCGGCGCCATGACCTACCTGGTGATCGACGAGCGGCGCCTGCGCCGGTTGACGGGAGCGCGCTGATGCTGCGTCCCCCGCCCGGCAGCGCGCCCGAGCGGATTGCGGGCCGCAAGAACCTGCTGCAGCTGGCGGAGTTGCGCTGGCTGGCGGTGGCCGGCCAGCTGGCCACCATCCTGCTCGTGCATTTCTCGCTGGGCGTGCGGCTGCCGCTGGTGGAGATGTTGACGCTGCTCGCGGGGCTGGCCATTTTCAACGTGGCCAGCATCCTGCGCGCGCGCCTGTCCCTTCCCCTGCGCAACGGCGAGCTGTTCGGCACGCTGCTGGTCGACGTGGCGGTGCTGACCGGGCAGCTGTACTACTCCGGCGGCATCACCAATCCCTTCATCTTCCTCTACCTGCTGCAGGTGGTATTGGGCTCCGTGCTGCTGCGGCGCCGCTACGTGTGGGCAATGGTGGCCGCCACGGTCCTGTGCTTCGTGGCCCTGACGCAATGGCACCGCCCACTGGCCGTGCCGGGGCTGGCCGCGGAAAACCTGTCGACCGACTACCTGGGCGGCCTGCTGTTGTGCTTCGTGATCGTGGCCTCGCTGCTGGTGGTCTTCATCGGCCGCATCAGCCGCAACCTGCGCCAGCGCGATACCAAGGTGGCCCAGCTGCGCCAGCGGGCCGCCGAGGAAGAACACATCGTGCGCATGGGCCTGCTGGCCTCCGGTGCGGCGCACGAACTGGGCACGCCGCTGGCCACGCTGTCGGTGATCCTGGGCGACTGGGCCCGCATGGCGCCGTTCGCGGGCGAACCCGAGCTGCGCGAGGAGATCGAGGAAATGCAGCGCCAGATCGAGCGCTGCAAGTCGATCGTGAGCGGCATCCTCACGGCCGCCGGCGAAACGCGCGGCGAGGCCGCCGCCGAGACCACGCTGCATGCCTTCCTGGACGGCCTGGTGGAAGACTGGCGCCGCACGCGCAGCGTCGCGTCCCTCGCCTATGAGCGCCAGGATCTGCCTGACATGCCCTTCATCTCCGACGCGGCGCTCAAGCAGATGATCCACAACGTGCTGGACAACGCGCTGGAGGCGGCGCCGGCCGGCGCGCCGCTGCAGCTGGCAGTGAGCTGCGACGACGACGCGCTGAGGCTGTGCGTGCGCGACCGCGGTCCGGGCTTCAGCGCCGCCATCCTGCAGCGCCTGGGCCGCCCCTACCAGTCCACCAAGGGCAAGCCGGGCCGCGGGCTGGGCCTGTTCCTGGCCTTCAATGTCGCACGCGTGCTGGGGGGACAGATCCAGGCGCACAATCGGCCCGACGGCGGCGCCGAGGTGGTGATCACCCTGCCGCTGGCGGCGCTGTCCGCCGAATCATTGAAATGAGCGATGGAAGCTGAGCGCGTGTTGCTGATCGTGGAGGACGACGACGCCTTCGCGCGCACGCTGCAGCGCTCGTTCGAGCGGCGCAGCTACCGCGTGCTGCGCGCAGCGAGCCTGGAAGACGTGAAGGGTCTGATGGCAGTAGACGACCCCCCGGGCTATGCCGTGGTGGACCTCAAGCTGGCCGGCGACGCTTCGGGCCTGGCCTGCGTGGAGTACCTGAACGGGCAGGATCCGGAGATGGTGATCGTGGTGCTGACCGGCTACGCCAGCATCGTGACCGCGGTCGAGGCCATCAAGCTGGGCGCCCGCCACTACCTGGCCAAGCCGGCCAACACCGACGACATCGAGGCGGCCTTCGGCCGCGCCGAGGGTGATCCCGATGTGGGGCTGACCGAGCGCAAGACCTCGATCAAGACCCTGGAGTGGGAACGCATCCACGAGATCCTGGCCGAGACCGGCTTCAACATCTCGGAAGCGGCGCGGCGCCTGGGCATGCACCGCCGCACGCTGGCCCGCAAACTGGAAAAGCAGCGGGTGAAGTAGCCAGTGTCCTGTGGGACAGGGAACTAACCCGCGAGCGAGAAGCCTTCTGCCACGTTGGCGACGTTGATGCCCATCTCGGCCACCGCGTAGCCGCCTTCGAGCACGAAGACGGTCGGCAAGCGGGCCGAAGCGATCAGGCTGCCGATCGTCGTGAAGTCAGCGCTGTCCAGCAGGAAGCCGGAGATCGGGTCGGCCTTGTAGGCGTCCACGCCCAGCGCCACTACCAGTGCCGAGGCGCCAAAGCGGGCCACCGCCTCGAGCGCGATGTCCAGTTCGCGCCGCCATGCATCGAACGCCGTGCCTTTGGGCAGCGGCCGGTTCAGGTTGAAGCCTTCGCCTTCGCCTTCGCCCCGTTCGTCGGCGTAGCCCAGGTAGAACGGGTATTCGGTGGCCGGGTCGCCGTGGATCGAGACGGTGAGCACGTCGGCGCGCCGGTAGAAGATGCTCTGCGTGCCGTTGCCATGGTGATAGTCGACGTCGAGGATGGCAACGCGCGCGTGTCCGGCATCACGCAGCGTCTGCGCGGCCAGGGCCGCATTGTTCAGGAAGCAGTAGCCGCCGAAGAAATCGCGGCCGGCATGGTGTCCGGGGGGACGGGTCACCACCAGCGCGCCGCGCTCGCTGCCGGAAGCCACGCGGCGCGCGGCTTCGATCGCGCTGGCCGCGCCGGCCAGGCAGGCGTCCCAGGTGCCGCGCGTGATCGGTGAGCCGGCGTCGAATGCATAGCGGCCTACCTGCGCGGAAAAATTCTGCGTGGGTGCGTCGCGTCGCAGCCCCTGGTTGGGCCACACCGAAGGCAGTATGTCGAAGGACGCGTTGGCCGAGTCCAGCGCAATCCAGTGGTCCCACGCCTGGCGCAGAAACGCCAGGTAGCGGAGGTCGTGCACCGACTCGACAACCGTCATGTCGGCGCGGACCGCAGGACGCTCCACCCGCGCGAAACCGCGGCGATGCAACTCGCCCAGCACCAGCTCCGCGCGCTCGGGCACCTCGACGCACTCGACCAGCCGGCCACGGTACATCTCGTGGCGGCCGGCATGCTCGCGGTGCCGGTCATTCTGCAGGATCAGCATGCGCCCACTATACGTTTAGGGCCTGACTACTTCGACTGGCCGGCCTGGACCGTCGGCCTGAGCATCCAGGCCAGCGTCTTGCCGTGCAGGCTCTGGATGTACAGCCGGTCCGGGGTTTCCGTGACGGACGTGGTCTCCGGATAGGCGCCGGTGGGATCCTGCAGGTCGGCCACCACCTTGCCGTCCTCGGTGAACGCGAAGACGTGCCCATGGTCCTTGGGCAACGGCCACAGCGCCCGCGGCAGGCGCAGGATCAGCTTGCGCATGAAAGGCTGGTCAGACAGCTTGTCGGCGTCGGGGTTGCGCGGCTTGACCAGGCCGACCCAGATCTTTCCGTCCAGCCCCCGCATCAGGTTGTCCGGATACCCGGGCAGGTTCTCCAGCAGCGCCACCTGCGCCGGCTTGTCGCCCTGCAGGGACAGCTTCCAGATGCGGAACCGGCCGGTCTCCGCCAGGAACAGCGATTGCTGGTCCTGGCTCAGCGCGATGCCGTTGGCGAACGAGAATCCGCGGGCAATCACCCGCGTGGCCTTCGTCGCCGGGTCGTACTCCAGCACCCGGCCGGAGGCGGCTTGCTCGATGAGCTCCAGCATGCTCGCCTCCATGATCCCGCCGCCCTCGCGCGGGCCGAATCGGGTCGATGCATCGCTGAAATAGATCCGGCCATTGCGCGCCACGGCCACCGCGTCCGCGAAGCGGATCGGGTCGCCATCCACCTTGTCGGCCAGCAAAGTCACCTTGCCGTCCGCGGCGATCGAGACGAGGCCCCGGAACGCATCGGCGCCAATCAGGTTGCCTGCCGCGTCGAAATCGAAGCCGAGGACACGACCCCCGGTCCGCGCGAACACCTCCTGGCCGCTGCCGTCGGCGTTCATGCGCAGGATCTTGCCGCCGTCCACCGCCGTATACAGCTTGCCGTCGGGCCCGATGGCAACGTGCTCGGGACCGGTCTCACCCTTCAGGTCGATGTGCTGCAGCCGGGCCAGGCCCTGGTTCGCGGCATGCGCGCCGGCGTAGCCGGGTGCGGTGGGCGCGGGCCATCCGACCGGTTCCACCGGCAGGGGCCAGAGCGCCAGATAGGCGGCCAGCGCAATCACGACCAGCGCCAGGCCGGCCAGGATCTTCTTCATGTTGCCTCCTTCGCGTCGGCGGCATTCAAATGTTACAAGCAATCGGCGCGGAAGGCCATGCGATGCTAGTGTCCTGTCTCAGAAATAGCTTGCATTTCGTTCGGATGCCTGCGGGGATGATCGGTGGGTGGCCAGAGGGGGTCAAGACTGGGCGTCTTGACCCCCTCTGGACGCACGCCGAGGGCCCCGCAGGTGCCGAACCCTTCGGGCGGCGCCGTATCGGGGCGCATGCCGCGTTGCGGCCACGGGTCAAGCCGCCCAGGCTTGACCCGCACCCGCGCCTTGCCTGCGCCCCGATACGGCGCCGCGAAATGCAAGCTATTTCTGAGACAGGACACTAGGCTTTCTCGATGAACACCGAAGCAGCCCCCTCCCATGGCCATGACCATGGCGACCCGCGGTGGAAGCACGACGGCGTGCGCGTCATTCCCGGCCACCAGCTCGACCCGAACACGGCCCAGACGCCGGGGATGGATCGCAAGGCGGCGATCACCTTCGCCCGCGTGGGGGCGCAGAAGCTCTGGGCCGGCACCGTCAGCATCCACCCCAACGCCAAGACCGGGGCGCACCACCACGGCCACCTGGAAAGCGTCATCTACGTCGTGAAGGGCCGCGCCCGCATGCGCTGGGGCGAGCACCTCGAGTTCACAGCCGAGGCCGGCCCGGGCGATTTCATCTACGTGCCGCCCTACGTGCCGCACCAGGAGATCAACGCGAGCCCGACCGAAACGCTCGAATGCGTGCTGTGCCGCAGCGACGGCGAGGCCGTGGCGGTGAGCCTGGACATCGAGCCTGCCGAGCAGCCCGAGCAGGTGCTCTGGGTGGACCCGACGCACCCGCACGGCGGCGTCTAGCGGCCGCTCGGCCGCGCAGCGCCCGCGCCCTGGTGGGCCACGCGCCGATCAGGCGAACGCGACTTCGGCCAGCTCGGCAAGCGCCCGGGTGACGGCTGCCGGCTCCTCCATGCTGGCCATGTGACCGGCCTGCGGCAGCCGCAGGCGCGTCGCGCCCGGGATGCGGGCCGCGAGTACATCGGCGATGGCGTTGTTGTAGGCGTGATCGCGGCCACCATCCACCACCAGCGCAGGAACCGCAATCGATTCGAGACGCTCGTGGACCGGCGGTGCAAGGTTGCCGGCGGGACTGCCGTGAAGCCAATACCAGCCGCTGTAGTCGGCGATCATCGCGTCGAACTCGTCGCGCGCCGCAGGAATCCCGCGCAGTGGGGCAAACAGGCTGCACGAGCGCCAGATCGCCTTGGCCGCGTCGACGCCGCGCTCGGCAGCGGCCGAGCGCAGTTGAGCCACCAGCAGTTGGAGATCCGCCGGAAACGGCGCGCCGGCACCGATCCCAGCGCAGATGAGGCCGCAAGCGGCGACCTGTTCGGGCCGCGCGAGCGCGAGCTCCAGCGCATAGAGGCCGCCGCTCGAGTGGCCGACAACCACTGCGCGCTGGACGCCCAGGTGATCGAGCAGCGCCCCGGCATCCTGGTAGTGGCAGAACGCCCCGGTCGGGAGCGCCGACTGCCCGAAGCCCCGTGCGTCGTAGGTGATCACGTCGTAGCGCGACGCGAACGCCTCGACCTGCCGGCGCCACATCCGGTGATCCAGCGTCGTGCCGTGGATGAAGAGCAGGGTCGGACCGCTTCCCTGGCGCTCGAAGTACAAGCGTGTACCGTTGATGTCGGCGAACATGGTCCGATGGGTCCTTGGCTGACAGTCACACCCCGTGCGTCGCCACGGCGGGCTCAAGCGCAGTGTGCCCTGCGAGGGCCGTTCGTACAAGCGTCGCCGGGGCCGTCGGCGACCGCACGGACAAGGTTCGCGAGTCCCTGAAGTCGCGCGGGGTCGTGATCGGCTCCTGCAAGCAAGGCAGCCGGGTCGAAGGCCAGCGCCGGGTCAAACAGGCAGCTTGTCCCTTCCGTGCACCCTCGAGCCTTTCGCCGGCGCCGCCGCCGCGCCGACACAGAATCCGATCCGGTTCGCCGGATCCCAGGGCGAGCCCTTGGCGCGATCGAAGCGCACCTTCACCAGCCAGCCGTCGCAATCGTGTGAGACGGTCACCACCGCGAAGCCGTCGCCGCGCGACGGGGACCAGGTCTCGACGCAGCACCGGTAGTCCTGCCCTTCATGCGAGAAATCGAATGTCTCGCTGCCCGCGAAGTCCTCTTCGATGCCGTTGGCGAACGGATAGGGCGCGTACAGCGCCGAGCTGTGGATCGAGTGCGCGACGACCGCCACGCCGGGGACTCCCACCTTGCTGATCTCGATGCGGGCGACATTGGACACGTGCGCATCCCCCGACAGGAAGATGACATCGTCGATCCCGCGCTGATAGACCCTGGCCAGCAGGCGATGCAGCGATGCCGGGAACCCATCCCAGCCGTCCGAACGGAGCGCCGCGGCGACGCCGGCGCCGCGCGTCTCCAGATGACGCGGAAGCACCATCGGCGCGGAGACGAAAAAGCGCGGGCCCGGGACGCTCTTGTCCGCCAGCCACCGGTCCAGGGCCAGGGTCTGATCGTCACCCAGCATGCTCGCGGTGCCGACCGAGCAGGCCGTGCGCGGATCGCGCGACGTTCTCGCATCGGCCCAGAAGAAGGGAAATCCGTGGACCAGCTTGTCATCCCACAGCTTCGGTGGTGACGCCGCGTCGAACTCCGTGTCGCACTGGTTGCGAAGGAACTCCCGGATGCCCCTGCGCTTCAGGCGCTCGGTTTCCCTGCCGTCATGGGCGCCGGCCGGGTCGGGTTCCCAGTTGTCATCGATCTCGTGGTCATCGAGCCGCATCACCGTCGGCAGCCGGGACAAGACCGATCGCGGACCTCTCGCCCCGAAGAAGGCCTCATAGGAAACGCGATACCGGTCATCGAGCCGCCGGACATCGAACAGGCCCGCCGTCGCATCGGCATAGATCTGGTCGCCCGCCAGAACCAGGAAATCGGGTTTCGGCGGCTCGGCTTCCCCGCCCGCGGCGCGCTTGTCCTCGAGGCAGTCCAGCAGGCGCCGGTAGGAAGCGTCGCTCGGGCCTCCCGGCGCCTTGTCCGGTGTGCCAGGAGGCGTGCGATCCAGGATGCCCCCAGGGTACTGGCAGCTCGCGAGCGCGAAGCTTCTGGGCGAGGTGGATGCCTGCGACAGACGGCGGTGGGTCAGGTACAGGACGCCCAGGCCAAGCTCGACGCTGCTCGCGCTGCGCAGCGTGCGCTGCACCGAATCCGCCATCTCCAGCGCCATGCCGGCCAGCTCCTTCGACACGCCGCGGTCGGTCAGGGTCACACCTTCTGGATCGGCGGCGATCGCAGCCAAGCCCGCCAGCCCCATGCCACCTGTCTTCGTCCCGGCAATGTGGGCAGCCAGTGCATCGCTGGCGTGGTCGATGCCGGGCTGAATGGCGGCCGACTGGCTGTACAGGACCAGGACCAGAATCCCGGATGCGCCCGCCGGCAGGGCGTAGTCATTCAGCTCGAAGGTGTAGCGGGTCGCCGGATTGTTCCGGGACACCGGTTCGAGCGCCCTCCATGCGACCAGTTCGACGAGCCGATCCGAGGTGGGCTCCACCGCCTGCCCGTTGGCGTCGACCGGCAGATAGCGGTCTCCGCTCCGGTCTACGCTCCGTCTCACCGGAACCAGCAGCGCCGCCACCGGAGCGCCGCTGGCGCTCTCGTCGCGCAGAGAGCAGCGCTCGCCGCCGGCCAACGGAAGGGGCGCGCGTACGCCATAGGCAGGGATGCGTGCCGCAAAGGCGTCCTGGACGACCGCGGGCTCGGCTGCCGTGATGGCATCGAACGCGCCTTCGAAGAAGCCGTTCACGTCCTTGAGCATGCCCGTGGCGGGACTGCCGATCAGCAGGTCCTGGTGCCCTGCTTCGTACAGCTTGCGCAGGAAGCTGCCGTTGAACCTGGCATCACTGTCCAGCAGAACCTTCCGATAGCGCTCCGGCGTGCGGTTCGACGCCAGGCCATTGTTCGAGCCGTGCACATGCATGACGGGAAAGCGGATGCTGTCGCACAGTCGATCCGGCCGGATGAATTCGTTGAAGCCTTGCTTGGTCGTGATGGCCCGAACGCGCGCGAAGTGCACCGCCTGCGACACCGTCTCGATGCTCAGGGGACCGAAGTGGTCGTCGATGTAGTCCAGCATCCTGGTCGTGACGTTGTTGACGTTGAAATCGCGGCCGTAGAGCGCATCCATGCGATGGCGCGTGCCGACCCAGGGCGTCCGGCGCCAGGGTGGCCAGAACGGGTTCTCGCGGTCGAACTCCTCTTCCGGGTAGGGCAAGGTGGCCAGCAGCCGGTCGACCATCCGGTCGAACTGCGTGCGCTGGCCGGTCGGCCGGAACTCGTAGTCGCCCAGCGGCAGGAAGTGCCTGAGATACTGCATCGCGTAGGCGCGGAAGGTATTGGCCGGCGTGAACACCACGGCGGGCGCCACCTGCGACATCACCAGGCGCCGGATCCTGTTCGGCAGCTCTTGCCGCAGTTCCGGGAAACGGTCGTAGCGCGAGCCCTTGTTGCCCAGGAGCGCCATGCCCAGCATCGCCGAACCCATGCAGTGCGCGAACACGTCGATCTGTTTGGCACGGGTCATCGAGCAAACCTGATGTACCGCCACCGGAATGTCGGCCATTCCGACCTGCTCGAAGTTCCACGGCGCCTTGGCATGCGGCATGCCGGCGCTGGTGCGCATGTCGACGATCCAGACGTCGCGGCCGCGTTCCCAAAGGGAGGTGGCGATGTTGGGCTGCACCGCATGGTGGGCGAACGTGGTGCCGCTCGCGCTGTATCCATGAATGAGCAGGATCGGTGTCTCGATCGCCTGCTGCGCGGCCCGGTTGGCCTTGATCGCTTGCGCCCGCTTGCGGCCGGAGTGCGGGTAATGCGTCAGCCGCACCATCACGGCTTGGCCGTTGCGCGGACCGTCGACCGGAAACTCGTGGATCTGCGGCTGCGGCAGGCCCGGCACGTAGCCCGGAAGCCGGCGAATGTCGCGCGGCTGCGGCTCGTCCGGCAGCCTGAAACTCCAGGCGTGGATGTGAAGCAGGATCCTGGTGAGGTAGAGGCCGAGGGAGGCCACATCGACCAGCGCCTTCACGTGGTCCTGCTGCTGCACGATCCTGAACAAGGGGACCTGCTGGCGCGCCAGGTAGCCCAGATCCAGCGTGAGGACAGGACTGCCCCGCATGCGCGGGAACTTCGTCAGCGACACCTCCGACAACTGCCGCCAGGGATTCGCGCGCCTCGAGTAGGTCAGCTCCTTGGTGCCCTCGATCGGCTTGCCTTCGAACCACTGTCGGACATCGGCCGGCAAGGTCGGCGATTCAACCTTGACGATCCGGAGCTTGTATTCGAACAGGCGCGCGCCGCCTGCACGTGAACTCAAGGCCCACAGGCTCTTGACCCGCTCGATGACCTCCTGCGCAAGGCCCTTGTCATTCTCCGGCGCGGGACCCCCGGCCTTCCATCGATCGATGGTCCAGAGCACCGAGTCGCGAAGGCCTCGATTGAGCAACCATGCCCAAAGGCCTCGCCAACGGCGGCGCAAGGGCGATGTCGGCTTGTAACTGAAGACCCTGAGCGATCCCTCGACCGTCGCGGTCAGGAGGGCTTTGTCTTTCGGCGGCTCGCTGTCCTCGGGCTGCTTTTCCGCGAATACGCGCAGCAGCCCGTGAGCGGCCTGCGCGTGGAGTGTGGCGGCCTGGGTCCCGGACATCAGGTCCTTGATGGCGATCGGGTCGAAGCGCAAGGTCAGTTCGACGTGCGGGGCCGAGCCGCCGGAGCCCGGGATGCCCCGGATGGCCACCGGGCCGGACAGGCGCTCGAGCACTTCGACCTTGGTGTCCTGCGGAGCCTCGGCACGTCCCGGCGCCTTGAGTCCCGGCGCCTTGATGAAATAGGGGCGGCAGCGGATCTTGTCGTCCTTCGGGGTCGTCGCTGTGTAGCCCCACTCGCTTCGCAGTTGCCCCATTGCCCTGAGTGCCAGGCTGGCGATCGTCAGCGCGGGGTTGATGCCGAGCGAGGCGGGGACGATGGAGCCGTCGAGGACGACCAGCCCTTCATGGACCGCGCCCGTCGCGCGCGACGCGGCGTCGAAGACACGGCCACATGCGTCGACGACGCCGGAAGCAGCGTCATCGCCCATCGGACACCCGCCAAGCGGGTGCACGGTCAGCAGCGGGCCGGACTCACCCCCCAGCAGATCGTTGAGTTCCGCGGGAAGCATTCGCCACATCGGGTTGGGCAATGCGCGGGCGGGCGAGGCGCCTGGGCGCGAGATTTTCAACAGCTTCTGGTATCGCTCATGCCGGGCCAGCAGCTGCGGATCGTTCTTGAGCGTGGGCCACTGGATGGTCGCGGCACCGTCGCCGTTGTCCCAGGCATCGCTCGCATTGAGCTTCATCACACCGTCTGCGCTGTCGTGGCCGATGATGGCGACGACCAGGGTCTTGTTGATCTTCGCGGGGTCGACGGCGCAAACAACATCCGGCATATCTTGCTTGTGCCGGTCTTCGTCCGACTTCGCCAGGAGGTGAACCGCGGCCGACGTGGTGACGACCTGTTCGAACAGGGACCGCAGCGGGCCGGGCACCGCCAGGTCCTGGATGACCATGCCGTCGGTATCGCGGTCGCGAAGATCGACCATCCCCGTGATCGTCGGGCCGACTTGCCTGGCAGCGGGGACCGAGGACGGGTCCTCGTCTTCGTTGCCTGCGCAGTTGGCTTTTTCGGGGCCGTCGTAGGCAGCGGCGATCAGGTCGCCGTTGGACGACACTTGGTGCCCGAGCTTGTTGGACAGCCTGAGGCCTTCGCCCTGCGAGCGCAGCAGGATCTCGGTCGAGCCGAAGGTTCCGGCCGCCAGCACGACGCGGCGGGTGCGAATCACCGTCGCTTCCCCTTGTCGGCGCCGAAGCTGGCGGTCGGTGTGAACCACGTGCAGCTGCCACACGGGCTTCTCTGCCAGGTCGAGCTTTTTGTCGATCTTCAGGACGGTCGCGCCGGTAAACAGTTCAGCTCCGTATTGCCTGGCTTCCGCCAGCAGCGTCACATCGAGCGAGACCTTGGCGTTGTGGTTGCAGCCGGTCGCGCAATCGCCACAGCGGACGCACGCATCGATCCGGATGCCCGCATCGGTGTGGAATCCCTGGGCCGGCGTATCGGTCAGGGCGACCGTGATCGGGAGGGGATCCACCCGCACGCCCTCGTGGAACTTGCCCATGGCCTGGTACTTGAGCGGCGGGGGGCCGGCCACGTCTTTCACCGTGTGCATTGCGCCCAGGCGCTGCCGCAGGGCCTCTCCAGTCTTGAGCAGGCTGTCAACGGTCCCCTGTTGGCGGAGCGCTGCCGGCCAGCGCAGGGAAGCGAAAACCTCCTTCTTCGGCAGCGCCATCACGCCCGCGTTGATCAAGGACCCACCACCCAGCCCGTTGCCCACCACGGCGCAGAGGTCATCGCCGATGCGCACATCGAAGAGCCCCTTATGCATGCCGCGCGCATGGTGCGCCTTCATCGTGGAGAAGCGAACATGGCCCGGAAGCTCGGCCATCCGGGATGGAAACGACCCCGGAAGATGCTCGCTGCCACGCTCCAGCACGCAGATGCGCCGGTCCCCTCGAGTCTTCGCCAGTTCCGCGGCGGCGACGGAGCCGCCGTAGCCGGTGCCGACGATGACCACGTCGAAGTCGATGCTGTCCACCGTGCGCCCGGAATCTTGCTCCAGCCGCGCCACCAGCGTTTCAAAGCCCTTCGAGAGCCAGCGCGTGGCTCTCGGCTCAGGCGTGTCCATGCTGCCGGGCGGCGATTTCTTGCTCATGGTTCGCGCTCCTTGCACTGACTTCGAAGGTGATGGCCTGGTGCAGCGTCTCCGGCGAGACGGGCTTGTGCAGCATCGCGATCCCCGCGTCATGCGCATCCTTGATGCGATCGGGGGCGGTGTCCCCGCTGATCAGGATGGCCGGCACGGCCGGATGCAGGGCGCGCAGCTGCTCGATGGCCGTGATGCCGCTCTCTTCTCCCCGCAGCCTCAGATCCACCAGCAGGATGTCGGGCGTGATCGACTGGCACTGCGTGACGGCTTCGGCGATGGAGCCCGCCAACCGCACTTCGCAGCCATAGGCCTGCAACAAGGTTTCCATTCCCGTCCGGACGGCCTCTTCGTCGTCCAGCACCAGCACTCGCGTTCCTGCCAGCGACGCGCTCGGATGCGATGCGTCCAAGGGGCGGCCGGCGCCCGCGGCAGCCGCCCTCGTCCGGCGGCCCCTGGGCACCGTGATATCGAATCTCGTCCCGAGGCCCGGCGATGAATGCAGCTCGATCGTGAGCTCAAGCAGCTGTGCCAGGCGGCGGACGATCGAAAGCCCCAGCCCGAGCCCACGGGTGCGGTCCCGCTCCGGGTTGTGGAGCTGATAGAACTCCTCGAACACGCGGTGGTGTTCGGCCTCGGGGATCCCGATCCCGGTGTCCTCCACGCTGAGCAGCCAACGATAGTCGCCCGCCGCCGCGACGCGCACCGCGATGCCGCCGCTTGGTGTGTACTTGATGGCGTTCTCCATCAGGTTCCTGACGATGCGGGCGAGCAGGACCTCATCCGTCTCGCCATAGGCATCGGGCGGACATTGCGTCGTGAGTGCCAGGTGCTTCGCCCCCGCCACCTCCAGGTACTCATCGCGCAAGCGCGCGAGGAAATCGGACATCGAGAAAGTCGTCGGGTTGACGGGGACCACCCCGGCATCGAGCTTGGACACGTCGAGCAGCGTGTCGACTTGGGCGTTGAGCGTCTGCAATGCCGTGTTCATGTGGTTCGCGATCTGGCGCGTCGGCTCGTCCAGGGGCCGCATCGTCAGCGCCGCGGCAAACAGCGAGAGCGTGTGCATCGGCTGGCGCAGGTCATGGCTGGCCGAGGCCAGGAAGCGCGTCTTCGCGCGGTTGGCGGCTTCGGCTTCCTCCAGCGCGGAGCGAAGCTGGCGGTTGAGCTCCGCCTGTTCCCGCCGGATCGCGAACGACTCCTTCAGCAGCCGGAACGTGTCGCGGGCCAGCTGCAGCATCAGCCCCCCGAAAACAAGCACCAGCGAGGCCACGAAGAAGTCCACCCAGTGGGGAGAGCCCACCGGGGTGCCTAGCGCCCACATGACGCTTAGCGGCAGGAGGGTCGGCGCGATGAATGCCAGGAACACCGGGCGGTAGCCGCCGGTCGTCGCGACCGAGCCGACGCACAGGGTCAGGAGAAGAATGGACTGCACCGCGCGCTCGGGCGTGTCGAGCGCCACGCCGAAACCGACCGAGGTTCCCTGGACCAGGCCGTTGACTGCGCTCATCAGCACGGCCACGCGCAGCTTGTCGGGAAGGTTCAGCGAAGCCGTGGGCAGGCCGCCCAGAATTTTCCAGCGCAGGATCAGCACGACGGCCACCACGCCGAGCCAAATCCAGGGGAGCACGCCGCCGAGCCGCTGCCACGCCATGGCGGCGATCAGCAGGGAAGACAGGAACACCGGCACGGGAACCCGCCGGGCCTCGCGAGCGAGCAGCTCGATCAACTCCTGGGCGGGCTCCGGACCGATGCGTTCGGTGCCGGCCTGGCCGTTGGACTTCATCGCGGCCTCAGGTGGCCAGGCCGCCGATGTGAAGCTCATGAACGCGGTACATGGCCTGGGCCCGCGAGTTGACGCCCAGGGCCTGGTAGATGGACCACAGATGGGCCTTGACCGTGCCCTCGGCAATGCTGAGTTCGCGCGCGATCACCTTGTTGGCCTTGCCCTGCAACAGGCATCGCAACACGGCGAGCTGCCGGCCGCTGAACTCGGGCACATTGGCGGCCTTCGCTGACGGCGCTGCCGGCGCGGCGGATCCGCCCGTGCTCAATGCGATGCGCGGCAGGTAGATGCCGTTGGCCAGCACCAGTCGCAGCGCCTGGATGGTCAGCGAGGTATCGGTGGTCTTCGGGATGTATCCGGCGGCGCCGGCATCGACGACACTGCGAATCAGCAGCGGGTCTTCGTCGCCCGAGACCACCACGACCGAAGCCCCCTCGTGGGCGGCCTTCACCTGCTGCAGGGCGTCCAGCCGACTGACCCCGGGCAGGTTCATGTCCAGCAGGATGAGGTCAGGCGCCTCCGCCGCCGGCAACGCAACCGCTTCGTCGACACTGCCGGCATCCGAAATTCGCACAGCCGGATCCAGCGCGGTGAGAAGCGTCTTCAACCCTTCGCGAAAGAGCGGATGGTCATCGACGATCAGGATGTGCATCGCGAGCCTCGGTCGCCCGTCAGGGGCTAACCAATGATAGGCAGCGCGCACTGGATAACAAATAAACCTTCGGCCCGACGAGCTAATCCATTTTCGGCGCGCCTAAACCTTTGGCCAAACCGGTTCGGTTCGGAGGGAACCCACCCAGGCCACTTCGGCCGGCGCACGCACGCCGCCCCTTGCGCGGGCTCATTGGATTGCTGATCGAGTCCGCAATCACCCAACCCGCCGGCCATCTGCCAAACCTTGGCCGGCGCCGCCATGCCTTCTGGATAGACGTCCGTGGGATTGAGATTCGAGAGCCGGTTTCCATACTTCGCCTGTCATTTCTCTCTCCCGTGGTGATACCCACCAGGGCGGACGGACGGGCGATAGAGCGGGCCCGCCAATGTCTAGATGTCAAACCGCTCGCAGGAGATCGTCATGAACCGCAATCTCGAATCTGCCCTGATCATCACCGGAACGGCCGCTGCTGCCCTCGCCTTCGCCGCGATGACGAGCGCCGGCGCCTACGCCGAAGACATCACGATCGACACCGCGCCCTTCGTCAGCTCGAAGACCCGCGCGGAAGTCCGCGCCGAGGTCATGGGGCAAGCGGAACAACTCCGGATGGCCTATGGCGAAGCGCCGGCCGACACGCCCTTCCAGAGCAGCCTCTCGCGCGAACAAGTGCGCGACGAGTACATCGGCTCGCGCGACGAAGTGAGGGCGCTCACCGGTGAGGACAGTGGCTCGTCCTACCTCGCCTCCAAGCCCGCCCGCCACGACCTGATGATGGCCGGCTCCCAGCGCTGAAACGCCCGGCAGTCCCAGCCAACTCTCCGACCGGGACTGCCAGGTCTGCTGACGGTGAATGTGACCAAGGACCTGCCACGAAGCCGCCGCCACGTTGGCCAGTCCCAGAGACAAGGAGCGGCAAAGGAGTCAAGGACATGCTGACCTACCAGGCCTTTACCCTCACAGCCGTAGCCGCTGCCCTCGCTGCCACGGCCATTGCCAGCTGGCATCACACCGATGCAGAAGTTCCGAAACCGAACGTGCAGAGCGAGCGATCACACGAAGGGCCCGGGGACACCAACGCGCAGGCAGCCTACCTGCCGTCGTTCTTCGTCGAAGAACAACGGTCAGCCCCCATCGAGCCCATGCCACCGCAGTTCTGAGACGCCGTTCAACGGTCGATGCCAATAAAAGGCGGCCCTGCGGCTTGCTGCGGGGCCGTCGAACAGGCGGATCGCGCAGATCTACCTGGACTCCCCGCCCCCGCCCTTCCGGAGCGGCGCCAGCAAGTGCTTCAGCCCGTTGTGGTCGATCTCATGCATGAGGGCGAGCAGGCGCCCCAGTTCCCCCGGCGGAAACCCCTCGCGCGCGAACCAGTTCAGGTAGCCTCCCGGCAGGTCGGCAATCAAAGTGCCCTTGTGCTTGCCGTAAGGCATCTGCACCTGCACCAGCCGCGTCAATGCATCCGTCATGGGCTGCATTGTCAAGGCTGATTCGCCGGCGTCAGTTGTGCTGATCCTGCGCGGAGGTCGTGAAGTGATCCTGTCCCCCACTCTGTTGACCGCCCTGCAATTGGCCGTGCGCGCGTCCCTGGCGGCGGCGCTGGGCGTGGCCATCGCACACCTTCTCCGGCTGCAGTACCCGCTCTATGCGCTGGTCGGCGCAGTGATCGTCACCGACATCTCGCCGGTGCAAACGCGCGAACTGGCCTGGCGGCGGCTGGCGGGGACGGTGGTGGGGGCAGTCGCGGGCGCCGTGTTCACTCAATTCCTCCCCGCAGGTCCAATCGCCATCGGAGCCAGCATCCTGGTGGCCATGTTCATCAGCGGCCTGCTCCGCCTGCAGCCGGCCGCCAAGATTGCCGGCTACGTCTGCGGCATCGTTGTGCTCGAACACGGCGACCAGCCCTGGGTGTACGCGCTGTTTCGCTTCGCCGAAACGGTGCTCGGCATCGGCATGGCAGTGCTGGTGAGCTTTGTGCCCAAGCTGATCAAGATCGAGCCGCCGAAGAGCGTCGATTCCTGACGCTGGCTCTACTTCAACTCCGCGAGCAGGCTGGGTCAGGAATTCCCGCCCTGCCAGCGCTGCCTGGTCGGGTTTTCTCCGATTCCTGCTGATGAGCTTTGAACTTACAGTTGTGTAACTTACAGGTTCGCAACTTGTAAGCCCAAAGGATTGGCCCAGTCGGAGTTTTGACCCTGGCCCTCGGGAAGCGAGGGCGTGCATTCAAGTAGGAACTGAAATTGAGAAAGCTCACCGCCTTGTTAGGCTGCCTCGTGCTGACGTCACTCGCCGGTTGCGGTGGCAACGGTGGCAGCAGCGAACCGCCAGTCGCAGCCGCACCTGCCACACCGCCCCTTCTCGTGGGGGCCGCGAGCGAAAGTCTTCTGCCGACGGTGAATGGCGGGCGCGCCTATCTCGCGAGCGCGCCGGGTTGGCCTGCAGCCTCCAAGCTGAACCCGGACAACCCCGGCGTGTTCGTCCCCGCATGGGACCAGGGGGTGATCAATGTCGGCAATGGCAACAGCGACGGATCGTGGGTTCATGACGACATTCGCGTCACTGCCGTTGCGATGGAGCGTGATGGGAAGCGCCTGATCCTGATCACCAACAACACCTACATGATCCTGAAGGCGGACGTCGACGAAATCTCGCAGCGCATCCATGCCGCGCTGCCCACCAAGTGGGCGGACGCGGAAGTGCTGATCTCGTCCTCGCACAACCACCACGGTCCCGAAACGGCGTTCGGCCCGAACCCCAAGTGGTTCGAGATGGCGGCAGGGCAGTTCGTCAAGGCGGCGGTGGCTGCTGCGGCAGCGGTCGAACCGGCGACGGCCTCGGTGGCCAACGGCGTGCACAACTACGGAACGTTCGATCAGCGCGATCCGCTCATCTATGACAACCGGCTCAACGTGCTGGCGTTCGACTCCAGCGCGACGGGCAGGTCGATCGCCACCATGGTGCAGTGGAACTCGCATCCCGAGACCACCCTGGGATGGACGCCGCCTGCCCCCGCCGGTCTGACCGAAGCTTGCGCCACCAAGGGCTGGACCGGAAGCAAGTGCACGACGAAGGACCGGTACTTCACCGGCGACTTCGTCGGTGTACTCGAAACACGACTGAAGGCAAGTCGCGGCGGGGAAGTCGCGTACTTCAACGGTGCCCTGGGCGTCCTCGCGAGCCCGCTGCATGCCTCGACCTGGGTGGTTGACAAGGACCACCCGGTGGGCAACGGAACGACTGTTCCGGCCGGGGCGGTCCCGCTGGCCACCTGCACCAAGACCAACCAGTATGAGTGCCAGTCCTTTGCCAAGACCGAGTCCGTCGGCAACGAATTGGCCAACGCCGTCACTGCGCTGCTGGCTACCCGTCGCGTCACGCCCTTCCAGACCATCACGGTTCGCAAGCAGGAGTTCTACAGCCGCCTGACCAACCTCGGCTTCCGCGCGCTGATCGCTACGGGCGGGCTCGGCTGGAAGCCCATGCCGTCCTACAACTGCACCGGCAAGCCGTTCACCGATGCCAACTGCGTCGCCGCGGCGGCGACCGAGACGGTCAGCGATCCGGTGCTGACGCCGGCCATGGGCCTGCGCCTGTCCAAGGGCGACGTCCTGAAGTCGCGCGTGGCGCATGTCAGTTTCGGTGACGTGGGCATGCTGTTCGTCCCGGGTGAACTGCCCGGCGAACTGGTGGTGGGTTTGCCGAGCGATTTCACGACCGCGTCCTCCAAGTACTTCACGGCACCGGCCGAGCATGTCGCGGCGGACAAGTTCGCGATTCCCGGCAACTACCTGTCGCTCGTCAAGGAGCCCGTCACGTTCTTCGTCGGTTTGGGTACGGACGAACTGGGCTACTTCGTGCCGGCTTCGGACTACCGCCTGCAGTGCCACGCGATTTCCCTTTCCGCGGTGCCGGGCGCCAGCTGCGCCGACCTGGCGGCTCGCGGTGTCATCGAGTCGCCCACCTGGATCGGTGGCCTCAAGTGCCAGAAGGTGTTCGATGACCCGGCATTCTTCGCCGCGCTGGGCGCGGACGGTCCGGCCGTCAAGGCGATCTGCTACTACGGGCAGGTCGTGGGCTCCCAGATCGCGAAGCCGGCCGGCCACTATGAGGAAACCAATGCCGCCGGATGGGACCTGGTGGATGACCTCTGGGCTGCAACCGTGAAGATGTTCGCAACGAAGTAAGCCCCAAGCCGGGCCGGGATCGGGTGGAAAGCACTCGATCCCGGCTCTTTTCTTTTGAGCGAGGCCGATGACGTTCGGAACCGCCGCCAGGGGAATCCGTCGCTGCTCCTGGCAGACAGCAGGCGCGAAGTCGCGATCCTGCGGCCTGACACAATACCGACCCGGACCGCCCCATTCGAAAGCGCCTCATTGAATCCCCCCAGGCCAAAGAAGATCAGACTGCCGCGTGCCGAGCGTGCGCTGCAGATCATGGGCGTTGCGCTCGAACTGTTCATCTCCAAGGGCTACCAAGGCACGTCGATGGAAGACATCGCCGAGGCTGCCGGCGTCTCCCGCCCCATCGTCTATAACCTCTTCGGCTCGAAGGACGCCATTTACCTGGCCTGCCTGCGGGATGCCCGGCAACAGCTCGATGAGCGCCTGGCGGAGGCGGCCAGCGCGCACGCCAATGGCCAGGCGCGCTTGCGCGCGGGCATCGACGGCTACTTTCGCTTCGTCGAACAGGACCGCGCGGCGTGGCGCCTGCTGTTCGGGGGCGGCGCCGCGGTGGCCGGGCCCGTCGTCGGCGAGGCCAGGCAACTGCGGTTCGACACGGTGGCAAAGATCACGGCCCTACTCTCCCCGCTCATGCCCCAGATCGCGCTCACCGAGGTCCAGATGCAGGCCCACGCACTCTCTGGAGCGGCAGAACAGCTGGCGAAGTGGTGGATCGAAAACGAAAACGTCGAGCGGCCCGTCGTCGTGGATCTCCTGACGAACCTGATGCTGCGCGGATTCGAGCCAAGCTTCTCGAGTTGAACCCATCGGCGGCGTGCGGCCGTGTCGGCACCTCTCCTACATCGCAATAGCCCCTGGACGGCGCGGCGTCACCCGGCAAGTGCTTAGGCTGACTGTTCGCACTTCAAGGAGGATTCCATGCAGATGAGCGAACTGAAGCAACGGGTCGACCGTATCGAGCAATGCGCCGATGACGCCGAACAGGCCATGCGAGCCGGATCGGTGCCGGCGGACCTGCGCCAGCGCGTCGACACGATGCACCAACAGGCCAGGCAACTGCAGCAGGCTTGCAGCAGCAGCGGCGGACAGCAGCAAGGCGACGCGAGCCGATTGCGCGACATGGTCGCGCAGCTCGAAGAGACCGGCGACCGCGCCATGGACGCCTGCCGCCAGGCGCGCGATGTCGATTCGCGCCTGCAGCAGGCCGTGCAACGGGCACACCAGGAAGCTTCCAGCCTGAAGAAGGAAGTTCAGATGGGCTGAGCGCCGGCGCGGTTCACGCCGCGCCCGGCCGCGGCTACGCGAGCCGTGCTTCGGACACTGAATCCCGAGCACGCCGGGCCGGTCTTTACCTGCCCCTCACATTCGGCCGACGCTTGGCCGCTAGCATCCGTGCATGAAGAAGGTCATCCGCATGCGATCGATCGCGGTCGCCCTCACGCTCGGTGCTTTGGCGCTGGCAGCCAGTTCGCAAGGCTACCCTGGCGGCGGCGGGATGAACCACAGTCGCAGCATCAACCACGCGGACCCGCGCGGTGATGCAGCCGGGATGCGCGAACCGGCGCTGCGGCCGCACGTCCTGGGCCTTTTCGCCGCGGCGCTCGCGAAGGAAGCACCCTCGCTGGCACTCACGCCCGCAGCCGCGGCGGCCACGAGCGATTTCGTACGCGATCTCAAGGACTTCGCCGCGCTGGATGACCGGCATGTTCGGGACCGCGTGGGCTTGATGCGGACGGTGCACGCCGCCGTCGACCTCAAGCGCGATCTGACCGAATCGCAGGCCTACGCGCGCGAATAGGCCGAAGCCTCGTCCGATCTGATGGCGCGCTGGGCCAAGCTTCAAGAGCTGCTCGACCCGGCGCAGCGCGAACGGGTCGAGGCGATCTATGGGGCGACGCTGCTCGACAGCCGAAGGCCGCCGGGCGAACGCGGCTGAGGACGTCTGCTCACTTCGCCGGTTTCTTCGGCGACCTGCGCGCGGCCTCCAGCGCGGCGGCCTTCTCCGCATGCTTCTCGGCGCGCGTCCTGCGCGGCTTGGGCTTCTTGACGTCCTTGGCATCCTTCGCTTCCTTGGTAGCCTTCGGCTTGTCCTTGGCCTGCGCGTGATGCGTGCGCAGCATCCGGTCGGCGGCGCTGGGCTTGGGCTGCGACGCCTGCGCCTGGCGCTTGTCCCGCTCTTCCTTCAGCAGCCGGCGCTCCTCGGTCAGGGCCTGCTCGGCCTCCGACGGCTGGTCGGCCTTCGTACGGCTCATCATGGCCCGATGCAGCGCTTGGCCGTTCTCAGAAATCCGCTTGGTCAACGATGCAGTACGAATCGGCATTTGGCGGTTCCTCATGGTGGGACGGAAAGCCACTGTAGGCCAACCCGGCACGGTTCAGGCCATGTCCGCGCGCGGACATGTAAACGGGCGGGCACGCGCTGTCGCAAAAGCTGAGACACTGCCCGCCGGATGACGACCGCCCGGCCGCTGACGCCCCTCACTGTTGCCTTTGCCGGCCTCATCGCGCTCGGCGTGGCGATGGGCATCGGCCGCTTCGCGTTCACGCCGCTCCTGCCCCTGATGCTGGCAGAGCACTCGGTGGACCTCACCGGCGCCAGCCTGCTGGCCAGTGCCAACTACCTGGGGTATCTCATCGGTGCCGTGGCCTGCACGTCCCAGCCCTGGATCTGGCGCCGCTGCGGATGGGCCAGCACCGTCAACGGGCCCCGGTTGGTGCGCGGCGGGCTGGTCGCCACGGTCCTGCTGACGCTGGGCATGGCCCTGCAGCTGCCGGCGGCGTGGACCCTGCTGCGCTTCGCCGCCGGCGTGGCCAGCGCCGTCGTCTTCCTCTACACCTCGGGCTTCTGCCTCGAGCAGCTGGCGCGCCGGGGCGTGCCGGCCATGGGCGCGCTGATCTATGTCGGGCCCGGCCTGGGCATCGTCGCCAGCGGGCTGGCAGCAACCGTGCTGGTGCAGCTGCAGGCGCCCGCCGCCGCAGGCTGGCTCACCTTTGGATTGCTGGCCGCGCTGCTGACGGCCGCCGTGTGGCGCGTCTTCGACCTGACCCGCGGCCTCGCGGCGCCGGCACCGGCCGCCGGGCATGCGGCCCACGGCCAGGACTTGCCGCAAGCCTCCGCCGGCGCCAGCGAGATGAGCCTGCTCACGCTGGCCTACGGACTCGCCGGCATCGGCTACATCATCACTGCGACTTTCCTGCCCGTGATTGCACGCCAGACCTTGCCCGGGTCGCACTGGCTGGACCTGTTCTGGCCCTTGTTCGGCGTCGGCGTGATGCTCGGGGCGCTGGGCGCGTCGAGGTTGAAGCCCCAGGCTGACCTGCGCTTGCGGCTGGCGGTCTGCTACCTGCTGCAGGCCGCCGGGGTGGCTGCCAGCCTCGTGAGCCCGACGCTGGCCGGCTTCGCGGCCGGCAGCCTGTTGCTGGGACTGCCCTTCACCGCCATTTCCTTTTTTGCGATGCAGGAAGCGCGCCGGGTGCAGCCCTTGCAAGCCACCAGCTTCATGGGCCTGCTCACCGCCTCGTACGGGCTCGGCCAGATCCTGGGGCCACCGCTGGCCGCCGGGCTGGTGGCGCGCAGTGCGAGCGCGGCCGCAGGATTCAGCACCTCGCTGTGGATCGCCACCGGGCTGCTGGTGCTTGGCGCCGCGCTGTACCTGCTGATCGCGCACCGGCACCCCATGGCACGGCGCTGAGTTACTCAGGGCACCGCAACGTCCAGAGCGCCGCGCCAATCAGCGCGACACCGCACATTGCAACGGGCTGAGATGGCACGGCGTCCGGGCGCCAGCGAGCGTCAGCGAGGGGGCTGAAGGGCTGTCCCTGGATCGTCACGGCGCTGTCACACCGCCTGCATACCGTTCAGCTACTTCGTAACGGTTGAGATACACATGATGCCCTCTCCTTCCAAGCTGCGGCCGCTCGTGGCCGTGTCCCTGCTGGCGCTGCTCGGCGCCTGCGGCGGCGGCGACGATGCACCGCCGGCGCTCGCCGCGGTCCCCTTCGATACTCCCGCCCTCGCGTTCACCGCGCCGAACCAGACCTACGACATCTCGAACTACATCCAGACCGGCCGCTACAGCCTGCCGGTCGGCAGTGGGACCAACCTGCTGGCCGAGGAAGCCTCGGGCGTGACCTACAACAAGGACACCGACACGCTGTTCGTCGTGGGCGATGGCGGCACCTCCATCGCCCAGGTGACCAAGCAGGGCGTGCTGGTCGACTCCATGACGCTGGCGCAAGACCCGTCCAAGGCCGAGTGCTGCCAGGGCACCTACTTCTACGACCCGGAGGGCATCGCCTACATCGGCAACGGCAAGTTCGTGCTGGTCGAAGAGCGCTTCCGCCAGGTCAACGAGTTCACCTACGTGCCGAACACGACCCTCGACGGCAGCAAGGTGCGCACGGCCAAGCTCGGCACGACCATCGGCAACATCGGCATCGAGGGGATCAGTTTCGATCCGTCCACCAACGGCTATGTGGCCGTCAAGGAATCGGGCCCCATGGGCGTGTTCCACACGACCATCGATTTCGCCACGGGCGCGGCGTCGAACGGCTCCGCCAGCGCGGAAAACGCCATCAACCTGTTCGATCCGGCGAAGATCGGATTCACCGCCATCAACGATGTGTTCGCGCTGTCCAACATCGTCGCGTCCAGCGCGCCCGACTACGGCCACCTGCTGATCCTGAGCGCACCGGCCGGCAAGGTAGTGAAGATGGACCGCAGCGGCAACCTGCTCGGCACGCTGGACGTGGGCTCGGCCGCCCAGAACGAAGGGATGGTGATGGACGCCAGCGGCAACCTCTACGTCGTCAGCGAAGTCGGCGGCGGCGCCGGCAAGCCCGAGATGCTGGTGTTCGCGCCGACGGCGAGCAAGGCCGCGATCGGCCTGGGGTCCAACCTGTACCTGACCTTCAACCAGAACGTGGTCGCCGGCACCGGCAGCATCACGATCAGCAACGGCGCCGGCGACACCCGCACCATCGCCGTCACCGACAGCTCCCAGGTCACGATCTCCGGCAAGACGGTAACGATCAATCCCGCCATCGACCTGCAGGCCGGCTCCAGCTACAGCCTCACCTACGCTGCCGGCGTGTTCAAGGACAGCCTGGGCAATACCGCGCCGGCCGTCGCCAGCACCAGTACCTTCAGTTTCACCGCCGCCGGA
The DNA here is from genome assembly GCF_001580455.1 of Ramlibacter tataouinensis. Classification (NCBI taxonomy): domain Bacteria; kingdom Pseudomonadati; phylum Pseudomonadota; class Betaproteobacteria; order Burkholderiales; family Comamonadaceae; genus Ramlibacter; species Ramlibacter tataouinensis. Next base: position 1,396,534 of record NZ_CP010951.1, read on the forward strand.
TCGCTGGACAGCACGCCGCCGACGCTCGTGTCCACCAGCCCCGTCGACAACGCGACCGGCATCACCAGCAGCCGGATCCTGCTCAACTTCAACGAGCGGGTGGTCGCCGGCAGCGGCAACATCATCATCAGCAACGGCACGGACACGCGCACCATTGCCGTGGGTGACGCGACGCAGGTCAGCTTCAGCGGCAACACCGCCAACATCAACCCGGGCGCCGACCTGCTCAAGGGCACGACCTACAGCGTGACGCTTGCCAGCGGGGTCATCCGCGACGCCGCCGGCAACCCGTTCGCCGGCATCACCTCGACCACGACGCTGAACTTCGCGACCGCCGCGGCGCCGGACGCCACGCCCAAGGTGCTGATCACGGAGGTGAACTCCAACGCCAACGGCGGCGACTTCATGGAGCTGTACAACTACGGCACCACGCCGATCGACCTCACCGGCTGGAAGTGGGACGACGATTCCGCCTCGTTCTCCGATGCGGGCAACGCCGCCTTCCCGGCCGTGACGCTTCCGGCCGGCGCGCGCCTGGTGGTCGTGAACACCACCGACGTCGCCGCCTTCCGGGCCGCATGGGGCCTGGGCGCCTCGGTCCCGGTGATCGGCACCGGCGGCCCGGGCCTGGGGAACGGCGACATGATCGTACTGTTCGACACGAGCGGCAAGGCCGTGACCTGGTTCAACTACAGCGGCGGCTCCAAGACCGCGAGCGACGGCACCGCGATCGGCGCCGCCGGCGCGTCGAGTGGCGTCACCGCCACGATGCCGAACCATGCGGGCGCCGCCTTCGGCGGCAGCGCGGTGTCATCGGCCGTGTGGGACGGCGTGTCGACCTCCTCGCCGACCTACCGCGCCGCAACCGTGGGTGTGCTCGGCGGGTTCGCGCAACCCGCGGCCGCGACCGCCATCGGTTCGCCGGGCCAGTGACCCGCCGGGCTGGGGAGCCCGTGCCGGCGGCCCCGCCTTAGAGCAGAGCGCCGTCAACCGGCGGCGCCGGCCAGTTCGAGGGCAGCGAGCACATTGCGCGCTGCGCCCAGACCCATGTTGACGTAGGCGTCGCCGGTCACCCCGCCGATGTGGGGGCTGAGGATGATGTTCGGCTCAGCCTGGAACGGATGCGGCACGGCCAGGGGCTCCACGGCGAAGCTGTCCAGGCCCGCGGCGGCGACTTGCCCCGAGCGGACGGCTGCCAGCAGCGCGGCTTCGTCGATGAGACCGCCGCGCGCCGTGTTCACCAGCAGCACGCCGCGTTTGCAAGCCCGCAGCGCCGGTGCATTCACCAGCTCGCGGTTCACCGGCGTCAGCGGGCAGTGCAGCGAGATCGCATCGGACTCGCACCAAAGGGTGGCCAGGTCCACGGCGCGGACGAACGGCGGCAGGTCCCGCGCGAACGGGTCGTGGCCGATCACCTTCATGCCCAGCGCATCGCACATGCGCGCGAAGCGCTGGCCGATGGCGCCGAGTCCCACCAGGCCGATGGTGCGGCCGTTCAGTTCCACGCTCTTGTGCGTCGCCTTGTCCCAGTGGCCGGCACGCATGCGGGCGTCGAGGCGCACGACCGATTTGGCGCAGGCGAGCAGCAGCGCCAGGGCCTGCTCGGCAACCGCTGCCGCGTTCGCGCCCGCCGCCGCGCGCACCTCGATGCCGCGAGCCCTGGCGGCTTCCTGGTCGATGGTGTCCGTGCCGCTGCCGTGCTTGGAGATGACGCGCAGCGAGGGCGCGGCGTCCATCACCGCGGCGCCGACCCCGCCGTATCGCACGATGATGGCCACCGGGTCGTGCTGGCGGCACAGGGCAACGAGGTCCGCTTCCTGCGGCGTCTTGCCCGCATAGACCACGTCGAAGTCCGCCAGCAGGGCCAGGGCCTGGGGCGCCAGGTCGGCCCCGGTGACGAGGACGGCGCGGCGCGGGCTCACAGGCTTTCCCCTTCCTTCAGCACGCCGGCCGTGCGCAGCGCCGCGGCCAGCCAGGCAGCGCTCGTGTTGCCCTCCCTGATCTGGGCGATGCGGGCGGACTCGTCCTCCACCTTCTTGCGTGCCAGCGGCAACAGGCCTTCGACACGCTCGCGCTCCACCACCACCACGCCGTCGGCATCGGCCAGCACGAGGTCACCCGAACGCACCGTCACGCCGCCGCAGGACACCGCATGGCCGATGCGGCCGGGGACGTTCTTGGTCGGGCCGTTGGGATTGGTGCCCACCGAAAACACCGGGAAGTCCATCTCGTCGATCTCGAGGGTGTCGCGCACGGCGCCGTCGATCACCACGCCGGCCAGTCCACGCTGCTGGCAGGCGCTCATCATGATGGTGCCCATGAGGGCCGCCGTCCGGTCGCCCTTGCCGTCGATGACGAGCACGTCGCCGGGCCGGGCGAGCGCGATGGCGGCGTGGATCATCAGGTTGTCGCCGGGGCGCACATCCACCGTCAGCGCCGGGCCGGCCAGTTTCATGCGCGGCCGCAGCGCCGCGATGCGGCCGTGGAAAGCCCCGCGGCGCCCCGCCACGTCGGCGAGGACGGCAGCCTGGAATTGGGCGGCCTGGCGCACCAGGTCCGGGGACACGCGCTCGAAGTCGCGGACGATGTCTGTGTTCATACGGGTCTTTCCTGGGTGAAGGCACCCCCGCCGGCGCCGCTGCGGGCCGGCATGGGAGGGGGGCGGGAAGCGTGTGCCGCTCTGCCAGGCGGCCGCCGGAAGTCAGTCGAGCTTGGCGCCCGATTCCTTGACGATCTTTCCCCAGCGGGAGATGTCGTCCTGGATCAGCTTGGCGAACTGCTCGGGCGTGCTGCCGGCCACGTCCGCGCCCTGGGCACCCAGCTTCTTCGCCAGCACGGGATCCTTCAGGGCCTTGTTAATGTCCGCATTCAGCTTGTCGACCACGTCTTTCGGCAGCTTGGCCGGGCCGAGGATGCCGAACCAGGTGACGGCCTCGAAACCCTTGTAGCCGGATTCGGCAATGGTCGGCACCTGCGGCAGGTCGTCGACGCGCGTCGACGAGGTCACGGCGATCGCCCGCACCTTGCCGCTCTTGATGTGCCCGATGAGCGTGGGAATGGTGGAGAAGTACAGCTGCACCTGGCCGCTGATCACGTCGGTGGCCCCCTGCGCCGCGCCTTTGTAGGGGATGTGCGTGAACTTGACGCCGGCGACCTTCTGGAATGACTCGGCCGCGAGGTGGCCCACGGTGCCGTTGCCGGCCGACGCGAAGTTGATGCTGCCCGGATGGGCCTTGGCTTCCTTCACCACGTCGGCCAGGGTGTGGAACGGCGAATTGGCGCTGGCGACGATCACCAGCGGCGAACTGGCCACCAGGCTGACCGGGGTCAGGTCCTTCAGCGGGTCATAGGGCAGCTTGGGATACAGCGTGGGGTTGATCGCCAGGTTGCTGGTCTGGCCCATCACCAGCGTGTAGCCGTCCGCGGGCGCCTTGGCCACGGCATCGACGCCGATGTTGCCGCCGGTGCCCGGCTTGTTGTCGATGACGAAGGTGTAGCCCGGGCCGCCCACCTTGTTGGCGACTTCGCGCGTGATGATGTCAGTGCCGCCGCCGGGCGGGAAAGGCACGATCAGGCGAATCGGCCGGCTGGGCCAGCCCTGCGCGAAGGCGGTCGAGGTGACGAGCGAGGCGGCCGCGATGGCGAAGGCCGCACGACGTGAAAGCTGCATGGGTGTGTCTCCAGTGGCGGCGCTTGCGGCGCCATGGAAGCACTGTAGATCGGCGTTGCGCAGCATACAATGCCGTTTCATACAACGGACCACGGTGCGGCATGCGCAACACGACAGCCAGGAAAGGGGACGCCGCCGGCGCGGAAGCAGGCGTGGCCGCGGTCACGCGGGCGCTGGCCCTGATGGAAGCGTTCGAAGTGGGCGAATCGACCTTGACCCTGGCCGAACTGAGCCGGCGCGCGGCCATGCACAAGACGACCGCGCTGCGGCTGGCCCGCACCCTCGCTCTGTCACGCTACATGGTGCAGACCGACGACGGCCAGTGGCGGCTCGGCCCCGCGGCCGGCTGGCTGGGTGCGCGCTACCACGCCGGCTTCGACGTGAACAACGTCGTCGAGCCGGCGCTGCACCAGCTGGTGAAGGAGACGGGGGAAAGCGCCTCCTTCTACGTGCGCGAAGGCGACATCCGCTCCTGCGTGGCCCGCGTGGAAGGGCCCCAGTCCGTGCGCCACAACGTTCGCATCGGCGAGCGCTTGCCCTTGAACAAGGGCGCTCCCGGCCGCGTGATCCTCGCGTTCAGCGGCGCCGCCGGAGAGCCCTACGAGTCCATCCGGGAGCGCGGCTTTCACATCTCGCTCGGCGAGCGCGAGGCGGAGGTCGCCAGCGTGGCCGCGCCGGTCTTCAGCCTGAACTGGCGCCTGCTCGGCTCGATGTGCATATCGGGCCCCAGTTCGCGCCTGACGAAAGCCAAGCTGGAGAAACACGCGAAAGTCGTCATGCGGGCCGCGAACCAGCTGTCCTATGCGCTGGCGGGAAGCCGGTCAGCGGCGACACCCGCGGCCGTCTCGCGCTGGCATCCCTGAGTGACGGCGCGCGCGAGCAGCGCGGTCTTGCTCTGCGGCACCGCCGCGGCATGCAGCCTATCGTTCAGTCACCTTACGCGGCGACCGCGAGCGGAGACGGGTTCGGCTCGTCCACCCGGTTCAGCCAGTCCTGATGAGCCGTTGGCGCCGCCGTGCACCGAGCCACGCCTCATCTGCAAGCGAACTCATGGGTTGCAAAAAGATGAATTGCTCCGCGAGGACTTGACCTACCATCAATGCCATCCTCTGGCCTACAGCCGGAGTTCAATGATGCCCTCTGCCAGCGGAGGTACGTCGTGCGGCCCACGGAAATCTGGTTCAGGTCCATGCTGCTCTGGGTCGCGGGCCTGCTCGCGTCCTCGCTGGCCGGCGCACAGTCCACCAGCGTCGTCGGCATCGTCGAAGGCAACGCCACCCTGATCCGCCAGACGATGCGCTACACGCTCGCCGAGGGCGTGGTGCTCAATGAGCAGGACATCGTCGAGACGGCACCCGGCGCCTTCGTGCAGGTCGAGCTTCCGGGGGGCCTCCTGGTCGGCCTCGGCGAATCGACGAAGGTGATGTTCCGGCCTCGCGTCGCCAAGGGCCTGGCTGCGATGCCGCTGTATTTGCTCCAGGGCTGGCTCAAGACCAGCGGCAGCGGGGCCTTCGGCTACACCAGCCCGGCCTTCGAGATCGCGACCCAGGCTGCCACCACGGTCGTCCACGCCACAGGCACGGAATACGCGGTCTTCCTCGAGAGCGGCAGCGCCAAGCTGGTGTCGCGCGATCGCGCGCACACGCTGCAGCTGGCCAGCGGCGACTTCGCTCAGCGGCGTGAAGGCGCCGCGCCGGCGGCCGGGCGCCGTCCCGCGCCCGAGTTCCTGGCCGCGCTGCCGCGGCAGTTCCGCGACCGGCTGCCCGCGCGCGGCGAGCAGCTGGCCAAGCGCAACGTCGCACCCAAGGCGCTCGGCGAGATCGCCTACACCGATGTGGCGCCCTGGCTGCGCACCGAGCCCGGGCTGCGCCTGCCGCTGCTGCCGCTGTGGAAGGCGCGCGCCTCTGACCTGACGTTTCGCGCGGCAGCCAAGTCCAACCTGGCGCTGCACCCCGAATGGGAGCCCTATGCCGATCCCGAAGGCTACGCCCGCCGAATGGCCGAGGAAGCCGAGCGGCGGCGCGAGCGCGAGGCGGCGCGGCAAGCCCAGCGGGCCGCCTCGGCAGCCAGCGCGCCCCGGCCGGCGGCGTCGACGGGAGCCAATCTCCGTGAACCGCCACGCGTCGCGCAGCAACACAGGGAGTAGCCAAACCACAGACTGGAGGGCGTGCCATGCGCCTGTTGCTCAAGTTCAACCTGATCTTCCTGCTTGTCTTCGTCGCCGGCGTGCTCGGCGCCGGCAAGGTCTCCCATGACATGCTGCAAAGCAATGCCAAACAGGAAGTGCTGGACCACGCGCGCCTGACGATGGAGAAGGCGACGGCGATCCGCGCCTATACCCAGGAACAGATCCGCCCGCTGCTCGAAACGCAGATGAAGTACACCTTCCTGCCGCAGACGGTGCCGGCCTACTCCGCCACCGAAGTGCTGGCGACGCTGGCCAAGACCTTCCCCGACTACACGTACAAGGAAGCGACCCTGAACCCGACCAACCCGCGCGACCGGGCCGTGGACTGGGAGGCCGACATCGTGAACCGCTTTCGCAACCAGGCCAACCAGAAGGAGTTCGTCGGCGAGCGCGAATCGGGCACCGGTCGCACGCTCTACATCGCGCGCCCCCTGCGCATCACCAACCCCGCCTGCCTGGCCTGCCACAGCACGGTCGAGGCGGCGCCGCGCACCCTGATCGACAAGTACGGTCCGGCCAACGGCTTCGGCTGGCAGATGAACGAAGTGATCGGCGCGCAGGTGGTGTCGGTGCCCATGTCGGTGCCGCTGGCGCGCGCCGAGCAGGCGTTCCGGGTGTTCATGGCCTCGCTCATCGGCATCTTCGTGGCCATCGGCATCGTGCTGAACCTGATGCTCTACCTGCTCGTGATCCGGCCGGTGACGGCGCTGTCGAAGCTGGCCAACCGCGTGAGCCTGGGCGAACAGGACGTGCCGCCCTTCGCGACCCGCCGGCGCGACGAGATCGGCAAGCTGGCGCAGGCCTTCGAGCGCATGCGCCACAGCCTCGACCAGGCGATGAAGATGCTCGACGCCTGAGGTCCACGCCGCGTATGCCCGCACCCGTCCCGTCGCATGTCGGTCCGTACCTGATCCGCGGGGTGATCGGCTCGGGCGCGATGGGCGTGGTGTACCTGGCGCACGACCCGGCCATCGACCGCGCGGTGGTGATCAAGACCATCCATCGGCGGCTGCTCGAATCGAGCGATGACGAACCGGGCGTGGCCGCGCGCTTCCGGGTGGAAGCGCAGGCGGCCGGGCGGCTGACGCATCGCAACATCGTCTCGGTCTACCAGTTCGGCGAAGACGAGGACTGCGCTTACATCGTGATGGAGTACGTCCCCGGGCGGAACCTGCGTGACTACATCCATGCGCCGCGCAAGCTCGACGTGCCGCAGGTCCTGTGCGTGATGCTGCAGCTCCTCGACGGCCTGCACTACGCCCACGAGCGCGGCGTGGTGCACCGTGACATCAAGCCGGCCAACCTGCTGATCGCGGACGACGGGCGGCTCAAGATCACCGACTTCGGCATCGCGCGCACCGAATCGTCGCAACTCACCCGCGCCAATTTCGTCGTCGGCTCTCCCGGCTACATCGCGCCCGAGCAGTACACCGACCGCAGCGTGGACCGGCGCGTCGATGTGTTCTCGGCCGGCGTGCTGCTCTACCAGATGCTCAGCGGCACGACGCCGTTTGCCGGCACCGACGAGGCGATCATGTACAAGATCGTCTACGAGCCGCACAAGCCCCTGACCGAGGTGACGAAGGACGCCGCGCTACAGCCCTTCGATGCGGTGATCGACCTGGCGCTGGCGAAGAATCCGGCGCAGCGCTATTCGAGCGCCCTGGCGATGCGAACGGCGCTGAAGCTGCTCGCCCCGGATGGCGTGCCGGACCTGCTTCCGGCCGAGATCGTGCTCCCGCCTGCGCTCGATGGATTCGAGGCGAGGCCGGGCGACTCGTCCGGCCCTGCCCGCCAGGCGCCGCCGGTCGCCTCGCAGCCCGGCTCGGCGCCGCCTTCCGCGGCCAGGTCGCAGCCCGGCACCGGCCCGCCTTCGGCGCCCGTGCCGACCGGCTGGGACAGCGAGGCGCTGGCCGAGATCGAACGCGAGCTGGCCGTGCATGTCGGCCCGGTGGCTCGCGTGGTGGTGCGCCGCGCGGCGCGGGGCTTGAGCTCGGTGGCGGCGGTCCGGCACGCCGTCGCGGCCACGATCATCGACATCGACGCGCGCGAGCGCTTCCTGGCCAAGGCGGGCGCGCTGCGCAAGAGCGCAGTCCCGGCCACGGCCGGCCAGGCCCCTGCCTCGACGGCCGGAGGGGAACCGGTCAGCGGGCTGCCGATGCAAGGCGGCGACGTCGACAAGGCGGCCGCCGCGCTCCTTCCTTCGCTGGGACCGATCGCGCGGGTCGTCGCCAAACGCTGCGCCGCGACCTCGAATACCCGTGAGCAATTTGTCGCCAGCGTGCTCGAACAGCTCGCGCCCAGCGTCGACGCCCGCCGCGTGCAGGCCGACCTGTGGCGCGCACTCGGTTGAGTTCCACATGATCGCGCTGCGTGTCACGCGCCGGCCCGGCGCCTCCGAACCCGACGCGACGGCGCTGCCGCTGCCGCCCGGAGACCTCATCATCGGCCGCGCCGAGGATTGCGGGCTGGTGCTGGCCGACCCCCTGCGCCTGGTCTCGCGCCAGCATGCGCAAGTGATGGTGGACGGCGATTCGGCACGCGTGCGCTGCGTCAGCAGCAGCGCGCCCTTGTGGGTGAACGACCAGCAGCTCGAACCCGGCGCGGAGCGGCCCTTGTCCGTCGGCGACTGCCTGCGCATCGGCCGGTTCGATCTCGCCGTCGAGCCGGTGGCCGCCGAGGCCGTGCATCGCTCGCGCCTGGAGCGCTGGTTCGACCTGGATGGCGCGCCCGATCCGCTGGCGGCCGGATCTTCGCTGCCGCCGCTGGCAGCTTCGCCGCAGGCACCGGCGCCCGGCGCCGTGGTGTCCTGGCAAACGAGCCGGCATGTGCTGCCCAAGGGCGCGGCCATGGCGTCGGCCGAAACGGTCGACGCCGCCGCGCCCCCGGCGCCCCCGGCGCCGCAGGCGCTGACCCCGCCGGCGACTGCTGCGGCAACGACGGTGCCGCTGCCCCCCGCACCGGCCAAAGGCGCGGTGGCCGCGGGCGCACCTGCCGCGCGGCGAGGGCCTCGCCGTTCGCCAGACCTGTCGCCCGAACTGAGTGAGCTGGCCGCGGCGTTCGGCCGCGGCGCCGGCCTGCGCGCCGATGTGGCGCAGCTCACGCCGGAATGGATGGAGCACCTGGGCGCGTTGATGCGGGCGACGGCCGAAGGCACGCTGGCGTTGCTGCAGAGCCGTGCGATCGCCAAGCGGCACATGCGCGCCGAGGGCACGCACATCGCGCCGCGCCAGAACAACCCGCTGAAGTTCTCGCCGGATGCGACCGAGGCCCTGACCCGCATGCTGCAGCGGGACGGCAGCCCCGGCTTCCTCGAGCCCGTGGCCGCGCTGCACGACGCGCACCGCGACCTGCTGGTGCACCAGGTGGCGATGGTGGCCGGCATGCGCGCGGCGGTGTTCGAGCTGTTCTCCCGGCTGGGTCCGGAGGCGGCCGAGGAAGCGGAAGGGCCGGCGCACGGCATGGCGCGCCTGCCGTGGCTGCGCGCCGAGGCGCTCTGGGAGCGCCACCGCCTGCAGCATGCCGAGCTGCTCGAACATCTGGACGACGATTTCGACACCATCTTCGGGCGCGAATTCCTGCGCGCCTATGAAGCGCAGTCGCGCGCCGACGCCGGCGCCAACCCCACCCTGCCCGAGCCGCCATGGACGGGCGCGCGCTGACCGTGTCGCTCGCTGCGCTGTCGCGACCCGGCCGGCGCGAGTGCAACGAAGACGCCTACGGCTACTGGGAAGGCGCCGGCGCCCTGGTCGCCGTCCTCTGCGATGGCGTCGGTGGTCAAGGCGGCGGCCAGGCCGCTTCGCGCATCGCCGTGACGCATGTGCTGGATGCCTTCGCGCCCCACCCCGAGGTCAACGTGGACGCGCTGCAAGGGCTGGTTCGCGGCGCCAACGACGCGGTGGTCGCACAGCAGGTGGCCGGCACCCTGACGGCCGACATGCGCACCACGATCGTCGTGCTGCTGCTCGACCTTCGCACCGGCGCGGCGCTCTGGGCCCACGCCGGCGATTCGCGCCTGTACCGCTGGCGCGACGCCCGGCTGCTCGGCCACACGCGCGACCAGAGCCTGGAACAGCGCCTGCGCGACGCCGGCCTGCGCGCGAGCGCCGCCGCCGCGGGCGCACTGACTTCGGCGCTTGGCTCGGCCGAAGGCTTCGACTTCGAAGTGCTGGACCGGCCGCAGGTGCTCGCTTCCGGCGATGCGCTGCTGCTGTGCAGCGACGGCCTGTGGTCGGCCCTCGACGATGCCGCGATGACCTCCACCATGGCCGGCTGCAGCGGCGTGCAGGCCTGGGTCGACCGCCTCGAAGCGGGCGTGCAGCAGGCCGGGCGCAGCGACCAGGACAACTATTCCGCGCTCGCGATCTGGTGCGCAGCGGGTTGAATGTCGAGCAGTTCAAGCAGCAGCTCGGGCCCCGGCGGCCAGGCCGCGGCGCGGGCAGCGGCCTCATCCGCGGCTTCGAGCGGCCACCACAGACTGCACGGCCCCGGCGGCCAGGCCTGCGCCGGCGGGGCGGCCGGCGCGGAGCGCGGCGGCAAGGCGGCAATCCGGGCCTCCAGCGCTTCGGGTCCTTCCGCCGCTGCGCCGAGCAGCGAGGCCAGACGCGCGGCGGCGTCGCGCGGTGATGCCGGCGCGGCCAGCCGCTCGGCCAGCGTCAATGGGAATGCGCGTCCAACGCGATCGCAGGACGGCGCGATGATGCCGCACCACGTCTCGCCGGACGCGGACAGCGCCAGGTAGCGCCATGGCGCGAAGGTGCCCAGGCGCTCGCGCAGCGCGGCGCCGTCCAGCACCGTGGCGGCCAGCGCGAGGCCGCCCTGCAGCCAGCCGTCCCAATCGCTGCGCCAGCGCGGCGGCAGGCCACGGCCGACGAAGTCCCCGCGCGCGGGCAACTTCCCCCACCAGGACACGCGACGCGGCGGCGGCTTCGCCATCGGCTTTACCATCGTGCTTGCGGGCAACGAAAACGTGCCAGCTCCTGCAAGGTCCAGACATCGGCCTCGGGGCTGGCCGGTGCGCTCGCTTCCACCTCGAGGGCGCGCTTGTCCACCACCAGGGCCAGCCGTGCCGGCGCGCCCGCCTCGCCCTTCCAGTCGCCGCGCAGCAGCACGCGCAGCCAGGCAAAGGGACCCTCATGGATTTCGGCGCCGACGCCGCCGGCGCCAGGCGGCAGGATGCGCAGGATCACCTTCTGCGTCGACGCCGGTCCCGGCCAAGCCAGTTCCTTGGCACGCGGCGGGCCGTTTTCGAAGCGCAGCAGCTGGCCGTCGACATCCACGCTGAACTGCAGCAGTTCGGCGTCCATGTGCAGCGGCGTCAGGCGCAGTTTCAGCGCCGGCAGCGGCGCGCCGCCCGGGAAGAACAGCGCGCCGATCGCCGCCGCCTGCTCGAACGCGCCCGGCAGGCTGGCCTCGGTGCTGCGCGCCTTCCACGGCCGGCTGGAGGTGTCCACGCGTTCGTTCAACTGGTTGCGCCGGAACTCGTCGAACAGGCCGCCGGGGCCGAACAGGCGGGCGAAGTCGGCCGGCGCCATGTCACGAGACGCGGTGGCGGCGAAGGGGAAGCGCTCGCGCGTCAACGCGCTGCAGGCCTGGGCGAGTTCGGCCAGCGCGGCGTCGAAACCGGGCTTGGCGCCGCGGCGCGTGCGAATCCAGGTGCCGAGGCTGCCGTGGATCCTGCGCAGCTCGGGCGGGGCGCGTGCCGCTTCGGCGCGCAAGGCCGCGTCGAGCTCGGCGTCGGCCGCCTCGTCGCGCTTGCCGCTGGCCAGGGCGTGAAGCCGGTCCAGCGCTTGCGGGCCGGCGCCAGCCGCGTAATCGCCGAGCGGCCCGAAGCGCCCGCGCAACTCGGTGTCGAAGGCCCCCTCGGCGGTGCCGGCGCCGCGCGGCGCCGCGCTGAACTCGTCGGCCAGACGCGTCAACAAGCGACGCAGCGGCGAATCGGGTCCCGTGAGCTCGGTCGCCTGGCGCGAGGCGCCCGGCGCATCGGTGGCGGGGGCCAGCGCCAGGGCTTCGAGTTGTTTCGACCAGGCGGCGCTCACGCGCTGGGCATGGCGCTTGCCGACCTGCGCCGCGATCTCGTCGCGCCAGGCGCGGTCCTTCTGCAGCCGCCGCACCTGGCCGCCGGTATCGCCCAGCACCCAGTCCGCCTCGTTGCCCAGTTCATCGAGCGTGGGATCGAGCGCCGGCAACAGGTTGCGGCGCCAGTCGCTGGCGCTCGAATGCGCCGGCATCGGCCCGGCATTCGACGCGGCGAACACCAGGGGGGCGCCCGGTCCGAGTCGCGCCGGCAGGTCCTGCGGCGGTTCGGGGTCGGGCACGCGGCGCAGCAAGCGCTCATGCACGCGTTGCGCCAGCGGCAGCGCCGCCAAGGCGCTGCGCGCCGCCTGCACGCCGGCATCGTCGGCGCGCATGGCCTCAGGCAAGCCGCTGCGCTCGAGCAGATTGCCGACATGGCGCGACCACTCGGCACGCTCGGCCGCGCCGCCGGCCTGCACCAGCGCCTGCTCGGCCCAGCGCCGCACATCGCCGCGCACCAGCCGGCTGGGGTTGGCGAGCATCAGTGAAGCGCGCAGCGCCTCGTAGCGCGCGGCGCTGTCCGCCGCCTCGCGCAGGTCGCGGCGCAGGCGCTGGATCAGCAGCGGCGCCAGGCTGCGATCCAGCATCTCACGGTAAGCCTGCTCGGCCGAGCGGGCCAGCCGCGGCCCCTGGAACAGCCCGAAGCCGAAGCCCGCGGGCGGCTCGGCCGGATCGATGCCGTCGTTGGCGGCCAACCGTTCGAGCAGCGAGTACAGCGGCAACATCTGCTCGAGGCCGGCCGATTCGAGCGATCCGATCCGCTGGGTCAGCTGCTCGACCCGCGTGCGCACGGCGTCCACATAGTCGAGGTTGCGCCGGAAGCTCTGCCACCACAGGGCCGAGGCGGACAGCAGCACGGCGCCGGCCAGACCCGCGCCCAGCAGCGCGGCGCGGCGGCGCCAGCGCAGCCGCGCGAGCCGCTGGCCGGCCAGCGGCGCTTCGGCGATCACCAGCTGCTTGAGCAGCGCTCCAAGGAAGAAGGACTTGCCGCCGGCATCGGGTCGCGGCAGCGGGGTGAGCGCCAGGCCGTGGCTGCGCGCGAGTTCGCCGATCACCCGATCGATCGGATTGCCCTCCTGGGTGCCGCTGGTGAGCGCGACCGAGCGCAAACGCTGCGCCGGTTCGGCCGCGATACCGGCGAAGGCCTGGCGGGCGAAGGCTTCCAGGGATGGCAGCAGGGCCTGGAACTGTGCCGCGAAAGCGTAGACCGGCAGACGGCGCGCCGCCGCGCGTTCATGCTGCAGCGCGTCCGGGCCGCGCCGCGCCAGCCGCTGCCCGAGGTCGGCCAGGCGCGTCCCGAGGTCGGCCGGGATGCCGGTGACGTCGGGGTCGAACACTACGCCCCAGAGCTGCTCGCGCTGCACGGCATCGAGATCGCCGAAGGTTTCGATGAATCCGGCCAGCAGGTCGGCCTTGGTGACCAGCAGGTAGACCGGAAAGGCCAGGTCGAGCCGGCGGCGCAGCTCCTGCAGTCGCGCCGCCACCGCATCCGCCTGACGCGCGAGTTCCGCGCCGCCCTGCAGCAGGTCCGGCACGCTCACGCTGACGATCACGCCGTTGATCGGCTGCACCGGCCGGTGCTGGCGCAGCAGCGCGAGGAACTGCTGCCACTCACGGGCGTCGGCTGCCGCGTCGCTGTCCTGCGTCGTGTAGCGGCCTGCGGTGTCGATGAACACGGCGTCCTGGCTGAACCACCAGTCGCATTGGCGGGTGCCGCCGCCGGCCAGTGGGTCGCGCCCCAGCTTTTCGGCCAGCGGAAAGCGCAGGCCCGAATGCAGCAGCGCCGTGGTCTTGCCCGCACCCGGCGCGCCGATGATCAGGTACCAGGGCAGCTGCTGCACTTGCCGGCGACGGCGCCACCACCCCGCCGAGCCCTGCGCCTCGATGCCCTGCCGCAGCATCGCCAGCGCCTGGCGGAATCGCTGGCTCAGTTCGGGACCGGCATCGCCGGACTCGAGGCCCTTCAGCAGGCGCGTGTTGCGGCGGCGGGCCCAGATCGCCCGCAGCCCGCGCAGGCCCGCCAGCATGAGCGAGGCCAGTGCCAGCAAGGCGATGCGCGCGCGCGCATCGTCGAAAGGATGCCAGCTGCCGATGGCGACCAGCGGCGCCGCGAACCACAGCAAGCCCGCGGCGGCGCCGAGGTTCACCGCGCTTTGCAGGAAGCGGGCCGGTGCTTTCATTCCGGGAACAGCACGATCTCGACGCGGCGCCGCGGCTGGCCGCCGCTGGCGTCCACGCGGGCCTCGACCGCCAGCCGCGCGTCGCCGACCTGGGGCCGCAGCGCGTCGGCGGCGCCGCGTGCCCACTCCATCGCCTGGTGCCAGGACGAAGGCGTTCGCGCCGTCGGCGAGTCGCTGCCATCGGTGTAGCCGACCACCAGCACCTTGCCCGGCTGCTTCGCCAGCGCGGCGCCGAGCCGCGTCAAGGCGCTCGTGCCCTCGCCCGGCGCATCTGCGCCGACCGCGATCACGGCGACGCTGCGCACCGCCTCGTCGCGCACCGCCAGCCGCCCGGCCGCGATGTCCTCTTGCAGGCTGGCGGCCAGCCGCGCGGGCGCGGCCTGGGCCGCGACGGGCGACGCCGCGGCGGGACGCGCCGGTATCAGCCGCTGCAGCGACGCCAGCACACCGTCCACGCGCGCGGCCAGTTGCAGCTGGCTGGCGCTGTAGATGCCCAGCGCCAGCACGCCCAGCAGCAGGACGGCCGGCAGGGCGGCGCGTGGCGTCCGCGGCGGGCGGGCGGCGGCAGGCGCGCAATGCCAGGGCGCCACCAGCGGCGGGGCCGGTGCCGCCTGCTGCAGCGCGAGATGCACACGCGCGCGCAGCGTTTCGTGCTCGACGCCGCCCGGCGCCATGCCCATGCGCAGTCCGAGGCTCATGCAGGTGTGAAAGAGTTCCAGCAGCGCGCGGTGCTCGCGCGGGCTTTCGGCCAGCCGCGCCAGCAGGCGCAACAACTTGTCGCCGCCCTGCTCCTCGTCGTGAAAGCGCTGCAGCAGCCCGGCGCCCCCCGCGCCCCAGGGCGCGGCAGCGAACTGCTCGTCGCCCCAGGCGCAGAGCAGGTAGCTCGCGGCCGCGATGCCGGACTCGGCGACACCCGCCAGTCGTGCATGGGCTTCGAAACGGTCGACCGCGACGGCCAGCGTGCGGCGCAGTTGCGCCGGGTCGGCGGGACTCGAGTCCCGCAGCCGGGCCAACAGGGCGACCAGCGGCAGCGCTTCGGCACGCAGCGCCCGCGCGGCGGACGGCTCGTCGACGCCGTCCGGCTCGCCGGGCGCGGCGCCGCGCCCCGTCATTTGGCCCACCCCACTTGCAGCTGGCGGGCCTGCGCCTCCACGCGCGCGCGCGGCGCCACCGTCCCCTCGGGCACGGGCAGGACGGCTCGCCACTGCGAATGCTCGATTTCGCGGAAGGCGCCGAACACGGCGACGGCGCGCGCGTCGCCGCTGAGCTCGACCGTCAGCTCGCGCGCTTCGCCGGGGCGCAGGTGCAGGCTCTCGCGCACCAGCATGTTCGAGCCGAGGGTTGCCGCATCGTCGTCGTACAGGCTGTCGAAGCTCGCCTTCTCGAAGGCGCTCGCGTCGCGCAGCACGTAGATGCGCAGCGCCAGCGAGGCCGAGGCATTGCGCGCATCGGTGTTCAGGCTGCGCTGCGCCTGCACGTGCAGCTGCAGGTTGCGCCTGGGCCTGGCCAGCGCCGGCGCGGCGCCCGGGTTGAACATGAAGTTCACGACCATCGAGGTGTTGACCCACGGAATCTGGCGCTGGGCGGTGTCGCGCAGCACCTTGACGCGCACCGCTTTCATCATTTCCTCGACCTCGACGCCGGCGGTGCGCAGCTCGGTGGCCAGGTGGCGCGTGTAGATGCTGTTGCCGCCGATCGGGCCGTCCTCGGCGACCCGGCCGGGAGACGCGGAGAAGGCGATGAGCGCGCCCGGCGCCGCCATCTCGGCCAGGCCGTCGGCCCTGCGCGACCCCCGCCCCCGCGCCGCGAAGGGGTCGTTGCGGCAGGCGTCGATGATGAAGATGCGGGCACGTGGCCGCACCCGGTCGACATGCGCCAGCAGCGCTTCCTGCAGGTCGATGGCCTCGTCGCGCACTTCGGCCTCGTCGCGCAGCGCGATATCGACCGGCAGCAGGAAGTTGCGCCCGCCGATCTGCACCCCGTGGCCGGCGTAGTAGAAGACCGACGCCACCTGGTCGTCGTCCATGCGGCGCGCGAACTCGCGCAGCACGCGCTTGAAGTCGCGGGCAGTGAGGTTGAGGTGCTCGTCCACTTCGAAGTCGAGCGAGCGCAAGGTCTGCGCGACCAGGCGCGCATCGTGCTCGGGGTTGTTCAGCGGAAGCTCAGGGTAGCGCCCGTTGCCGATCACGAGCGCGACGCGGCGTTGCCCGCTGGCCGCGACCTTGTCCTGCGCCTGAGCCTGCGCGTGGGCGACCCCGCGCCACAGCACGGGCATGAGGGCGAAGCAGGCGAGCAGGCGACGGCGACTCATGGGACGAGCTCCGTGCTTCGCACAGCGGTGCGAGCCCTTTCGGGCGGCCGGTCGGGGCTCATGCGGCAATGAAGGTGCGGCGGCGGGACATCCATTGTGGGTACCGCTCTGCGGCGGCACAAGAGGCGGCGCCTGCACCGGGCGCCCATGGAAGAGCATCACGAGCCAGCAGCAAGGACCGGGGCGTCGGACCAAAGAGCGCGAGGGGTGAATTTCGTCACCCCTCGCAGGCGTTGTGAATGAATCGAGCGTCAGCTCAACGCGCCAGCGTCTTCGGCCGAACGCCGGCAACGGCTCAAGAACCCTGGAACTGCACGCGCCGGTTGACGGCGGCGTAGGGATCGGATTCGATGGGACGGTCCTTGCCGTAGCCCACGGTCTTCAGGCGCGCCGCCTCGATGCCGTGGCGCTGGACCAGGTAGTCGCGCACTGCGCGGGCACGGGCTTGCGACAGCTCGAGGTTGTAGGCCTCACTGCCGACGGCGTCGGTGTGGCCTTCGACCGTGACGATGCGGTCTGGCTTGAGCAGCTTGATGCCTTCGGCCAGCGCGTCCAGCTGAGCGCGCGCCGCCGGCAGGATCTCAGCCGAGTCGAAGTCGAAGCGCACCGGCAGCGAGAGCGCCGAGGCGTCGGCCTTCGAATCGGGGCGCGCCTTGGGCGCCCGGGCCGGCGAGGCTGCCGAAGTCTTGGCCAGCGAGGACGGTGGCACCGCGGTGAAGGTCTTGGGCGCCGCGGGCCCCTCATCGAGCAGGCGGATGGAACGGGTGTTGTTGCCGAGCACGGCCGCCACATCCTGCGGCTCCACCAGTTGGCCTTCGCGATAGACGACCACCTTCTCGGCCTTCGCCTCGGGAGTCAAAACGGCGGCAGCGAGGGCCAGGGCCAGCGTGCCGAAGTAGCGGGTCATGCCGGGGCAGCGGATGGCGGTGTTGCGGGTCATGTCGGGCTCCTTGGGCAATGGATTCGCAGACACCATTGGGTTGCACGCGCCGTGCGGCCGGTTCAATCTTTCTCGATCGATCCGATGCCGCGGATGGACCGCGCCACCACCGGGTTGCCGTGGTAGCGCACATGGCCGATGCCGCCGATGCGCACGGCCAGCGTGCTGCTGGCGGCGAGCTGGACGTCGGCGTTGCCATCGATGGCGACGTCGGCACTTTCGCTGGCGAGCCGGGATGCCGCATAGCTGCCGATGCCTCGGATGGCCAGTTGCTGGTCCTTCACGCGGCCGCCCCCGACGGCGACGTCGCCGGCGCCGGTGATCTTGACGTCGAGGCTGCTCGCGTTCTCCAGGTGCTCGACGCGGATCGAGCCGCCGCCGGCCAATACCAGCGCGAGCGAATCGGTGCGCAGCGGCCCGGTGCGAATCGCACTGGGGGCGCGTGACTCGAGGCCTCGCAGGGTCCGCACGCCCAGCTTGATCCGGATCGGCTGCTGCGTCTCGATGCGGCCGGGCGCGGCAACGCCGATGATCAGCTGCCGGCCGCGAACCTCGCTCGTCAGCTTGCGCAGCACGGCGCTCTCGCACTCCAGGGTCAGCGTTTCACGGGCCCCCTGCTCGATGCGGACTTCGCCGGGCACGGCGAAAACCACGGTGTCGAAGTCGGCGACGCTGCGCGTTTCCGTGGCCATCAGCGCCGCCTGCGAAAGCGGCGAGGCCATCAGCGCCGCCGCGACTGCGGTCAGGGCGATGGCGCGGCGCGTGCGCCTGGGGGCAGTCGCACGGGTGAATCCGTCCATGGTGCGGCTCCTGGCTCAGTGCGGCAGCGCGAGGTTGGGCACATTGAGGTAGGGGCGGACCTGGCAGGTGGTCTCACCGGCCACGGTCACCATCAGCGGCGCGCCGTTGCGGTCGATCGCCACCAGCCTCGCTCCCTGCCGAACCTCGGGGCCCAGCGTCACCGGCGCTTCATCGAAGAGCAGGCGGCCGTGCTGCCAGCAGCGCAGCTGGTAGGCGGGCGGCGCCTTCTGGCTCGGCGCGGGAGGCCGGGGCGGGTCGCGGGGCGCGCCGCGGTCGCCGGCGATGCCTACCGCCGCGCCGAGCGGTAGCTGCAGCAGCAGGCCGGTGGCAGCGACCACAGCTGCCGCCGTCATCACGGCCACCCGGCCGCCGAGCCGCTTTGCGCGGGTGAGAGCGGAATCACTTGGCTTGAGCACGGAAGTTCTCCTGGGCGAGCTTGCCGCCACTGGCTTTGTCGAAGGCGACGCGGATCAGGTCGAGGGTGACGCCGGGCAGGGGTTCGAAATCGGTCCCAATGACGCCCTGCGGCAGCGAAGCCATCACGTCGTCCGGCGTGGCGAAGCATGAGATGGTCTCGGGCACACCCTTCGGGTTCATCGTGAGCTGGAAGCGCATCGTGCCGGGCAAGGTGAGCGGCTGGGCGGCGGCGATGCGTGAGTCGCGGGAAAACCGATTGGGGAAGAAGCGGATGACCTTGGCGTTCTCATCCTGCAGATAGCAGTACACATGCGCATCCTGCGAAGGCGCGAGGGCCAGGCTGATCGACTCGCCGCGGGCAAAGCGCGTCTGCTGCTTCGGGGTCGTCAGTGACAGTTTCAGGGGCGCCGGTGCCGCAGGCGCAGGAGCGGGCGGCGATCCGGAGGCCGTCACAGCCGGGGGCACCGCGACGTAGCGGGCCGGTTGCGCCGGGCGCTTGATCTTGGTGTGGTCGGCAGCCAGGAAGGCATAGAAGAAGTCCTCGCTGAGCACGGCCTCGCGGCTGAGGCCGAGCGCGCCGCGGTAGTTCGAGATCGCCTCGTCGATGGCCGGATTGAATTCGCCGTCGATCGGACCTTCGTAGAACCCGCGGCGACGCAGCTGATTCTGGAAGTAGGCGACCAGCTCGACGCGCGTCGCCGCCATCGAGTGATACCAGTCGAACACCTCGAGACGCGTTTCCTCGTTCGCCCGGGGATCCGGCACGTTCAGGCAGCTCCAATACGGCGTTTTCGTCAACTTGCCGACGAGCTCCACCACCGCCAGTTCGACCAGCCCACGCAGCGCCTGCGTCTGGCCCTCCGAGCGCGCCAGGTTCATGCTGTAGTTGATCCCGAACTTCTCGTACGCGGCATCGCCGGTGAAACCCCTGCCCTGCTTCAGGATCACAACCGAGTTGCGTGAGGTGACGCCCGGCAGCACGGACATGTTGCTGGTGGTCATCACGCTCAGGTCGAGCGCAAGCATGCTGGAGGCCGCATCGCGCGCGACGCCGAGGTTGAGGTAGGGCGAGATGCCGAAGCCGAGGTCCTTCTGGTTCTTGATCATGTTCTCGTCGAACTGCGACACCGAGCCCTTGATGTCGTACAGCGGGATCGCCTGGTAGACGGCCGCGCTTTGCGCGCTGGCGAGGTAGCCGATCACGTTGACCGTGTCCTTGCCGAAGGCCACCAGGCGCACCGCGCGGCTGCGCCGCGACATGTCCGACACCGCCGAGATCAGCATGTCGCGCGTCCCGGCATTCATCTTTTTCGTTTCGTCGGTGATTTCTTCGGTCAGCATGGTCACGTCATGCACGCCGTAGTCGAGCATCAGCGTGTCCATGCAGCGCAGCGCCTGCGAAAAGCCGGTGATCGAGCGTTGCGGCTTGTCCTCGGGACCCTTGCGGATCTCTGCGGTCTGTTCGACCGTGGGTTGCTTCACTTCGAGCGTCGAGCAGCCGGCAAGCGTCGCCAGGGCGGCAAGCGCGAGGTGGCGCAGGATATGGGGCGGCTTCATGGGATCTCCGGTTTCGTGGGAATGCGACGCTCAGCTCAGCGGCAACCGCCCTGGCCGACGATGTTGATGGCATTGGGAGCGAACACGAACACGTCGCGCGGCGGTGCGTTGGCGGCTCCGCGCTCGCCGGTGTCGACGTTGCCGATGTTCTGGCTGCCGCAGTTGCTCTCGTCCAGGGACTTGCCGCTTAGACCGAGAGCCTTTTCCTGTGCCTCCATCTTGCGCTGCAGGGCCGCGCTGCGGACTTTCTCCTTCGCGATCCTCGCGCGGAACGACGCGTCGAGGTCGATCAGTTCCTGGCCCGCGAATGCGTGGACGCTGCCGGTCAGGTTGATGGCAACGAGGACGAAGCGGCATGTGCGGGCGAGCGTTGAGTTCATGGCGTGTCTCCGGTGGCGGGCTGGTTTGCCGGCGCTCCATGGGTTGCGGCGGATGGGGAAATGGTTCAAGCGGATTTGCAGTCGCAGCGGCGCTCGGGGCCACGCCAACCATGAAAAAGACCCGCCTGGGCGGGCGGGTCGGGTGGCGGGGGAGCTATCGTTCTTACCGGGCAACGCCGATACGTTGGGTGGCGTCGGAATTGAAGCCGGCCGCGGTGTTGCTGGCGTTATTGGCAATGACCGTCGCGTTCGTCAGCCTGCCGTTGCCTTCTGCGCCGCCGATCTGCTGGATTGCCGTGGCCCCGAGGCCTGCTGCGAGGTTGCGTGCGCCGTTGGCGACCACCGTTGAGTTCTGGACGACGCCATTGCCCCTGGCGAAGCCCACTTCCTGCACGGCGGTGCTGCTGATGCCGGCGGCGGTGTTCGATACGTTGTTGGCGGTCACGCTGCCGCCGAGGAGCCGGCCTTGTTGCTCGGCCAAGCCGATGTTCTGGCGCGCCGTGGACGAGATGCCGGCCGACGTGTTGGAGGCGCCGGAGGAGTTCACCGTGGTGCCCAGGATTTCGCCGGCGAATGCGCCAGTGAAGGCGAGACCGAGGGCGAGGACGAGGGAAGCATTGCGGACTTTCATGTTGATCTCCTGAGAGTGGTGGTTGGGAGGGAGTGGAGGCTTGCAAATGCTTGCCTTCCGCTCCATGGGTTGCGGCCACTCCCGAATCGGTTCAAACGATCGACGGCTGCTGCGCAGGAGGCTGTTTGGTTTGCACGAGGTTTGCCGGCGGGCGCATAGTGAGGGATGCCGGCGGCTGTGCCTGAGCTTGGCGGGAGCTGAGTTCGACCCACCTGGGCGCCGGCGTGGAAACACCCCCATGTTCGACAGTGCGCCGCCTGAACCACCTTCGCGTCCGCCGCGGCTCACCGGCCTGCGCGGCGTCTGGGTCGCGTTGCGAAACCTGGGGCTGGCGGGCGGGGCCGCTCCTACAGCCGGCGACTACGACAGCTTCACCGCCAGCGATGGGCAGGTGGTTCCCGTCTGCGTGCTGGGCCACGGCCCGCCGCTGGTGCTGGTGCATGGCGTCGGCTGCTCGCATCGCGACTGGTTGCCGGTGGCGCGGCGGCTGGCGCGGCGCCATTGCGTGCTGGCCTGGGACGCACGCGGTCATGGCCGCTGCCGCCCGGTACTCGGCTCCATCACGCTGGAGCGGCTGGCTCGTGACCTGGCCGAGATGCTGGACCACTTCGGGCTGGAGCGGCCGGTGCTGGTCGGACACTCCATGGGCGCCCTCATACTGATGCAATACCTGCAGTCGAATGGCACGCAGCGCGTGGCGGCAGTGACACTGGTCGACCAGTCGCCGCGCATCGTGACCGACGACAGCTGGCGCCTCGGCTTGTTCGGCGGCTGCAGCGCGGCGATGCTGTCGGGGCTGATCGCGGGTGCGCGACAGGACTTGGCCGAGACGCTGCTGAACGAGGTCGGCGCGCTCGGGGGCGCCTGGCTGCGCAAGCAGCTCAGTGTCGAAAAAGCGCTCGGCCGCATGCTGCGGCGGCGCCTGAGCCGCATCGACGTCCGGCCGCTGCTGGATCTCGCCGAGTCGATGGCCCAGGCGGACTTCCGCGCTTCGCTGTCACGCCTGGACGCCCCGCTGCTGGTGGTGCTGGGGGCGCGCAGTCCGCACTACGCCGGCGTGCCGCTCGATGCCTGGTACCGCGACACGGTGAAGCACGCGCAGATCTCGATCTACCCGCGTGGCGGCCATTCACCCCATGTGAGCGAGCCGCTTCGCTTCGCGCGCGAACTGCAGCGATTCATCGACGACCATGCATGAACGCTGCTCCCTCCCCCGCCGGGGGAGGGCTGGGGTGGGGGCGCTGCGGCCGAATTGAAAGCTCCGAGCGCCCCCATCCCGACCTTCCCCCGGGAAGGGGAAGGAGAAGGGACTATCCGCAACGCCCCTGATCGTCCGGCTTGAAGCAGAAGTTGGCCGTGAGGCTCGATGATTCCCAGGGCACCTGCACGCGACCCGTGTCGTCGGCCACCGCGATGCGCACCCGCTTGAAGAGTTGCTCGATCTGCAAGCCCGGCGTCGGCATGTTGGCCAGCAGGTGACGCGTATAGACGCTGTGCTCGCCGCTGGAGCCGTCCAGCGCCACGCCGTTGGGCGCGGTCGAAAAGGCCACCAGGGTGCCCACCGGCGCGTCGAGCGTCGCCAGGCCACTCGGCGTCGCCCCGCGGAACTTCAGCCGCCGCCCGTCCGGGCCGACGATGACGCCGCCGGCGAACGGGTTCACCCGGCAGGCGTCGAGCACCACGATGTTGGTGCCAGTGCGGATGGCGCTCAGCCGATCGACGAACTCACCGACGTCGGCGCTCTGCCGCTGGATGTCCTCTTCGGACTTCGGGTCGGCATCGACCGGCACCAGGTAGTTGCGGCCCTTCACCTGCACGCCGTGGCCGGCGTAGAAGAGCATGCGAACCGAGGCCTTCGGCGCGCGCAGCGAAAACTCGCGCAGCGATTCGATCAGTTCCTTGAGCCGCGTGTTCTGGCGCAGGGTGACCTCGTAGCCCAGGCCGCGCAACGCCGTCGCAACGGCGTTGGCATCGCTTGTCGGGTTCTTCAGCGGGGCCGCGCGATACGCGCCGTTGCCGATGACCAGGGCGATGCGGGATCCGGTGCCCTCGGCCTTGACCGGCGCGCCGATGGCGGGTGCGACCGGCAGGGCCGCCGCGCCCAGTGCGCACAGCAGCGTTCGACGGTTCAGCAGCATGGCGCTACTCCCGCGGAGGCACGCCGGGGGCCAGCGAGGCGGCCTGGACGATGGGCGCGGCTTGCACCTTGGCAAGCGCCGCGCCCTCGCTGCCGGCCGGCACACGCAGGTAGTAGTCGCCGAGCTGGCCGGGGCCGCCGGCCAATTCGCCGCGAACCTGGACCATCAGCATGCGGATGTCGGTCTCCTTGGCTTCGGGCGTGAAGTTGACCTTGAGCATCGGCCCCTCTTCGACGCGAACCGCGCGCAGCGCGCGGATTTCGTCGGCGTTCTCGCGGACGTCACCCAGCAGGTTCACGATGACGCCACCTTGCACCGCCACGATGGCCAGCGCGGCGATGGCGTAGCTCGGGCGCAGCCCGAGGTTGCCGAAGAAGGCGCCGATGCGTTCGCCCAGGGTCGGACGGTCGCCCTGGATCAGGCGCATGGTGCGGGCCAGGCCGATCGTCGCGGGCACGGCCGGGGCGTTCTCCTGCACGCGCTGCTGGAGCGAGCGGTACCACTCCAGCTCGCTGCGCGACTCGGGATGCTGTTCCAGGTAGGTCTCGACGAAGGCGCGGTCCTCGGCTTCCAGCGAACCGTTGACATACCAGGGAAGCAGCTCTTCGAAACGTTCTTTCATGATGCCTCTGCCATTTAGCTGTACGGGACATTGCCCATATCGGCCTTGTGTTGCGTGAGGCCGGCGAACGGTTCAAAGAATTTTTGCACGCTGGTCTCCCCCAACCCATCAGGATGCCAGCGCGCCTTTGGCGTCCGGCGCGGACCCCTCGCGGCGCAGCAGAGCCTGCAGGCAATTCTTGATCTTCTGGCGGGCATGGAACAGGCGCGTCTTGACGGTTCCCTCGGGACAGTTCTGCACCTGCGCTACCTCAGCCACGCCCATGCCCTCGTAGAACACCAGGTGCAGGCATTCCCGATGCTCTTCCGACAACTTGCCCATGCAGTGCGCGACGCCCTCGCGCCGCTGCTTGTCTGCCAGCTCGGCATAACCGTCGGGGGAGTCCGAGGGGGTGGTCTCGGCGATGTCCTCGAGGCCGTCGTGCAACTCGTCCGGCCGGCGCGCGCGGTGAACCATCAGCGCCTTCCTGCGCGCGATGCCGATGAGCCAGGTGGAAAACTTCGATTCGCCGCGGAAGCGCAGGGGGAAGCGCCAGACCTCGTAAAAAGTGTCCGCCACGACTTCTTCGGACCGCGCATGGTCGTTCAGCATGTTGAGCACGTAGGCGTAGACCTTTCGGCTGAACGCCTTGTACAGCTGACGAAACGCTGCCTGGTCTTCTCGACCGATGCGCACGAGCAGCTGATTGACCTCGTCGTTGTCCATGCGGCGGTGGCTGTGCGGTGGCTGTGAAGCATACAACCTAAGCTCGAAATTTGCTCGGCCGAGCTTCGCAACGTTTTAGTCAGGGAACCGAAAAGTGCCAGCCAGAGCGCCGGGCGGCGAGACAGACCTCGAGCCCGGCGATGGGCCGGCAGATGGGCTCACGTCAATACGGGAACGTCGGCGGGATCGGCGGACGCGGACGCGGGTACGGCAGCGGATAGGGCTTCGGCGGCGGCGGCAGGGGCTTGAGCATGGTCGCATCCGTCGCATGGGCGAGGAGCGGCTGGATGACAGCACCGCTCTGCGCCTGGATCAATGCGGCGTTGTCCTCGCTGGCCATGGCAGCGCCGAAGGCCAGGGCAAGGGCGATGGTGATATGGGCTTTGCGGGCGACTTGCATGATGTTCTCCTGGGAGTGAGCGCGTGGGGCTTGCGGGATGCTCGCCCTCCGCCCATGGGTTGCCCCCAGTGAAGAATCGGTTCAATGCAGCCGGGAGAGGCTGCATGAACTCCCCCAAGTCCGATTTCATCCGCCGCTTGCCCGCGCTGGCCGCGCCGGCCAGCAAGGCCGGTGAGCCTTGCACGATCATTCAGGACCTACGCACGGCGCGCCCACCCGGCAGAAGCGACAGCACGCGCGCGCGGAAGGCGCAGCCGCTTCCGCGCTGCGCATGCCTGTGCTTATATCAGCCGCGCGGGTCCGCAGTTGTTCGAGGACCGGCGCAAAAGTATCGGCCCCGCTCAAAGCTCTAGCAATTGTTTTCTCATCAGCAGGCGGAGCTGCGCCGACATTGGGAAGAACATCGCGGCGCTGGAGGCCTATTGCGGTCCAACTCGCCGTGAACGCGCGGGAAAGAGCGGGCCGCGCGAGGGCGCCACTCACTGGAACTCGCCGGGTCGCACGGTTAAGGTTTGCGACGAATGAGGCGAAAGCGTTCTGACATCCACCGTTTTGCGCCACAACAATGAACGCATCGGAACAAGGAGCGCAGCGTGTGGAGTTCGACGAGATTGCGCATCGCCGGCGTGTTGTCGGCGCTGGTGCTTGCAGCTTGCGGCGGTGGTGGTGGTGGTGATGGCGCCATCACGGCGCCTTCCGACGCCCCTTCACCCGCCCCGGCTCCGGCTCCGGCTCCGGCGCCGGGTCCAGCACCAGCACCAGCACCAGCACCAGCACCAGCACCAGCACCAGCACCAGCACCAGCACCAGCACCAGCACCAGCACCAGCACCAGCACCAGCACCAGCACCAGCACCGGCTCCGGCTCCAGCCCCGGCGCCCGCACCCAGTGGGGCGCAGGTGATCGCCAACACGATCAGCAACGCCAGGGGCGTGGCCGTGCTCAGCGGCGGAGCGCGCGTGGCGGCCTGGAGCGATGCGAGCGGCGTCCACGCGCAGCGTTTCGATGCGTCGGGCGCGCTGGTGCAAGGGGTCGTGCCCGTGGCGGCGAGTGGCACCTTCTCGGGCGTGGCCGCCTTGCCGGCGGGCGGCTTCGTCGTGGAATACCAGACGCCGCAAGCGGTGTTCGTGCAGGCCGTGACCGCCGCGGGCGACCCGGCCGGCCCGGCCTCGGTCGTGCGCACGCTGGCCCAGGTCACGCTGGACTATGCGGGCATTCCGAATGCGAATCCGGTGCTCGTGGGCGGCGGCGGCGTGTACGCGTTCGAGGATGGAAGCTATGCCGCGAGCTACATCGTGCAGCACACCGCGACGATCCCGACCGACGTCCCCACGGCGCTGCATGCGCAGAAGTTCGACGCGGGCGGCGCTGCGGTGGGCGGCCCGGTCCTGCTGAGGGACACGGCCGTCGTCGACGACCTGGCCAGCGCCGCGGCGCCCGGCAGCCGCCTGGTGGCCGCGTCCATGCTCACCCACAGCTCGGGCGCGGGTCTGCAAGGCGCCACCGTGTTCGACTCGGGGCTGAACCCGCTGTTCGGCGTCAGCCTGGGCCAGCTCGGAAGCAGCCACACCCAGCCGGGCGTGGCGGGCCTGGTCAACGGCAACTTCATGGCCCTCTGGACCGTCCAGGGCGTCAACCAGGTGCAGGGGCAGCTCTTCGCGGCCGACCCGAGCTCGCCCTCGGGCGCGCGGGCCGTTTCGGGGCTGCTCACGTTCCCGAACGCAGCGCCGGGCGCGCGCGTCATGGCCCTGGCCGGCGGTGGCTTCCTGGTCGCATCCGGCAGCACGGCCCAGGCCTTCGACGCGAACGGACAAGCGAACTCCGCCGTGATGCAGGTCCAGCCGGGCAGTGTGGCGGCCACGGCCGACGGCGGCTTCGTCGTCCTGGCCCAGGTCGGCTCGCAGCTCGTCTCGCAGCAGTACCCACTGGTGCCTTGAAGCTCGCGACTCGTGGCGGGCGCGCACCCGCCACGGGCAGGGCCTGCAGTGGTCTAGTTCCGCTGCACGCTCAGCGCCTTCCACAGGCCGTCAAGGCTGTAGGGCTTCAGAAGCAACCTGAACTCCGCGCTCCCCGCCCCCGCAGTGGCTTCCGAATAGCCGGTGGTCAGCACGACCGGCAGGCCCGGTTGGCGGCGCCTGATTTCGCGAGCCAACTCGAGCCCGCTCATGCCCCCGGGCATCATGATGTCCGAGAGCACCACGTCGACGGTCCGGGCATTGGCCAGCGCTCCCAGCGCGGCCGCGGGGCTGGCGGCGTGGATGACGGCAAAGCCCAGTTCGCCCAGCATTTCCCGCGTCAGCGCGGCGACCTCGGGGTCGTCTTCGACCAGCAGCACATGTCCGCGCCGCGGTGGATCGCTGGGAGCGACACCCGCGTTCGATTCATCGGACGCCTCGACGGGCTGCCGCAAGGAGCGGGGCAGCAACAGCGTCAGCACCGTCCCCTCGCCCACCTTGCTGTCGACGGCGAGCCGGCCTCCGGATTGCTGCACGAAACCATAGACCTGCGGCAGACCCAGGCCCGAGCCCTTGCCGACGTCCTTGGTGGTGAAGAAAGGCTCGAAGACGCGGGCCAGGATCTCGGGCGGCATGCCGCACCCGCTGTCCTGCACGGACAGCCGCACGAAGTCGTCGAGCAGGCGCTGTTCGCCCGGCTCAGAGACGTTCTCGGCAGAGATCGTGAGTGCGCCCCCCGTTGCCATGGAGTCCCGCGCGTTCACGCACAGGTTCAACATCGCGAGCTCGAACTCGCCCACGTCGATCTCCACGGGCCAAAGGCCGTCCTTCAGCTCCATCCTGAACTGGATGTCCCCGCGCAGGGATTGAGTGAGCAGCGCGCGCATGCCATCGAGGCAAGCGGCGAGATCGATCGCCTCGGGATTGATCGGGCGCCGGCGCGAGAACGACAGGAGCTGGTGCGTCAGTCCGCTGCCCCGCGCCACGGCGCGGCGCATGCTGGCGTACACCCGCTCCCGCTGCTCGGCGGGCACATCGCGCTCCAGCAGCTGAAGACCGTTTGCGAACACCGCGAGCAGGTTGTTGAAGTCGTGTGCGACGCCGCCGGTCAGCTGCCCCAGCGATTCCATCTTCTGCGACTGACGAAGCGCCTCCTGCGCGCGCCTCAGCCGCTCCTGGTCGTGCAGGCGCTCCGTGACGTCGTAGACGAACTGGTAGGCGCCAATGCGCTGGCCTGCGCGATCGCGCAGGGCGTTGTAGCGCATTTCGTAGAACCGGCGATCCCGGGCCGGGTCCCCGAACTCCGCGATCTCGACGAACTCCTCGCCCGCCAATGCGCGAGCCCACACTGCCTTGACCGCAGCCTGATGCTCCGGCTGCGACGCCAGCAGCTCCAGCATGTTGTCGCCGACCCGGGGGCGAATGCCGAAGATGCGCTCGAATTCGTCGGCCGCGGCCCGGTTGATCGCGAGCCATCGATACTCGAGGTCAGCCACCTGGACAAACGCGTTGGTGCCTTCCACGATGTCGGCCAGGAGCTTGCGTTCCGCCAGGGCTGCGTTCACGCGGCGTTCCAGCGTCTCGTTGAGCTCGCGCTGTCCGCGTTCCGCCAGGACGCGGCGGGTCGTCTCCGAGACGGCGCAGAACATGCCGGCCACCTTCCCGTCGTCGCAACGGATGGGCGAGTACGAGAAGGTGAACCAGGTCTGCTCGTCGTAACCCTTGCGATTCATCACGAGCGGCAGGTCTTCGCGATAGCTCGACTTCCCGGCCATCGCTGCATCGATCAGCGGGCTGATGTCCGTCCAGATCTCCGCCCAGATGTCATGGAAGCGCCGCCCCAGTGCCCGTGGATGCTTGGCGCCGAGGATCTCGGCGTAGGAATCGTTGTAGAGAAAACCCAGTTCCTCGCCCCACGCGACGAACATCGGAAACTGCGATTGCAGGAGCAGGCCGACGACCGTGCGCAAGGCCTGCGGCCACTGTTCCGGTGGCCCCAGCGGCGAGTCCGACCAGTCGTGGGCACGCATCAAGGCACCCACTTTCCCGCCACCTTGCAGGAAGTGAGGGTGTGCCACCGATGGCTTCATGAGGGCAGGCATCGGAACCTCGTCGCGGCCATACGCGGACTCCGCCCGTCTTTGGCGCGGGGCTTCGCCCCGGCTCCCGGCAGCGGCGTCGACGCAGCTATCGTTTAGCCTCCTGCAACTGGGACGGGTCGACCGCGGCCGGCACCTCCACCGGGACCGGCCCGCGCGCAAGCGCGGCGACCAGGCAGTGCAGTTCGCTTGCGGCCTTCTTCAAGCTGCTCGCACCTGGCTCGAACGCGTCCATGGCGCCAATATGGCGGCAACCCGGTTGCTTGACTGTAGGTCGCCATCTCGCGGACATGAGAGGCGACGACTGATCGGTTGTCCCCGCGGCAGATGGGCGCGTACAAGGCGCGCCGGTGGTGGACGCCCAGCGCGGCGATTCAGCGCGACGGCGTCGAGTCGCCGGCCGGGTACTTCTGCGCGTTGGCGGCCAGCTTTTGCCGGACAGCCTCGTCGAGATCCACCTCGAGCACGGACGCGAGCCGAACGAGGAACATCAGGACGTCGGCAAGTTCATCGCGCACGGCCTGCGCCGTCGCCGGATCCTGCCCCGCGCGCTTCGATTCGTCCTCGGTGAGCCACTGGAACAGCTCCACGAGCTCGCCCAGTTCGCCGGTCAGCGCCATCGCCAGGTTCTTCGGAGAGTGGTAGCGGTTCCAGTCCCGCTCGTCCGCGAACGTCTGGAGGGCGGCTTCGAGGCCGGACAGGTCGACCAGGCGGGGAGGCTTCATCCTGCGATCATCGCACCGAAGGCGGCGGCTACAGCAGCTCCTCGATGGCGTAGACCGGCCCGCTGGGCTCCCGTCTGCCCGTCCCCACCGCGACGATCTTGTTGATCCACTCGTATTGGGTCGCCGCCGTCTCGAACACCGGCACGATGCGGAAGTAGTAGCTGCCCGGATCGACCGGTTCGCCGGCGGCGAGCCGCGCCATCACGTCCGCCGGGCCATGCCGCACGCCGCGGTACGACATGTAGATGTGCTCGCCGTCGTCGGTGCGAAGCAGCAGGCGCACGTCCAGCACGGTGACGCCGTCCTTGCGCTGGAGCAGCCAGTCGCCGGCGGGCGCGCCGACCACCTCGCCCCGCAGGCGTTCGCCGTGAAAACTGCCGCCCGTGACGGTGGCGATGCGCCGGCGGCCGAGCGGCGTGTCTCCCATGTCGACGATCTGGGGCACCTGCAGCCGCATTTCGAACAGCGGACGGGTTCGGATCATGTGTGCATCTCCGGGACCTGTTGATGGATGCCGGCAACCGGCGCCGAAAGGATGCAGGACGACCGCCTTGGCTGCAAGCGGGCGCGCACCGGGTCTAAACTCGCGGCGATGCACCGCCCCCCTTCTCGCTTGCTGCACGCCGTGCGCGTCGGCCTGATGGTGGCCGCGCTGGCGGCGGCCCAGGCGCAGGCCGCCGGGCCGGGCCCGGTCGAGATCGAGGAGATGACCTGGCCGGAGCTGAAGGCTCGCATTGCCGCCGGTGCCGGCACGGTGCTGGTGCCGATCGGCGGGACCGAGCAGAACGGACCGCACATGGTGCTGGGCAAGCACAACGTACGCGCGCGGCTGCTGGCCGGCGAGATCGCGCGCCGCCTGGGCAACGCCGTCGTCGCGCCGGTCATCGCCTATGTGCCCGAGGGCGCCATCACGCCCCCGGCCGCGCACATGCGCTTCACCGGCACCATCTCGATCCCGGAGTCCACCTTCGAATCGCTACTGGAGGCCACGGCGCGCAGCTTCAAGCAGCATGGCTTTCGCGACGTGTTCTTCCTGGGCGACCACGGCGGCTACCAGAAGAGCGAGCAGCGGGTGGCCGACAAGCTCAATCGCGAGTGGAAGAACGATCCGGCCTGCCGCGTGCACGCCCTGCTGGACTACTACGAGGTGGCGCAGACCGGCTATGTCGACGCCCTCCGGCAGAAGGGCTACGGGGCGGCGGAGATCGGCACCCACGCGGGCCTCAGCGACACCGCGCTGGCGCTGGCAGTCGACAAGTCGCTGGTGCGCGCCGAGGCGCTGGCGCGTGGCGCGCAGCTGGATGCTGCCCACGGCGTCCATGGCGACCCGCGCCGCGCCACCGCCGAGCTGGGCCAGCTGGGCGTGCAGCAGATCATCGACGCCTCGGTTTCGAGCATCCAGCGCGCCACCGCCGCCCAACGATAAAGGGCGGCAATGTCTTGCCGCCCTTGCCATGTGGCCCCGGCCGGGGCCGCGGAGAGGATTGGGTCAGCGCAGGTTGCCGGTATGGCCCAGCGAGTAGCGCCCGGGCTGGGGCCACACCGTCAGGCCGTGCGGCTCCGCGCCAACCTTGATCTTGGTGACGGTGCCGCTCGTGGTGTCGAAGCGGTAGACCTCGTCGTCGTAGCGTCCCGACAGCCACAACCAGCGGCCGTCGGCGCTGACGTTGCCCATGTCGGGGCTGCCGCCGCCCGGGATGGGCCAGCGGGCCACCACCTTCTCGGTGGCGAAGTCGACCACGGCGACGCTGCCCGGCCCGCCCTTCTTGCCATGGATCTTGTGCGTGCTGCGGTTGGCCACGTACAGCTTCTTGCCGTCGCGGCTGGGGTACAGGCCATGGGCGCCCAGGCCGGTGGCGATGAAGCCCACTTCCTTGAGGGACTCGCCATCGACCACGTGCAGGCCGTCGGCGTCCATGTCGGCGATGTAGAAGCGCTTGCCGTCCGGCGAGATGCGGATGTCCTGCGGCATGCCCTTGGTGGCGGTGCAGATCTCGGTCTGCGGATCGGCCACCGAGCTGCCCTCCTTCAGCCGCGTCGCGGGCATCTTCAGCTTCAGGTAGCCCGTCACCCGGCGCTGCACCAGGTCGATCTTGGCGATCTGGCCGCTGAACTCGCAGGTGAAGATCGCGTAGCTGCCGTCCATCGAGAAGTCGGCATGGTTGATGCCGCCGCAGCCAGGCGTGTTGATCGAATACTGCAGCTTCATCGTTTGGGGATCGCGGAAGTCCAGCCGCTTTTCCGCCTCCGCCACCACGATGGCCGACTTGCCGTCTGGCGTGAAGTACATGTTGTACGGATCGTCCACGGGCACGGCCGGGCCCGGCTTGCCCGTGCGCGGATCGACGGGCGTCAAGCTGCCGTCCTTGTGGCGCTCGGCGTTGTTGCCGACCCAGAGCGTCTGCAGGTCCCACGAGGGCACCACGTGCTGCGGAGCGCGGCCCACCTTGAACTTGGACACGACCTTGGCGGTTTCCGGGTCGATGACCCACACCTCGTTGGCGCGCAGGAGCGGCACGTAGACCCGCTCCAGGTGGCCCTTGACGGCTTCGCTGAGGCGGCCGGCGCCGGTTTCCGAATAGACATTGCCGGGGTCCGGCACGGGCGGCACCCCGAGCGCGGTCGTGATGGCGCGGGGCGCAGAAGCGGGCGGTTGCACGACCGGTCCGGTGGCGCCGGCCTCGAGCGCGAAGAGGGTGACGCCCGCGCAAGCGGCGCCCAGGACGGTGATGAGGGTCTGCTTCAGTTTCATGGTCTCGGAGCTATTACAACCGGGCGGCAGGCCCCGGCACTGGGCGGCAGGGGCCCAACCTTTGATCTGCGACAAATGGGAGCGCCGGGACCCGGCCAGATCAATCGAGCCTCTTGTCGGCGCGTGCTATGAGTTGCTGCGGCAAGGTCAAGCCGATCTCGCTGGCCGCCTTGGTGTTGACCACCAGCTCGCGTCGCATGACGGTCTCCACAGGGATCGTGGCGGGAGGCGTTCCCTTGACGATGCGATCGGCAATCGCCGGCATGCGCTTCCAGGTGTCCATGACCGTGGTCCCGAAAGTGAGCACGCCGCCCGCATCGGAAGTCCCGCCCGGGAACAGGCTCACCATCCGGTGGGAAGAGGCCAGCCGCGCGATGCGCTCCCGATGGAACAGCACCACCGGCACCTCCAGGGCAATGATCGCCTGCGTACCTTCCTTCGCCAGAGCTGCGAAGGCCGCGTCCAGGTCGGGCGTGGGGCCCTTGAGCTTGATCACGGTGGCCGCCAGGCCGGCACCTTGCGCCGCCTGCAGGTTGTCGCGATCGATCGGGGCATGGCCGTCCTTGTCGCTACCGGGGATATCCGCGTCGCTGAGGACGGCGACGCGGCTCACCAGCGGCGCGGCTTCCTTTAGCAACTGCATCTGCGCTGTCGCCTGTCCGCGGTCCAGGTTCGTCACCCCGGTGACGTTGCGCCCCGGGGCCTGCATCGAGTCGACCAGCCGCAGCGCCACCGGATCCGTGACGATGGAGAAGACCACCGGTATCGTGCTGGTGGCATCCGCCGCCGCACGGGACGCCGGTCCGCCAAGGGCGAAGATCATGTCGACCCCCGCTGCGGCGAGCTCACGCGCCAGGGCAGGCAGGCGTTCGAGCTTGCCGTCGGCGTGGCTGAATTTCAGTGCCACGCGTTCCGGCCCATAGCCCAAGGCAGTGAATGCGTCCTGGAGCAAATCCCGCACCCGTGCGGCCAACGGCGTGCCCGCCGCGCCGTTGACCAAAACACCGACCGTGAGCGGCCGTGCTTGTTGTGCCAGCGCAGCCGGCAGCCACAGGGCCGCGGGCAATGCGACGAGGTAGCGGCGCGAGATCGCCATGCGAATCTCCTGACGGTTTTTCTTGACCGCCATTGGGCGCCGATTGCCGCGAAACATCAACCGCCGGTGCGGCAGAGCTCAGGTCCACGTGCAGGCCTGCTGATGTCTCCGGCAGTTTCGATGGGCGCCGCCGCGGCTCAATACATCGATCGAGCATCCTTGGTCACGACGCCAATGTCCCCCGTTGCCGCTCAGGGGCCCCATCTGGCGCTGTTCAAGCCTGCACGGCGATGGCTTCGACCTCGATCTTCAGCCCGTAGTGAAGTTCGCCGGTCGGAACGACCGCGCGACTCGGCCGACTGGTGCCGGCCCATTGCGCATAGATGACATTGAACTCCGGCCAGTTCTCGACACTGTCGACGTAAACGCGCACCTGCACCAGCCGGTCGATGCCACTGCCGCATGCCCTCAGCACGCTCTCCACGTTGGCTAGCGCCTGCCTGGCCTGCTCTGCGAAGCTGGCCTGTGCGAGCTTCTCGCCGGCCGGCGAGATGGGCAGCTGACCGGAAACGAAGACGAAGCCGTTGGCGACGGTGCCATGCGAGTAATGGCCGCCGGGCGCCGCGCTCCCGCTGGGATTGACGTGAGTGATCGTGTTCATGAACGTGTTCCTGCAGCTCGGACCCCATTGCTATGGGGCGTCACCATCCATAGAAGCGAGGCCAGGTTTCGACCGAGCCGTCTGCCCGCAGGGCGTGGTACTCCGGATGCTGGGCACCGGTGGCGCAGGCGTGGTTCGGCAGGATGCGCAAGCGCGTGCCGACGGGGAAGCGGGCAGCGATCTCGCGATCGACGCCTTCCGCGCGGCACAGGATCCCGTGTTCCTGGTTCGCGCTGCCGAGGACATAGCCGGCGACCGGCTCCCCGTCCTCGGTGCACACCTGACCATAGCCGAAGTCGTGCTTCTGCTTCTGCGTGCCGCGGTCCCGGCTCATCGCCATCCAGCCGGCGTCGAGGATGGCCCAGCCTTTCTCCTCCTGGTGGCCGATGACGGTGGTAAGCACCGAGAGTGCGAGCTCTTCCATGGCGCAGACGCCCACGTTGTGCATCACCAGGTCGAAGAACACGTAGACGCCCGCGCGTACCTCGGTCACACCGCGCAGGTCCTGGGCCGAGAGCGCGGTCGGCGTCGACCCGACGCTGACCACCGGGCAGGGCAGGCCCGCCTGCCG
Source organism: Ramlibacter tataouinensis (assembly GCF_001580455.1). Lineage (NCBI taxonomy): Bacteria > Pseudomonadati > Pseudomonadota > Betaproteobacteria > Burkholderiales > Comamonadaceae > Ramlibacter > Ramlibacter tataouinensis. Next base: position 1,431,348 of record NZ_CP010951.1, read on the forward strand.
CAGGCGCTCCGCGGCCCGCACCGTCCCGCCCCGCTCCTGCTCGGTGATGTGGCGCAGCGCCTTGGGGGTGTCGCAGTCGTAACTGGCGCCGGCATGCGCCATGAGGCCCCCGAGCCGCATGCCGCCATCGTGCAGCGCGCGAGCGACCGCGAGCAGCGCCTCGCCTTCCGGTGGAATGCCGGAACGGTGGCCGTCGACATCGATCTCGATCCAGACTTCGAAGACCTCGGCCTGCTCCTTGCCGAAGCGGGCCACCGCCTGCGCACCGGCCACGCTGTCGGTGATGATCTTCAGGTCGCAGCCCTGCCGGCGCAGGGCGAGGACCTGCGGCAGCTTCGTCGGGGCGATGCTCACGGCATAGAGGATGTCCGTGATGCCGGCAGCGAAGAATTGCTCGGCTTCCTTCAGTGTGGACACGGTGATGCCCTGAGCACCTGCCGCGATCTGCGCCTGGACGACGGGCAGGCACTTGGACGTCTTCACATGCGGGCGGAACCGCACGCCCAGCGCGTCCATGTGCCGCTGCATGCGTTCGATGTTGGCCTGCATCCGCCCGATGTCGATGACGGCAGCCGGCGTGCCGAGGTCGCGCATCCTGTCCATGATGTTCTCCTGTGTCTGGGCACGACTATAGGAGGTGGACCTCGCCGGTGCCCCCGCAGCGACAAAGGAGGCGCTGAGCGGCAGGGGCGGACATCGAGCGCTCCCGCGGAGCGAAGCTCGTCGGCCGCAGCACGGCCGAGCGAGGATTTGAAGAAGTGCCGATCAGGTTCGCCACTCATCGGCCACCCGCCGCTAAGCCAAGATGGGCGCTGGCAATGCCTTTCGGCTAGACGTCGGTGGGATTGCGAATCGAGAACCAGCTTCCATACTTTGCCTGTCATTTCCCTCCCCTGGTGATTGGCACCGGATGGACAGACGGGCCCCGAGCGGCCCCGCCGCTGTGTCTGGATGCCGATCCTCCCTCACAGGAGATCGCCATGAACTGCAATCTGAAATCTTCCTTGCCCCGTGGGACGGCTGCTGCTCCAGCGGTCCTCGCTTCGCTGGCCATTTTCCTTGTAGGCTTTCAGCTTGGCGGTGGGGCACCGTCGCGAGAAGGAGCGCAGACCGATGGACGGGCCGTCGCTTCCGCTCAGACGCTGACCGCCATACGGTTGAATCTTCTGGATCAATCGACTTGTGAGACTTCGACCGGTTTGGAATGCCTGCCTCGGTCGCCGCTGGTGCGCCAGTTGGATGATGAGGGCGAGGGCTGCACTTGTTGACTGAAGGCATCCGGCCGACAACCAAGCTCGTCGCACTGCGGCCAGCGCATCAATTGCAGAGTCTACGGACGTCGAGCAGTTCCGCCTCCGTTGTGCCGCCGCCTAGGGGGAACCCCGGCCCAGGTTCGCCACGGCTGTCCTACGATGGCAGTTCGCCCCCAACAACAAGGAGCCACGCCATGCGCAGCATTCATGGGATCGCACTCGCAGCCACTGTCACCGCCATTGGCATCGCAGGATGCAGCACGGCCCCGAGCGGACCCACCACGCCCGCCACGGGCCCCATGAGCTTCTTTCTTACCAGCTCAAACCCCGGCAAGGGCGGAGACCTCGGCGGCCTCGAAGGCGCCGACAGGCATTGCCAGTCGCTCGCGCAAGCCGCCGGCGCGGGCAATCGCACCTGGCGCGCCTACCTGAGCACGCAGGGGCCTGCACTGAACAGTCCGGCGTTCGTCAACGCGCGCGACCGCATTGGCTCCGGCCCCTGGTACAACGTCAAGGGCGTGCTCATCGCGCGCAACGTCGCTGAGCTGCACTCCGATGCGAACAACGTGAACAAGGACACCGCCCTCGACGAGAAGGGCAACCCGGTGAACGACCGCACCAAGCAGCCGTCCCATCACGACGTGCTGACCGGCTCGCGACCCGACGGAACGGCCTTTCCCGGCGGTGTGGTCGCCGGCCAGCCCTTCCCCGACATGACCTGCGGCAACTGGACGAAAGGCACGAACGAAGGCGCCGCGATGCTCGGCCACTTCGACAAAGCCGGCCCGCTCGCCATACCGTGGGCGCAGTCCTGGAATTCGAGCCACCCGACGATTGGCTGCAGCATGGAGCGCATCCGGCCAACGGGCGGGGATGGGCGGCTCTATTGCTTCGCGGCGAATTGACTGACTAGCCATCCGGCAACCACGCCCAGGTGAGGCCATGGGCGGTTGAATCGCCGGCCCGGCTAAGGTTGCCGGGCCATCGACAAGCAAGATTCGAAGATGACGAACAAAGTTGCATTGATCACCGCCGGCGGAAGCGGCATGGGCGCTGCCGCGGTACGCCGCCTTGCGGCTGACGGTTTCAATGTGGGCGTGCTGTCATCGTCCGGCAAGGGCGAGGCGCTGGCCCACGAACTGGGCGGCGTGGGCGTCACGGGCTCGAATCAGTCGACCGAGGCGCTTCGCCGGCTCGTCGACCTGGCGTTCTCACGCTGGGGCCGAGTCGATGTCCTGGTCAACAGTGCCGGTCATGGGCCCAAAGGGCCGATCCTCGAGATCTCCGACGAGGATTGGCACAAAGGCATGGAAACCTACCTGCTGAACGTGGTGCGCGCAACGCGGCTGGTCGCGCCGATCATGAAGGCGCAGCACAACGGCGCGATCATCAACATCTCCACGGCTTGGGCCTTCGAGCCAAGCGAGCAGTTTCCGACTTCCGGTGTTTTCCGGGCGGGGTTGGCCGCATTCACGAAGGTCTTCAGCGATACCCACGCGCCGTTCAACGTCCGGATGAACAACATCCTTCCCGGTTGGATCGACAGCCTTCCGGCCACCGAGGCGCGGCGCGAAAGTGTCCCCCTCAAACGCTACGGAACGAGCGACGAGATCGCCGCGACCATCGCCTTCCTCGCTTCGGAGGGTGCGGCCTACATCACGGGCCAGAACTTGCGCGTGGACGGCGGGCTGACACGGTCCGTTTGAGCGCTGCGCGGTCGGTCGCCTTCGGGCGGCCGATAAACTCCTGCGTTTGCCCCACAGCGTCCTTCCCGGCATGCGCCTGACCGTTCCGACCGCCTTTTCCGCCCTGGCCGCCCTGTGTCGCCCACTGGGCCTCATGAGTGTTTTGGCTGTAACCGCCTGTAGCAGCACCCCACCCGCCAGCACCACCGTAGCCCAGGCCGCCCCGGCGCCCGCACCGGTCGCCTCTCCCATGCCAGCCATCAAGGTGGGCATCGCCCTGGGCGGCGGCGCAGCCAAGGGCTTCGCGCACATCGGCGTCATCAAGATGCTGGAGGCCAACGGCTTCGCCCCTGCCGTGGTGGCAGGCACCAGCGCTGGCAGCGTGGTCGGCGCCCTGTATGCCAGCGGCATGAACGCGTTCGAGCTGCAGGAAAAGGCCATCGCGCTCGATGAAGCCAAGATCCGCGACCTGCAGCTGTCCTCCGCCGGGCTGTTGCTGGGGCAAAAACTCGAAGACTACGTGAACGAGCAGGTGCGCCGCCAACCGCTGGAGCGGCTTGCCAAACCGTTTGTGGCCGTCGCGACGCGGCTGGAGGACGGCGATCGCACGGTGTTCGCGCTGGGCAACACCGGCCAGGCCGTGCGGGCCTCCAGCAGCGTGCCAGGCGTGTTCCAGCCCGTGGCCATCGGCAAATACCATTTCGTCGATGGCGGCGTCGTCAGCCCCGTGCCGGTCGATGCGGCGCGCCAGCTGGGCGCGGACGTTGTGGTCGCGGTGGACATCTCGAGCAAGGCGCGCGGCCAGACGCCCGCCGGCATGCTGGGGACGCTCGGCCAGTCGATTGCCATCATGGGACAGAAGCTCGGCCAGGCCGAACTGGCTCGAGCCGATGTCATCGTGCGCCCGCAGGTACTCGACATTGGCGGGGCCGACTTCACGCAGCGTGCCAACGCCATTCTGGAAGGCGAAAAAGCCGCCCTGGCTGCGATGCCTCAGATCCGCGAGCGCATCGCGCAGCTGCAGGCGTCGCGCGAACAGGCCACCCGCCTCGCGCAGCAAAAGGCGGCCGAAGCGCAGCGCCAAGCCTGCCTGGAGCAGCGCTCGCGCCTGCAGAAGCTGGCCGGTCTGGCGGGCCTGGACGGCGCCTGTCCCGCGCAATAGACAACTCTGGCTACCGCTCGCCTCGCGCCGCCATGTGGACCGGGACTGCCTTCGCCCTCGCCGCCGGCCTCATGTGGGGCCTGGTCTTCGTCGCACCGCTTCTGCTGCCGGAGTATCCACCGGTATTGCTGTCGTTCGGACGCTATCTCGCGTTCGGACTCATTGCACTTCCGCTTGCGGCAGCCGATCGGCGCGGGCTTGCGGCGCTGTCGCGGGCGGACTGGATCGAGGCGCTGAAACTGTCGCTCATCGGCAATCTGCTGTATTACCTCTGCCTCGCCGGCGCGATCCAGCGCGCCGGCGGTCCGCTGCCCACCATGATCATCGGCACGCTGCCGGTGGTCATCGCGCTGGTCTCGAACCGGCGTGATGCCGCGCGCGACGGTCGGCTGCCCTGGTTGAGACTCGCGCCCACCCTGGGTTTGATAGCGGCTGGCATCGGTCTCGTGAACATAGGGGAACTGCACGCCTTGCGCGCCTTGGGTGACGTGGATCTGGGCCGGTATTCCAGCGGGGCACTTCTGGCGATCGGGGCCGTCGCCTGCTGGACCTGGTACCCGCTGCGCAATGCCGACTGGCTGCGCGCCCACGCTGACCGCTCGCCGCGCACCTGGGCCACTGCCCAGGGCCTAGCCACCTTGCCCATCGCCGCGGGCGGCTACGCAGCCTGGCTCGCTTGGCAGACTGCCAGTGATACCGGCTTCGCGCTGCCCTTCGGACCGACGCCCTGGCGCTTTCTCGGGCTGATGGCTGCGCTCGGGCTGTTCGCGTCCTGGTTGGGCACGCTTTGCTGGAACGAGGCAAGCCAGCGGCTTCCAACAACGCTCGTGGGGCAACTGATCGTCTTCGAGACCCTCGCGGCGCTCGCCTACGCGTTCGTCCTTCGAGGTTCGTCCCCCCCAGCGACCACCATTGCCGGAATCGCGCTGCTGGTGGCCGGCGTCGTCTGGGCACTTCGGATCCGTCCGGAGCCTCCGCTGGCCGCCGCCGAAGGACCGCCTCACTGAAGGGGGACAGTTCGGTCCCAGCCGAGGGGCGACGAGATCACGCGAACCCGAACCTCCTACGCAAGGAGATCATGGGCCCGCTTGCCAGGCTTGCCGAGGGTGCAGTCACCCTCGGCGGCCCGGATTCGGCGTCACGCCCGACCTGCGCACAGATTGTGCCGGCGGTTGTTAAGCCCGGCCGACGAGCGCCGGCCGAATGACACCTGTCTACTTTTCGAGTTTGTAGTCGGGGTTGCGCCGCTCCCAATCCTTGACCTGCCGGTCGGCCTCGTCCTTGGCCAAGCCGTGGCGTTGCTGAATGCGTCCCAACAGCTGGTCACGCTTGCCCGCAATCACATCCAGGTCATCGTCGGTGAGCTTGCCCCACTGTTCCTTGACCTTTCCCTTGACCTGCTTCCAGGCACCTTCCACTCGATCTTCGTTCATAAGAAAACTCCTTCTATGGCCGCGTCAGTCGCGAACCTGTTTTCAAGTTAACGGCTTGCCAGGTGCGCCGCGGTAGGAGCAGCGTCGCATGCATGGTCGGTGTGCGCCTACCGATGGCGCCTATTGCGTCTTCGATGTCCCCTTCGATAACGCCGACTGTGCGTTGGCCCTGTCAGCCGGCTTCTGAATCTCGCGCGAGTCGATTTCCGCGGCAACCTCGGCGGGATGTACTACGTAGCGCAAGGGCCGACGGGCAGAGGATGTGGCCATGCGAATTGCCCAACTCGCCCCCATGTTCGGAAGCGTGCCTCCCAGCGGCCGCGGAGGCACGGCCGGCGCGAAAGCATGAACGGCATCGAGCAATCCAGGCGCCTCCCTCCCGTCGTGTATGCGCATGTGTCCGATGTGGCAACAACAGCGGAGCACGAGCGCAGTTCTCTGCTGGGCTTCGCAGCGCGACTGGCGGCATTGCTCCGATCCGAAGATGGCGGCCTGCACGGGGGCGGCGGGCAAGGATACTTCGTCCCCATCAGCACGCTGACGACCGCCGAGGCCGCGCAACTCGGCATCACCTGCGTCGACGACTTGTTCGGTGGCGTCGTGCCTCATTCATTCGTCGCCTCCAAGGCGATCAGCCATCCGCTCGTGGGCTCCGGCGCTGCCGCGGTGATCGGCTGGAACGACGCCTTCGCCCCGGCGATCGAGGACATCGTCCTTCCCGGCTTTACCGTTTTCGCCGTGGACGACGCGCGCATCGCGGCCGAGCGCTTGCTTGCGCGCGGACCCCTGCGCGTGAAGAAAACACGAGCCAATGCGGGGCGCGGTCAGTTCGTGGCATCGGACCTGGCATCGCTCGAAACGGTGCTGCGCGCACTCGACCCGGACGAGACCGCCCAGCACGGGCTCGTGCTCGAGGAAAACTTGTGTGAAATGAGCACCTTCAGCGTCGGGCAGGTCAGGGTACCCCGGCTCATGGCCAGCTATGTCGGCACCCAGCGGCAGACCCGAAACAACCGCGGCGCGACGGTGTACGGCGGCTCCGATCTCATGCTCGTGCGGGGCGGATTCGACGAGCTGCTTGAGGTGGTTGCCAGTCCGGAGATCCGCCAGGCCATAGCACAGGCGATGCGATTTCACGTGGCCGCACAGGCGTGCTTTCCCGGCCTGTACATGTCACGCGCCAACTACGACATCCTGATGGGACGAGATGCACAGGGCGCGCAGCGCTCCGCCGTGCTGGAACAATCCTGGCGCGTGGGAGGCGCCACCGGTGCCGAGATCGCGGCGCTCGAGGTTTTTCTCGCGGATCCGGCGAAGCGCCGGGTGCGTGCGTCCTGCTTCGAGATCTTTGGCGCAAGCCCGCTGCCGCCGCCGCATGCCGTGGTGTATTTCCGGGGCATCGATCCCGACGCCGGCGCGCTGACCAAGTACACGGTGCTTCGACCCGATGACAACCCGCGCTGACCTGGTCGCGATCCCGGTGGACGGCAAGCACCTCGCCGGCACCCTGGTGCAGCCGGACGCCATGGTGCCGGGCGTTGTGCTCGTGCACGGCTGGGACGGCAGCCAGGAGGAGTACGTCGAGCGAGCCCACGGGATCGCCAGCATGGGCTGCATCTGCCTGACCTTCGATCTGCGGGGGCACGCGGCCCACCGGGCCGATCGCGACAAGGTCTCGCGCGAGGAGAACCTGCGCGATCTCCTGGCCGCGTACGATCTGCTGGCCACCCAGCCCGGAGTCGACCCGAATGCGATTGCAGTGGTGGGCAGCAGCTATGGCGGCTACCTGGCGGCCCTGTTGACGTCCATGCGCGACATCCGCTGGCTCGCGTTGCGCGTGCCCGCGCTCTATGAGGATGCCGACTGGCAGGTTCCGAAAAGTCAGCTGGAGCGCGACCGCCTGAACGCGCTGCGACGGACCAGGCTGCATCCCACGGAGAACCGGGCATTGGCAGCGTGTTCGGAGTTCCAGGGGGATGTGCTCATCGTCGAGTCCGAGGACGATTGGGTCGTGCCGCACCAGACCATCCAGAACTACGTGGAGGCTTTCTCCATGGCGCAATCGGTCACGTACCGCGTCATTGCCACTGCCGACCACGGCCTGAGCGAAAAGGATTGGCAGCTGACGTACACGTCTTTGCTGACCAACTGGATGAAGGAAATGCTGATGTTGAACGCGAGCGCGGGCAGGGCCGGGCCCGAGGCAAGTTCGCCAAGCGCCACTGAAAGCGCCGTGCCCGAAGACTGAACCGCGCTCGTCCGATGCCGCCTCAGATGACGTTGAACAGCATCAGCAACACCACGACCACCAGCGGGACACCCAGAAGCCAGAGGATGACAGGCATTTGGAATCTCCTTCCATTGAGATGTACGCAGCTTAGGTTGCGGGCCAGGTGACGGATGAACGCCGCCGCCCCCATTGCCGGTAGGCACGGGCCGCTGTGTCATGCAAGCCTGAGTGCCAGGGAGCAGCGGCGAGATGGCAGGTCTTGTGTCAGTCCTCATCGCCGGTCAGCCGGGCAAGCCATGTCCTACACCGTCGCGGCTCGAGGGATGGCGCCATCGGCGCGATACAGCGTGATATGTGTTGGGGGGAAGCTCGCTTCATCGTCACTTGTCTTTGGGAGATGCAAATGAACTCACCCGCCACCCCTCCGTCCCGCCCGACGCCGGCCGACCCGGACCTGGCCGAGCAAGCCCGCCCCGGCCACGGCGTTCCGTCGCAGGATCCCAGTCCCGCGGCACAGGTTCCACTGCAACCCGAAGAGGCTGAGCGCGAGTCGAAGTCGGCACTGATGGGTGGCGGCGTGTTGGCCGGCGCTGCCACCGGCGCTGCCACCGGCGCCGCGGTGGCCGGTCCGGTCGGTGTGGTCGTGGGCGGCGCTGCGGGTGCCGTCGCGGGCGCACTGGGCGCCGCTGCGGCCGGCAGCATGATGAACCCGAATGACTCCGTGGTGCGCCTGCACATCGAGGATAGCGGTGGCCCCGGCCGACCCGTGGTGTTGATCCATGGATGGCCGCTGTCCGCCCAGGCCTGGGAGCCGCAGGTTTCCGTGTTGCGCGCCGCCGGCTACCGCGTGGTGGCCTATGACCGACGAGGCTTTGGTAGGTCGGACAAGCCGGAGTCCGGATACGACTACGAGGCGCTGGCCGACGATCTGCAGCGCGTCATGGAGCAATGCGGGCTACAGGACGCGACCCTGGTGGGCTTCTCGATGGGCGGCGGCGAAGTCGCACGCTACATCGCACGCCACGGCCAAACGCGCCTGCACAGCGTGGTGTTTGCCGCGGCCATACCGCCCTACCTGATGAAGACGGGCGACAACCCCGAAGGCCCGCTCGGCCCCGAGAAGGCGCAACAGATGGCGCAATCGCTCGAGCAGGACCGCAGTGCCTTCTTCAACCAGTTCACCCGGGACTTCTTCTCGGCCAACGGCGCACTGCAGGTCACGGAGCCGCTGCGCGGCGAGGCGGTCGCGCTGTGCCACCAGTCTGCACAGCATGCGGCGCTGGCCTGCATGGAATCGTTCGCCACCACCGACTTCCGCGAAGACCTGAAGATGATCAAGGTGCCCACGCTGGTGATTCACGGCGACTCGGATGCGATCGTGCCGGTCGAGGGCTCGGGCCTGCGCACGCACTCTGCCGTCCCGCACAGCCAACTGGTGCTGGTCAACGGTGCGCCGCACGGCTTGAACGTGTCGCACGCACAGGCATTCAACGAGGCCTTGCTGTCGTTCCTGCGGGCGTAAAGCGCTTCGGGATTCAGCGCTGGCCGGGCTGGCCGACTTCACTCGCGTGCCGGGACATCGCCAGCTCGTAGCGCGCGAAGCTCGCTTCAGGCCACGCTGACTGGAGACTCGCCTGCATTTCCGTCAGGGCCTCGGACTCCCAGGCGCAAGCGACCAGGATGGCGTCGACCGTGCGATCCGCCAGGCCGCGGATCCTTTGCTCGGCGGTGACGTCCAGCGTGAGCTTCTGCGTGTGCAACAGGTGCACGCCGGCCACACCGGGCTGATCGCACCAGCGCCCCGCCGCCTCGCGCCAGCGCTGGAGGTCGGCGTCGCCCTCGGCCCGCCCCTCCTTGCTGCGGATCGTGAGCGCGTGGCGGGCCACCCCGGCGCCGTGGCTCTCCACCACCGTGCTCATGCAGCGCACCATGTTGCGATGATGCGGCATCAGCTGGGTCGACCATGGCGTAGGCGCGTTCAGGCGCGCAAGGTACTCGGGGGACTCCAGCGCCCCCAGGTCCGCGACCTCATACATCACGAAGAAGCCCTCCCCGCCATCGGCGCTGGCCCAGCGGGTGGCGCGCAGGAATCCCGGAAGCGCCAGGCGCTCCGGGAAGTGCTCCTGCGAATGCCACTGCTGGAACTCGCTGCGCATCGCCGGTGCCATGTCCCACCACATGGCGAGTGCCGCGCGGCCGAGAAGTGCCATTACACGTTCCTCCGGGCGGGCAGCAAAAGCGGCCTCAAGATCAATGCCTCCATGGTCACAGCCGCTGAATCATGGGTGACGCACCGGCCGATCGTTCCATGCCGGAAAGCCTTTTCGCATGACGAATGCCACGCGTCCTAAACATCGGCAACGGGACGGCCGTAGGTGACCGCTGCGCGTACTTCCGGGGGGACCTGCTCGGCCAATATCCGGTCCGGACTCAAGCCGAGCGCGTCGTTGACGCTGGAAAAGGCCTGCCGGAATGCCACGAACACCGTGGCCTCGAAAATTTCTCTTTCACTGAGGCCGGCCTGGCGCAAGGCATCGACGTCCGCCGGTGTCGTGGCGTTCGGGTTCGCGACCATCTTGCGCGCCCAGGCGGCCAGGGCGCGATCGCGCTCGGTCAGCTCTTCGGCCGCCTTGTTCGCGATCACTGCGGCGGCGGCCGTCGCGCCGGCCTCGCGTGCCAGTGTCTTGCCCAAAGCCAGCGAGCAGTACGAGTCGCCGAGTTCAGAAGCTCCCGCACACACCAGGACCGCCAGTTCGCGCTTGCTCAGCGAAGACTTGCTCGTGAGCTGGCTGCGCAGGGCCGTGAAGCCGTCGAAGACCTCGGGGCGCCAAGCCCAGGCCCGCATCAGGTTCATGACGAAGCCTTGCGAGTCCGTGCTGGACTTGTACAACTTCCCGGTCTCCGCGGAGTCTTCGGGTGCGGCGATGAACATGGAGCCCCTTTCAGTGCAGTGATGCGGGCGAGACTTGCGCCCCTGCTGCTGAGCCGAGTCTGCCAGCGAGCGCGCGTGCGGGCAAGCCGCAGCACTCACGCTTCGTCCACGTTGCACCTGAGGCGACCGCCTGAAGGTCTTGCTCCTTCCCCCTCCGGGGGAAGGCTGGGATGGGGGCGCTCGGGCGTTGAATTGAGGCCGCAGCGCCGCCGGCCGGCATCAGCCTTTCGTCTGCGAGACCAGCACCGGCTTGGCGCGATAGAGCTTCGGCATCGCCGCTTTGAGGTTCGCGATCTTCGGCAGGTCGAACCTCGCGATGTACGGCGAATCGGGATGCAGCGTGGCGTAGTCCTGGTGGTAGGCCTCGGCCGGGTAGAAGCCCTTGAGCGGCGCGACCTGGGTCACGATCTTCTTCGGGTAGGCCTTCGCGGTCTCGAGCTGCGCGATGTACTTCTCCGCCGCGTCCTTCTGCTGCGGCGTCGCGAAGAAGATGGCCGAGCGGTATTGCGGGCCGCTATCCGGCCCCTGGCGGTTCCATTGTGTGGGGTCGTGGGCCACCGAGAAAAACACCCGCATCAGCGTGCCGTACGAAACCTGCTTGGGGTCATAGGTGACCTGCACGGACTCGGCATGGCCCGTCAGGCCCGAGCCGACGACCGCGTAGTGCGCCGTGGCCTGGTCGCCGCCCGCATAGCCCGACACCGCATTGAGCACGCCCTGGGTGTGCTGGAACACCGCCTGCACGCCCCAGAAGCAGCCGCCGGCGAAGACGGCCGTCTCCGTGGCCGCGGTGCTGGTGACATCGTGTGCGGGCGCCGGCAAGGGCACCGCTTGCTCGGCGGCGAAGGCGAGGCTGGATGCGGCGATCGCGAGGGCGGCGGTTGCAAAAGAATGTCGTGTCATCACGCGGTCTCCTTCCGCGATTGGAGTGCCGGCTCACCCGTCGCGTTCCCTTCCACCCTGTATTGCTCAGATCCCCGGATCGATGTTCTGGTTCATCCGGAACAGGTTGGCCGGGTCGTACCTGCGCTTGGCGGCCACCAGCCGGTCCCAGGTTTCCGCGCCATAGGCTTCGCGGGTTCGATCCGCGCCTTCCTCGGTGAGGTGGTTCACGTAGCTGCCGCCGGCCGACCACGGGCGCAGCCCGGCCCAGGCATCGCGGCACCACTGCCGGTGCTCTTCCGCGCGGAGATCGCCAGGCTCCCAGCACGCCGCCACCGTGAGGATGTGGCGCACGTCGCGGAAGCGGAAGGCGGTCGCCGCCGGATCGACGCGCGCGGTGGCGCCGCCCATGTGCCGCACCAGCACCTGCGACATCGGCGAGCTGCGCTCCGTGGCAGCCCGCGCCAGCGCCTGCAGCGCGCCGTCCTCCAGCGGCTTGAGCCACTCCGAGCGGCAGTGGTAGTGCAGGCCGTGCGGCACGCTGGCGTCGAACCACTGCTGGATCGCCGTGTACGGCTGCACGCCGAAGGTGTCCACGGCCGGCTGCCCGAAGCCGCGCACCGCCTGCAGTACCCTTTCTCCCTCCTCGACGGGCCCCACGTAGCAGGCCGCGATGCCCACGACCGGCTGGAAGTGCAGCGCTGGCGGCACGAAGGGTGCCGGCGGCGCGCTCAGCAGCGCGGTCATCAGCGAAAGCTCATCAGGTGCACTGCGCGTGAGCCGCTCGTAGTGCGCCAGCACTTCGGGCGCCTGCGCCGCCGGGTACATCACGAAGCCCGCGAACATCGGCGCGACGGGCTGCAGGCGGAAACTGAACTTCGTGACCACGCCGAAATTGCCGCCGCCGCCGCGCAGTGCCCAGAACAGCTCCGCGTTCTGCCGCTCGCTGGCCACCGCGACTGAGCCATCGGCGAGCACCACTTCCGCCTCGATGAGGTTGTCGCAGGCCAGGCCGTACTTGCGCGAGAGCCAGCCCAGCCCGCCGCCGAGCGTCAGCCCAGCCACGCCGGTGTGCGAGATCTCGCCGCCCGGGGACGCGAGGCCGTGCGCCTGGGTCGCCGCGTCGTACTCGCGCAGCAGCAGCCCCGGCTCGGCCGTGGCGATGCGCTGCTGCGCATCGACGTGCACCGCCTTCATCGGCGAGAGATCGATCATGAGCCCGCCCTCGCAAACGGACCAGCCGGGGATGCTGTGGCCGCCGCCCTTCACGGCAAGCAGCAGGCCGTTGTCGGCGGCGAAGCGTACGGCGGCGGCGACTTCACGCGTGCTGCGGCAGCGCACGATGAACGCCGGGCGGCGGTCGATCGCGCCGTTCCAGAGGGCGCGCGAGGCGTCATACCCGGCATCCCCGGGTCGGAGCACCTCGCCGAGCAGGCTGGCGGTGCGGGAAGCGATGAAGGTGGTGGGCGTGTTCATGGGCCGTGATGATCGACAGCCCACCGCAGCCGCACCATCCCTGAAATCTGGGGTTTTGCGCGCACACGAGCCTGGTCCACAATGCGCCGCATGGCCAAGGCGAGCTCCGCGTCCGATCGAGCCCAGCGGCAGGTGCTCGACGCCTGCCGGCAGGCGACGACGCCGGCCGGGCTGTTCACCGCCGTGCAGCAGGCACTGCAGCCGCAGCTGCCGGTGGATCGCTGGTGCGCGATGACGCTCGACCCCGCGACCTCGCTGCCGACCGGCGGCGTGCACGAGCGCGGCTTCAGCCCGGCAGGCGGGCAGCGCCTGCTGCATCTCGAATTCGGCGGACCGGATGACGCGATCAAGCTGGCCGCGCTGGCGCGTGGCAAGACGGCCGTGAACACGCTGTCGGCGGCCACCCAGGGCCGCGTCGAAACGAGCGCGCGCTTTCGCGAAGTGCTCGCGCCGGAAGGCATCCGGCACGAGCTGCGCGCCGTGTTCCGCGACGCGCACGGTCCGTGGGCGGCCATGGTCCTGCTGCGCGCGGGCGACCGCCCGGATTTCGACGCCGGCGAAGTCGAGCTGCTGGCGGCGGTCAACGAGCCGGTCACGCGGGCGCTGCGGCGCCTGCTGCTGCTGGCCGAGATGCATGCGCACGCCGACCCAGGAGCGCCGGCGCTGATCCTGCTCGAGCGCGCCGACCCGCAGGCCGGAGCGGACAGCGGCTTGCGTGTGCGGCATGCAAGCGCCACCGCGCAGCACTGGATCGAACAGGTCGACGACAGCAGCGCCGGGCCGCTGCCCTATGCGCTGTATTCCCTCGCCATCAACGCCAGCCGCGACGGCCACGCCGTGGCGCGCATCCGCACCCGCGCCGGGCGCTGGCTCACCGCGCATGCGGAGGCGGCCGCGCCCTCCGAGGCCATCTCGCTCATCCTGCAGCCCAGCCGGCCGCACGAGATTGCGCAGGTCCTGACCGGCGCGTACGGCCTCACGGCGCGCGAGGCGGAAGTCGCGCGGCTGGTCGCGGCGGGCTGCGGCAACGAAGAGATCGCGAAGCTGCTGTTCGTCAGCCGCTACACGGTGGAGGACCACCTGAAGAAGTGCTACGAGAAGCTGGGCGTGCGCAGCCGCAGCGAGCTCGTGTCGCGGCTGTTCTTCGACCAGTACCTGCCGCGCACGAAGGACGAGATCGCCCTCGACGGAACCGGCTGGTTCCTATAGGTCCAGCCCGCCGGCCCCCACCGGGGCCGTGAGCGCGCTCTAAGTGCTTCAAGGCGTGCGCGCGTACTGGCCCGGCGGCTGGCCCACGTGCCGGCTGAATGCGGTGCTGAACGTGCTGGCCGACCCGTAGCCGACCCGCTCGGCGACTTCGGCAATCGCCAGATCCTTCCGGCGAAGAAGTCTCTTCGCCACCGCCATCCGCCAGGCCAGCAGGTACTCCATCGGCGGCAGGCCCACAGCACGGGTGAAACGTTCGAAGAACGCCGAGCGCGATAGCGCGCTCTTCTGCGCCAGCTGCTCCACGGTCCAGGCCCGCGCAGGGTCACCGTGCATGTGCCGGAACGCGACGGCGAGGCGCCTGTCGGCCAAGCCGCGCAAGAGTCCCGGTGTGGCCTGTTCTGCCGGCGTGGCTCGCAGCGCTTCGATGAGCAGCACTTCCACCAGGCGGGTGAGCACGAGGTCGCGCCCCGGCCGCCGGTCCAGCGACTCCTCCCGGACAAGCCCGACCAGCAGTGGCAGACTTTCCGAGCCACGCACATGCAACACGGCGGGGAGCAGCGACACGAGCAACGCGGAGTCCGGCGAGTCGAACTCGAAATAGCCGCCGAGCATCCGCACGTCGGGGCGGCCGCCGCGCGTGCCGTGCCGGACTTCGCCAGTGCCCGCGGCCGCGGCCCGCGGATCGATGTGCACGGGTGTCCCGGGCTCGAAGCTGGTCATGGTGAAGCTGGGCGTAGCAGGGAGAAGCACGAAGTCGCCGGCCCCCAGCGTGAGGGGTTGCTGTCGGTCCACCGCGAGCAGGCAGCTGCCGTCGAGCACGGCGCAGAAGCTCGGCTGGCCGAAGTCCGAATAGCGCACGGCCCACCGGCCTGCGCCACTGATCACCTTGGAGAACACCGTCCGCGGACTGAGCAGCGCGATCACTTCCGACAGCGGGTCGATGGCCATGGCTGGACTCTCGCAAACGTGAGCAGGACTCCAAATTGTAGATCGTCCGGCAAGTGACCGATATCGTGGCGGCTTCACCCACACCCCCACTGAAGGAACTCCCATGAAAACCGTCCTGATCACCGGCTGCTCGTCTGGCTACGGCCTGGAGACCGCGCGCCACTTCCACGCCCGGGGCTGGAACGTGGTCGCCACCATGCGCACGCCGCGCGACGACCTCTTCCCGGCTTCACCCCGCATGCGCGTGGTGCCGCTCGATGTGACCAAGCCCTCGAGCATCGCCGCCGCGCTCGAAGCGAGTGGCCCCATCGATGTGCTCGTCAACAACGCCGGCATCGGTCTCTTCGGCGCGTTCGAGGCGACGCCGATGGCGACTGCGCGCGAGCTCTTCGAGACGAACACTTTCGGCGTGATGGCGATGACGCAGGCCGTGTTGCCCCTGTTCCGTGGCCGGAAGTCCGGCACGATCGTGAACGTGACGTCGAGCGCGACGCTGGCGCCGATGCCGATGGTCGCCGTCTACACCGCCAGCAAGACAGCCATCGAGGGATTCACTGCCTCGCTCGCCCATGAACTCGCCGCCTTCCAGGTTCGGGCGAAGCTGGTCGAGCCGGGGTACGCGCCCACGACCCGCTTAACCGAAAACGGCGGTGAGCGCATGCGAGGCTTGATTCCCGAGTCGTATGCGCCATTCGCGCAATCCATCTTCGATGCGTTGGCGCAGACGGCGGCGGTGACCACGGAGAGTGACGTCGCCGAGGCCGTGTGGCGCGCGGCGAACGACACGTCGGGACAGCTGCGGTTTCCTGCGGGGGCGGACGCAGTTGCACTGGCCGCGGGCGTGTCGTCGTGAGGGACCACGGCTGGTTGAAAACCAAAGCCTATCAGGGGAACCGTGCATCGCTTCTGTTTCGCTGCGCGACCTTGGCTGGGGTTCCATTGCTACGTTGTTGCCACCCCGGTGCCCCGACCGGGGCCGGCACGTGCTGTCCTGGTGATGCTCATCTTGAAGTAGTATTGTTAGTTGATACACTGTATCATTGTACAAAACGATTCGAGGAGTTCCCATGAACGGATGGAAGTGCTTGGCTTGCCTTTGCGCCCTGTTGGCGTTTCAGGCAAGTGGCAAGGAACTGGTGGTAGGCCAAGTGGCGGCGAACCTTCAGGACCCGCTCTTGCCGGGGTACCAGATGAAGAGCGGAATCGAGTTGTACCTGGAGGCGATCAACCGGGCCGGAGGCGTTCACGGCAACAGCATCCGCCTGGTGGCGAGGGAACGGAAGACGGCGGCCGCTGACGCCATCGCCAAGACCCAGGACCTTGTCGATGAACACAAGCCGATCGCGCTGATCGGCCTTCCGGGGACGGCCCCCATGGAGGCGCTGATCAAGGAAGGCGTGGTCGACAAGATCGGCCTGCCCATCGTGGGCATACGCACCGGCGCAAGCTCGCTGCACGAGCCGACGAACCCCTGGCTGTTCCACACCCGGGCGAGCTATGCCGCCGAGGCTGACAAGATCGTGCGCCACCTGAGCACCATCGGCCTGAAAAGGGTCGCGGTGTTTCACGAGAACTCCGCCTTCGGCAAGGAGGCGCTCAAGCACACCCTGGCGGCACTGGAGCGAGCGAAAATGAGGCCACTGGCGACGTCCACCTATGAGACGGACAGCACCGACGTCCAGCCGGCGATCCGCTCGCTGTCCGCCGTGGCACCCGATGCAGTAGTCGCGGCTGGCCTCAGCCCTGCGGTGGCTGAACTGTACAAGAGCTTGCGGAACAGCGGCGCGCCACGGGTGCAGGTCTTCGCCTTCTCCACGGTCGATGCATCCACGGTCGTGAAACTGATCGGAAGCAGCGACGCGCGCGGTATGGGCATCGCGCAAGTGGTGCCTGATCCCGCCAACCGGAAGTCAGCCCTCGTGCGGGAGTTCCAGGACCACGCCAGGAAACTCAGGGACGACAAATTCGAGCTGACACAGGGCGCCATGGAGGGCTATCTCGCCGCCAAGGTGCTGGTCGAGGGCATGCGCAGGGCGGGGCCGAATCCAACCCCGGCCCGCCTGCGGGCCGGCCTTGAGACCCTGCGCAACTTCGATGCCGGAGGCGTCGTCATCCACTTCAGTCCGAAGAGCCACTCGGGCGCTTCATACGTCAACATCGGCATCCTCGCCAACGACGGCAGGCTCATGAACTAGGGCCTGTCCCGTTTCGAAGAAGAAGATGAGAAATTCAACTGGGGGGCAGTTCGAAGCCGGCGTGGGCGTCGAGTCCGATGTGATGGTCCCGATGCGCGATGGCATCGCGCTGGCCACCGACATCTACTTTCCCACGACCGATGGCAAGCGCGCGCCGGGGCGCTATCCCTGCATTTTGGAGCGGACCCCGTACGGAAAAGGCGAGCCCAGCCGGTCAGAGCGCGATTCAACGGACACGGAGCCGCTGACGCGACGCGAGGTCGCCGGGTACTTCGTGAAAAACGGGTATGTGGTGATCTACCAGGATTGCCGGGGACGACACAAGTCGGGTGGCGAATTCACCAAGTACCTCGATGATGCAAACGACGGCTACGACACCTGCCGCTGGATCACTTCGCAGGGCTGGTCGGACGGCACGATCGCAACGAAAGGGCTTTCCTACGCTGCGCACACCCAGATGGCCGCCGCGAGCGCCGGCGCCCCGGGTCTGCGCGCGATGGTCGTCGACTCGGGAGGGTTCTCCAACGGCTTCCAGAGCGGAATCCGCCAGGGCGGCGCCTATGAGCTCAAGCAGGCAGCGTGGGCCGTCATGTTCGCTGCCGAGCATGCCGGATTGGAGCTAAGCCCCGAGGACCTCGACCGCTGGTTCAAACGGATGCCCTGGCGCCGCGGACACTCTCCACTGACGCCCACCCCGCAGTACGAGGAATTCCTGTTCGACCAATGGGAGCGTGGCAGCTTCGACGAGTTCTGGAAGCAGCCCGGCATCTACGCCCAAGGCTACTACCCGCAGTTGTGGCACCTGCCGGTTATCCACATCTCGTCCTGGTATGACGTGTACTCACGCACGGCGATCGAGAACTTCAGCGGAACGATCGCGGATGGCGCGCCCAAGCGCCTGATCCTGGGGCCCTGGACCCACGGGAACCGATGGGAAACCTACGCCGGCGATGTGGACTTCGGACCGGCGGCGCGCTTCGAGGGCAACCTGGCGCCCAGCCTTCTTGAATTCCGGCGGCGTTGGTTCGACCGCTGGCTCAAGGGATGCTGCAACGGGGCGAACCATGAGCCGCCCGTGATGCTGTTCGTAATGGGCGGCGGGACAGGTCGAAAGAACGCGGACGGCCGGCTGGACCACGGAGGCTGCTGGCGTGCTGAAGAGCAATGGCCCATCCCGAGCACCGAGAAGACGACGCTCCACTTGCACGCGGACGGGACGCTCGCCACCACGCGGCCTACGGAGCCGCGAGCCGCGCGCGAATACGTGTTCGATCCGCTGGACCCCGTGCCCACGATCGGCGGCAGTGTGGTCTCACGCCCCCCTGCCATCTTCGCGGGCGGTTTCGACCAGGTGGAACGCGCCGACTTCTTCGGTTGCAAATCGCCCGGGCGCCCGTTGGCGGATCGCCATGACGTTCTCGTGTTCCAGACGGCACCGCTGCAACAGGATCTCGAGGTCACCGGCGACATCGAAGTCGTGCTGCACGTCTCAACCAATTGCCCGGACACGGATTTCACTGCAAAGCTGATCGACGTCTATCCACCCAGCGCTGACTATCCCCAAGGTTATGCCCTGAACCTGACCGACGGCATCATTCGCGCCCGCTACCGCGACTCCTGGGAGAGCCCCGAGCTGCTGCAGCCAGGCGCCATCTACAGGGTCACGGTGCGCATGCTGCCGACCAGCAACCTCTTCAAGCGAGGCCACCGCATCAGGCTGGACATCTCCAGCAGCAACTTCCCCAAGTTCGACGTCAATCCGAACACCGGTGAAGCGGAGGCGCGGGCACAGCGAACGCAGCCGGCCAGCAATCGCATCCACATGGATTCGGGAAGCCCTTCGTATGTCGTGCTTCCCATCGTGCCGAAGGCGGAAAGGACCTAGCCGCCGCCATCGAAGCACCTCACCCGCGTTTGCCTACTAACCACCAAACTGAAACACTGGAGTTCCAATGAAACGTCAATCCAGCCGCTTGCTGGCCCTGGCCCTGGGCTTTCTTGCATTCGCCGCCCAGGCCGCGTGGCCGGAGCGACCCGTCCGATTCGTCGTCCCCTTTCCGGCGGGCGGCCCCGCAGACAACACCATGCGCACGGTGGCACAGCGGCTCGGAGAGATATGGCGGCAGCCCACGATCGTCGAGAACCGGCCGGGCGCCCCTGGAATGGTGTTCGCGGCGAACACTGCACCGGATGGCTACACCCTGCTGCTGGGCGCCGGCTCCCACATCGTCACTGCGCCCCTGATGAATCCCAAGCTCGCGTACAACCCGCAGCGGGATTTCGCGCCCGTCAGCCTGCTGCTCACGAACACCCCGGTGCTCACCGTGCACCCCTCCCTCAAGGTCCGCACGCTGAAGGAGCTGATCGCCCTGGCCAAGAGCAAGCCCGGCGCATTGGCCTACAGCTCGGCAGGGAAGGGAAGCCCCAGCCACTTGATGATGGAAATGTTCACCGACCTGACGGGCACGGACATGACACATGTGCCCTTCAAGGGCGGCGCACCTGCCGTCCAGGATTTGATGGGAGGCCATGTACAGCTGGGCGTCAATGCCACGCCCACCGTGCTGCAGTACATCAACACCGGGAAGCTGACAGCCATCGTGGTCGCCAGCGCGAAACGCGATCCCGCATTGCCGAATGTTCCGACGGCAACCGAATCGGGGGTTCCCAACTTCGAATACCTGATCTGGTACGGCATATTCGCTCCGGCCAAAACACCGGCCGCGATCGTCGAGAAAGTCAGCACAGACATCCAAAAGGTGCTGGCAGAACCGAGCACCGTCCAGCAGATGCGCATCCAGGGCGCCGACCCGGCGGGATCTTCGCCGAAGGCGTTCGCGAAGATGATTCAGGACGACATCAACGCGTGGAGCAAGCTGATCAAGGAAAAGAAACTCAGCATCGACGAGTAAGGACCGCTTCGCCTGCTGTGGCCGCCAGGCGACTCATGCAGGCGCGCGAAAGCCGAGTTCCGCGGACAGCGCCTGGGCGGCTCCCAACAGGGGCTGGATGAACTTTTCGCCCTTGTCGGGTGCCCGGCTCGCCGGCGCCGCGATGCTGATGGCCGCGATCACCTGGCCGCTGCCGTCACGCACCGGTGCCGCGATTGCGACCACATCGGCCGATATTTCGCCGTGGGACACTGAGTAGCCCTGCTTGCGAATGCGGCCCAGCTCCTGCGAGAGTTTCGTCCGCGAAAGGGTCTGCGGCGTGTACCTGGGAACATCCGCCGCCAGGATCTCCGCGGCAACCGCTTCCGGGGCGAAGGCCAGCAGGAGTTTGCCGGAGGCGCCCGCATGCAAGGGCCGCCGCGAGCCGATTGGAGTGTGGAAGCGAAGGTCGTGCGTGGATTCCCAGCGCGCCACGCACAAGGTCTCCAGCCCGTTACGGATTCGCACCTGCACGTCTTCGTTGAATTTCGCGCCCAGTTGCTCGAGGTGCTTGACAGCCTGGCGCACCAGACTGACCTGCTCCACGGCCGCCATCCCGATCAGGAGAGAGGCGCTGCCCAACTGATAGGTGGCAGCTTCGGCTTGGCGTTGCACGAACCCGCGTTCTTCCAAAGTTGTGAGAAGCCGGAAGGCCCGGGCCTTGGTGATTCCCGAACGCTTGGACAGCTCCGTCACGCCCAGCCCTGGCGCCTGGGCGACCAGACTGAGTAGGCCCAGTGCCTCGTCCACAGACTCGACGGTGTAAGCCATCATCCCTCCCCGTCAATCGAATGCATCGAATTAACCGAGCATTTTACTGTCCAGGTCGAGCGGCGCACCTGGGCCACCGAAGCTGGCGACCGGGACCCGTCCCGATCACCAGCGTGGATCAGAAGTTGTGCTGGATGCCCAGGCTCACCGTGCGAAGCGTGTTGTCCACCACCTTGTTGTTGGGGTCCTGCTGGTCATAGATCGCGAAGAGCTGCGTGCGCTTGCTCAGCGGGTACGAGTAGCCGATGGAGAATTTCGTCAATTGGCCGTTGCGATCGGTCTGGACATCGCGCGTGCTGTAGTTGGCGCTGACCTTTCCGATGGGAAGCGGCGCCGACGCCCCGATGTAGCGGATGTCCACCTTGTTGCGTGTCGTGGCTGTGCCGTTGTAGTTGTCCTGGCCGACGATGGCCCAGGCCCGGACCGGTCCGAAGTTGTACCCGGCCACTGCGAGCCACTTGTCCTTGAAACCGTTCGTGGGGATGCCGCCGCGGCGGTCGTCCTTGCCGTAGCCGATGCCCAGGCCCAGCGGCCCTTGGGGCTCATAACTCAGCGACACATCGAACTGCTTGAAGTCGCTTTCGAACCGGATCGGCCCGGTCGCCGATTCGGTGACCCCCTCGCCGTTCATGTAGTAGCGCGCCCGGAAGACCAGATCGGCGAAATAGGGGCTCTGGTAGCCGAACGCGTTCGACACGCGGTTGCGGGCGTTGAGAACCGACGTGCCGACCGCCGTGGCGCCGGCATCGTGGATCACGAACTCGCTGTGCCGTGTCACGAGTGTGTAGATCGGCGAGCCAGTCGGGTTGGCCGAGTCCAGGCGCCCCATCGCGAACGCGCCGAAGCCACCCACCAGTCCGACGTACGAGTTGCGGAAGAAGGGGGTCGTCGGGAGGCCGCTGTCGGCATTGATGCCCATCTCCAGTCCAAACGTGCCCACCAGGCCGCCGCCGAGGTCTTCGGTGCCGCGAAAGCCCAGGCGCGACGCGTTGTCGCGCAACTGCATCTGCGACACCGAACCGTTCTTCGAATAGTCCGCGCTGAGATCGATTCGGCCGTAGATGGTCGCACTTTGACCGACGCGACTCACTTCCTTGGGTGGATCGCCATTGCCGTTCTGTGCAGCGGTGTTGCTCTGGGCTTGGGCAGCCATCGGGGCGCCTGCGCAAGCGGCCAGCGCGACAAGGCTGGTCAGTTTTCTCTTCATTGCTCACTCCTGGTTTGTTTCTGGCGGGTTCGGCGCCACCCATTGGCACGCCAGGACGTTCTTGCGGTTGCCCCTCCAACGCCCGGTATTCCCCCAACCGTCTGGTTCTCCCGAAAAACAATCGCTTGTCTTTCGTATCGCTCCTTGATACACTGTCTCGAACGACAAAACGACTAGACCATAAACGCGGTTGAGCTGTCAAGCGCAATCCGACAAGTCGGCGAGTCGGTCGATGGCGACGCGGCGACGTGGACAAGTGGGCCCGCCTGTGTGGCAGGCCGTGGGTGCAATTGCGTGGGCCCGGTCTGGCTCACGAACCGGAGTGAACGAGATGTCAGAAATCCGAAGGGACAAGCGAACGGGCGAAGAGTCGCGTCGATGCGGGCGCGTGGCGCGAAGGAGCATCACTTGTCAGAGTGCCACCTCAATCAACGCCGCGGCACAAGCATGAACTCCAGGCTCCCCAGGCTTCCACAGAAATCGACCGCCGCCTACTCGCTGTACCCATCGGCCACGGATGACGCGCTTCCCTTGGTCGTGGACTCACCCCACAGCTGCCGCGCAATGCCCCCCGTCATCGGATGCATCGCCCCGGAAACTGCGTTGATGACGGGCGTCGACGCCTACGTCGACGAGCTTTGGTCGTCGGTGCCCTATGTCGGCGGGGAATTGCTCTGCGCGAACTTCCACCGCTGCTTCGTCGACGCCAATCGCAGCGCCCTGGACATCGATCAGGACATGCTGGAAACGCCGTGGCCCACGCTGACCCAGACATCCAATGAGGCCCGGCGCGGCATGGGCCTGATTCGCCGTTTCGCGTTGCCGGGTGTGCCCATGTACGACCGCAAGCTCACCGTGCGCGAGGTGCAGCACCGCATTCATGCCTTTCACACGCCCTACTACGAGCGGCTGAACGCCGCAATGGATGCAGCCGTCGCCCGCTTCGGACAGGCATGGCATATCGACTGTCACTCGATGAAGAGCGTCGGCAACGCCATGAACGCCGACGCCGGCCAGTCGCGGCCCGACCTTGTGATCAGCGATGCCGAGGGGACTTCCTGCGACCCGGCATTCACGCAGTGGGTTGCCGACGTCTGGCAGGCAAAGTGGGGCTACCAGGTCGCTGTCAACCACCCGTACAAGGGCGGCGAGATCATCCGGCGGGTCGGCAAGCCCCTGCAAAACCGGCACAGCGTTCAGATCGAGATCAACCGCGGTATCTACATGAACGAAGCAACGTTCGAGAAGACGGCGAACTTCGACCGGCTTGCCTCCCACATCGACGTCTTCCTGCACGAGCTCCGCGACTACATCCACAGCCGGCTGCAGCCGGAGGGCGCCCAGGTCCCCGGCTACCGCTGACCGACTGACCAGAAAGGGGAAAGCTCATGCTCCTCACCGTCGAAAACAGAAGCAGCGGACCCTGGCGTGCCTTGGACGAGGACAAGCCTGAACGATGGCTGCACGACACCCCGCGGCTGCAGCTTGGCCACCCAAAGCTCCGGATCCAGGTGATGAAGCTCACGCAGCTTCGCAGTACGGCACAGCATATGGCGCTGGCCTGCTTCCACTTCGTCAGGGCGCTGCCGTTCAAGACCCTGCCAGATCCCATGGGCGTCACATCTATCGACGTCCTGACCATGCGTTGGGGGGACAGCCACACCAAGGGGCTGCTGTTCATCGCCATGCTGCGGTGCCTGGGCATCCCGGCCCGGCTTCGATTGGTCCACCTGGGGCCGGCATTTCTGAACGGCCTGCTCGACACCGGCGGTCGCAGCGTCAGCCACGCGCTGAGCGAAGTCTACTTAGAAGGCCGCTGGATGCGCGTCGACGCCTACTGCGTGGACGTGCCATTGGGTCTGGCCGCGCGGGCCCGCCTGCTGCGGGAAGGCCGCAGGATGGGTTTTGGCGTCCACATGAACGGCCAGGTCGCCTGGGACGGGACAGCCGATGCCCTGGGGTCCTTCAACGTTCACGATCCGACCAGCGTGCCCGTAGCCGACCTGGGGCCGTATGACGACACGGCTCAACTGGCGGAACGCGGGCTGTGCCCGCGGATGCACTGGGCTGACCAGGCCAGTTGGAGCATCAGCACCGCCCTTCTGAACCGGCGCATTCGGCTGCTGCGTCAATCGCTGTGGCAGACGCCGCCCAAAGCCCTCGACGAGCCGCTCGTGCACTGAGTTCTCCAAGGCGTCTCATCGACGTCTCGCGTCGCTGTAAGTTCATCGAACAGATACGCGTTCGGCCAGGCGGAACAACCCGCCTGGCAGTTTTTTTGGGAAACACCGACAGGAACAGCTCGGCGACACGATGAACCGGAACGACGAGGCGGCGGTGGAAGCGACGCTGCGCAGCCTTGGGTGCCTGGGCCCGTACGCCGCGCCTTCCTTGTGCCCGATTCCGGGGGGCCGGTTCGTCTGCCGCTTGCTAGCTGCGTCGATGTTGATCGTTCCGAGTCGGCTCTTGGGCGTCCCAACAACATGATGTCATTCGAACAGGTTGTTCAGCGGCGACGTCCCTGTGTCTTCGCACCAGCGCCGATAGTCCGCGATGCGGTCGGCCGTCGTGATGCGTTGTTTCACAATACCGTCGTAGCTGATGTATTCAACGGCCCCCATGACGACGACCATTACCACCAGGGGCTCATCGCCGATGGCTTCCCACCAGTCGACGTTTCCGGCGGGTTCGTGCACGTAGTCGCCGGAAGCAATCACTTCACCGGAGGACAGCCGGCGCTGCCCCCGAAGGTTGTACGCGTGGACCTCGCCCGTGTGGCGGTGCAGCGTGATCTTGACGCCCGGGTCGAGGCGCATCAGTTCCACCCAGCCTCGACCGTTTTTCAGGAAGCGCAGGGGTCGCGACCACTTTCCCGGGCCTTCGGAAATCCAAGGCCCGTCTGATGACAAGGAATGGCCAGTCACGACGGAGTGAAGAGTGTTCATCATGCGGATACTCCGGTATAGAAGATCTCCAAGAACGAGACTGCGTCGATGCAAGACGAACATCAATGTGCTGCAGCTTGATCACGCGCGGCGCGTCGAAGAATGCGCGCCGACAGTACGCTCGCCACGACGACGACGGCCGCTCCGATCCAGGCGTTGAGCTGCAGGGCATTGACGAAAGCTGCTCGCGATGCGTCGATCAAGGCATCGCCGTAGGGGGCGCTCACCGACTGCGCCGCTGCCATGGCGCCGCCGAGCGTCGCCATCGCCTCGGCAGCCGTTTGCGACGGCACACCGTCCGGCATCGAACCGGACAAGGTGGAGCGATAGAGCGCCGTCCCGATGCTGCCGAACACCGCGATCCCGAGAGCGCCGCTGAACTCCGAGGCCGTCTCCGACAGCGCCGATGCCGCACCGGCGCGTGCGGGCGGTGCCGCGGTGATGATCATCTCGTTGCCGATCGTGAACACGGGCGCCATGCCAAGGCTCATCACCACGGTCCCCGCCACCAGGGCCGCGAGCCCGAAGCTCTTGTCGGCCAACGTGAGCAGGCCGAAGCCAACAGCCGACGCCAGCAGTCCCCACGCCAGGACCGACACCGGCGCCAGGTGCCGTGCCAGCCGGGGCGCCAGCAGCGAACCGACTGCGAACGCGAGCGCCCACGGAACGGTCGCCAACCCTGCGTACAAAGGCGAAAGGCCGAGGACGAGCTGCAGGTACTGCGTGATGAAGATGTACACGCCGAACATCGCCAGGCACGACAGGCCATAGGCGGCTATCGCCGCGCTGAAGCGCGCCTGCCGGAACAGCTTCAGGTCCATCAGCGGGTACGGGATGCGCGATTGCCGGCGCACGAAGGCCGCACCGAAAGCCAGCCCGGCGAGCACCAGGACCGCCGGCACCGCCGACACGGTGCCGTGCTCCGCGATCTGCTTGAGACCGTAGATGACAGGCAGCACAGCCGACAGCGACAGCGCCACGCTGGGCAGGTCGAGCCGGCCGGCTTGCGGATCGCGGTACTCGGGCAGCAGCACGGGCCCGACCATCAGCAGCAGAGCCATCACGGGCACGGCGACCAGGAACACCGAACCCCACCAGAAGAACTGCAGCAGCACGCCGCCCACCAGCGGCCCGATCGCACCGCCGACCGAAAAGCTCGCGATCCACACACCGATCGCGAACTGGCGCTCGTGTTCGTCGTGGAACATGTTGCGGATCAAGGACATCGTCGAGGGTGCCAGCGTCGCTCCGGCAATGCCAAGCAGCGCGCGCATCGCGATCAGCATCTCGGCGCTGCGCGAGTAGGCTGCGATGGCAGACGCGGCGCCGAACGCCGCCGCGCCGATCAGCAGCAGCTTGCGACGCCCGATGCGATCCCCCAGCGTGCCCATCGTGATCAGGAATCCAGCCACCAGGAAGCCGTAGATGTCCACGATCCACAGCAGCTGCGAGCTCGTCGGCTTGAGCTCGGCGCTGAGCGCGGGCAACGCCAGGTTGAGGACCGTGAGGTCCATCGAATAGACCAGGCAGGGCAGCGCGATGACGCCCAGGCCGATCCATTCGCGGCGGGTGGCCCGGTGGGCGGATGTCGAGGTCGCCATCGCGGAACGCTTGTCGGACTGTGAGGGCATGGTGGGTCGAGCGCCGCGTTCTCCTGCCACGCAACTAGGCGAACTTGATGGGTTCGCCATTGACGGCCCAGCTCACCCCGAAGCGATCGGTGAGCATGCCGAAAGTCTTGGCCCAGAACGCGGGCGCCAGCGGCATCGTCACCTGGCCGCCCTGCGACAGCGCATCGAAGGCGCTGTGTGCTTGGGCTATGGTGTCGTACTCGATGGCGAGCATCACGCCTTTCACGCCCTCGTACGGTATGCTTGGCGGGGTGTCGCCGGCAAACAGCTTCGCACCGCCGGGCAGCGCCAGGCAAGCATGCATGATGCTGTCGCCGCCAGGTGGCGGACCGTCGCCGCAACCGCTGTCACCTGCGGCCGATCTGGGCATCTCGGCATAGCTCATCATCGTCTCGATCTTGGCACCGAGCGCCTTCTCGTAGAAGGCGAAGGCGTCGCGGGTGTTGCCGCCAAAACTCAAGTAGGGGGTCAGGGTAGTGGGCATGATGTGCGCTCCTGGGGTGAAGGTGGATGGATTCGATGCGCCGACATGGCGATCATGACCATGCACGTCGGCTGGTGTCCGCCGCTGTTTTGCGGAGGCGGCGCTCGCCCCGCCAGACAGCCGAGCATGATCGCGCGTTTCGGCCACGATGATCAGCGCGACAGCCGCGAGGCTGATCACGCTCACGCCGATCCATGCAAGCAAACCGGCGGTCAATGGATCCATGGCTCTCCTCTTTGGAAACGCCAATCGCTGATGCGTGGGCCACTGGCGTGGAGCGGTGTCTAGGCTTGCCAGAAGCGCTTGCCGCTCTCGAACTGCGCTTGCGACCACGACACTCCTATGTCGCGAAGGAGGTAGCCGTCGAGACCGGCCAGCTCGCGGCGCGAGCGCGCACGTTGGCGCCATTGCCTGAGCGTTGCCACGACGCGCTCGATCGGTCCCGTTGCCGCTTCGGGGCGCGACCTGCCGTCGGGCGGCGCTACGAAGTGGAGCACGACGCCGCTGCCGGCACGCAAGATCTCGTCCTTCACGACATCCCCCAAAGGATTGGAACAGGCCTTTATTGCAAGGGGGCCCCATTGCGTGACGGTTTCGCCGCGCTGCCACGCCAATTTCGATTGCAATACGGCAACATGTCCGGGCGCGAGAGCCGAACTCATCGGCGGCGTCTGGACGGAGTTGCGGGTCGCCGCGCGCGCATCAAATTACAGATGTAATGCAAATACCGCCCGTCGAAACGTGAGCGCAACCGCGCCGCGCGGAGAATGCCGAATGCAAGGGCCGCAACGCGCAATCGATGAGACGGGTGCAGACCGTGGTGGCTGCATCGCAAGTGATTCTCTAGAAGCCGTCGCGTGCAGGAGAATTCGCCAAAATTGCCGGCGCCCCGCGAGATGAGCCTTGCCGAGTCGACCGAAACGTTGAAGCCGCGTGGCCGGTCGTGGCAGCTCATCCCCTGGTTCGGCGGCCTGTTCATTGCCGCGATCGCGGCAATGGCAGTGTGGGACGTCGTGCGCGGCTATCACGTCGCGGCCGAGGACACCGATCGCGAGTTGGAGACGCAGGCGCGCGTGATCGCCGAACAGACCGCGCGCAGCTTGCAGGCCGTCGACGTGGTGCTACGCCACGTCGCCACCGAGTACAAGCGCGGCCGCCTCGCCCGGCTGAGCCCCGACGAACTGCACCACTATTTGCGCGAGCTATCGGTCGGTTTGAAGCAGATCGACGGCTTCGGACTGTACGACGCCAACGGCAACGCGGTCGCGCTGTCGTGGGGGCCGTCGGACACGACCATGCGCAGCATCGCCGACCTGCCGGGATTTCACGCAATGCGCGCCGACCCGCAGGCCGAACTGGGCATTGCCAACGTCATGCGCGCCGACGACGGCGTGTGGGCGCTGCCGCTCGGGCGGCGCCTGGAGAAGCCGTCGGGCGAATTCGACGGGTTGGTCGGCGCACGTGGGCTGGTTTCGTACTTCCAGGACTTCTACCGCGACATTCGGGTCAACCCCGGAACGAAGGTGACCCTGCTCCACCGCAACGGGCGCTTGTTCGCACGCTACCCGCCGGTCGAGGGCTCGCTCGGAAAGGCGTACCCGGCGATCAATGCGAGGCTCGCGGCGCGTGGCACCGGCGATGCCGGGCCCTTGCGCGCGCGAAGTCCCATCGACGGCGTCGAGCACTTCGTCGTCGTGCGGGACGTGCCCGACTACCCGCTGGCCGTTGTCGTCTTGCGCGACGTTCAGCCCGCGCTTGCCGAATGGCGCGCCCAGGCAATCGGCACCACACTGCGCACGCTCGCGCTCAGCCTGCTGGCGGCGCTTCTGCTGGCGATTCTTGCGCGCCAGTTGCGCCGGCTCGACGCCGCGCACGAGTCCCTGAAGGATTCGCGCGAGCGTTTCGCGCTCGCCGTGGCCGGTTCCGACGACGGCATCTGGGACTGGGAGCGCGAGAGCGACGCGATCTTCGCATCGCCGCGGGCGCGCGAGCTGTATGGTCTGCCACCCGGGCCCGAGACGACACCACGCAAGGAGTGGCTCGAGCAAGTGCAGGTGCACCCCGACGACGTCGCGCCCCGGCTCGCCGCGATCGAAGCGAACATGGCAGGCAAGACGCCGTTGTACGAGTTCGAGTATCGGGTGCGGCATCAGGACGGCCAGTACCGCTGGTTGCGCGCGCGCGGTCTGTGCGTGCGCGACGCCGGCGGCGTGGCACTGCGCATGGCCGGGTCGGTCAGCGATATCGATACACGCCGGCGCGCCGAAGAGGCGCTGCGCGTGAGCGAGGAGCGTTTCGCGCTTGCCGTCGCCGGCTCGGGCGTCGGAATATGGGACTGGGACCTGCAAGCCGGCCTGGCGTTCGAATCGGCTCGCGCGCGCGAGATCCAGGGCCTGCCGCCCGGACCCGAATTGCAGCCGCTGGACGAACTGGTCGCGTCGCTGCGCGTGCATCCGGGCGACGCGCCGCGGCGCGCCGAGGGAATCCGCGCACACCTCGCGGGCGAAACCCCGGCCCACGAAGTCGACTACCGCGTGCGGCACGACGACGGCCAGTACCGCTGGGTGCGCGTGCGAGCGCTGTGCATCCGCGACGCGCAAGGCCAGCCGTACCGCATGGCCGGCTCGGTGGTCGACATCGACGCGCAGCGCCGCGCCGAGGAGACGTTGCGGTTGTCGGAGGAGCGCTACGCGATTGCAATGACCGGTTCCGACGAGGCCCACTGGGTCTGGAACGTGAAGACCGACGAGTTGTTCTCGTCGCCGCAACTGCACCGGCTGACCGGTATCGACGGCGAGCCCCCGGCGACACGCAGCGAATGGAGAGCGCGCGTGCCGATGCATCCCGACGACCGCGAACGCACGCAGCATGCAGTCGACCTTCACCTCGCCGGGGTGACGCCGCGCCTGAGTGTTGAATACCGCATCATCGATCCGGCCAACGGCGAGGTGCGCTGGATCGACAGCCGCGGCCAGTGCTTCCGGGACGCCGACGGCCGGCCCGACCGCGTGGCAGGCTCGACGCTGGACATCACCGAACGCAAGCGCGCCGAGCAGGCGTTGCGCGAGAGCGAGGAGCGGTTTGCACGCGCGGTCGAAGGCTCCAACGACGGCATCCTCGACTGGGACATCACGAACGACCAGATGTTCGCCTCCGAGCGCGCGATGCGCATCGCCGGTATTGACTCGTTCTTCGCCGTGCGCACGCACGACGAGTGGCTGGCGCTTCTCGACATCCATCCGGACGACAAGCCCACCGTGAGACGGATCTTTCGCCGTCAGCCGAAAGGCGGCCTTGACGCGCAGGAGGCCGACTGCCGGGTGCGCCAGGGCAACGGCAGCTGGCGCTGGGTGCGCATTCGCGGCCGCCACATGGGCGACTCGAACGGTCGGGCGACGCGTTGGTCGGGGTCGATCAGCGACATCGACGCGCACAAGCGCACCGAGCAGGCGCTGCGCGAGTCGCAGGAGCGTTACCAACTGGCGGTCGCCGGCTCGAATGAAGGCATGTGGGACTGGGACATGCGCAACGAGACCTTCTTCTTCTCCGCCCGCGCTCAGGAACTGCTCGGCCTGGAGCCCAGCGAACCGATGCGCCCGTGCGAGGGATGGTGGCGCTTGTTCCACTACCACCCGGACGACGAGAAGCGCGTGCACGAGGGGTTGAAAGCCTACCTTGACGGCAGCAGTGCTGCGCACTGGGAGGTCGAATACCGGCTCCACCACGACAGTTCGGACAGCTGGCGCTGGTTCCGCGAGCGGGGCGTCGCACTGCGGGACGAGCAGGGCCGGCCGTACCGCATGGCCGGTTCGCTCGAAGACGTCACCGTGCGCAAGAACGCCGAGGCCGAGCGCGACCGGCTCGAATCGCAACTGCGCCAGTCGCAGAAGCTCGAGGCGATGGGCACCCTGGCCGGCGGCATCGCGCATGATTTCAACAACATCCTCGCCGCAATCCTCGGTTACGGCGAGATGGTGCAGGGCGAGTGCGCCGAAGGGACGCCGCTGCGGCGGCACATCGATGCCGCGATGAGCGCCGCGTTGCGCGCCAAGTCGCTGGTCGAGAGAATCCTGGCGTTCAGCCGCAGCGGCGTCGGTGAACGCGTGCGGGTCAATGTGCAATCGGTCGTCGACGAAGCGCTGGTGGCAACCGCCGCGTCGCTGCCGCCGCAGGTGCGGCTCGAGTGTGACCTCAGCGCTGGTGATGCTGCGGTGCTCGGCGACGCGACACAGATTCATCAGGTGGTGATGAATCTGTGCGCGAACGCGGTGCAGGCGATGCGTGCGGGCGGAACGCTGGTCGTGACCCTGCACACCAGCCACCTGGCCGAAGCCAGGTGCGTGTCGACCACGCAGCTGGCGGCCGGCGGCTACGTCACGCTCGCGGTGCGCGACACCGGCAGCGGCATCGCGCCGCAGGTTGTCGAGCGCATCTTCGATCCTTTCTTCACTACCAAGGCCGCCGGCACGGGCACAGGGCTGGGGTTGTCGCTGGTGCATGGCATCGTGGCGGACCTGGGCGGCGGTGTCGATGTCCATAGCCGAGTCGGCGCCGGCAGCACGTTCACCGTCTATCTGCCGTGGAAGGGCAGCGCGCAGGCGACCGAGGCACGAAACGAACCGATCGCCGGCGGCACCGGCGAGACGATCCTGCTGATCGACGACGAGGAAGCGCTGGTACGGCTGGGCGAGGAGATGATGGCCGAGCTTGGCTACGAGCCGGTGGGCTTCGCATCAGGCGCCGCGGCGCTGGAGACCTTCCGCGATTCGCCGCAACGTTTCGACGCGGTGTTGTCCGACGAAGCGATGCCCGGGATGACAGGCTCCGAACTGGCGCGTGAGATCCACCGCATCCGGCCCGACATCCCGATCGTGCTGATGAGCGGCTACGTGACGCCGGCGCTGATTGACCGCGCGCGCCAGATCGGCATCAAGGATGTGCTGGCCAAGCCGCTGGCAGCACGCGACATCGCGCGCAGCCTGGCCGATGCATTGCACGACTGAGCCATTCGTCGGCGCTACCCGGTGGGGGCTTACCCTCATGATGATGCCGCGCGCGCCAGATGATGCACCGCTTCGATCAGTGCCGCACGCTCGATCGGCTTGGGCAGCACGCCGGCGACGCCCAGGGCGGCCGCACAAGGGCCGCAGCAGCCGACACTGGCGAAGACCGTGGGCGAGACGACGACGATCGGCACCCCGGGGTAGCGGCGCTTTGCTTCGGCCAGTGGCTGCAGCCCACCCTCGCGCAGAAATGCCAGCTCGAGCACGATCAGCGACAACGGCGCAGCCGCGTCGGCCGACGAGGTATCGACGACCTGCCAGCCCTCACCGTTCAACCACTCGACAAACAGCGAGCGGGTTGCCCGGTCGGTTACGAGCACCAGCACGTTGCGCGCATCCGGCATCGCGTCCCTTCGGTCGGTGGCCGTTTGTTGAGAATGGGATCATTGTGCCCGCCGTCGCATGCCGAAACGAATCGCCGGCATTACGTTTGAAATCGCGCTAGCATGGCAGTCTCGCAGGTAGCATTTGTTATGCCAGCCGTTTCGCATTGGCAGCCGCACATCGTTGCGCTCGACGACGATCCCGCTGTGCGCGAACTCCTGGCCGAATACCTGTCCGAAAACGACCTGCGGGTGACGACGCTGGCCAGCGGGCGTGAACTCGACGCGACCCTCGCACGCGACCCCATCGACCTGCTCGTACTCGATCTCAAGCTGGCCGGCGAGGACGGCATGCAGATCGCGCGGCGCCTGCGCGACAGCACCTCGTCGCTCCCGATCCTGATGCTCACCGGTCGCTCCGAAGAGGCCGACCGCGTGATGGGGCTGGAACTCGGCGCCGATGACTACCTGACCAAGCCCTTCAGTCCGCGCGAACTGCTGGCGCGGGTGCGCGCCTTGCTGCGCCGCGCCGGCGCGCAGGCCACGGTGGCCGACGCTATCGCGCGCGTGCGCTGCTACCGCTTCGGGAACTGGGAACTCAACATCGGGCTGCGCAGGCTGAAGGCGATCGATGGCTCAATCGTTGAGTTGACGAACGGCGAGTTCAGTTTGCTGACCGCATTCCTGTCTGCACCCCAGCGGGTGCTTACCCGCGATCAGTTGCTCGAACTCTCACGCCTGCACAACGCCGAGGTGTACGACCGCTCGATCGACGTGCAGATCCTGCGACTGCGGCGCAAGATCGAGCCGGACCCTGCGAAGCCCACGTACATCAAGACCGAGCGCGGCGCCGGGTACCTGTTCGACGCCGACGTACAGGCCGTGCGCTGAAACCACGCCGCCACAGACGTGGCTGGAACGCGGCGCGGTTGCACCTGAAATCCCCGCGCCGCCGCTTGAAACACCGGCGTCATGGCTCCCCGTGACGATGCCCAGAACGGCATTCAGCAAGGGGAGTCCAGATGGACCGGCAATTCGACAAGCGGCGGACGCGGCTCGAGCCAGGCGAATTCCTGCACATCGGTGGCGGCTACGGTCAGCTCGCGCATGGTTCGCGCCGCGAGCTCTTGAACCAGTTCCGCCTGTCCCATCCGGCGCAACGCGTGGCCAGCGCCGTCTGTGCCGTCATCGTCTCCGCCGCGCTCGCAGCGTTCATCGACGGCCTCGCGCGGAGCTAGCCGATCGACACACTGTACCGGCGAAAGGACCGTCCCTCATGACTACCGGCACCGTTCGTCTTCATCGGGTGCTTCGTTCGCTCCCCGAGCGCGTCTACCGCGCATTCCTGGACGCGGATGCCATGGCCAAGTGGCTGCCGCCGTTTGGATTCACTTGCAAGGTTCATCACATCGACGCGCGAGTCGGCGGAACTTACAAGATGTCGTTCACGAACTTCTCTACCGGAAATAGGCACTCGTTCGGCGGCGAGTATCGCGAGTTGGTTCCGAATGAGCGAATTGGCTACACCGATAGCTTTGACGATCCAAACCTCCCCGGAGAAATGCGAACAACCATTTCGTTGCGGCAGGTTTCGTGCAACACCGAGCTGGCCATCGTTCAGGAGGAAATTCCGGAGGTCATTCCAGTGGAGACGTGCTATCTGGGCTGGCAGCAGTCACTCGAGCAACTGGCCAAGCTCGTCGAGTCCAAGATCTCTAGCTGATCGTGGCGGCGGGACATCCCATCCGGAGGGAATGATGGATTACCGAGAGAGCTTTGTACGTCGGGACCAACATCGAATCCACGTCCGCGAGTACCCGGGACAGGAGCCGACGATCATCTTGATGCATGGGTTCCCGGACAATCTGCATCTCTACGACCGCCTGTATTCCTATCTTTCGCCACCTCGTCGAGTCATTGCCTTCGACTTCCTGGGGTGGGGTGCTTCGGACAAACCCCTTGGCTTTGCGTACACCGCGACGAGTCAGGTCGACGACCTTGATGCCGTCATCGCCCAACTTCGCCTTCAGCAAGTCATCCTTGTCGCGCACGATGCTTCGGGGCCGCCTGCGATCGACTGGGCTCTTGCCAACGCCGATCGCGTAGCGGGGCTGGTGCTGTTGAACACCTATTACTGTGCAATGCCGACGCTTCGCCCGCCGGAAGCCATTTGGCTGTTTTCGACGCCGGTGGTCAGGAACATCGCGCGGCCCATGTCGCAGATGTTTGGTCACTGGATCTTCCGTCGCATGTATCGGTGGCAGGTTGGGAGATTCTTCAGGGACGCGGAAGTCAGGGACAAATTCGTGCCACTGCTTTACCGACAGTTCGATGCCACGCCAAGCGCCCGTCCGGCCTTCTTTCGTTTGAACGAAGACTTGTTGCGCACTGTCAGGTCGGGAACTAAGCAGGTTCCGAAGCTCAGGGAGTTCGGACGGCCGGTCCGGATCATCTTTGGCGACGCGGATCCGTACTTGAACAAAGGTGTCGCACAGCGTTTCCATGAGTTGTTTCCGGCATCTGAGCTGTTTCTTGTTCCAGGTGCAGGGCACTTTGTCCAGATGGATGAGCCTGCGCAGGTTGCGCAATTGATTCTTGCGATGCCACGTGCAGGCGGGATGCGCGCAGTGCCGTCCGACAAGCTGCTTCCAGCGACGCGCAATGAAACGCGTGGGTCGCTCGTCGATCGACTCGGGGAGGCACCATGAATACTGCGCTGATCACCGGGGCATCATCCGGTATCGGGCTGGCACTTGCTCGTGAGCTTGCCGCTCACGGCCATGCCCTCGTATTGGTCGCGCGGGATCGCGAGAAACTCGACCTTGCGGCCAAGCAATTGGAGCTCCAGTACGGCGTGCAAGTCAGTGTCTACACAAAGGACTTGTCAGAGCCGGGCGCCGCGGAACAACTTTGGGCAGACGTGTCAGGTCGGCACGCCGTCGACGTCCTGATCAACAACGCTGGCGTCGGTCTATACGGAGACTTTCATGAGCAGCCGGTGGATGAGCTGACGCGAATGCAGACGCTCAACGTCGTGGCCCTCACTACCTTGACCCGGCTCGTGCTGCCGGGTCTCGTCGCCCGCGGGCGCGGCCGGATCCTGAACGTGGCGTCGATCGTGGGCTATCAGCCCGGAGGTCCGGGGATGGCTGTGTACTACGCCACCAAGGCCTACGTCCTGTCCTTCACCAAAGGCCTTGCCAAGGAGCTCTCTGGAACCGGGGTCTCGGTCACGGCGCTTTGCCCCGGCGTGACGGTTTCCGCTTTCGAAGAAAGGGCCGGGGCGAGCCAAACGTATCTCTATCGATTTGTGCCGCAAACAAAGCCCGACTCGGTGGCGAAGGCTGGGTACCGCGCGCTGATGAAAGGGCGTCTGACGGTTATTCCGGGGTTCACCGCGAAGTTGTTCGCTTTCTCCGGCGAACTTCCGCCTCGCGCCATCGCGCTGTTCGTCAATCGATGGTTGTTGAGGCGGGGGAAGGTCATGCCGGCCGCTTGATGTCGACCACCGGGGTGCCGTCCACCGCCTCGATAGGGCCCACGCGCAGGCGCGTGCCGGATATCTCGCGCAGACTCACGCGATGCAAACCCAGCGGATTTGGCCGGTCCTGGGAGCGCGTCGCGAAGACGCCGGTCAGCGGATTGCGCGGATCGTCGCGCGGATGGACATCGAGCGTGTTGCGATCGGCGAGGTGCAGCCACGTGATGATGACAATCTCGTCTCCGGCTTTCAATCCGGCGAGGGCTCGCGCGAAGGGCGCATTGACTTCGACCCACGCATCCGGCGCACCCTCGGAGCCTTGCTTCGGCGCGGCAGCGACGTCGCGCAGCGACGATTGAATCCAGCCAATCGATTGGAGCTTCATGGCAGCGCGGCGAGGTCGAGCCCGCCGAGGCGCGCGGGATCCGAGATGATTTCGGCCGCCCGGATTCGTCCTTCGGCGTCGAATTCGAAGACGAGCACGCGCTGCAACCGTCCTCGTGGCGCCAGAATGAGGCCGACGGCGCTGTTGATGAGCGCCGGCCGCATGAAGCGCGCTGCCTGGGCGTAGGCGATTGCACCCTTCGCCCAGTTGCGCGCCCCGCGGACTTCGACGGGTGCGCCCGGGCGGCCAGCCGCCTCGACGCGGAACACCACGTCGGGGTCGAGGATCGCCACCAGGCCTTCGAAGTCGCCCGCACGCAGCGCTTTGATGAATGTGTCGACAAGCTCGCGCTCGCGCCCGATTCTGGCCGAGTCGGATGCTTGCACGCCGCGGACGCGCCGCCGCGCGCGGCTCGCGAGCTGCCGCGCCGCGGTCGGCGTACGGCCGACGATCGCGGCAATCTCCTCGAACGGCAAGTCGAACATGTCGTGCAGCACGAAGGCGAGCCGCTCGGCGGGTTCGAGCATCTCGAGGACCACGAGCAGCGCGAGCCCCACCGAATCGGCGAGCTGCGCTTCCTCCTCGGGATCCGCGGCAGGCTCGATCGCCGCAGCGCTTACGGCAGGAGTCTCGTCGAGCGATATCTCGCCGCGCGCCTTGCGCGAGCGCAGCATGTCGAGGCACACGCGCGAGACCACCGTCGTGAGCCAGCCGCCGAGGTTGTCGATGTCGTTGGCTTCGGAGCGTGCGAGCTTCAGCCAGGCTTCCTGCACCGCGTCCTCGGCCTCGCCGAGCGAGCCCAGCATCCGGTAGGCCACACGCCGCAGGTGTCCGCGATGGGCCTCGAACCGCTGCGCCAGCCAGTCGTTACCGTTGTTCATTGAGATATGACGAATCAGAGGCGGGAAACGTGACCGGTCACAGTTTGCCTCGCCGGCACGTCATGCGGGGGAGGCCCATCCCGGGCCGATTTCCGAGGAGATGAAGATGCAATTCGTGCTGCTGATCTATCAAGGGACGACTCCTCTGCCGGGAACCGATCGTTGGAACGCGCTTCCCGAGGAAGAGCAAAGGCGCGTTTATGCGGAGTACGGCCAACTCAACAAGGCGCCCGGCGTCACACCCGGCCTTCCGCTCGGATTGCCGAAGGACGCGAAGACCGTGCGCGCGACGAACGGGAGCGCGCAGGTCAGCGACGGGCCCTACGTCGATGAGCGTGGCGCCGTGGGCGGTTATTTCCTCCTGGAGGCCGACGACCTCACCGCGGCCGTCAAACTCGCTTCGCGGATTCCGGCGGCGCGTCTTGGAGGCGCGATCGAGGTGCGGCCGGTGGCGCAGTACTGGTAGGCAGCCTAACGCAACGACGAAACCTGCCATCCACCACCTAACGCGCGAAACACATTGGCCTGTGCCTCGGTCAGGGCGCGGGTCGCATCGGCACTCTGCGCCAGGGCGGTCAGCGCCAGCCGGTCGGCGTTGATCACGTCGAGCCGGCTCAATTGGCCGCCGTCATACCGGACGCGGGTGAGGTCGGCGGCGCGCGCCAATGCCTGCGAGCGCAGCTGCGCGCTCTGCAGCGAGACGTTGGCCTCGCCGTAGGCACCGAGCGCATCCCGCGTTTCCTTGAAGGCTGTCGCAACGCTTTCGCGGTAGTCCAGCTCCACCTGCCGGCGGCGCGCCTGCGTGGCGTCGTATTGCGCGCCAATGCGCCCGCCGTCCCAGATCGGCTGCGTCAGCCCGGCAAAGATGCTCCAGGCCAGCGAGCGCCCATCGAAAAGGTTGGACAGTTCCGTGCTCTCGAAGCCGTAGGCGGCGGTCAGCGTGATGCCGGGAAAATACGCCGCGCGCGCTGCGTCGACGCGCGCACCGGCTGCGCGCAGCCGCGCTTCAGCGGCCTGCACATCGGGCCTGCGAAGCAGCAGGTCGGACGGCAAACCTTCGGGGACGCCGCCGGCGCGCAGTGTTGGCGTCTCGCTGCGCACGACGCCTTGCTCGATCAGGTCTTTCGGCGAACGGCCGAGCACCAGCGCCAACGCGCGCTCGGCCTCGCCACGTGCGCGGTCGAGCTTGGGCAGCCGTGATTCGTTGTCGATCAGCTCGGCGTCCAGCTGCTGGATGTCGAGCTCGGAGATGTCTCCGGCGCTGAAGCGCAGGCGCTGCAGGCTCAGGCTGTCGCGTTGCGCCTGCACTGCCTGGCCGTACAGCACTAGCTGCGCGTCGAGCGACTGCAGCGTGGCATACGACTGCACCACCTGCGCCGCCAAGGCTGTGCGCAGTGTGTCGCGCGCGTACTCGCTGGCCAGCAGTTCGTCACGCGCCGCCGCGCTCAAGTTGGCTGCGCGCGACCACAGGTCGACCTCATAGGCCACGCTCAGGTTGGCGCGAAAATCGTTGAAGGTCAACTGATTGCCGCCGATCGTCAGCGGTGCGTTCTCGCCGAAGCGCTGCCGGCTGCCCGACACATTGGCATCGACTCTGGGCAGCTGGTTGGCCTTTGCCAAGCGCAGCACGGCGCGTGACTCGTCGATGCGCGCCATCGCGCGGGCCAGGTCGCGGTTGTTGGTCAGCGCCTCGGCCACCAAGGCATCGAGCCGCACGTCGTTGAAGCTCTTCCACCACTCGATAGGGACGTCGGGCACCAACGCCGCGACTACGGGTAGCTCGAGCTGCGGCGTCTCGTGGCGCGCGTCCGGCGGCACGGCGCACCCGGCCACCACAGTCGCCGCAAACGCGACAGCGCGGGTCGTGACGTGACGGGGCTTCACGCCAGCTCCCCGCCCGCGCCAGGCTGTTCGTGATGCGGATGACGGTGCGACCCGGGCGGGCTGCGGTGCGGGTGCGCCTGATGCGCCTCGGCCTCGGCCTGGATCTCTTCGGTGCTGCGCTGTTCGCGCAGCCGGCGCGCCGTGATGATCCTGAAGAACATCGGCACGAAGAAGATCGCCAGGAAGGTGGCGGCGAGCATGCCGCCCATCACGCCCGTGCCGACCGAGCGCCGCGCACCAGCGCCCGCGCCAGTGGAGAATGCCAGCGGCAGCACACCGAGGATGAACGCCAGCGAGGTCATGATGATCGGCCGGAAGCGCAGCCGCGCCGCCTCGAGCGCCCCTGCCGACGCGCTCATTCCCTCGTGGACTTTGTGCGATGCGTACTGGACGATCAGGATCGCGTTCTTTGCCGCGAGGCCCAGCAGCGTGACCAGGCCGATCTGGAAGTACACGTCATTGCTCATGCCGCGCAGCCACACCGCCGCCAGCGCGCCGAACGTGCCGAACGGCAGCGCGAGCATCACGGATAGCGGCAGCGACCACTTCTCGTACTGCGCCGACAGGATCAGGAACACCATCAGGGCGCCCAGCAGCAGCGCCAGGCCCGAAGTGCCCGACGCGCGTTTCTCCTGATACGAAGCGCCGCCCCAGTCGAACCCGAAGTCCGGGGGCAGCACTTCCCGCGCGATGCGTTCCACCTCGGCGATCGCCTGGCCGGAGCTGACGCCCGGCGCCCCCTGGCCGATCAGCTTCACCGCGGGCTGGTTGTTGAAACGATCGAGCATCTCCGGCCCCGCAGAGTACTTCACGGTGGCCAGCGCCGACACCGGCACCATCTCGCCCGAGCCAGCACGCACCCACATGCGGCCGATGTCATCGGGGCGCTTGCGAAAGCCGCTTTCGGCCGACATCAACACCTGCCAGGTGCGCCCATATTTGTTGAAGTCGTTCACGTAATAGCTGCCAAGCGTTGCCGACAGCGTATTGAACAGCTCGTCCACCGGAACGCCGAGCGCCTTGGCGCGTTCGCGGTCGACTTCGACATGCAGTTGCGGCACCGTGGCGCGCCACAAGGTCTGGGCGCCACCTGCGAGCAGTTTGCTCTGCGCGAGCGCGCCCTGGAGTTGCTGCGACACTTCCGCCAGGCGCTTGGCACCGCCCTCGCCGCGCTGCTGCAGGTAGAACTCGAAGCCGCCCGCGGTGCCAAGGCCGAAGATCGGCGGCGGGTTGAAAGCCAGCACCAGTGCCTCCTTGGTGTCCGCCGTCTTCATGAAGACCTCGCCCACCAGTGCCGGCACCGGCTGTGTGCGTTCGTCCCAGTGCTTTTGGGTGACGAAGATCGTCGCCGCGTTGTTGCGGTACCCGCCGCCGAGGAAGTCGAAGCCGGTGAAGGCGATGACGTCCTGATTGGCAGTGTTGGACTTGATGATCTCGCTGACCTGGCGCACCACTTTGTCGGTGCGCTCGAGAGATGCGCCGTCGGGCAGGATCACGGCCGAGAAGAACCACCCCTGGTCCTCGTCGGGCACCAGGGACCCTGGCGTGGTGCGCCACAAGCCAGCCGCCAGCACCACCATGCCGGCGAACAGCGCCAGCCCGATGCCGGCGCGCCGCACCATGAAGCCGACGCCGCCAACGTAGCGCTGGGTGACACGCGCGAAGAAGCGGTTGAATGCCTGGAACAAGCGCCCCGGGTTCTTGTGCTCGTGCTTCAGGATCAGCACGCACAGGCTCGGCGTGAGGCTGAGCGCGATGATGCCCGAGATGACCACCGACATCGAGATCGTCACCGCGAACTGCCGGTACAGCTCACCCGACAGGCCGCCCAGGAAGGCGATCGGCACGAACACCGCGCACAGCACAAGCACGATTGCAACGACCGGGCCCGAGACCTCGCGCATCGCCTTCAGCGCCGCCTCGCGCGCGCTCAACCTCTCCTCGTGCATGATGCGTTCGACGTTCTCCAGCACGACGATGGCGTCATCGACCACGATGCCGATCGACAGCACCATGCCGAACAGTGTCAGCGTGTTGATCGAGTAGCCCATCACAAGCAACCCGGCCAGCGTGCCGATCAGCGACACCGGTACCGCCACCACCGGGATGAACGTGGCACGCCAGTTCTGCAGGAACAGGTACACGACCAGGACGACGAGGATCATCGCCTCAGCCAGCGTGATGACCACTTCCTTGATCGACACTTTCACGAAGCGTGTGGTGTCGTACACCACCGACTGAACGATGCCTTTGGGGAAGCTCTTGCTCAAACCCTCGACCGTGCGCTGGACCTCCTTGCCGACCTCGAGCGCATTGGCGCCTGGCTGCAGGAAGATGCCCACCAGCGTGGCGGATCTGCCATTGACGCGCCCGATGAAGTCGTAGTCTTTCGAGCCGAGCTCGACGCGGCCCACGTCTTTCAGGCGCAGCGTGCTGCCGTCAGGGTTGGCCCGCAAGATGATCTCTTCGAACTGCCTGGGGTCCGCCAGCCGCCCCTGCGTGGTGATCGTGTAGACCATCTCCTGCGCGCCGCCGGTGGGCGCCTGGCCCACCTTGCCGGCGGCGAACTGCGCGTTCTGCTCGTTGATCGCACGCGCGATATCGCCTGTGGTCAGGCGCAGCTGCGCCAGCCGGTCTGGCCGCAGCCAGATGCGCATCGCGTAGTCCTTGGCGCCGAAGATCTGCACGTTGGTCGTCCCCGGCACACGCTTCAGCGCGT
Organism: Ramlibacter tataouinensis; assembly: GCF_001580455.1. NCBI lineage: Bacteria > Pseudomonadati > Pseudomonadota > Betaproteobacteria > Burkholderiales > Comamonadaceae > Ramlibacter > Ramlibacter tataouinensis. The sequence continues at coordinate 1,473,457 of NZ_CP010951.1, forward strand.
CGAGCACGTTGAGCGTCACGTAGTTGCTGATCGTCAGGTCGTCCTTGCTCCCGTCGTCGGAATAGAAGGCCAACACCTGCAGGAACGACGACGAACCCTTCTCGACCGTGACGCCCTGCCGGCGCACCTCTGGCGGCAGCTTGGTCTCGGCCTGTTTGACCCGGTTGTTCACGACCTGGGCCGCCTGGTCGGCATTGCTGGCGATGTCGAACGTGACCTGGATCTGCACCACGCCATTGCTGGTGGACGTGGAGCTCATGTAGATCATGTGCTCCACGCCGTTGATGGCGTTTTCGAGCGGCGCGGCCACCGTCTGCTCTATCACCTCGGCGCTCGCGCCGGGGTAGATGGCGCTGACGGTGACCACTGGAGGCGCGATCTCGGGGTATTGCGCGATCGGCAGCGAACGGATTGCCGACAGGCCAGCGATGACGATGAAGAGCGCCAACACAGCCGCGAAAATCGGCCGGTCGATGAAGAAACGCGAGAACATGCGCGGTCCCTTGACGGTTCAGTTGGGTCCTACTTGGAGGACTGGGTGGCCGGCGCAGGTGCCGGCGCACCACCTGCAGCCGCGTTCGCGCCGCCCGCGTGAGCCTGCGCGATCTGAATCGGCGCACCGGGGAAGAAGATGCGCGCCATGCCGTCGACGATCACCTGGTCGCCCTCGGAGAGCCCGGAGTTGATGATCCAGTCGCCGCCGATCTGGTCACCCACCTGCACCGGCTTGGGTTCAGCCTTGCCATCGACCGCCACATAGACGAACTTGCCCTGCGGCCCCTCGAGCACCGTGCGCGTGGGCACCATCAACGCCCTGGGCTTGGTGGCGCCGGTCAGGCGCACCCGCACGAACTGGCCGGGCTTGAGCACGCCGTCCGGGTTGGGCACCTCGGCCTCCGCCTCTACCGTGCCGGTGACGCCCGACACCCGCGTGTCGGAGAACAGCAGCTTCCCCTTGCGCGGGTACACACTGCCGTCCGCGAGCTTGATTTCGACAGTGAACGCTTCGTGCGGCGGCAGTTGCAGCTGGCCCGCGGCCACTTCGCCGCGCCATTTCATCTGATCGGTGTCGGCGATGCCGAAGCGTACTTTTATCGGGTCGGTCTGCGTCAGCGTTGTCAGCAGCGTGCCTGGGCCGGCCACCAGCGTTCCCTCGCTCACCTGTGAGCGGCCCGCGGCGCCGGAGACCGGTGCCTCGACCTTGGTGTAGCCCAGGTTCAACGCGGCCTCGGCGCGGCGCGCCTGCGCGCCCTTGAGTTCTGCGCGCGTCACCTGCTCGGCCGATGCCGCATCGTCGTATTCGCGCCGGCTCACCGCGTGCGCCTCCCACTGCGGCTTCAGGCGATTCAAGGTGCGCGTGGTCTGCGCAAGCCTGGCTTCGGCGGCGGCCACTTCGGCGTCTGCGCGATTGAACGCGGCCTGGAACGGCGCCGCGTCCAGGCTGTACAGGGACTGGCCTTTCTTGACGCTGCCGCCCTCGGTGAAGTTGCGCGTCAGCAGGATGCCCGCGACTCGCGCACGCACTTCCACGTCGCGCGAGCCGGCCGTCTGGCCCACGTATTCGTAGTTCATCGCCAGGTTGGTGGCAACCAGCGACGTCACAGCCACCGGCGCGGGCGGCGGTCCGCCCGCGCCGGGGGGGCCCTGCGCGTGCGAAGCGCTGGGTTCGCAGGCGACCAGCGTGATGGACGCGGCGATGAGGCTCGCCAGTACGATCGCCGCGTGCAGCAATGCCGCGCGGACCGTACTCGCCTTCCAGCGAGATGTTGGTTGTCTAACGGGTGCGGGCATGTGGTTGGCGCCTTCCAGATGGTGTTCGGGGGCGAACAGGCTGCGAGCCACCGGCAGGCGTTGACCGCTGACGTACGGCAGGTTTGTCCTTCGCTCGCCACAGCTTCAATTCGACCGGTTGCCCGATCGTTGCAGCGGCGGCCGGTATTCATTTCAGATGAAATCCGACCGACCTCGCGCGCGTCCCGCTCGGTTCGTCCGCAGCGTGTCAGGCGGTGTCCATCGTCCGGGTGGATGCCGCTGAATCGCTGGATCAATCCACCTTGCGGACAACAACTGTCATCAATATGTCATGCAGAAGACGCAGTATTCAGCGTCTTCGCTGCTTCAAGACATCGAGCCTTAACCCAGCAATGGGGCACTGTGCCAGAGCCCTTGATGCAAGTAACCCCTGTTCAAGAACTCCTCCGCGCACGGCCACTAGCGAGTTTGGCATTGGCTGCTCGAAGCGCGCTATGGTCTCTGCAGCGGGCCGTACTGATATTGCAGCTATCACTCGAGCGGGACCGTGAGATGCTTCTGTCCGGCTGGGTGCAAGTGCTCCCGGGAAGGCAGACGCGCCGAGAACTCTTTCTCGCACACGTCTGGCTCTATGGAGTCCCCATATGGGAGTTCGAGTTCAGACGCCGCGATCTGCGGCAAGACATTGGAATGATCGATGCGGAGATCGTTTTCCTCGAAGATTCGCCGCGTCCAATCATGGCTCGCACTCCCATCGGGCTGATCACCCCTTTGACAGAGCCTCGCCTCATTGATCACACGCTATAGGCCATGCGGCTGCCTGGGCGCGTAGCTCAGCGGCCTTGGCCGTCCGGCTGGTGCTGAACCCTTCAGTGTCCGCCTCCGGCTATTTCGTCCAACGCTCCCCAGGGCCGATGATCGTCAGCTCGACATACCGCGATCCCTGGTGGTTCTCCTTCGAGAATCCCACCTCGAACCCGCCGAAATTCACCTGCTTCATGGACTCCAGCGCCGCGACGAAGCGCGCTCGTGTGGGGTTGGGGCCGGCGCGGCGCAGCCCTTCGGTCATGGTCCGCGCGTTCAGGTAGGCCTCGAAGCCGGCGAAAGAGATGTTCTCGTAGCCGGACTTCAGCATGGCGGCGCGAAAGTCACGTGCCAACGGGCTGCTCGCACTCCACGGGAACGGCACCACGGAGGTGACTATGACTCCCACCCCGTCCGGGCCGAGCGCTCTCAGGGTGGATTGGGTGCCCATCACTGATAGCGCGTAGAAGCGCATCCCGCGCCGTGTCGCGTTGTACTTCTTGATGAAGTCCACCGTCGCCTTGCCCGTGGTGATCATGATGACCACCTCCGGCCGGGTGTGATGCAGCGCGGCCACGGCCTTGTCGACGTCGGACGCGTCCTGCTGGACCGAAGCGCTCGAGTAGACCTTCAGCCCGCGCTTTTGCATGGCCCGCTCGACGCCGGCGAGCCCGTCCTTGCCCAGGCCGTTGTCGAGGTACGCCACAGAGATACGCTGGATCCCGACAGTCACCAGATGCTGCACGATCTTTTCTGTCTCGTCGCCGTAGCTTGCGCGCAAATGAAATACGTTGGGCGGCGTCGGGCTGCGCAGGGCATTGGCGCCCGTGATCGGGCCAAGCAGGGGCATGCCCTCCTTCTCAAGCAACGGCAGGATGGCCGCCACGTTGCCAGTCCCTGTCAGGTTCAGCAGGGCGAAGGTCTGCTCCTCCTCGATCAGTTGCTGTGCTGCTTTCACGGTATTGGCGGGCACGTAGCCGTCGTCCAGGGTGATGACGCGGATCTTGCGGCCGTGCACACCACCCTTCTCGTTCACCGAGTTGAACCAGGCCGCCGATCCCTGCACGATGTCAGGCGTCAAAGCCGCAAGCGGCCCTGACAAAGCGATGATCTGGCCCAACACGATCTCGCGGTCACTGATCCCAGCTTCGGCCGCCCGCGCTGCTGGCGCAAGCGATGCAGCCATCGCGGCGGCACAGAATGTGCGTCTCTTCATGGTGTCCAACTCGATACTCCTTATGGTCAGGACAGGTGCTTGCGCTCTCGCTCCACTGTTGCCGGGCGGACGTCGCACCGCGAGGCGCCGCCGGCCCGATTCACTGGGTCGAGATCACGGCCTGTGTCGGCGTGGCGTCGAAGACCAGCCGCGACGGCCAGGACGCCCAGGTACGGCCGAGTGACGCGTTGTTGGGGTCGCCGTTCTTCGCGAAAGCGGCGACGGTGGCCATCATTGCGGCCGACAGCGCCAGGCGACCCGGTCGGTTGGTCGTGCTGTTGGTTGCATTGCTGAACAGCGAGGGGCCGAAGTTGCCGAACAGGAAGGGCAGGTCGAACGCATGCGCCGCGCCATACACGGTGTTCCAAGGCGCGGGTTCCTGCGCCCAGTCAAAGCGGTAGTACCAGACTTCCGCCTGCCGCGACTTGAGGGTATTGAGTACGTTGTCGCGGCTCGGTGCCATGAACACGGAACCGAGCAGATTCGCCTTCGCAGTCCAGCCCGTGCCGGGAGCGCTGGACGGAACGTAGCCTGGGTCGAGAATGTCTGCTTCGGTCAGCGTCGGTGCGGCGTCGGGATTGAACGTCGCCATCATGTTGAAACGCGCCGCGTCGCCGATCTTGAACCCGGGCGGGCCACCCAGCAGGGTCAGGAACGGCGCGAACAGCTTGCCCTCTTCAGCCGTGTTGCCCGCAAGCACAGGTACCTTGTTGTAGTTGCCCGCCGCGATGGCGGCAATCGGGTCGGCCGGCAGCACCGAACCATCGGGGATGGGCCCCGAGCCGGTGAGCCCGGCGGCCAGCAAGGTGTTGAGGATCACCCTGGCATCCTTGCCGCGCATGTACGTCGCGACTTCGGCACTGCTCTTGCCCGCGACATAGGCTTGGGCGCTCGCGGCGTCGGTGGCCAGCCCGTCGGCGATCAGCAGCCGGGTCAGCAGCGCGCCCGATTGCGCGGCGTAGGTGCTGGCCGGGTTGAGCGTGGGAATCGAGCCTGCGGGCAGGTTCGATGCCAGCGAGATGCCGCCTGAGATCGGGATGGCGCGATGGAACAGGCCCGCAGCCATGGGCGATGCAACGAGAGCCCAGGTGTTGATCGCACCGGCCGACTGACCCATCAAGGTCACGTTCGAGGCGTTGCCGCCGAACGTCGCGATGTTGTTCTTGACGAACTTCAGTGCCTGGATGATGTCCAGCAGCGCGAAGTTGCCCGAATCTTCCGCCGCATTCCCGGTCTTGAGCTGAGGCATATTGAAGAACCCAAGCGGACCTACGCGGTAGTTCGCAGTTACCACGATGGCATTTGCGGCTTTGGCCAGCGCCGCGCCGTCGTACACGGGGTCGGCCGAATACCCGGAGATGTTGCTTCCCCCATACACAAAGAAGATGACCGGCAGGCCCGCGCCATCGTTCGCCGGGCGCCACACGTTGAGCGTGAGGCATTCTTCACTGCCTACCGGTGTGTTGAGTGAGGTGGCGATCGTCGCGTCGTAGGTGTTGTTCAAGCCCGGCCCGTAGATACGGCCGTTCTGGATGCAAGCGCTGCCGAAGCGCGTGGCGTCCAGGCGGCCCCAGGCATCAGGTTCGGCCGGGGCGCGCCAGCGCAGCGCACCCACCGGTGGGCGGGCGTACGGAATGCCTTTCCACGAGTACGTGCCGCTCGCGGCGTCGCTCGATCCCGCTACCGCCCCTTGAGGCAGTAGGCGAACCGTCGGGTCGTCCCCGCCATTGCCGCCGCACGCCATCAACAATGCGCACACGCCCGCCCCCAGTAGCCGCTTCAGCCCGCCCACATCCATGTCTGTCTCCTCAATCGGGAAAATCTCGCTTGTGCGAGCGGTGGAAATCCTTTCGAATGCTTCCGTGCCGCCGGCCAATCGATTGAAAAAAGTGTAGGCACGGGCCAGGGAGTCGGCGCTATCGCAACGCGGCCAATTTATTGACCGCACGAAGCCACGAAGCAATGCAGCGCACGAGTTCTTGTTCCTGGGTCAAGGGCGTCTTGGAGATGTTCGCCGCGCGCGGTGTCGACGTGCCCGCGGCCGTCTGGCGTGCCGGTATCGATCCCGTGCGGCTCGAGAATCCCAACGAGCGATTCGGTGCCGACGAGGTCAGCGCCCTGTGGGAGCTGGCCGTGGCCGAGACGGGCGACGCCGCGCTGGGGCTCGACCGCGAGCTGACTTCGAAGTACGTGAACGCCGACGTGTTGGCCTTCGCGATGGCGTCCAGTCCCGACCTGCGCGCTGGGCTTCGGGCCGTCGCGCGCTACATGGCCGTCGTCTCCGACGCGGCCACCTTCGAACTGCTGCCGGAGGGCCCCAATGCCTGGCTGGTCTTGGGCAGCGTTGGCAACAGCCGGCCCGTGCCGCGCCAGCGTTACGCATTCGGCATGCTGGCGCTGGTGACGACTTGTCAATGGGTTACTCGCAGGCCGGTCGAGCCGCTGGCCGTCGAATTCAAGTTCGCGCGCCCGCCCGAAGTGCAGCGTTATCACGAGGCATTCCGGTGTCCCTTGCGCTTCGACCAAGCCGAGAACCGCATGTTGCTGGCGGCAGACGACCTGGCCGCGCCAGTGCCTTCGCGCAATCCGAAGATGCTGGCAATGCACGAGCACGTCCTGCGAGAACGGATCACAGCCCTGGGCAACACCAGCATCAGCTACCGGGTGAGTGAGGAGATCGTGCGCCGGCTGCACCGCGGCGAGCCGCGGCGCGAACAGATCGCGGCCAGCCTCGCGCTCGCCGATCGAACGCTGCAGCGGCGACTGCAGGAGGAAAGCACGTCGTTCCAGCATCTGCTGGACGAAGCCCGGCGCGAACTGGCGCGCAAGTATCTCGCTGAGGAACGCTACGCCCTCAACCAGGTCGCGGACCTGCTGGGGTTCGTTGACCAGAGTAATTTCTTTCGCGCATGCAAACGCTGGTTCAGCGAGCCGCCCGGCCAGTATCGGCGCCGGATCATCGCCCAGCCCGCAAATGAGGACGACTGACGCTGCGCTTCACGAGCTTTCGGCCGCCAGCCGCTGCAGCGCCTCGAGCGTGCGCCTCTCGTCGTCGCCGAACAGCACCTGCGCGACTTCTTCACCGAACAGGCGCCGCCGAAGCACCTGGAGTGCGGCAAACCGTTCGCGAGCCGACGCGAGATCCTCCGCGGCCCGTGACGCGGCCAGCAGCTCCGCCCGCTGCGCGCGGTACTCCCGGAAGGCCACGATCAGCGCAGCCAGCCGCGTGGCGGACTCAGGCGACAGCCCCGCGGTGAGCCTCACGTCTGTCAAGCCGGGATCGATGTCCGAGCGTTCCAGCGCGGCGTCGATCCACTCACCGGTCCGGTGATCGATCACCATAGGAGCCGCCGGTCCCGGCGACGCCGAGGCGCGGTGTGCAAGGGACGTGGCTCCCGCCTGCGCTTCGGTAGCGGGAGGCCACTGCTTCACCTGGACCGGTCCGGTCGGCGCACTGGCCCCGTCGGCGGCCAGGTGCGGTGCCGGGATGACGCAGGGCAGGCACAACACCGTGCCCAGCGCGGCAGCCGCCAGCACCCTCACCGGCGGTAGTTCCGGAAGAACGCCCAGGTGATCCCGGTCGCGTCCGGGCCAAGCTCGTCGCTGAACGGCCAGAGCGGCGGCCCGCCGCTCCACGCGTGATTCATGCCTTCCACGGTGTACTTCTGCGCCACGACGACGCCCGCGCTGTTGCGGAAGGTCGCGACGGTGTAGCTGCGGCCGCCCGGCACAGGCGTGGTCTCACGCGTGATGCTCGAAGCGAAATAGCGCGCAGTGTCGTTGTCCAGGCCATCGTCGCCCAGGTCGTTGGTCTGGACGAACTGGCGCACGGTCTGGTCGCCATTGACGGGATTCACGACGATGTCCGAGGTGCCGTGGAAGACCAGCATCGGCATCAGCCGACGCGGCGCGCCCCCGCAGTTCCAGGCGTCGCGGCCGCGTTGGTCCGGGTCGTAGGGGCTGCCAGCCAGCAGCGACTCCGCGCTCGTGGCCAGCCCGACCCCGCCCTTGTACATGCCGCCCGAATGGACGGCAGCCGCGGCGAAAAGATCCGAGTAGCAAGCTGCCATGATGGAAGTCATGGCCCCGCCGGCAGAAATTCCCGTGACATACATCTGCGTCGGGTCGATGTTGTAGCGGCCACGCACCCAGCCCAAGATGCCTGCCAGGATCGACGGCTCGCCGGCACCGCGCGACTGGTTGATCGACAGCATGAAGTTCCAGCAGCGCTCGGGATTAGACGTGACGTTTTGCCTCGGGTAGATGACGATGAAGTTTTCGAGGTCCGCCAGCTCGTTAAACCGCGAGACCGCGGCCATGCTGTTGGGCTCGGTCAGACAGCCGTGGAGCATGAGCACGGCCGGCACCGGAACATCCGGTCGGTAGTTCGAGGGAATCCATGCCTGAAATTCGCGGGCGCCCCAGATGTTGGCGTAGGTGCCGAATACCCAGTTGCCCGCCATGGCGGGGCCTGCGGCCAGCAGCGTGGCGACAGGAATCAGCCAGAGGGCCAGCCTGCGTGCCAGCGTGTGGATCTGCATCGTTGTCTCCTGGTTGCGTCCCGCGGCGCGGGACTGCGGCGCACTCTAGGCCGGCCCCCCACCAGCCTCAATGACCTGACTTGGCCAAATTGCTGGCGTTTCTCACCGCGGCGCGCAAAGTCAGTCAAGTGGCGTGCAACGCCCTTGCGTGTGTGCTCGCCACACAGAAAATCGGGGGCATGAGCATCACCTCCATCGATCGGCTGGTGGCCGCGCGATTCCTCCAGCAACAATCCTGGTTCACGCACTTGTCCGTCGAGGCCCAGGACAAGGCCCTGCGCACCATGCGCACGCTGCGCGCTCGTAAGGGCAACGTGGTGATTCCCGCGAACGAGCCCGCGGACGGCTGGTATGCGGTGCTCTGGGGACTAGTCGAATTGCAGAGTGCCGGCGGCGGTTCGCGCACGAGCTACCTCGCTCTGTCCGGTGGCGAATGGTTCGGCGAGGGCAGCGTGCTGCAGTCCGCGCCGCGTCGCTACGAAGTGCGCGCGCTACGCGACTCCGAGCTTCTTTGTCTGCCGCGCGGGTTGTTCCACGAGTTGCTGGCGACGAGCATCCCCTTCAACCGTGCTGTGCTTCAACGCATGAACCAGCGTGTTGCCCAGGCCATGGCGGTCATCGATTCCGACCGCAGGCGCTCGCCCGAGCAGCGGCTCGCCATTTATCTGAGCCGCCACTTCTGGCCGGGGCTGCGCAAGCTCAATCTGAGCCAGGACGAATTGGCCGCCCTCGCGGGTATGTCGCGGCAGACCGCCAACCGCACGCTGCGGGCACTGCACGAGAAGGGGCTGATTACGCTGCGCCATGGCCGGGTAGAAAGCCTGGACCAGCAGGCCCTGGAATGCTTCGCTGGGGTGGCACCTCCTCATTGGCTGGAGGCCCCAGCCCTTGATGCGGCCTGAGCGCGGTGCGGCCGGAGCGGCGAGAAGCTGACCGCTCTGTACATGAGCTTAAAGCTCGGCGACAAACAATGGCAGATCAGCATCGATGACGGTGTGAATCGCTACACGGTCGGCGCGGGCCACACAGCTACCATGGTCTTGCCGTCCCGCAGGTAGCGCCACAGGCGACGTGGTGCTGTTCCCCGAAATCTGGATGCTACGCTCGCTGTCGCGCTGCGGCACTTGCTCCAGGATGACATCCGCGCTACAAGAAGCCATGCTCCTGCGTCACCGTCCTTCCGGCCTGCTGGCCCGTTGCGTCGACAGCCTCTGGTACAGCGAGCGCGGAGCATTGCCGCACACGCGCGAGCGCAGCCTGCCCACCGGCTGCGCCGACATCGTCGTGCCGCTGCTGCAGGACCACCTGATCCGCTACGACCCCGAACCGGCGGTCTCCCATGCGCGGTGGCTGCGCGGCGCCGTCGTGCAGGGTGCGAGCGACCGCTTCGGCGTGCGCGGCACCGAAGGTCCGTCGGCCGTGATCGGCGTGCACTTCAAGCCCGGCGGCGCGGCGGCCTTCTTCGGCGGCGCGCTGCCCGAGTTGCGCAATCGCACCGAATTGCTGGAAGACCTGTGGGGACTGGCCGCACGCGATCTGCGCGAGCAGTTGCAGGACGCCGGGTCGGCGCGTCGCGCGCTGCAACTGCTGCAAGGGTACCTGCTGCAGCGCCTTCATGATGCCGCACCGCCCGATCCGCTGGTCTCCGCTGCGATCGTTGCGTTCCACCGCGACCCGGCCCGCGCGCGGGTCGAGCCGGTACAGCAGGGCAGCGGCTGCACGCCGGCGCAATTCATCCGCCGCTTCGAGCAGGCAGTGGGGCTCACGCCCAAGCGCTATGCGCGCGTGCTGCGCTTTGGCGTGCTGCTGCCGTCGCTGGTGCGCTGCGGGCCGCGCGACTGGGCACAGATCGCGGCGGGCGCCGGCTACTACGATCAATCCCACCTGATCCGCGAGTTCCGCGAGCTGGCTGGCATCGCGCCGGGGGCTTATGTGCCGGTGCAAGCCGACCAGCCGACGCACGTGGCCGTGGAGCGCTGAACCCAAGCCGAAAAAATATCCAATACGGCCTGCCCCCCGGCCGCATAGGCTGTGGTTCTGGCGGCATGTCGCCGCATGAAGGAGAGAACCCGATGGACGAGATTCACGAAGTCTTTCCATACCTGATGGTGCGTGACGCCAAGGCCGCTATCGCGTTCTACCAACGGGCCTTCGGCGCGACAGAGCTGTTCCGGCTAGTCGAGCCTTCAGGCCGCGTCGGCCACGTGGAGCTGCAGCTGGGCCCCTCGGTCCTTATGGTGTGCGACGAATTCCCCGAATACGGAATGTTGGGGCCGCAAGGCGACCAGTTCACCGGCTGCACGATCCACCTGCATGTGGACGACGCCGACGCGATGGGCGAACGAGCGGTCGCGGCCGGCGCCACCATGCTGATGCCGCCCAGCGACCAGTTCTACGGCGAACGGTCGTGCCGGCTGCGCGATCCATTCGGCCACACCTGGCTGCTCGGGCACTCGATCGAGAAGATCGAGCCCGACGAGATGCAGCGACGCTACACAGCGATGATGACTCCCTGAGCCGAACACCTGATTGCCTCGGGCCTCGCTCACCAGCGCGCGTTCAAGCCACACCCATGGCCAGCCGCGCACACGCCGGCGCGAACTCCTCGCGCGCGAACGCTTCCATCGTGGTCGGCTGCACTGCGACAGGCGCCACGCTTGCCGACGCGAGCGGCGACGTCGACAGCCAGCAGGCGAGCGCTTCGATCTGGTCAGCGGCGCTGGCCGAGAAGCCGTGTGCGCGCAGCGCCGCCTTGCCCTCGGCGGGCGTGGATTGAACGTAGGCGAGCCCAGGTTTGCCGATGGCCGCACCGAGCACGGCAGCCGCTTCTCGCATGGTCACGTGCCGGGCGGCGTGCAGCAGCAACACGCCGTGGTGCCGCGGCGTCACCAGCTCGCGCGCGGCAACCGCCGCGACATCCCGAGTGGAGACCATGGGAATCGCTGCGTCCGGCGCCTCCATGCCAGACAGCGCGCCCTCGGCGGCCACCACCGCCGCCGCGGGCAGCAGGTTCTCCATGAACGAGCCCGGCCGCAGGTGCAGCAGGTCGATGCCGCGGACCGCCAGCAGCCGCTGTTCCTGGGCGTGCAGCGCCTCGACGGGGCCGGTGCCCCGGGGCAGCTCCGCGCCGATGCTGGACAGGTTCACGACGCGGGGCACCCGCACCGTGTCCAGGGCGCGCGCAATGGCTGCGCCAATGCGGTCCTGCGCCGCACGCATGTCGTCCTCGCCGTAGCACGGCGGGATCATCGTGTAGGCGGCCTTCGCACCGGCGAGGGCACGCTCCAGGAACGCGGCGTTTCCGACGTCGCCGGCAGCAACCTCCGCACCGATGCTGGCGAGCGGCGCGAGAGCGTCTGCATTGCGTCCCACGACGCGGATGGGGTGTCCTCCGGCCAGCAACAGGCGGGCGAGCTTGGACGTGATCTGACCGTTGGATCCGAGCAGGACGAACATGGCGGTTCCTTTCGAGGAGGGTGTGGATGCCTCGCATCGTGGCCGTTCGCATCGTCAGGAAAAAGTGCCTTTTCCGGAATCGATTGTTCGTGGATACTGGACAGATGAACCTTGCGCGCCTGGAGGTCTTCGTCAACGTGTGCGCTACCGGCAGCTTCACGCGGGCCGCCGACCACCTGGCCATCACCAAGTCCGCGGCGAGCCAGCACGTCGCCGCGCTGGAGCGGGAGCTTGGCGTTCAGCTGCTGCACCGCTCCACGCGCCGTCTCACCTTGACGGAGGCCGGCACGACGTTGCGCGACGAAGCGCGAGCCCTGCTGGAACAGGCTCAGCGGCTGGCGGAGCGCACCCGGCACCAGTCGGCGCAGCTCAGCGGCGTATTGCGCCTCACGTCCGCGGAAGACACCGCCAGCTGGGTCGCACCCGTGGTTGCTGAGTATGTGCGGCGCCATCCGGGCATGCACGTCGAATACCGGCCCAGCGACCGCCTTCTGGATCTCGTGGCCGAAGGCATGGACCTGAGCCTGCGCACGACCGGCCGGCGCGACTCCAGCTTGCGGGCGGTGAACCTCGCGGTGTTCGACGTCTGGAGCGTGGCGTCGCCGGAGTACCTGCACGAGCGCGGTACACCGCGGCGCCTGGCGGACATGGCCTCGCATGCGTGGATCGCCTTCACGCCCATCCCTCATCCATGGACGCTTCAGACCCGGGACGGCAAGGAATCGGTGCGCCTGCAGCGCACGGTCAGCACGTCCAGCACCGCGGGCGGCCGCGCGCTGGCGCTGGCGGGGTTGGGCATCTACGCTGCGCCGCGTTTCGTGCTGGAGGCCGAGGTCGCCGCCGGCCGGCTCGTGCGCGTGTTGCCGAACGTCAAGCTGCCGCAGGTGACGCTCTATGCTGCCTGGCCGGGACAAGGCGAGCCGCCGAAGAAGACGCGCGAGTTCATCGAGCTCGCGAAGGCAAGGCGAGGCAGTTCGTTCTGAAAAATGGAGGCTGAGGGTCGCTCTCAGGACTCGACTGGAGCTTCGCCCGCTTGCAACGGATCAAGCGTGTTTGTGGGAGCCTGGAGCACCGCCCTAGAGCACGTTCAGCCCGATTGGCCGCCCGCTCTTGTCGCGCACGCCGGTGATCACCTTGAAGGCGGCGGCTTGCACGCGGTCGGGCAGGCGCACGAAACTGGCTTCCTGAACCAGCGCGTCACCGTGGTTGAACGCCCAGGCGAAGAATTTGAGCGCGGCCAGCGTCTGCTCGGGCTTGTCCGTCACGCGCGGCACCAGCACGAAGGTGCCCATGGTGATCGGCCAGCTGCTCTTGCCCGCCGCGTTGGTGAGCGTGGCGCCGAAGGTGCCGCGGCTGGACCAGTCGCTATGCGCGAGAGCCGCCTTGAATGCCAGCACGCCAGCGCGCACGAATTCGCCGTCCGCCGAGCGCATCTGCACACCGGCCAGCTTGTTGTCGGCCACGTAGCCGAAGTCGACGTAGCCGATGGCGCCGGCGGTCTGCGCCACCGCCCTGACGACGCCTTCGCTGCCTTTCACTCCGATGACGGAGGCGGGCCAGGCGATGGTCGTCTTGACGCCAAAGCGTGATTTCCACGCCGGATGGACCTTGGCCAGGTAGTCGGCGAAGTTGTAGGTAGTGCCGGACCCGTCGGAACGTACGATGAGCTTGATCGGCAGCTCCGGTAGCGCGACCCCGGGGTTGAGCTGGCCGATCTCCGGCGCCGACCACTTGTCGATCTCGCCCATGTAGATGCGCGCCAGCACCTCGCCCGAGAGCCGCAATTGGCCGTCGGAGACCTTCGGCAAGTTCACCACGGGCACGATGCCGGTGATCGCCACCGGGAATATGGCAAGGCCGCTGGCCGCAAGCTCCGCTTCGTCGGGAGCGACGTCGGACGCCCCGAAGGCAACCTCCCCGGCCCGCACCATCTTCACGCCGGCGCTCGAGCCGGCCGGCTCATACGCTACCGCCGTGCCCACGGCCTTCTGGTACTGACGCGCCCACGCCCGGTAGATAGGCGCCGCCGCGGAGGAGCCCGCGCCACTCAGCGTCTGGGCCGCCGCAATCGGTGCGTGGAGAACGCCAGCCAGGCCGGCGACGAGACAGACGACGATCCACTGCTTCACTTGGCTTCCTCCCCTTCAGGCTCATCCATTGTGACAAGTTGGTGACAACTTGGTGACAAGTTGATGAAAGGCGGCCGCCAATAAACCCCGGGGCCGTTGGGACAACACAACTCCTGGGCCGCCCCGGCCCCGCCGCCAGTCTTTGGAGGTGTCGCGAGCCTTGCAGCGCGGAGGGAGTTTCGAAGCGGTCAGTGCGGCCGCCGGCATAAAGGATCCGGCCGTGTTGAATGAAATCGATCGGCACCGAATTGCCTCCCCGGTTTGCCGCCGACCAGGGGTTCCGGATTGCTCATTGGCGTCGGGGCGGACTCAGCCGCTGGACCTGAGCGAGGACAGATTCAGAAAATTCGTGACGGCGCTGCGCGCGTCGGACACCGGCTGATCCTGGGCCGCATTCTCAGCTATGCGTGCCGTCCTCGGTGCTGCGCTTACCACGATTGCCTGTGAGCGCCGACAATGGATGGCCCGCAGCACGGCGCTCCAGCCGAATGACAGGTGCAGCGTCGCGGGCATTGTCCTCTCACGTATCTTCAGGCGTCGAATGAAGGAGCCATCATTCGAAGCTGTCGAGCGCAAATAGAGTGAGGACTCACCAAGCGTGCGAGCCGGGATGCGATCTAGGAGGCCACATGTTGCGTCAGGTGCTGCTTGCGTACGACGGGAGTCCAAGTTCGGAAGACGCGCTGAACCTGGCCTGCGACCTCACTCGCGGTCTCGGGGCAACGTTGCAAGTCCTGACGGTGATCGATCAGTCGGCGTATGCGAATGGAGTGGAGTTGGAGGCGGAGCGGCGGTCTGCTTTGCAGAGACTGCGGCGCCTAGAGCCGATGGCGCTCCGCGCAGGCTTTTCCCTTCAGTTGGAAGTCTTGATTGGTGACCCTGCGAAGGAAATTCTGGCGCAAGTGAGTCGTCTACCCGCTGACATCCTCGTTTTGGGTCGCTCTCGGCCCAGCACCATCGATCGACTCGCCACCAGCTCCGTTGTGGAACTTGTGCTTCCGGAAGCGGCGTGCGCAGTTCTATTGCCCAAGACGGCCGGCCCCTGACGCGGCCGGTGTGGAGCGAGGCAACGAGCCGGACGTCGGCTGCAACGACTGGTTAGGCCCCGCTGCGCTTAGCCCTCTTAGGGACACTCGATGAGCGAGCCTTTGCGGCAGACGGCTTGCGCGGGCGCTGCTTGGCGGATACGGACTTCACCACGCTGCTTAACGTTGGCGCAAGTGCGAACGCCGAGCGAGCGTCCGCGACGACCAGCCGAAGCAGCTCCTGAACGGGAGCAGAGTGCAGTACTGAAGCAGGCGCCAGCCGAACGCTACGCACCCTACTCCCGGTCCCCTGCAGCACACGGTGCGGATCAGGAAGCGATGCGCCGTGGAGGAAGAATAGGGTCACCCACTTTGGGTAGGCGGCAACGGAAACCACCACGTCGCTTGCGCGATCCGTGGGACTGAAGCCAAATGCCAAGGCATTGTAGTTGTCGTAGACAAGTTCGTAGCCGCGCGGAAAGAGCTTAACCAAGTGCTCGCGGACTGCGCGAGTTTGCGTCGCAATGCCTTCGTCATACTTGGCCAAGAATGGATCAAGCGCTGAAGACTTGGACATCTTTGTAGGACCCAACGTTCGACATGAGCGGCAGTGGGCGTGCGAAGCACCCCAGGCACCGTCCGCTCGGATCTTCGACGCCGTTGAGCCGCTGAATCGGCAATGGTACTGCGCGCCGCCTGCGCAAGAGTAGCCAGCGCGGTCAGGTGCGATGGTTTGTACGAAGTTCTCATGCTGACCCAAGGCCTTGGGCTCCGTCGTGTGCACGTCCGCTTTCGGCCAGAAGCGGCCCTGCCGCCGCATCCAAACATAATTCGTCCATGCTTGGCTCACCGCATATCGACATCCGCCCGGCCAGCGTCGGGGACGTTGCGCTGATTCTTCGTTTCATCAAGGAACTTGCCGCGTACGAGAAGGCTGAGCATGAAGTTGTAGCGACCGAGGCTAGTCTCCGCGCGTCACTGTTCGGGGAAGGGGCTCGAGCACGTGCCCTGGTCTGCCGAGTGGCGGGTGTGGACGCTGGCTTTGCCGTCTACTTCTTCAACTACTCCACCTGGCAAGGCCGGCAAGGGCTGTACCTCGAAGACCTCTACGTCTCGCCTGCCCACCGAAACGCGGGAGCCGGGAAGGCCATGCTGCAATACCTGGCGCGCCTGGCTCTATCGAACAACTGCGGTCGCTTCGAGTGGAGCGTCCTAGACTGGAACGAGCCTGCCATCGCGTTCTACAGATCGATCGGCGCGGTGCCCTTGGACGAATGGGTGCGGTACCGCCTTGCCGGTGATGCTCTGGCGAAATTCGCTGGGGGATGAGCCGCCGTCCTTTGCGGCCTGGCGTCCTCGCAAAGTTGGGCTACTTTGGGTCGGCCAGCAGTTCACAGTCGGCAAGCAGATCCGGGCTGCGGGCCTCATGCCCATCCTCGAACCAGAAGTCGACATCCACGCTCCGGACAAGCCAGGCGCCGAGCGTCGGCTCAAGGCGGCCATACTCAGACACCTCGACACGCTCGGGCCGGAGCAACAGCTGATGCTGAAGCTCACGATTCCGTCGACGACCTATATGCGGATGTCGTGGCGCATCCGAATGTGCTGCGCGTGGTCGCCCTCTCGGGAGGCTACTCGCGCGAGGAGGCGAACACGTTGCTGGCGCGTAACCATGGCGTGATTGCGAGTTTTTCACGGGCGTTGACCGAAGGGCTCACTGCGCAGCAGAGCGAGGGAGCGTTCAACCGGGCTCTGGACGCATCCATCGCGAGCATCTATCACGCATCGGGAACATAGGCACCGTCGCGGCGCGTCGATGGGCGCATTCCTGGACGCGCTCCGGCCCGCTACGGCGCGCGCCAGCCTGGCGACTTGAGCGCAACGGCGGGAGTGATGCACAGCTTGCTGAGCGCTGCCGAAAGGTAGACGCGCATAGGCGTTGCGTCCCCGCCATGCTTGAGCTCACCCGCGATCTCGCCCTGCACCTTGGCCGCCAGCGCTCTGGCTTCTTGCGGGACAGCCTTTCCAAACGTTTTGCTGATGCGGCGCAAAGCGGCGGCCGACATTCGCCTCTATACCCAGAACTCCACTTCATTCCTCACACCACATGCCCCGTTTGAATCGCCTCGCCGGCTTTGCCATGGCTGCACTCAGCCTCGGCTCCTGGGCGCAGACTACGCCCCAGGTGCTGCTGTCCCTGGATCCGCCGCAGGCCGTGTTCGCGCACACCCCTGTCGGTCAGACGGCACGCATCACGCAGACGTTGACGAACTTCGGCAAGGTGGCGGCTGCCAAGGTCTGGGTCGAGTTCGCGGCGTCAGGCAAGAACACCTGCCAAGGCAAGCCCCTGGCCGCCGGCGCCAGTTGCACGTTCGAGACCGTGTATTCGCCGACCGATGCCGGCGCCCTCAGCACAGTGCGGCGCATCCTTTCCGACTCTGACCACCCCGCCAGCGGCGTGGTGCTCGTGTCCGGCATCCATGGAACATCCTCCGACCCCCCGGCGGAGGTCAGCCTCACCCCCAGCCTGGTCGAGTTCGGCGATCCCGTGATGGCCCCCACGCGATGGGAAACACTGAAGCTGTCGAACAATGGCAAAGCGGCGTTGGAATTGGCCAAGGTTTGGCCCGGGTATGGCGGCTTCACCGTCGACTCGAAAGCCTGTCCCTCCACGCTGGCAGCCGGCCACAGCTGCGACATCAAGGTCAAGTACACGGCCGAGCACCCCGAGGACGGTTTCGAAGGCCTCTCCGTCACCTTCGGAACCGGCCACATCGTGATGGCCAGCCTGTACCGCAGCAGCCAACGATCCGTCGAACAACGCAGAGCCCGCCCAAGCCCAGGGCGATAACTTGCGTTGAGATCAGGACCCAGGGCACGACCGCGCTCACAGGGCCCTTGGCACCGACCGTGCCAGGAAGTCGTAGACCGCGCGGATCCGGCGATTGCTGCGGATCTCACGGTGCACCACCAGCCACATCGGAATCGGCGGAATCTTCAGTAGTGGCAGAACCGGCAGCACGTTCGCGTCGGTGGCGGCCACAAAGTCGGCAATGAATCCCACGCCCAGCCCGGCGCGCACTGCCTGCCATTGAACAACGAGGTCGTCGCTGCGCAAGCTGAAGGCCTCCTTGCCGACCGTGAGACCGGATTGGCGGTAGCCGAACAAGACGTCTTCGTTGCGATCGCCGGCAATCACGTCGTGCTGCAGCAGGTCCGCCAACTCGCGCGGCTTGCCGTGCCGAGCCAGGTAGTCGCGGTGGGCGTAGGCGCCCAGGGTCACCTTGCCGATGCGCCGCGCCACCAGGCTGGCTTGTTCTGGGGGCACCATGCGCAGGGCGATGTCCGCGTCGCGTCGCAAGAGATTGCTCACCGCATCGCTCGCCACGAGTTCGACCTGCACCTGCGGAAGCGCCAGCCTCATCTGTGACAGGACCGCCGGCAGGAGGAAGCAGGCGAGGGGCTGGCTGGCACTGATGCGCACCGTGCCGGTTTCATCGGCGTCGGCCGACGCAAGCTGTCGGGCCAGCTGCTCAGCCCCGCTTTCCATCTGGCGCGCCGATTCCGCCAGCCGCAGCGCGGTGGCAGTCGGCACCAGGCCGCGCCCCGTGCGCTCAAACAGCACCGCGCCCAGCTGCGCCTCCAGCGCCTCGATGTGGCGGCCCAGGGTGGGCTGGCTGGCGCCCAGCACCCGCGCCGCCCCCAGCAGGCTGCCATGATCCAGCGCGGCCAGGAAGGAGCGCACCAGGTTCCAATCGAAGGGTGTATTCACAATTGCATAGCTGATATTGCGTCCTGTGCAATTGTGGCCAAGCGGCTTGCTTCGCACAATCCGCTCACCACTTCCAGAGAGCGCATCATGGACCGTCGCAACTTCATTCGCATTGCCGGTGGTGGCGTGGTGTTCGCGGCAGCCGCCGGCTGCTCGAGCGGCTCGAGCGCGATGCCGGAGAGCGCGACAGTTGCCTGGCGCGAGCCAGGGGCCGGCGAGGCCGACCCGCGCCGCTGGGCGCTCGCACACGCGATCCTGGCGCCGCACTCGCACAACCTGCAATCCTGGATCGCCGACCTGCGCACGCCAGGTGAGATCGTGCTCCATTGCGATCTGCAGCGGCTGCTGCCGCAGACCGATCCGCAGGCGCGACAGATCATGATGAGCCACGGCACCTTCCTGGAGCTGCTCGACCTGGCCGCGCGCGAACGGGGGCAGCGAGCCGAGGTCGTGCTGTTCCCGCAGGGCGAGTTCGGCCCCGAGTGGCCGGACCAGCGGCCGGTGGCGCGCATCCGCCTGCACGAGGCGCCCGGCATCGCACGCGACCCGCTTTTCACCCAGATCCCGCGCCGCCGTACCAATCGCGAGGCTTATGCGCCGCGGCAGCCTTCCGCGGCGGCGCTGCAGGCGATCGCGCAGGCTGCCGGCCCGGGCGTGCGGGTCGGATTCGCGGCTGGCGATCCAGCCGAACTGCAGCGGCACCGCGCCATCGCCGCCGAAGCCTGGCGCATCGAGCTGCAAACGCCCCGCACCATCCTCGAATCGCTGCGCTGGATGCGCATCGGCCCTTCCGAGATCGCGCAACACCGCGACGGCCTCTCCATCAACGAGCCGATGGTGCGCCTGGCCGATGCCGTCGGACTGTTCGACCGCAGCCGCGCGCCGGCGCCCGGCAGCCGCGTCACCCGCCAACAGATCGAGGATTTCAACGCGAAGCTGCAGGCCACGCCATCCTTCTTCTGGCTGGTGACGGCGGGCAACGACCGCCGCACCCAAGTCAACGCCGGCCGCGCCTACGCTCGGGCCCAGCTGGCCGCCACCGCGCAGGGTCTGGCGATGCAGCCGCTCTCGCAGGCCCTGCAGGAGTATCCGGAACAAGCCGGGCCATATGCGGCCATTCACGCTCTGCTGGGCGCGCAACCCCTGCACGAAACAGTGCAGATGTGGGCCCGCCTGGGCTACGGGCCTGACATCGCGCCGGCGCCGCGACGCGGGCTCGAGGCGCAGCTTTTGCGCGCCTGAAGCTCAGGGGCGCACCCAGCCAGGTTTCCGCTTGACCCTGTTCGTATGACGACTATCATATGACGGGCATCATATTTCGGCGTAGACTGCCGCCATGGAAACCAAAACCGCCATCCCCAGCCGCAAGCAGCAGACGCACGACCGGATCTTGGACACGGCCGCGCGCGCGCTGCGCGATACAGGCTTCTACGGCATAGGCGTGGCGGACATCATGAAAAAAGCCGGGCTGACGCACGGCGGCTTCTACGCGCACTTCCCCTCGCGCGAGGCTTTGCTGGCGGAAGCGCTGGAGCGTGCCGGCGCGGACAGCCGGCTGCGTTTGCAAAAGTCGATCGCGGCCGCTGAGGCCAAGGGCATGAGCCGTTTCCGGGCGCTGGTCGAGAGCTACCTCTCCGATAGACACCTGAAGGCGCCGGATTCCGGCTGCCCTGTGGCCGCCCTCGCCTCGGAGATGCCGCGGCAGTCGGACCTGGTGCGAGAGGCGGCTGCGCATCGCGTGCAGTCCCTGGTCGCCTACGTGCAAGAGTGCCTGCCACCCGCTCACGATACGGACACCGCAGCCGTAGTGACGAGCCAGCTCGCAGGGGCTCTTCAGCTGGCCCGCACGCTCGGCGACAACGCCCGAGGCCGCAAACACTTGGCGGCCGTGCGCCGCTTCCTGCTGGAGCAATTCGACTAAATCAAAACGCGCGCTGCCAGGACGCGAGTTACCTACGGCCACGAATATGACGAACATCATATGAACCAGGAAAACACCATGCAAATCGCCAACGCCACCGTTCTGATCACCGGGGCCAACCGGGGCATTGGCCTCGCCTTCGCGCGCGGGGCCCTCGCCCGAGGGGCGCGCCTCGTCTATGCGGCCGCCCGCTACGATGGCCTCGAGGCGGGGCTGGCGGAAGTGCTCGCCGACGAAACCACGCGCCAGACGAAGCAGTCGCTGGCGAGCGCCCAGGCCGCTTACCTCGCAGCATCATGAGCGCCGCCGCCCTGCCCGCATCGGCCGCGACGCAGCGCATGCTGCGCGGTCCGGTCTTGCCTACCCTGCTGGGTCTTGCCACGCCCAATGTGCTGGGCCTGTTCGCCAATACCGTGGTGATCGGCTTCGACGGCTACATCGTCGGCCGGCTCGGACCGGAAGCGCTGGCGGGTGTGGCCGTGGTGCTGCCGCTGGCCATGTTGATGTTGCAGATGTCGGCGGGCGGTCTCGGCGGCAGCACGACTTCCGTGGTTGCGCGCGCGCTGGGTGCCGGCGACACACACCAGGCAACGCGCCTCGCGCAGCACGCGCTGCTGCTGGGGATCGGAGCAGCGCTGCTGTTCACGTTGCTGTTTTCCGGTCCTGCGGCGTATGTCTTGCTGGGCGCCCGCGGCGGCGTGCTGGCGCAGGCGGCGAGCTATGCAGGCGTGCTGTTCGCCGGCGCGGTGGCGATCTGGTCGGTGAACGTGCTGGCCGGCATCGCACGCGGCACGGGGCAGATGGGCGCGACGGCGCTCGCGCTGGTCGCGACCACGGCGATGCACCTCACGCTGTGCCCACTGCTGGTGTTCGGCGCTGGTCCCCTGCCACCTCTGGGCGTGGCGGGTGCCGCGGCGAGCACCGTGACCTGCAATGCCGTGTCGGCCGTGGGCCTCCTGGCGTGGCTTTCTCGCCCGGGCAAGCCCGTGCGCATACTCGGCGCGCGCTGGCAGGTGGAGCGCGCGGCGTTCCAGCACGTACTGCGGATCGCGCTGCCGTCCGCCATGAGCCCGATTCTGAGCAACGGCTCGATCGCGCTCGCAACCGCCTTCGTCGCAACCTTTGGCAGCCTGAGCGTCGCCGCGTACGGCATCGCCGCGCGTCTCGAATACATCCTCGTGCCCATCGCTTTCGGCTTCGGTGGTGCGCTCACTGCGATGGTGGCAGCCAACCTGGGCGCCAACCAGCCGGCGCGGGCCAAGCGCGTGACCTGGGCCGGCGCCGGCATGGTGTGGGCCGTCACCGGCTTGATCGGGGTCTGGGCCGCGCTCTGGCCGCAGGCGTGGATGACGCTGTTCACCTCCGATGCTGCGGTGCAGGCCGCGGGCAGTACCTACCTGCGCATCGTGGGCGGCTGCTACGGCTTTTTCGGGCTCGGGCTCGCGCTGTTCTTCGCCTCCCAAGGCGCCGGCCGGCTCGCGTGGCCGCTCTTGGCCAGCACCGTGCGGCTGCTGATCGTCGCCATTGCCGGCTATGCCGCGGTGCACATCCTTGCAGCCCCGCCCGAAACCCTGTTCGGCGTGATCGCCCTGAGCCTCGCGGCCATGGGCCTGACCTTGGCGGCAGCCATCTACTTCGCAGACTGGGGCGCTAGGCCCTAGTTCACGATATCAGCCCCTATAGGTCTTTGGGCAAGGCAACCGGCGTGGGCCGCGGCAGCGCGAGGCCCCGGCGCTGCATCTCGGCTCGCAGCAGTTCGGGCCGGTCGGTCACGATCCCGTTGACGCCCATGTCCATCATCCGGTTCATCTGCGCCGCATCGTTGACGGTCCAGGCCAGCACTTTCAGGCCCAGCGCCTGCGCTTCCTTCACCTGCTCCGGAGTCAGGTCCCGCCAGAAGCAAGACCAGGTGTGGCCGCCCGCGGCCTTGATCATCTTCGGGACCGAGCCGAAGTCCTTGTGCTGGAAGCCCGCCGTCCAGGGCGAGCCGGCCGGGTTGTCCACCATGATGTTGTCGATGGAACGCGACTGCTGCATCGTCAGGTAGACGGTGGGGATCTCGGGCGCTTCCTTCTGCACGACCTGCAGCGTGCGCCAGTCGAAGGACAGGATGGACGAGCGCCGGGCGAGCCCGGCCTGGCGAATGGCGGCGATGACCAGCCGCGCGAATTCCTCGGGGCCGACCGTATCGGCAGGCGCCTGCGGCGTGATCTTGGTCTCGATGGCAAAGCGCACCTCCTCGTTGCCGGCGCTCTTCACCAGCGCGGCGAGCTCGGCGAACCGGGGAATGCGCGTGCCGTCGATCGGCTGCTGCTCGCTGAACGTCTTGGCGTAGTTGGACGAGGGCTTGATCCTGCCCACGTCGTACTTCGCCAAGTCGGCGGCGTTCAGGCTGACGAACGCCGCTCCCTGGTGGGCCAGGAATTTGCCGTCCGCGTCCCGCGTGATGTCGGCATTCAGGCGCGAGTCGTGCGAGATGAACAGGACGCGATCCCTGGTGATCGCGATGTCGAGTTCGAGCGTGCTGACGCCCACCCCCAGCGCATAGGCGAAGCCGGGCAAGGAGTTTTCGGGGTACGACCAGCGTGCGCCGCGGTGGCCCTGCAGATCGAACGGCGGAGGATCGGCCGGCTTCGCGTGCTGGGGCACGGCGCATCCGGCGAGGAGCGCGGCTGCGCACACGAGCATCGTGGCCTGCCTGGCTTTTTCGATGAATTTCCCCATGGGCGCTCCTCGGTCGATGGACGGGCTAGCTGAGCCTGGATTAGACCCGTGGCGCAGCCCGTTCCACTTAGTGAGATCACCGATGTTGTCGCGACGGGAGCAGATTGACGAGCGCCCCGTCTGAACCATCGGTGTCCCCGGAGCCTGAATCGCGTCCCGGGATGTCAGGGGATTGGCGCGCCTCGGCCTACGACGACGGACGGAGATCCACCAGCACGCGGCCTTCGCTGACCTGCACCGGGAAGGTCTCGAGGCACATGCTGGGCGCGCCCGGCATGCAGCCGGTCTTCACATCGAAGCGCAGGCCGTGAGCCGGACAGCGCAACAGATGGCCGTCGAGCTCGCCGCTGGCCAACGACGCCCCGTTGTGCGGGCAGGAGTTGTCGATCGCGTGCAGCTGCCCGTCGATGTTGAAGAGGACGATGCTGCGGCCATCGATGAAGGCCAGTTTGCGCTGGCCGGGCGCCAGTTCATCGGTGGATCCGACCGGTACGGCGTTCACGAATGCTCCTCAGGCGCGACATACGCCACCCGAAATTCTGGAATGCGCTCGGGCAGCAGACGCCCCTCATGGCGAGGGGTGGCGGTGCCTTCGTCTACTGGACCAAGCTCCAGCGTGGTCTACGGCTGAGCCGCAAAAGAAAAGGGGCCAGCACGCGTGGAACGTGCTGGCCCTCTGTAGAAATTGGCGCGGCTGGCAGGATTCGAACCCACGACCCCTTGGTTCGTAGCCAAGTACTCTATCCAACTGAGCTACAGCCGCGCTGAGCCCATGATTATATCAGCTGGACGGGCACCTGCCGGGCCAGACCTTTTCAGGTCGTTTTTTGTGGGTCGAATCGTCTCCCACCGGGTACCCGCCCCAGTGCGCAAGGCCGGATCGCCGGACGCCAACCGCCTCAGGTCAGGCGCAGGTCGCCGCAGTACAGAAGCTTGTTCCCGTCCGCCGGGGCGGAACGCACGGTCAGCGCGTGCGGGCCGGTGCGCAGCTTGTCCAGGTTGCCCGGCACGGTGTTCGACACGGTCAAGAACCCGAGCGTGTCGGAGTAGGCCAGGACGCGGCGCGTGGCCCGGATCGCGGGCGGGCCGAGGCTGGCACACGAACCCTGCTGCACGTAGGTGTACAAGTGCGCCGGCGCCAGTACGTCAGCCGGCCTCCCTGCCTTCACGATCAAGTCGCTGCTGTCCGGCCGCACGACCAAGTATCCCCATGCCATGTTGCCCCGGTTCGTGTCCACCCCGTCCATCGGGACCATGGCGACGGCGGATCGTGGTGCCGGCGCACCCGCCGGTGGCGGCGTTTGCGCCCAGCTCGTTGTCGCTGCTGCGGCCACCAACAACCCGGCAGCCATCGAAAGTTGCGCGTTCATCGGACCTCCTAGGACTTCAAGGTCAGCCGCAGCCTCAGGGGCCGCAGCACATGTTCGACCCATGCTGAAGCCCATGCAAGCGGGACAGGACCACCGGATGTGCTCATCCGGAGCGGCGGTCTAGACTTGCCCCATGGACAAGCTGCCCACCTTCGAAGAGTTCCGCGCGCAGGCCCTGGCCCGTGGCTTCGACGAGGCGCTGGAGCGCTCATGGAAGCCCGGCACCGTGCTGGAGACGCACACGCATCCCTTCGACGCCGACGCCGTCGTCGTCGCGGGCGAGATGTGGCTCGGTGAGAACGGCGTCGAGCGCCGCCTGGTCCCGGGCGACACCTTCCAGCTGGCGGCGGGCACCCCGCACACCGAGCGCTACGGCGATGCGGGTGCCGTTTACTGGGTGGCGCGTCGCAACGCCTAGGCCCGCCAGCCGATTCGCGCCCCTCGGTTGGGGTTGAGTCCAGGCCCTCGGCTGCGGCACACTGGGCGCGCCGGTGCCCCACGGCATCGGCAGCAACTTCACCACGAATGAGATCCCGTCTTGCACGCTGGCTGCTGCGCGCGACCGTCTTCCTGGCGGCGTTGGTGGCGGTGCTCGTGGCGGCGGGCTGGACGGTGTTGTCGCTGCCGCAGTTCGGCGCGCCCATGGCCGGCCCGCGGCTGGCCCGCGCCCTGGCCAATCCCCAGTACAAGGACGGCCGCTTCACCAACCTGGAGCCGGAGACCCCGACCAGCACGGCCGCGCTGGGCGACTACATCGTCCGGCAGTTCTCCGGCAACGAGGTGCGCGAGCCGCCGGCGCCGCTGCCGGTGCTGGCCGTCGACAAGGCCGCGCTGGCCTCCGCGCCGGCCCCCAGCGGGCTGCGCGCGTTCTGGATCGGCCATGCCAGCACCTACGTGGAACTCGACGGGCTGCGCCTGCTGCTGGACCCGGTGTTCGCCGAGCGGGTGTCGCCGCTGCCCGTCGGCCCGCGGCGCTTTCATGCGCCACCGATCGCGCTGGCCGACCTGCCGCGCATCGACGCGGTGCTCATCTCGCACGACCACTACGACCACCTGGACATGGACGCGGTGCGCCAGCTGGCCAGCCGCGGCGCCCGCTTCTATGTGCCGCTGGGCATCGGCGCCCATCTGGAACGCTGGGGCGTGCCGGCCGCGCAGATCGAGGAGATGGTGTGGTGGCAGCAGCGCACCCTGGGCAAGGTGCAGATCGTAGCCACGCCCACGCGCCACTACTCGGGCCGCGACCCGCGCCACCGCAGCCCCACCCTGTGGTCGAGCTGGTCGGTGATCGGCCCGCAGCACCGCTTCTTCTACAGCGGCGACACCGGCTATTCGAAGCACTTCAAGGACATCGGCGAGCGCCTGGGTCCCTTTGACATCGCCTTCATCAAGATCGGCGCCTACGGACCCGGCGCCTCCTGGGTCGACATCCACATGCCGCCCGAGCAGGCAGTGCAGGTGCACCGCGACGTGCGCGGCAAGCGCATGTTCCCGGTCCACTGGTCGACCTTCAATCTCGCCTACCACGACTGGGACGAGCCGATCCGCCGCACCCTGGACGAAGCGACGCGCGCCGGCATCGAGCTGGTGACGCCGCGCCTGGGCGAATGGGTGGATGCCGACCGGGAGTTCAAGTCGACGCGATGGTGGGAAGCGGTGCGCTGACACGCACCAGCTCTGCAGCCTCTTCGGCCTGTTTTTGGCCAAACATCAGCCTTGCCCGGCTAAAGTAGCGCGAATAGCATCCCATCAAGCCCGGCGGTCATGACCGGGCAGGAGACAAACGGCGTGACCCGCTGGGACCAGCTTTCGCGCGCAGAAATGCACCTGCTCCGGACCGTATTCTGGTCGACGGGAAGCTCGCGCCATGCGCTCGCCGACCGGCTGGAGTTCTCCAAGAGCAAGGCCAACGCCCTGACGGCCGGCCTGATCGAACAGGGCCTGCTCGAAGAGATCGGCCTCCAGCAATCGTCCGGCGGCCGCCGCGCCGAAATGCTGCAGCTCGCGCGCAGCCTGGGCGTGGTGATCGGGGTGGACCTCGGCGCCACCAGCCTCGATGTCGCCGTGATGCGGCCGGACCTCGGCATCCTGGCCCACCACACCGAGGATGCCGACGTGCGGGCCGGTCCCGGCGTCGTCCTGGCGCGCGTGCGCGAGCTGATCCGCGAACTGCTCGCGCGCTGCGGCGTCTCGCCCAAGAAAGTGATCGGCATCGGGATGGGCGTGCCCGGTCCCGTCGATTTCGCCAGCGCGCAGCTGGTCAACCCGCCGCTGATGCCCGAGTGGGACGCCTTCTCGATCCGCGAGTACCTGGGCGAGACCTTCACGGCGCCCGTCTTTGTCGACAACGACGTGAACCTCATGGCCCTGGGCGAGCTCTGGCGGCTGCAGCGCAGCCTGCAGAACTTCATGGTCATCAAGATCGGCACGGGCATCGGCTGCGGCATCGTCTGCCACGGCGAGGTCTATCGCGGTGCGACCGGGTCGGCCGGCGACGTGGGGCACATCTGCGTGGACCTCGCCGGGCCGCGCTGCCACTGCGGCAATTTCGGCTGCGTCGAGGCGATGGCTGCGGCGCCGGCCATCGTGCGCATGGCCACCGAAGCGGCGCAGGCCGGCGAGAGCCCGGCGCTGGCGCAGCTGCTGCGGGCCAACGGCAAGCTCACGGCCATGGAGGTCGGCCAGGCCAGCCGCAACGGGGACGCGGCGGCCAACGCCATCATCCAGCGCTCGGGCAGCCTGATCGGGCAGATGCTGGCGTCGGTCGTCAACTTCTTCAACCCCTCGCACGTCTTCATCGGCGGCGGTGTCACGCAGATCGGTCCGCTGCTGCTCGCCTCGGTGCGCCAAAGCGTCTACCACCGCTCGCTCGCCTTGTCGACGCGGCATCTCGACATCCAGTACACGCCGTTGGGCAACCAGGCCGGGCTGGTGGGCGCCGGCGCGCTCGCGATGCAGGAGTCGCTGCGCCTGCATGGGGTGCGGGAATGAGCCTTCAGGTCGAATTTCGCGACATCACCCACAGCTTCGGGCCGGTGGAGGTGCTGCACGGCGTGAGCTTCGCGCTCGAGCCGGGCCGCGTCTACGGGCTGATCGGCGAGAACGGCGCGGGCAAGTCGACCTTGATGAAGATGCTGGCCGGCTATCTCGAGCCCTCGGGCGGCGGCGAAATCCGGGTGAACGGGACGCCCTGCCGGTTCCGCAGCTCGCGCGAAGCGGAAGCCCAGGGCATCGTCCTCATCCACCAGGAGTTCAACCTGGCCGATGACCTGACGATCGCGCAGAACACCTACCTGGGGCACGAGAAGAAGCGCGGCTGGGTGCTCGACGACGACGCCATGCGGCAGGGGGCGCGCGAGGCCCTGGCCCAGGTTGGACTCGACGCCGACCCGGACACGCGCGTGCGGCAGCTGATCGTGGCCGAGAAGCAGCTGGTCGAGATCGCCAAGGCGCTGGTTCGCAAGGCGCGCCTGCTGATCATGGACGAGCCCACCGCCACGCTGACGCCCGGCGAGACCGATCGGCTGTTCGCCTTGATGGCGCAGCTAAAAGCCGAAGGGGTCACGCTGCTCTACATCTCGCACAAGCTGGAGGAAGTGGAACGCATCACCGACGAGGTGATCGTCATGCGCGACGGCCGCTTCGTCACGCGCCAGCCCACGGCGGCGCTCACGCGCCACACCATGGCCAACCTGATGGTCGGCCGCGAGATCGCGGACTTGTATCCGGCGAAGGAACCGGCTCCTGCAGGCGAGCCTCTCCTTCGCGTGCGCGGACTCACGGTGCCCGGTTGGGCGCAAAGCGTGAGCTTCGAAGTGCGGCCGGGCGAGATCCTGGGCTTCGCCGGCCTGGTCGGCGCCGGCCGGACCGAATTGTTCGAGGGCCTGCTGGGCCTGCGCCCCGCGCACGGCGAGGTGGCGGTGGCCGGCAAGGTCGTGCGCCTGCGCAACCCGCGCGAAGCCGCGAACGAGGGCATCACCTACCTGAGCGAGGATCGCAAGGGCAAGGGCTTGCATGTGGACTTCGGCCTGGCGCCCAACCTGACGCTGATGAACCTGAAGGCGTATGCGACGCCGGTGCTGTCGCCGGCGCGCGAGCTGCAGGCGCTGGCGGAATCGCTGAAGTCCTTCGGCATCCGCACCGGCGACCCGCGCCAGCCGGCCTCGGCGCTGTCCGGCGGCAACCAGCAGAAGCTGGCGCTGGCGAAGGTGCTGCAGCCGCAGCCCCGCGTGGTCGTGCTGGACGAGCCCACCCGCGGCGTGGACGTCGGCGCCAAGCGCGACATCTATTTCCTGATCCAGCGGCTGGCACGCGAAGGCCGCGCGGTGATCGTGGTGTCGTCCGAGCTGGTCGAGCTGATCGGCCTGTGCCACCGCGTCGCCGTCATGCGCAGCGGGCAACTCACTGCCACCCTGTCCGACGAAGACCTGAACGAAGAGGAACTCATCGCCCATGCCACCGGCAATCGCTGAAGCCACACCGGGCCGCGCCGCCGCCTGGTGGGGCAAGCTGCACGGCTTCGGCCCCGTCGTGGGGCTGGCGCTGCTGTGCGTCGCGGGCACCCTGCTCAATGCCGAATTCGCGACCATCGACAACGGCCTGAACGTGCTGACGCGCACCGCCTTCATCGGGATCATCGCGGTGGGCATGTGCTTCGTGATCATCAGCGGCGGCATCGACCTGTCGGTCGGCTCGATGGCCGCGCTGATCGCCGGCTGCGTGATCCTGGTGATGAACCACGCCGCCGGCACCATCGGGTCGCCGGTGCTGGTCGTCGGCCTTGGCATGCTGGTCGCGCTGGTGCTCGGGCCGCTGTTCGGGCTGGCCCACGGCCTGCTGATCACCAAGGGCCGCATCGAGCCCTTCATCGTGACGCTCGGCACGCTGGGCATCTTCCGCGCCTACCTCACCTACTTCGCCAACGGCGGCGCCATCACGCTGGGCAACGAGCTGGCGGATGTCTACAGCCCCGTCTACTACGGCAGCCTGCTCGGCGTACCCTTCCCGGTCTGGGTGTTCGCCGTGGTCGCGCTCGCGGGCGGCTTCGTGCTCAATCGCACGGCCTATGGCCGTTACGTGCAGGCGATCGGCTCCAACGAGCAGGTGGCGCGCTACGCCGCCGTGGACGTGGACAAGTTCAAGATCATCACGTACATGCTGCTGGGGCTCTGCGTGGGGATCGCCACCCTGCTGTATGTGCCGCGCCTGGGCTCCGCCTCCCCGACGACCGGCCTGCTCTGGGAGCTGGAGGCCATCGCGGCGGTCATCGTCGGCGGCACCGCGCTCAAGGGCGGCGCGGGCAGCGTGACCGGCACGGTGGTGGGCGCCGTGCTGCTCTCGGTCATCAGCAACATCCTCAACCTCACCAGCATCATCAGCGTGTACCTCAACGCGGCGGTGCAGGGTTTCGTGATCATCATCGTCGCCTTCCTGCAAAGGGGCAGGCGATGAAGCCAGAGTTCTTCCACCGGCCGCAAAGGCCACCATCCACCCTCAAGGAGACATCATGCTGAAAATGACCCGCAGGCTGGCGCTGGCCGCCACGGCCGCCGCGACGATGCTGGCGATGGCGCCGGCCTTTGCACAGGCAAAGAAAGAGGTGCTGGGCGTGTCCATGCCTGCCGCCACGCACAGCTTCATGGCAGGGGCCGTGTATTGGGCCAACGAGGCCAAGAAGGACCTGGAGAAGGCCAACCCCAACATCCAGGTGATCGTGAAGACGGCCGCCAATGCCTCGGAGCAGGCCAACCAGTTGCAGGACCTGGTCACCGTCAACAAGATCACCTCGCTGGTGGTGTTCCCGTTCGAGTCCGCCGCGCTCACCAAGCCCGTGGCCCAGGTCAAGGCCAAGAACATCTACGTGACTGTGGTCGACCGGGGCCTGACCGACACCAGCGCACAGGACGCGTACGTGTCCGGCGACAACACCGCCTTCGGCAAGATCCCGGCCGAGTACATCGCCAAGTTCCTGAACGGCAAGGGCAACATCGTGGCGCTGCGCGGCATTCCGACCACGATCGACAACGAGCGCATGGACGCCTTCAACGCCGTGATGAAGAACTACCCCAACATCAAGCTGCTGGACGCCAAGCACGGCAACTGGAACCGCGACGACGCCTTCAAGGTGACGCAGGACTACCTGACGCGCTTCAAGGAAATCGACGTCATCTGGGCCGCCGACGACGACATGGCGGTGGGCGTGCTCAAGGCCATCGAGCAGGCCAAGCGCAAGGACATCAAGCTGGTGTTCGGCGGCGCCGGAGCCAAGGGCGCGATCAAGACGCTGATGGACGGCAGCGACCCGCTGATCCAGGCCAACGTGTCGTACTCGCCCAAGTTCATGTACGACGCCATCAAGATGACCGGCGAGGCGCGCCTGAAGGGCCAGAAGCTGCCCGCGAACAACATCGTCCCATCGGTGCTGATCACGAAGGCGAACGCGAAGGACTTCTACTTCCCCAACTCTCCGTTCTGAGGGGGTTTCTCCCTCTCCCCTCTGGGGAGAGAACAGGGGTGAGGGGCACGCGCGCCATCACCCTCACCCCAACCCTCCCCCGCAAGCGGGAGAGGGAGTTTGATCCTTTGCAGGAGCGACCATGCCAAGACCCGTCACTCTTTTCACCGGCCAATGGGCGGACCTGCCCCTGACTGAACTGGCCCCGCTGGCCAAGCGCATGGGCTACGACGGCCTGGAGCTGGCCTGCTGGGGCGACCACTTCAACGTGCAGGAGGCGTTGGCGAGCGATGCCTACGTGCGCGACAAATGGGCGCTTTTGAAGCAGCACGGCCTGACCTCGCTGGCCATCGGCAACCACCTGGTCGGCCAGGCGGTGTGCGACCTGATCGACGCGCGCCACCAGGCTATCCTGCCGGATCACGTATGGGGCGACGGCGAGCCGGAGGGCGTGCGGCAGCGCGCGGCCAGGGAGCTTGCGGACACCGCGCGGGCCGCAGCGAAGTTCGGGGTCAAGACGGTCACGGGCTTCACCGGCTCGTCGATCTGGCATGCGACCTACGCCTTCCCACCTACGACGCAGGAGTTCTGGGACGCGGGCTTCGCCGACTTCGGCCTGCGCTTCGGGCCCATCCTCGACGTGTTCGAGAAAGCGGATGTCAATTTCGCGCTCGAGGTGCACCCGACCGAGATCGCGTTCGACATCGCCTCGACCCAGCGGGCCATCGAGGCGGTCAAGGGCCATCGCCGCTTCGGCTTCAACTTCGACCCGAGCCACCTCGCCTACCAGGGCGTGGACTACGTCAAGTTCATCCGCAGCTTCCCCGACCGCATCTACAACGCCCACATGAAGGACGTCTGGTGGGGCAAGGGGGATGGCACGGTCGGCGTGTTCGGCGGCCACACCAGCTTCGGTGACGCGCGCCGGTTCTGGGACTTCCGCAGCGTCGGCCGCGGCATGGTGGACTTCGAGGCCATCATCGTCGCGCTCAACGACATCGGCTACGCCGGCCCGCTGTCGGTGGAATGGGAAGACAGCCGCATGGACCGCGTGCACGGCGCGACTGAGAGCGCGGCCTTCTGCCGCCGGCTCGACTTCAAGCCGGCCGCCGGCGCCTTCGACGCCGCATTCGCGCGGGAGAAGCAGTGACCCAGCCTGCACGCAAGCTGCGCTACGCAATGGTCGGCGGCGGCCAGGGCGCCTTCATCGGCGCGGTGCACCGCCAGGCCATGGCGCTGGACGGCCAGTACGAGTTGGTCGCCGGCGCACTGTCGTCCACGCCCGACAAGGCGCGCGCCTCGGGCCGCGAACTCGGCCTGGCGCATGACCGCAACCATGGCGACTGGCCGGCCCTGCTGGCCGACGAACTGAAACGCGCCTCGGGCGACCGGATCGACCTGGTGTCTATCGTCGCGCCCAACCACATCCACTTTCCAGTGGCCAAGGCCTTCGTCGACGCGGGCTTTCACGTCGTGTGCGACAAGCCCCTGGTGCACACGGGCGCGCAGGCCGACGAACTGGTCGCGGCAGTCCAAGCGCGCGGCACCGTGTTCGGCGTCACCTACAACTACAGCGGCTACCCCATGGTGCGCCAGGCCCGCGAGATGGTGCGCGCCGGCGAGCTGGGCGAGATCCGCAAGGTGGTCGTCGAATACAACCAGGGCTGGCTGGCGACGCGGCTGGAAGCGCAAGGCAACAAGCAGGCCGCCTGGC
This sequence comes from Ramlibacter tataouinensis, assembly GCF_001580455.1. Taxonomy (NCBI): domain Bacteria; kingdom Pseudomonadati; phylum Pseudomonadota; class Betaproteobacteria; order Burkholderiales; family Comamonadaceae; genus Ramlibacter; species Ramlibacter tataouinensis. Next base: position 1,506,335 of record NZ_CP010951.1, read on the forward strand.
GCAATGACCCGGCGCAGTCCGGCGGCGCCGGCGCGATCGGCGACATCGGCTCGCATGCGGAAAACCTCGTGGCAACCGTCACCGGGCTGAAGCTGGAGAGCCTGTGCGCGGACTTGACATCGTTCGTGCCCGGCCGGACGCTGGACGACGACGCCAGCATGCTGCTGCGCTTCGAGGGCGGCGCCCGCGGCGTTCTGGTGGCTTCGCAGATCAACAGCGGCATCGAAAACGGGTTGCGGCTGCGGGTTGCGGGCACCCTGGGCACCATCGAGTGGTGGCAGGAAGAGCCGAACCGGCTCACCCACTTCCCGCTCGATGGTCCGCCGCGGCTGCTCACGCGCGGCGCGCCCTGGCTGCACGAGTCCGCACGCCTGGCCGGACGGATACCGCCGGGCCACCCGGAAGGATTCATCGAGGCCTTTGCCAACGTGTATCTGGGCGTGGCGGCCGCCATCCGCGCGCACGCAGGGCGGCAAGTGCCCGACCCGCTGCTGGCCGACTACCCCGACGTGGCAGCCGGTGCGCGGGGCGTGCACTTCATCGAAGCGGTGCTGGCGTCGGCATCGAGCACGCACAAGTGGACGGCGCTGCAAGGCCAGGCGACTTGACGCAGGTCCGGCAGGCGGGAGGGTTCTCCTCCATTGGCTGGGACAGAAGTCCCAGGACGGCGTTGCCGCCCATTGCTAAAAAGACGGCATGAAGATCGATCAATTGGGAAGCGAAACCGCCAGGCTGATTTTCCGCAGCGTGACGCTGCTGGTGCTGATTGGCGCCTACTCGGTGTCAGACCTGCTCCTGGGCCTGGATGGCGTCTGGACCGTCCTGGCGATGGTCGTTGCCGTGGCATGCTGGTGGCAGAGCGATCTTGCCTGGAAGCTCGGGACGAGGCACCTGCGTGCTGAACCCGGCGCACCTGCCGACCGGGACCGTGGGTCTACGCTTTCGCCAGTTGCGAAGTAGCGACTAGCTCCCGGCTCACTCGCCCGTGATCTTGCGCTCACGGACGATCGCGCCCCACTGCGCGGATTCCTTGCGGATGAACGCGGCGAGCTGGTCGCGCGTCGTCGGATTAGGCGCCACGCCGTGCTTGAGGAGATCCTCGCGCACGGCGGGCTCGTTCAGGATCTTGACGATCTCGGCGTTCCAGCGATCGAGGAGGCTTGCGGGCGTTTTGGCGGGCGCCACGAAGGCGTACCAGTTCAGCGCCTCGAAGCCCGGGAACCCCAGCTCCGCCACGGTTGGAATGTTGGGGATGTTCGCGGGACGCGTCAGGCCGGTGGTGGCCAACGGAACGATCTTGCCGGCTTCGATCTGCGGCAGCGCCGTCGGGGGTGCCGCGAAGTAGGAAGTGAAGCGGCCGGCGATCAGGTCGGGCATGGCCGCCGAGCCGCCGCGATACGGGACGTGCGTCATCTCGACGCCCGCGCGCTTGGCGAACAGCTCACCGGTCAGGTGCGAGGCCGACCCGGGCCCGGTGGATGCGTAGGTCACCGCGCCGGCTTCCTTCTTGGCAGCGGCGACGTAGTCCGCGAGTGTCTTGATCCCCGATTGCTGGCTGACGACCAGGATGCTGGGGAAGTGCACCCCGCCGGAGACCGGCGCCAGGTCCTTGAACGGGTCGTAGCCGACCTTCATCATGTGCGGCGCGATGGTGAGCGGCCCGATCGATCCGAGCAGCAGCAAGCTGCCGTCGGCCGGCCCCTGCGCGGTGAGCTGGTGCGCGATGTTGCCACCGGCGCCCGCCTTGTTCTCGACGACCACCGACTGCCCGGTGTTCTCGGTCAGCCGCTTCGCGATGAGGCGCGCGGCGTAGTCGGCCGCGCCGCCGGGGGCAAAGCCCACCAGCAGGGTCACCGGCTTCTTCGGCGGAAAGTCCTGCGCGGCCACGCCGCCCGCGGCGAGCAGGGCTCCCACCACCAGGGCCGCAGCGGCCAGGGTCTTTCGTCTGTTCATCCGTTCCACTCCTGCAGCTTGGGATTTCATCCGATCAAAGCACAAGCCGGCGCGGCGCGCCACGGTGAAGTTCCGCAGCCGTCCGGGGTGTCCACGGACCAGCCACGGTGTAATCTGCGGGGCGATGCACGATGTCCTGGTGATCGGGGGCGGCAATGCCGCCCTGTGCGCTGCGCTGATGGCCCGCGAGGCCGGCGCCCGCGTCCTGCTGCTCGAAGCCTCGCCGCGCGAATGGCGGGGAGGCAACTCCCAGCACACCCGCAACCTGCGCTGCATGCACGACGAGCCGCAGGACGTGCTGGTCGACGCCTATCCCGAAGAGGAGTTCTGGCAGGACCTGCTGAAGGTTACCGGCGGCAATACCAACGAAGAGCTGGCGCGGCTGGTGATCCGCGCCTCCTCGACCTGCCGTCCCTGGATGCGCAGCCACGGGGTGCGCTTCCAGCCTGCATTGCCGGGCACCCTGCACTTGTCGCGGACCAACGCTTTTTTCATGGGCGGCGGCAAGGCCCTGGTCAACGCCTACTACCGCAGCGCGGCCAGGCTCGGGGTCGACATCCGCTACGACTCGCCCGTGGATGCGCTCGAACTGCGCGACGGCCGCTTCGTCGCCGCGGTCGTGAAGGGCGAGCGGATCGAGGCGAAATCCTGCGTGCTCGCCGCCGGCGGCTTCGAGTCCAACCGCGAGTGGCTGCGCGAGGCCTGGGGGCGCAACGAACGCGGCGAATGGCCGGCGGACAACTTCCTGATCCGCGGCACGCGCTTCAACCAGGGAGTGCTGATCCGGCACATGATGAGCCAGGGCGCGGACATCATCGGCGATCCGACCCAGGCGCACTGCGTGGCGATCGATGCCCGCGCACCGCTTTACGACGGCGGCATCGTCACGCGGGTGGACGCCGTGTCGCTCGGGATCATGGTCAACCGTGAGGGTCTGCGTTTCTACGACGAAGGCGAGGACTTCTGGCCCAAGCGCTACGCGATCTGGGGCCGCCTCGTCGCGCTGCAGCCGGCGCAGATCGGCTTCTGCATCGTCGACCGCCAGGCGATCGGCCGCTTCATGCCGCCCGTGTTCCCCGGCGTGAAAGCGGCCACGCTCCCCGAACTCGCGGCCAGGCTCGAACTGCCCCAGCAAGCCTTCATGGACACGCTGAACCGCTACAACGCGGCCTGCCGGGTGGGCCGCTTCGACCATACCGTCCTCGACGATTGCCGCACCGAAGGCCTGGTGCCGCCGAAATCGCACTGGGCACGGCCGATAGCCACGCCGCCCTTTTATGGCTATGCGCTGCGGCCCGGCATCACCTTCACCTACCTGGGCCTCAAGACCGACGCTCGGGCCCGGGTGCACTTCGGTGGCGAGCCCAGTGAGAATCTGTTCGTCGCCGGCGAGATGATGGCGGGCAACGTGCTGGGCGAGGGTTACACGGCCGGCGTCGGCATGAGCATAGGCACCGCATTCGGCCGCATCGCGGGCCACGAAGCCGCCCAGGCCGCCACGCAGGAGGCTCGGCATGCCCTCGCTTGAGGCGCTCACCCGCGACGCCGTCGCCCTGGCCAACGGACAGGCTGCCACCGCCGAGGTCGCGCGCCAGATGCAGATCTGCAATGCCTGCCGGTATTGCGAAACCTTCTGCGCGGTCTTTCCCGCGATGACGCGCCGGCTCGAGTTCAGCGTGAGCGACGCGCACTATCTCGCCAACCTGTGCCACAACTGCGGGGCCTGCCTGCATGCCTGCCAATACGCGCCGCCGCACGAGTTCGCCGTGAACGTGCCGCAGGCGATGGCGCAGGTGCGCCAGCAGACCTACGCGGAATACGCCTGGCCGGCGCCGCTCGGCGCGCTCTACCGGCGCAATGGCGTGACGCTCGCGCTGGCGACGGCGACGGCGGGCAGCCTGGCCCTGTTCCTGGTCCTGCTGCTGGCGGCGCGTGGATCGCTGTTCCACCCACCCCTGGCGGGCAACTTCTACGCCATCTTTCCGCACAACGTTCTCATCACGATGTTCGGGCTGGCTTTCGCTTGGGCGGTGCTGGCGCTTGCGATCGGCGCCATGCGTTTCTGGCGCGGGCAGGCGCCCGGCGCGGTGTCCGGCGCCTCGGCGGCGGAGGCCGCCCGCCACGCGCTGGCCCTGACTTACCTGGACGGTGGCCACGGCGATGGCTGCAACGAGTCGGACGACCGGTTCACGCTCGCGCGCCGCCAGTTCCACCACTTCACGTTCTACGGCTTCATGCTGTGCTTCGCCTCGACCTGCGTGGCGACGCTCTACCACTACGTGTTCGCCCAGCCCGCGCCTTATCCGGTCACCAGCCTGCCGGTGTTGCTCGGCACGGCGGGCGGCATCGGGCTGCTGGTCGGACCCGCCGGACTGCTGTGGCTCCATCTGCGCCGGCACCCGTCGCACGGCGACCCGCGCCAGCGCGCGATGGATCGCGGCTTCATGGTGCTGCTGTTGGCCACCAGCCTGACCGGGCTGCTGCTGCTTGCCCTGCGCGACACGCGGGCGATGGGCCTGCTGCTGGCCATCCACCTGGCGACCGTGTTGGCCCTGTTCCTCACGCTGCCCTACGGCAAGTTCGCGCACGCGGTGTACCGCGGCGCAGCCCTGCTCAAATGGGCGGTGGAGCGCAGGCAACCCAACCGGCTGCAGCTCGGCAGCGATTGACGACAAGGAGCGACCGACATGAGCGAAGGCGTCTTGCAGATCCCGTCGATGAAGGACCGCTGCTCGGCCGGGGAGTGGCAAGCGCGCGTGGATTGCGCCGCCTGCTATCGCCTGGTGGACCTCTACGGCATGTCGGACATGATGGCCAACCACATTTCGGTGCGCGTTCCCGGCGAGGAGTCCTTCCTGATCAACCCCTACGGGATGATGTACGAGGAGATCACGGCCTCTTCACTGATCAAGGTGGACCTGGCCGGCAACATCATTTCCAAACCGGACTTCGGCGCGCTGGACTACGGCATCAACCAGGCCGGCTACGTGATCCACAGCGCCATTCACGAAGCGCGTCCCGAGGTGGGCTGCGTGATCCACACGCACAGCTGGGCGTCGATGGCGGTGTCGGCGCTCGACTGCGGCCTGCTGCCGATCACCCAGACGGCGATGCGCTTCCTGAAGGTCGGCTACCACGAGTACCAGGGCGTGGTGCTGGACGAGGCCGAGAAGGCGTCACTGGTCCGCGACCTCGGCACCGGTGAAGCGCTGATCCTGCGCAACCACGGTGCGCTGGTGGTCGGCCGCACGAGCGGCGAGGCCTTCAACTGGACGCACCGGCTCGAACTGGCATGCCGCTCGCAGATCGCCGCGATGTCGTGCAACACCAAGCTGCGGGACGTGCCTCCGCACGTGCTGGAGCAAACCTGGAACAACTACCAGCCCGGCACGAGGCGGCCCTACGGGCTCATGGAGTGGGCGGCGCTGCTGCGCAAGCTCGACCGGATCGATTCGAGCTACCGAAGCTGAAACACCGTCGCCACGCGTTGCGCCGTTAGGGCTCGTTCACAGCACCGCCGTCACGCCGCCGTCGACAGCCAGGACCTGCCCGGTGATGTGCTTGCCGGCGTCGGACGCAAACAGGACGGCGGCGCCTTTCAGGTCTTCATCGTCGCCGAGCCGCTGCAAGGGCGCGCGATCCTGCAGCGAACCGTCGGACTCCTTCTCGAGATGGGCGGCCGTCATGCGTGTCGGGAAGAAGCCGGGGGCGATGGCGTTGACGGTGATCCCGTAGAGTCCCCACTCGCCCGCCAGGACGCGGGTGAGGTTGATGACCGCCGCCTTCGACGTGTTGTAGGCCGCCGTCTTCATCGTCCCGGGCGCGTTGCCGCGCAAGCCGGTCACCGAAGCGACATTGATGATCCGCCCCTGCCGGCGGGGAATCATCGACTGCTTGCCCACCGCCTGCGTGAGCAGGAACACGCTGCGGACGTTGAGGTTCATGACCTTGTCCCAGGCCTCGATCGGATGCTCTTCCGCCGCGGCACCCCAGGTGGCGCCGGCGTTGTTAACCAGGATGTCGACATGCCCCAGGCGTTCGATGATGGCCGCCAGCAGCGGCGCGACTGCCGCTTCCCGGGACAGGTCGGCGGCCACGGCGCAGGCATCGATCCCTTTGGCGCGAAGCAGTGACACCGCCTCGTCGAGCTCATGCTGCTTGCGCGCCGTGATCGCGACGCGCGCGCCCTGTTCCCCCAGCGCTTGCGCGATCTGCAGGCCGAGCCCACGCGAGCCGCCGGTGATGACCGCGGTCTTGCCTTCGAGATCGAAAAGCTGCCTGACAGTCCGCGTGCTGAACGTGAATTCCTTCATCGAAGTCAGCTTACGCGGTCTTGCTTCGGGTTTACCCCTCCACTTTGGGGTGGGCACCGAGCACGCGATCGCTATCGCTATCGGCCCTGGTACATGCCATCGATCACCGCAGCGTACTTCTTCTGCACGAAGCTGCGCTTGAGCTTCATGGTCGGCGTCAGTTCCTCGTCCTCGGCGGTGAGCCGCGTCTCGAGAAGGCGGAAGGCGCGCACCTGCTCGACGCGCGCGAACTTGCGGTTGACCTTGTCGACCTCGGCCTGGATCAGGGCCCGGACTTCGGCAGCGCGTGCCAGGCTCTGGTAGTTCGAGAACGGCACGTCGTGCTGCTGCGCCCAGGTCTCGACGTTGTCCTGGTCGATCATGATCAGCGCCGTGAGGTAGGCGCGGCGGTCGCCGATCACCACCGCGTCGGTGATGTAGGGCGAGAACTTCAGCTCGTTCTCGAATTCGCTGGGCGTGATGTTCTTGCCGCCGGCCGTGATGATGATGTCCTTCATCCGGTCGGTGATCCTGAAGAATCCTTCGTCGTCCACGCTGCCGACGTCGCCGGTGTGCAGCCAGCCGTCGGCATCGATCGTCTCGGCGGTCTTCTCCGGCTGGTTCAGGTAGCCCATGAACACACCCGGACCCCGGATCAGCAACTCGCCGGTCGCAGGATCGACCTTCACCTCGTTGTGCGCGCAGGCGCGGCCGATCGAGCCGGGCCGGATGCGGTCGAAGGGCATCGAGGTCGCCGCACCGCCGGACTCGGTCTGGCCCCAGCATTCGAGCATGGGCACGCCGAGCGCAAGGTACCAGCGCACCAGGTTCGGCGAGATCGGCGCGGCGCCGGTGACAAGGAAGCGCGCGCGATGGATGCCGATCATCCGGCACGCGTTGTTCAGCACCAGCGCCTTGGCGACGGCGAAGCGCGCCCGCAAGCCCCATGCGGGGCGCTGGCCGGCCAGCAGGCGATCGGCGACCTGCTCGCCGACGGCGATGGCCCGTCGCCAGGCCCACTGCTGCACCGCGCCGGCTTCCGCCACGGCGAGGTTCACCGCGGAATAGAACTTCTCCCACACGCGCGGGACGGCGAGGAACACGGTCGGCGCGATCTCGCGCACGTTCTCCGGCACCGTCTCGGGGTTCTCGACGAAGTTCAGCACCGTGCCGGTGTAGATGGCGATGTACTCGCCGCCCAGGCGTTCGGCCATGTGGCACAGCGGCAGGAAACACATCCGCTGGTCGCCCTCGTGCTGCGGCAGCGCGGCGTTCCCGCCGCGCACGGAATGCATCAGCCCGGCGTGGCTGTGCATCGCCCCCTTGGGCTTGCCCGTGGTGCCGGAGGTATAGACCAGGATGGCAAGGTCTTGCGGCTGGCGGCACTGGCGGCGCCGGTCGAACTCGCCGGGCTGGCCCGCATCGTGCGCGCCACCGCGGTCGCGAAGCGCCGAGAGGCTCATCACCATCGGATCGTCGCAGTGCTGCAAGCCCGTGGTGTCGAAGACGACGATGTGGCGCAGCAGCGGCAGTTCCTCGCGCGCGGCCAGCGCCTTGTCCAGCTGCTCTTCGTCCTCGACGAACAGCACCGTGGTGCGCGAGTCGGCGCACAGGTACTGCACCTGGCTCGCCGCGTCGGTGGGGTAGATGCCGTTGGACACGCCACCGGCGCTCAGCACCGCGAGATCGGCGATCACCCATTCGATCACCGTGTTCGACAGGATGGACGCGCAATCGCCCGGCATGAATCCCAGAGATGCGAGACCCATCGCGGTCTCGCGCACGGCCTGCGCGGTCTCGTCCCAGCTCCAGCTGCGCCAGACGCCGAGTTCCTTCTCGCGCATGAAGACGCGCTCGCCGCGGCGCGCCACGCCGTTCCAGAACATCGCGGTGATGGTGTCGCCCTCTGCGCACGAACCGATGTGGGCCATGCTACCTCCAGTTCTTCTTCATCTTCCAGCGCCGCTCCCCGCGGGCACCGGCTTCCTTCATGCCGAGGTAGAACTCCTTGATGTCGTCCTTCTCGCGCAGCACCTCGCAGCGGTCTTCCATGACGATGCGGCCGTTCTCCAGCACATAGCCGTGGTCGGCGGCATTGAGCGCCATCTGGGCGTTCTGCTCCACCAGCAGCATGGTGGTGCCCCGCTCGCGGTTGATGCGCACGACGATCTCGAAGATGTCCTTCGTGAGCTTGGGCGACAGGCCCAGGCTGGGCTCGTCCAGCAGGATCAAGCGCGGGTCGGCCATCAGCGCCCGGCTGATCGCCAGCATCTGCTGCTGCCCGCCCGACAGCAGGCCTGCCGGCTGGCTGGCCCGATCCTTCAGGATCGGGAAGTAGCGATACACCGCCTCGAGATCGCGCGCGGCGCCGTCGCGGTCCTTGCGCGTGAACGCGCCCATCGCGAGGTTGTCGCCCACCGACAGCAGCGGAAACACCTCGCGCCCTTCGGGCACGTGGCTCAGGCCCAGGCCGACGATGTGGGCCGGGTCGCGCGCTGTGATGTCATTGCCGGCGAACTCAATCGTTCCCTTGCGCGGGTCGATGATGCCGGAGATGGTCTTGAGGATCGTCGACTTGCCGGCGCCATTGGCGCCGAGCACCGTGACGACCTCGCCTTCACGCACGCGCAGGCTCACGCCGCGCAGGGCCTTCACCGGGCCGTAGGCGCTTTCGACGTTGGACAGCGTGAGGATGGCGTCGTTCATTGCATCACCTCCGCCTCCGGCACGCGTTCCGGCTCGGCCACCAGCTTCGGTCGCCGCAGCGACTCGGCTTCGCCCGCCGTGCCAAGGTAGGCCTCGATCACCCCGGGATGCGACTGCACTTGCGCCGGCGTGCCGAGCGCCAGCACCCTGCCCTGGCTCATCGCCAGCACACGGTCCGAGACCCGCGAGACCAGCGACATGTCGTGCTCGACCATCAGCACGGTGATGCCGAGGTCGTTGCGGATGTCCTGGATCCAGAAGGCCATGTCGCCAGTCTCCTCGACGTTCAGGCCCGAAGACGGCTCGTCCAGCAGCAGCAGCTTCGGCTCCGTGGCCAGTGCCCGCGCGAGTTCGACCACCTTGCGCACGCCGTAGGGCAGGCCCGTGACCAGCGTGTCGCGGTAGTGCTGCAGGTCGAGGAATTCGATCACTTCCTCCACCTTGCGCCGCGTCGCGCGTTCGGTGCGCCGCACGGCAGGGCTGAAGACCAATTGACTCCAGAAGCCGTGCGCATGGTGCACGTGACGGCCGATCAACAGGTTCTGCAGCACCGTCGCGTGCTCGAACAGCTCGATGTTCTGGAAGGTGCGCGCGATACCCAGGCGGGCGATGGCGTGCGGGGCGACCTGACCGAGCGCGCGGCCTTCGTATTCGATGCTGCCGGCACTGGCGTTGTAGATCCGGCTGATCAGATTGAAAACCGTCGTCTTGCCGGCGCCGTTCGGGCCGACCAGCGTGAATACCTCGCCGCGCTGCACGTCGAAACTCACACCGTCGACGGCGCGCACGCCACCGAACTGCACGCACAGATCGCGCACCGACAGCAGTGGCGCGGTCGTCTGGGAAGCACCGCTCATCGAACCCTCTCGGACTTCTGGAAACTCTTCTGCCGCGCGAACATGCCGCGCCGGTAGAACGGGAACATCTGCAGCCAGGTCCGCACCTTCACCCAGCGGCCGTACAGCCCGTACGGCTCGAACAGCACGAAGGCCACCAGCACCGCGCCGTAGACAAAGGCCTGCAGCCCCGGCGCCTGCCCGATCGCGGCCGGCAACAGGTCCTTCACGGCGGCGATCGCCTGCGGCATGGCGATCAGGAAGATCGCGCCGAGGAAGACGCCGTGGATCGAACCCAGCCCGCCGATCACCACCATCAGCAGCAGGTCGATCGACTGCACGATGCCGAACTGGTCGGGCGAGATGAAGCGGATCTGGTGCGCGTACAAGGCGCCTCCGATGCCGGCCAGCGCAGCGGACACCGCGAACGCCAGCGTCTTGTAGTAGGCCAGCCGGATGCCCATGCTCTGCGCCGAGATCTCCGAATCACGGATGGCGACGAACGCGCGCCCGACCGGCGCGCGCAGCAGGTTCAGAACGCCGAGCGTCGCCAACACCGTGCACGCGAGGCAGACGAAGTAAAACGACGCCGCACTGTCGGCGCGCCAGCCGAAGATCTGGAGGCCGGCGACGGAAAGGCCGGCGTTGCCGCCGGTCACACCCTCCCACCGCGCGAACACCTCTTCGACGATGAGGCCGAAGGCCAGTGTCGCGATACCGAGGTAGATGCCTTTGACGCGCAGCGCGGGCAGCCCCACCACCACGCCGACCGCCGCTGACAGCAGCGCGGCGCATGAGACCGACACCGGAAACGGCACCCCTGCCGCCGCCAGCTTGGCCTCGACGTAAGCGCCGGCACCCAGGAAGGCCGCGTGTCCGATCGAGAACAGCCCGGTGTAGCCGGCCAGCAGCATCAGCCCCAGGCCGACGATCGAATAGATCAGCATGAAGCTCAGTTGAGCGAGGCCGTAGTTGCCCAGCCACCAGGGGGCTGCCAGCAATGCCAGCAGCAGCGCGCCGTACCAGAAGCGATGCCCGCCATGCTTGGCGAGGGCGATGTCCTGGTCGTAGGACGTTTTGAACGTGAAACGCATTCAGCCTCCGCCGAGCCGCCTCAAGGAGGCTGAGGCCCCCGAGGGGCTGAGGACTGCGGCTCCAGGCCTGCCCGCGCAGGCTTGGACAGCCCGAAGAGGCGCTGCCTCGGGCGGCGCCGCGGCCTGCAAGGCCAGCAAGTACACGAAGTGACGAGCGTGGGGGCCCATGTTCTTAGACCTTCTTAAGTGTTTTTTCGCCAAAGAGGCCGTTCGGCTTGATCACCAGCATCACAAGCACGACCACGTAGGCCGCGATGTCCTTCAGCCCCTCGGGCAGGTAGAAGCCGGCAAAGGCTTCGACCAGGCCGACCAGCAGCCCGCCGACGATCGCACCGGGCAGGCTGCCGAAACCGCCGACCACGGCGGCCGGAAAGGCCTTCAGGCCGATGAAGCCCATGTTGGCGTGCACGAAGGTGATGGGCGCCAGCAGCAGCCCGGCGACGGCCGCCACGGCGGCGGCCAGGCCCCAGACCAGCCCGTTCAGGCGTTGCACCGGGATGCCCATGTAGTAAGCCGCCAGCTGGTTCTGCGAGCTCGCCTGCATCGCGATGCCGATGCGGCTGCGGCTGAACAGCAGGTACAGCAGTCCGCACAGCAGCGCGGTGGCAACGATCACCGCCAGCTGCTCCACTGCCAGGACCATGCCGCCGAGGCGCAGCACTTCGTCCTTGTACGGCACGGCGAGCCGGTGCGTGTCGGTGCCGATGGAGGGCACCATCGTGATGGCGCCGCGTGCCATGTAGCTGATGCCGATGGTCAGCATCACGACGGCGAAGGTCGGTTGGCCGAGCACCGGCCGCAGCGCGACGCGCTCGAGGCCGATGCCGAAGCCGGCCATCGCCACGACGACGATCGGCAGCGCGGCCCAGAACGGCAGGCCCAGCACGGTGGTCAGCGCCAGGCCGGCGAACCCGCCGAGCATCATCAGCTCGCCCTGGGCGAAGCTGACCGTCTCGGTGGCCTTGTAGATCAGCACGAAGCCGAGCGCGATGAGGCCGTATATGCAGCCCTGCGCGATCCCGCTGACGAAAGTCTGTAGCACCTCCAAGCCGGCCTCCCTCGCGTCGTCTTCAGCGGGCCGGCTTGGTGTAGCCGGTCAGCACTTTCCAGCGCCCGTTCTGCAATTGTGACAAGCGCGCGGCGTCGCTGCCCAGGCGCTTGGTCGGCGAGAAGGTCAACGCGTCGGTGCCGAACATGTCGGGCGCAAAGCTCATGCCGTCCATGGTCTTGACGAAGCTGTCGGTGGTGAGATTCGGGCCGGCCTTCTCGGCCGCCTTGATGAACAGGTCCATCAGCACGTACCCGTAGACCGAGACCACGCTAGGGTCCTCGTTGAAGCGCGTCTTGTACTTGCCGGCCCAGGCACGCAGCGCCGGCGAGCCGTCGTCGACATAAGGCTGCTGCGGGCCCATCGCGGCATAGAGACCGTCCACGGCCGGGCCGCCCAGCTTCGGGACGAGGTCGGTGTAGGCGGCGGTGGTGCCCAGGAACACCGGGCTGAAGCCGGTCTTGCGCGCCTCGGCCATCGCGCCGACCGTCTCGCGGATGATGGTGCCGAGCACGACGAAGTCGCAGCCGGCCGCCTTCATGCGCGCCACCTGCGACGAGAAATCGGTGGCCCCGCGCTTGTACGAGGTCTTCTCGACGAGCTGCTGGCCGATGCTCTTCAGGCCGTCCTCGGCCCCGCGCAGCATCTCCAGGCCGCCCTCGTCGTCCTGGTACAGCATGCACGGCCGCTTCAGGCCCTTTTCCTTCGCCAGCATCGGCGCGGTGACGAACAGCGCGTCGTAGTACGACACGTTCAAGGCGTACTTCAGCTTGTGCGCCGGCTCGTACATCTCGCGCGCGGCGGTCAGCGGCATGAAGTTGACGATGTTTTTCTCGAACAGCAGCGGCATCACGGCGATGTTGTGCGCCGTGCCGACGTGTCCGGCCATGATGAAGATGCCATCGCTGTTGACCAGCTTCTGTGCCGCGAGCACTGCCTTGCGCGGGTCGTAGGCCGAGTCCTCGACCAGCAGGCGGATCTTGCGTCCGTGGATGCCGCCCTGCTCGTTGAGCTCGTCCACGCGCAGCTGCATGCCAGCACGCGCTTGCTTGCCGAAGCCGGCCGCCGGGCCGGAGAGGTCCTGGATCGATCCGACGAGGATTTCGGTCTTGCTGACACCCTGGGTTTGGGCCAGGGCGGCGACAGGCAGCGCGAGGACAAGCCCCAGAAGGGCGATGACGGGTTTCATGGGTTTGCTCCAAGTCACGTTGGACGTGGGCGCAAAGGGCGCGCCTCACGTGCGGCCAGCAACGTTAGGCGATACACCTTTGAACGAGGCCCCCCCTTTCTGGAGGGGCGGGCAACCCCTGATGGCGCGAGTACACGGGCCCGGCGCTGTGGTCTGACATCGCCGGTGACGACCTTCCACGGCCGTCGGCTGTCGCTTCTAGTGGTTAACTCGCCTACCCGTTTCGGGGGGTTTGGCCGTCCCGCCTTCCCTCTTAGTCTGTGCGCCGCTACGCCAAAGTAGTACTGGAGGTTTCGAAACAACCGGCGTGGTCACCATGGAGATAAGAGACATGAGTCGAATCATCCGCAATGCCCGCTGCATCGTGGCTGCGGCCGCCCTGACTGGCAGCTTGCTGGCCCACGCCGCGCCGTCGGTCTTCATTGCCCAAGGCGCAGTCCTGGGAACCGACAGTACCGGCCAGGACGTGTACCGCAACATCCCATACGCCCAGCCGCCGGTGGGCAACCTGCGCTGGAAGGCGCCGATCCCAGCCGGCGCCTTTGCAGGTGGCACCCACAACGGCTCCGACCCGTCCCTCAAGATGTGCAAGCAGAAGGCCATGCCGTCGGGCACCACGCAGGAGATCACGGTCGGCGACGAAGACTGTCTCTACCTCACCGTGTCCCGCCCGGCCGGCACCACAGCCAGTTCGAACCTGCCAGTCTTCTTCTGGATCCACGGTGGCGCCTTTGCCATTGGCACCGGGGGCCTCTACGAACGCTCCACGCTGGCGACCGACAACAACATGGTCGTGGTCACGATCAACTACCGCGTGGGGCCCCTGGGCTTCAGCGCCCTGCCCGAACTCGGCCGCGAGGCGCCGGACCACTCGACTGGCAACTATGGTTTTCTCGATCAGGTCGAGGCACTGAAGTGGGTCAGGAGCAACATTGGCGCCTTTGGCGGCAACCCCAACAACGTGACCGTCGCAGGGGAATCGGCCGGCGGCATCAGCGTCATGCTGCATCTCTCGTCGCCCAGGTCGCGCGGCCTGTTCCAGAAGGCGATCGCCCAGAGCCCGGCGCAACTGCTCATCGGCAACGTGCTGCCAGGTTGGCTGGCCGTTGAACGCGCCAACGAGATGACGGCGGCCATGGGCTGCAATGTCAGTGGCGACGCTGCCAAGTTGGCGTGCCTGCGCAGCAGGACCGCCGATGAGATCACCAGCACCGCGGTGTTCTCACTCGGCAGCGCACTGGCCAACAAGGGCTTGAAACATGCGCCGGTGGTCGATGGCGTGGTGTTCCCGATCAACCCGATGGATGCCATCACCACCGGCCAGATCGCCAAGGTGCCGATGATCATCGGCAGCAACCGCAGGGAAGGCCATGCGGTCGTCGCCACGATGGAGCGTGGCCTGGGCCGCCAGGTCGTCAAGGCCGACGTCGACCAGGCACTCGATGCCTTCGTGCATGGCTATGCGCTGGACGGGCTGGTGGACTTCTCCCTCCAAGCCATGGTCTACACCCTGTACCCGCCTGCCTTCTATGGCAACGACTATGGCCGTGTGTTGTCGGAAGGCGTGTCCGGCTTCGACTTCTCATGCCCCGCCGCAGTGTTCCGTCGCCGCCTGGCGCCCCAAACCGCCGTCTATGGCTACGAGTTCGAGGATCCCAACTCCCCGGGCATCCATCCGACCCGCGTCGGGCTGACGGGCTCCGCGCATGTCGACGAACTCCACTACCTGTTCAATCACGGCAGGAACGTCCTGAATGGCGACCCGATGCCGGCCCTGAGCTCCTCGCAGCTGGACCTGGCTGCGAAGATGCGAAAGTACTGGGGCAACTTCGCCCGCACCGGCAATCCCAATGGCTCGGGGCTGCCGAGTTGGCCGAAGTTCAGCGACGCCTACGTCAACCTCTTGCCGTACGAAAACCGTCTCGAGCTCTTCCAGCGCCTGTCGCCCTCGAACTTCGACGGCGGCATCAAGACCCGCTACAAGACGCCGATCAACCAGATCGACTACGACTTCGACGATGTGCACGGCTGCAGGCTGCTCGACACGCTGATGCCCATCTCGCGGCCGCTGGTACCGGTGATGATTTACTGATTCGCGTGTCGCGGGCTTCCGGCGCGCCGGGGCAGGTCAGATCAGGCGCCTGCGCGTTTCCCGGACAGATGCTTGTAGGTCTCGGTAAAACGCTGCTGGAGGTAGTCGGCGGCCGTCACCGGGGGGGACTTCGGCGCCTCGCCCGGCGGCACGCAGCCCGGCAGCGCGCTGACCAGTGCATCCGGGTTCGGGTCCAGGAAGAAAGCGATGGAGTAGCGCTCCTGGCGCGGAGGCAGCACGCGGTGCGGCGTGGAGACGTACACGTCGTTGGACCAGCGCATCAGGCAGTCGCCAATGTTGCAGACGAAGGCACCCGGCAGCGGCGGCACGTCGATCCAGCCGCCGTCGCGGCGCCGGACCTGCAGGCCCGCGACACCGTCGGTTGCCAGCAGCGTCACGTTGCCGTAGTCGGTATGGGTTCCGGCGCCCGCCTGGCCGGCCGGCGCGTCGGATGCGAAGGCTGCCGGGTAGTGAAGCAGCCGCAGCGTGGCCTGTGGCCGGTCAATCTTGTCGGCGAAGAAGTCCTCGGGCAAGCGTAAGTCCAGGGCAAACGCCGCGTGCAGCCGGCGGCCGACGGCGTGCACGGCGTCGAAATAGGCCTGGACCCGCTCGCGCCACCCGGGCAGTGCCGGCCACACGTTGGGCGGCCGGGTCGCCTCGTCGGTCCAGATGACGTTGAAAGCCTCCTTCAGGTCGGGCTGCGCCTTCTCGTCGAGCGATTCGGTTGCGAGCGCAACGTAGCCGCGGTTGTGGCCGTGCGTGCCGATGGCCAGCCGCTGCTTCGCTTCGAGCGGCTGGGCGAAGAACTGCGCGGCCGCCGCAAACGTGTCGGCGATCCGCTCCCCCGCCACCCCGTGGCCCGTGATGGCGAAGAAGCCGGTGTCCCGGCAGGCTGCACCGATAGCGCCCGCGACGGCGGCGCGACGGGTGGGGTCGGCCGACTGCAAGGCGGCAATGTCGATGATCGGGATCTGCGTCATGACACCATTGAAGTGGAGTACTGCCTGCCGAAGCTACTCGATCAACCCTTGCTTGCGCGCCCGGGCCAACGCGTCGTAGCGGCTCGACACGCGCAGCTTGGCCATGATGTTGCGGAGGTTCCACTTCACCGTTTCGGGGGCGATGTTCAGCGTTTGCGCCACGCGCTTGCTGGACATGGCCTTCGAGATCAAGGTCAAGATCTCGAACTCGCGCGGTGTCAGGCTGACGCGCTCCTCCGTGGGGTCGACGCGGGCCGAGGCCGCTTGCTTTTTCACCGCCTCCGGGGCTTTGGTGCTGCCGCCGCCGAATCTTGAGAGCAAATCGGCAAGGTATTGGGAGGCCTGGGCATCGAGCTGGGCGTGTCCTTGAAGCCGGGCCAGCAGTTGGCCGACCCGCGGGCCTTCGTCCACAAAGGTCCGCACCAGGCCGAATCGAGCCCCCGCGTGCAGCACGTGGAGCAGCAGTTCGTCGGCCTCAGAGTCCCGCCTCAAATAGTCGAGTGCGAGCGCGGAAAGAATGTCCGCCGACACCACCATCCTGCCGCGCCCATACCGCTGGGCCACTTGGCGCACCGTCGATAGCCCGCGCAGCGCGTCTTCGGGGTCGCTGTTGACTAGGGACAGGCGGGCACGCGCCAAAGCGGCCAGCGCCGGTATCTCGGCGCGCAGTCCCTCGGCGTTGGCGTGGCGTTCGCCCAGCCCGTTCAGCCGGGCCGACAGGTCGGCGGCACGTGCGCGGTCGCCCTTTTGCAGCAGAACGCGGACTTGTTCGGCCAGCATGTAGGCCACCGGACGGTCCAGGCCCAGGCTGTGATAGTGCGCGGCGTGCCAATCGAGAAACGCGAGCGCCTTGTCCGGCGACTCCTGCAGGCCATCCAATCGGGCGTGGCAAAGCGCAGCCGAGATCATCAGGGAGGGCATGGCCGACCGAAGAATGCTGACACGGTTGGAGACCGTCTCGCGCGCATCGTCGATGCGGTCCAGTTCATAGTAGGCATCGGCCAGCGTTGCGGCGCACATGTCGGCGCAGGCGGACTGGCGCCCATGCGCACTGATGCTGCGGGCGAGCTCGATCGTAATCAGGCGTGCCCCTTCCCTGGCGTTGCCCTCCTGCAGCATCAGGGAGGCGCGCGTGGCTTCGGCCAGGATCGCCATGTCGCTCAGGCGGTCTTCGGGGGCGATCGGGTTCTGGTCGAGCAACCGGTACGCGTCGGCATAGCGGCCGACCGCCGAATACGCCGACATCATCAGCACCAGGTACGAGTGGCGCAGGAACCGGTTCTCGAACACCTGGTCCCTCATGGGCTCCAGCAGGTCGAGGGCGCGCCTGGAATCGTCGCGGTGCAAGGCCACGGCGCCATCCACCAGGGGCAGCTTGGACGAGATGGCCGGTATCGTCGCGGCCTCGCTCTCGCGCATCTTGGCGATCCATCGTTCACCCTCGGCGGGACGGGCCGAGAACGCGAAGGAGAGGCACGCGAGAAAGAACAGGTTCGGATGCGCGTGCAGGGTTTCCTGCGGCACGCGTTCCAGCAGGTTCAGCATGAGGCGGATGTAGCTTAGGCTCCAGGTGGCCGGGGCGGCGTTCTCGATTGCCCCGACGGCAAAGTCCAGGTCACCGCCGTGGATGGCGTGTCGAACGGCTTCTATGAGCAGGCCGCGGTCGGCGAACCACCGGCTGGCGCGCCGGTTGGCTTGCTCGACGACCGCTCGCCCGCGACGCTTCAGGCGCGTGAACAGGAGATCGCCGAACAGCGGATGGAAGCGGTACCAGAGCAGGTCGTCCTCGAACTCCACGCGGTAGATGAACAGGTTCTGTTCCTCCGCCTGCTGGATCAGCTCTGCCGCGTTCGACTGCCCGGTCACCGCCTGCGCCAGGTCGGCGTTGAAGCGGCGGCAGACCGACGTCTGCTCCATGAAGTCGATCGATGCGGCCGGCAGGTGGGCCAGGACGTCCTCGGCCAGGTAGGCCTGAAGCTCGCTCGAATTGCCACCCAATTGCCGCAGGCCGGTGCGCGTTTCGGGCCGCGTGCGCAGCATGATCGCCATGAGTTCCAGGCTGGCGGGCCAGCCGCTGGTCTTGTCGTGGATCAGCCGCACTTCGTCCGGCCCCAGCTTCATCGCGCCGAGGTTGCGGTCAAAGAAGGACCGCGTTTCTTCCAGGTTGAAGGGCAACTCGCTGAACCCCACTTCCGCCAGGCGCCCCAGCACCCGCAGGCGGCTGACGGTCAGGGGCGGCGTGGTGCGCGAGGCGATCACGACGTGCAGGTTCGGGGGGCAGTGGTCGATCAGCTTTTGCATCAGCCCATGTGCGCGCTGATCGCTGACATGGTGGTAGTCGTCGACGATGAGGTACAGGTCCTTGGATGAGGAACTCGCGGCCGCGGCGTTGACGATGGCGGCGACGACGACATCGGTCGATTTCCCGATGTCCCCGTCAAGCAGCGCGTCGTCTTCGACCGGAATGCCCAGGCGGCGCAAGGCCGCGAGCAGATAGGCACAGAAGGTCGCGAGATCCTTGTCGTCGTGGCTCAGGGACAGCCAGGAGACCTCGTCGCCGTTCTTGATGAGCTCCTGGCGCCACTGCGCCAGGAGCACCGTCTTGCCGAAGCCGGCGCTGCCGGTGATCAGCGCGAGCGTGCAGCGCTGCTCGCTGCGCAGCAACTCCAGCAGATGTCCTCTATGGATATATCGCGCGCCGATCTGCGGCGGCGCGAACTTCGTGGAAATGAAAAGCTTGTCGAAATTCATCGATCAGGAACGCACTTCCAGGGGCAAGGTGAACAGTGCCATGACCCCACCTATCGTAAACCCGCCCCAGTTCGCTTTGGGTGGGGCGGCAGGGCGCAACCGGGCCATAGATTCTCCGGCACCCACAACCCTTTGGAACCAACGATGACAATGGAAACTACGACGCCACCCAAGCGGCTGCTCGTGCCTGCGCTGCTGCTCGCGGCATTCGCCCCAGCCCATGCCGCCACGTCGCCGCAGCCGAGTGACGCCGGGACGGCAGCAAGCCAATCCGCGCCGGCCGCCGTGACCGACCAGGAGATCTCGGAGGCCTACGTGTACCTGCTCGGCCGGCTGCTGGTTCTGCGTCAGCAGCGCCTGGACTTCGAGCGCGAGGGCCTTTCCTGGAACACGCTCGTCCACCGCGAGGCGGGTGGCGTGAAGTGGTCCAACCCCAACCTGGACGTCGTTTACAGCGAGGCGTGGGTCGCCGTGGACGAACAGTCTTGCGTGCTGCTGGAGATCCCCAAGATCACAGGCCGCTACTACGGCTGGCAAATGCTCAATGGCTGGGGCGAGACCGTCCTCAACATCCACGACCGCAATTTCCCCCAGCAACCGCATGGCCGCTACGCCCTGTGCCTGAAGGGTGCGAATGTGCAAGTCCCTGCGGGTGCGCTGCGCATCGACCTGCCCAGCCGGACGAGTCGCGTGCTGGCACGCATCGAGCTGGGCAAGGATGCCGCGGAGGCCGTGCGCCTGCAGCATCAGTTCAAGCTCACCCCGCTCGGCCAGCCGAAGATCGAGCCGCCGCCGCAGGTGCCCTTGTTCACCTTCGCACAGTTGCCCGGTGCGGAAGCGTTCGAGCAGGCGTCGGCGATCCTGGCCAGCGAATCCGACATCAATCCCGGCATGGACGCGGTCCGTGCGTACGTGCGCGCGGCAGAGGCGATCGTCAAGTCGGGGCCCGAAGGCCGCGCGAGGGTGGAGAAGGCGATCCGCGAACTTGGCGTGCCGGCGCTTGGCAAGTACCGCGCTACGCTGGGCAAGACGCAGGGCGGCTGGTCCCAGCCCACGCTCGGCAACTATGGAAGCAGCTACCCCGCCCGCACCCTGACCAACATCGCCGGGATCTGGGCCAACAATGCCCGGGAATACGTTGCCTACGCGGCGCGTGGGCTCGATGGCGGCGCCGTCTACACGCAAACCTTTCCCAAGGAGGCACTGCCGAACGGCAAGGCCAAGTACTACTGGTCGGTTACGGCCGTCGATGCGAAGCAGTTCCACGTCATTCCCAATCCGCTCAAGCGCCACATCCTGAGCAGCAACCTGTCTCCGTTGAAGTTCAACGCCGATGGCTCGCTCACCCTGGTGTACGCGCCGAAAAAGCCTGACAACCATCCCGAATCGAACTGGCTGCCAACCCCCGAGGAGGGCAAGTACAACCTGACCTACCGGTTCTACGGGGCCACGGACGATCTGATGGAAGGAAAGTACTTCCCGCCCCAGCTCGTGAAGGCACCCTAGGCTCCCTCTCCCTCCCCCTCCGGGGGAAGGAGGAAGACAAATCAGCGTGTGCCGAGCGCCTGCGCTTCGGCCCCGCAGTCGCGCGACGGAGCGAGCTTCTTGCTGCGTGCCTCGCGAATCTCCTTGCGGGCGGCCTCGACCTCGGCAAGGAACGCCGGTTCGGCGTGCACGCGCGCCACCACCCCAGCCGCCACCAGGCGCCCCGCATCGACGTCGCTCTGCCAATGCACGCCGCAGATGACGCGGCTCTGGCCGTAGGCCTCGCCGCGCTTGAGGATGGCATCGGCGCGCTCCGGCACGATCTCGGCCAGCACCAAGGCCCAGGCCCACCCCAGCGACGAGTGTCCGGAAGGATAGGAACCGTCCTTGGCCAGGCTCGCTTCCTCGGCCGGCGCGCAGGTGGGCTCGTTGTAGGTGGCGAAGGGCCGCTTGCGCTTGTAGCTGTCCTTGGCGGCGTAGGTGGCCAGCCCCGCATCGGCCATCGTGCGACGCAGCAGCAGGTAGGTGTGCGGCGTGTCCTTCTCGGTGATTGGCAAGTCCGCTGCACATGAGAATGCGGCTGCGGCCTGCGGGAAGCGCAGCACGGCGTCTTCACTGGCCTGCTTCCAGCGCGCGCTACCCTGCAGGCTGCGGGTGCTGCGATAGGCCTCCTCGTCAACGGCGAAGGCGGCGGTGCCTGATGCGGGTGGCGCAGCCAATAGCGTCAGGCTGTTGGGCAAGGCGTTGCGCGGCAAGTAGCCGGCCAGGACGCCCGGGCGGATCTCCGGCACCTCGCTCGCAGGCGTGGGCCTGGGCAATTGGCTGCTGCACGCGCCCAGGCAGGCCAGGGCTGCAAGAGCTACAAGAAGTCGGTTCTGGATCGGCATTCGAGTCACTTCGGGAAAACAGAACATGATCCGGCCCCAGATCCCCGCGTGCACCCCCCCTTTGCGGGGTGGTTCGTGCGTTTGCCAGGGGAGCACTGGTGCTGAGCGGGCAGCAACATTGGACCTTGGTCCAATGGCCGGCAACCGCAGGCTGCAGAACATCGACCGTCGCACGGACAAAGGAGCATTGTCATGGCGACGTCCCGCAAGGCCGAGAAGGGTTCGGCCCCCAAGCCCAACCCCCTCACCCCCTCGCCCGCCTGGGCCGCGGCGATGGCCCCCGCACCCGATGCGCGCGTGAAGATCACCGAGGCCTACGCCCGCATGGTCGCGCGCGACGCCTACTTCTGGGCCTGGCCGATGGTCAACATCTACAACCGCCGACTGGCTTTCGCGCGTTGCCCCGAGCCCATGTTGGCGAACGGCGTTCTGCCGACTGCGCCGCTGAACAGGCTGTCGATGCTGCACGACTACATCGCGCCGGAGCAGCGCTTCGTCGCCTGTCCCAACCAGGACGTGGTGTACGGCGGCAGCATTGCGGCGATGGACCTCTCGCCGGTCGTCGTGCAGGTGCCGGACTTCGGGGACCGCTTCTGGGTCTACCAGGTGGTGGACCTGCGCACCGACTCCTTCGCCCAAATCGGCAAGATGCACGGCACCACGCCCGGCTTTTACCTACTCGTGGGGCCCCAGTGGCAAGGCGAGGTGCCCCGGGGCATCACGCAGGTGTTCCGCTCGAGCACGAATACCGCCTTCGTAGTGCCTCGCGTGTTCCAGGACGACACGCCCCAGGACCGCAAGGCCATCCAGTCGGCGATCGCGGGCATCGATCTCTATCCACTGGCCGAGTACGACGGCGAGATGAAGCTGCGCGACTGGGCGAAACTGCCCAAGTCCCCGCCGGCTGCCGCGGGCTCAGAAGCGGGCGAATCGCGATGGGTATTCCCGGAAAAATTCCTCCAGCAGTTGCCCGAGGTGATGGCCGACGCCCCGCCGCTGCCAGGCGAAGAGGCCCGCTACGCGCAGATCCTCGCCGTGATCGAGGCCGCCCTGCATGACCCGGTGCTGGAGGCGGCGATGGTCGACGAGGCGACGAAGTGCGAGGAGGAGCTCGTCAAGCCCTTGCTGCAGTTCCGGAACTGGGGCATTCCCATGGGCAACCACTGGAGTTCGCTCGACAACACGGCCGCCTTCGGCACCGACTATTTCTCGCGGACGGCCGCCGCCAGGTCCAACATCCTGGTCAACGCACCACGCGAAACCAAGTACATCTACCAGGACCTCGACGCCCAAGGGCGGCGGCTGAACGGAGCCCACCGCTACACGGTGACCTTCGCCAAAGGCCAGACGCCGCCCGCCTCCGGATTCTGGTCGCTCACCCTCTACGACGCCGACCACTTCTTCGTGCCGAATGAGCTCCATCGCTTTTCGCTCGGCACCAAGAACAAGGACCTGAAGACCGACGGCGACGGTGCGCTGACGATCTGCGTCCAAGCCGAAGCGCCGCCGCAGGCGCAACGGTCCAACTGGCTGCCCGCGCCCAAGGGGGACTTCTCCCTGTACCTCCGGGCGTACTGGCCGCAGACCTCGGTCGTCGATGGGTCGTGGGTCCCGCCGCCGGTGGATCGACGCGATTAGGATTGGATCGGCTTGCCGAGCAGCGCCAGCACGGCGTCGGTCGACACGTCGCCCCGCCCGTCGATCTCGCGCACCACGAACGCCAGCAGCGCCTGTTCGTGCCGGGTGATGTGGCGCAGCAGCGCGCGCTCCTTGCCCTCTTCGGGCGCCAGTTTCTCGGCGGCACTGAACTGGGACATGAAGTTTTCCAACGTCGTCCGGAACATCAGCAGGAACTCCAGCCACGGCATGGCCGAGAACCGCTCCGCCAGCTTCTGGCCGCGCTCGACACGATGGGCTTGATCGGCCGGTTCCACGCCCAATTCCT
The DNA here is from genome assembly GCF_001580455.1 of Ramlibacter tataouinensis. NCBI lineage: Bacteria > Pseudomonadati > Pseudomonadota > Betaproteobacteria > Burkholderiales > Comamonadaceae > Ramlibacter > Ramlibacter tataouinensis. Next base: position 1,529,593 of record NZ_CP010951.1, read on the forward strand.
TCAACGCCGTGCGCAGGTGCTCCCTGGTTTCCGCTTCCAGTTGCGCCAGCACCGCCCACTTGTGTTTGCGGTCCGCGCCCTCAGCGCGCACCGACAAGCCGCGAAAGAACGACTCGCCCTCGACCTCTTCGTCGAATCGTTGGATCAGGTACTGTCGATATTCGGCGGTCATGCAGGTCTCCCCGGCCGTGAGGGCCAGAGCCCCCACGGCCCCGTTGCTTACGGACGCGCGGCCGGCTGCGCCTCGGGGAAGCGCCACTGGCCGTTCAGTATCTCCGCGCGCGGACGGTACAGACGCACCATGTAGTTCCAGCCCTGGGTGATGGGCAGGCAATTCGGCACGGTGCCGTCACAGCCGCCGAACTGGACCGCGACCGAACCGTCGGCGCCCCGCTTCGCCGTGATGTTGTTGATCGTGTACGCGTTCTCCTTGTTGGGAATGAACCACCCTTCGGCGTTGTAGACGCTGATCGACCAGAAGCTGTCGACCGGCACGTCCTTCACCTTGAGCCGGTAGGTCGTCGCGCCGTCGTTCTGGCTGGGATTGACGAACTCGTAGAGCGCGTCCTTCTCCACCAGCCCGCCCCAGGCGATCGCGGCGCCGATCAGCTGACGCACGGGCGTGACCTGCTCCCGGGTGCCGAACATGCCCCGGGTGTCGCGGTAGGTTGCCCCGAGCACCATCAGCGCCTCGCGCATCTTCTTCAGGCTGGCCTGGTCCCAATTGGGAACCTCGAAGCGGCCGGCAGCCGCCTGGCTGCTCTGGATACCGTCCTGCAGCGCATTGGCCTGCCGCCGGTCCTCGGCGCTGGCCGGATCGAGCAGCGTGCGCACGAGAGCCACCACATAGCGCGTGCCGACCTTTTCCTTCGTCAGGACATGGGTGCCCGCGCCATACGTAGCGGCCGACACGTTCTGGTCCTCGCTCAGCGTGACCATGGACATGTAGCGCTTGCCGGCGTCAGGCAGCGTCACCGTCACCGGCCCGGCGTCCAGGTCGAACACGCCGAAGGAGTAGAGCGTGTCGCGATTGACCCGGACGACGGTGATCTTGTCGATCGGCAGCAGGTCGCGGTAGTGGATGAATTTGCCGAACGCGCCTTGCCTGACGAAGTTGCTGAAGTACCTGTCGGACTCGGCGCGGACGAAGTTCTCGGCCGTCACCGCCACGGTGGGCGAGCTCGGCGTGGCGTTTTGCGCCCAGGTGGCTTGGGCAGCGAGGGCGACGCCAACATAGGTAAGCGCGCGCAGCGAACGGGTGATCATGATCAGTCTCCTCCAGAAAAAGTCAGTTGTCTTGAGCTCCCTCTCCCTGAGGGAGAGGGAGAAATTCAGCGCTAGTCCGCTTCCATCACGACCTTGCCGCCGAGTTCGCCCCACCCGTTGGCCTTGGCCAGGTAGCGCTCCTCGATGACGTTGCGCCTGATCTTCATGGTCGGCGTCAGGAATCCGTTGTCGATGGACCAGGGCTCCTTCACGACCACCAGGCTGGCCAGCTTCTCGTGGCTTTCGAGCGTGGCGTTCACTTCCTCCAGCAGGGCTTGGAGTTCGGCGCGCAGCGCCTCGCGCGCATCGGCGTTCTCGATTTCCTTCACGGCATCGGCTGCCAGCATCGCCAGCGCGAAGGGCTGGGGCTGGGTCGGCCCCGTCACGCACACGGCCTCGATCTTCGGATGGGTGAGCTTGTTCTCGATGGGTACCGGCGCGACGTATTTGCCCTTGCTGGTCTTGAACAGTTCCTTCACCCGGCCCGTGATCTTCAGGCGCCCGAGTTCGTCCGTTTCACCACGGTCACCGGTCTTGAAGAAGCCGTCCGGCGTCAGGCTTTCGGCCGTGAGCTCCGGCTGCTTGTAGTAGCCCATCATCTGCGTCGGGCACTTGACCTGGATCTCGCCGTTGTCCGCGATGCGGCGCTCCACGCCGGGCAAGGGGGTGCCCACATAGCCCACCCGCACCTGGCCCGGGCGAGCGTAGTGCGAGTAGGCAAAGTCCTCCGTCATGGCATAGGCATCCAGCAGTTCCAGGCCGAGCTTGCGATACCACTCGATGATGTGCGCGGGCAGCGAGGCCGAGCCGGTGAAGGCCAGGCGGACCTCGGCCAGGCCGAGCTGCGCGAGGATGGCTTTCCTGGCCTGGTCCGAAAGGGGCGCGTTCGGCGGCACTTTGGCGCACACGCCGATGTAGAACTTGGTCCACAGCCGCGGCACCGAGATGAACACCGTGGGGCGCGCGCGCATCAGGTCCGCAACGAAGCTCTCCAGGGTGTCAGAGAAGTAGACCCGTAGTCCATGGAACAGCGAATTGGATTCCACGAACGAGCGCTCGGCGCCATGCGCCAGGGGCAGGTAGGACAGGAGGCGGTCGCTCGTGTTGAACCCGGCAAATTCGCCGGCCAAGCTCGCATAGACCCTCATGGTGCCGAAGCTGTGCATGACGCCCTTGGGCCTGCCGGTGCTGCCCGACGTGTACATGATGGTGGCGAGCTGCGTGGGTGCAGGCAGGCTGACCTCCTGCAACGGCGGGTGGGCGGCGGCGATGGCGTCCCAATGCTGCGATTCGGGCATCGCCGGCGACATGGGCAGGGCGACCATGGTCATGTGCGAGGGGATCACATGACGGATCTCGTTCCAGCCATCCGTCTTGCCGTCGAGTTTTCCGACGAACAGCACGCGGGCGTTGCAGTGCTCGAAGACGTACTGCGCGGTCTCGGCATTCAGCGTCGGGTAGAGCGGCACGGAGACGTGCCCAGCCATCCAGATGGCCAGGTCGGCCATGATCCAGTGCGCGCTGTTCTTGCCGAGGATCGCGATATTGCTTTCCGGGGGCAGCTGCAGCGATTGCAGGTAGGCCGCCATGCTGCGGGCCTGCCTGCCGACTTCCTGCCAGGTGTAGTCGACGACCGAGCCGTCAGGGTAGGGCTGGGTGAAGTACACCGCGTCGGGCTGGGTCCGCTCCCAGCGCAGGAAGCGATCGACCAAGGTGTTGTCGTTCATCGATGTCTCCGTATTGATCTGTCAGATGTTCTTTTGCAGCAGCTCGGGCAGGGATTCCAAGTGGAACCCGTCGAAAGGCTTGCTGTTCCGGGGCGGCTGCAGCTTCCAGCCGCCGCGTGCGTTCGGGCCGCCGCCGTCGACGCGAATGCAGCTGCCCGTGATGAAGGCCGCTGCGGGCGAGAGCAGGTAGACGATCGCCGCGGACACTTCGGCCACGGTGCCGTAGCGCTGCGCCGGGGTCTTTGCGGCGTAGCCGAGGATGCCGGCGACGGCATCGCCGGTGTAGTTGTCGAACCCGCTGGAGGCGATCAGGCCCGGCGCGACGCTGTTCACGCGCACGCCGGAGGCGGCCCACTCGCAGGCCGCGCTCTCGGTCAGCGAGTTCATGCCGGCGCGCGCTGCGCCCGAATGGGCCATGCCGGGCAAGCCGTTCCACATATCCGCGGTGATGTTGACGATAACCCCGCCATGCTGCGCCATCCAGCGCTGGTAGACCTCGCGCATGAAGATGAAGCCGCCGACGAGGTTGCTGCGGACCACGGCCTCGAAGCCCTTGGTCGAGATGTCCTTCAGCGGCGAGTGAAACTGGCCGCCGGCGTTATTGACCAGTCCGTCGACGCGGCCACGGCTGGCCAGCACAGCCTCGACCGTGGCGGCCACCGCGGCCTCGTCGCGGATGTCGGCCAGGTGCGTGCTCGCCTGGCCGCCGCCGGCCTCGATCTCCGCCTGCACCCGAGCCAGCTTGTCGGGCTTGCGCCCGACCAGTGCGACGCGCGCGCCCAGGCTGGCCAGCTCGTGCGCGGTGCAGCGGCCGATGCCGCTGCCGCCGCCGGTGACGATGATCACCTGCCCTTCAAACAGTCCGGGCCGAAAGATGGACCGATAGCTGTTCATGCGTTCTCGAACTGCTCGGAGACTATCTGGCGAACTCAGGCGCAAGCGGCTTCGTGCCGCTCGCTGCTGCCCAGCAACAGCTCCGCGACGACGGCGCGCTTGAAATAGTGGCCGACGAGGTACTCCTCGGTCATGCCGATGCCCCCGTGCAACTGGATCGCCTGGCCGCAGACCGTCTTCGCGGCGCGGCCGATCAGGGTCTTGGCGGCGGACAGCGTGGCTTGCCGTGTCGCGGCGTCGTCATTCAGGACCGACGCCAAGGCGGCGTACAGCATGGAACGGGCAAGCTCCATCTCTGCCGCCATGTCCGCGAGGCGATGCTGCAGCGCCTGGAAGCTCCCGATCGCCACCCCGAATTGCTTGCGCGTGTTGAGGTAGAGCGCAGTCACTTCGATCGCCTTCTCCATCGCGCCGACCAGTTCAGCGCACAGGGCGACCGTGCCGTGCGCCAGGCCCGTGCGCAACGCTTCCAGGCCCTGGCCCGCCGAGCCCAGCACCTTGTCGGCCGTCACCTTGACGCCGTCGAACACCAGGTCCTCGGCCCAGGTGCCGTCGTGCAGCGGCAGCGTGTGGCGCTGCAGGCCCGGGCTGTTTGCACCCACCAGGAACAGGGTGATCTCATCCTCCGCCGCCCCGGCCATGCGCGCCGAGACGATGAACTCGTGGGCCTGGCCGGCGCCGAGCACCAGGGACTTGCGCCCTTGCAAGACGTAGCCGATGTCGCTGCGCTGCGCGATCGTCGCCACCGGCAGCGGCATGCCGCGGGAGGCCGGCTCGCTGTAGGCGAGCGCGATGCGGCGCGAACCGTCCGCCAGCACTTGCAGCAGGCGATCTTTCTGTGCCGCCGTGCCGCCGGCCATCACGGTCTGTGCGGCCAGGACCGCGCAGCCGAGGTAAGGCTCGACAACGAGTCCGCGGCCGAACTCGTGCGCGATGAGGGCCGTTTCGACGATGGAGCCGCCCAGGCCGCCCCACTCTTCCGGCAACGCTGCCGCCAGCCAACCGTTCTCGGCGAAGGTGCCCCAGTGGGCGGTGCTGCCGCCCTGCCCTTGTTTGACGATCGCGGCGCGCGCCTCGAAGGCATAGGCCTTGTCGATGAAGCGGCGCACGCTGTCCTGCAGCAGCTGCTGTTCCGAATTGAGATTGAAGTCCACGCTTCTGGTCCTGCGTATTCAGTGATTCGAGAAGGGCGTCACGCCCTGAACAGGAGCGAGGAAATGATCCCGCGCTGCACTTCGCTCGTGCCGCCATAGATGGTCGACGCGCGGCGGAAGAACATTTCGGCCGCGATGCCGTCCGGCAGGCCGGACGGTGTCGGCGGGCGCTGGGCTGCCGGGTCGTTGTGCGGCGCGGCATAGGTCACCGCGCCGTGGTCACCGAGGCAGTCGACCAGAAACTCGGTCATCTGCTGCTGCAGCTCGGTGCCGCGGATCTTCAGCATCGAACCGAGCGCATGGGCCGCGGGGTTGTGGTCCTGCTCCATCGCGGCGACGCGCTGCGTCATCCAGCCGATGGCCTGCACCTGCGCCTTGAAGCGCGCGACCTTGAGCTTGAACTCGGGCCGTTCGCCCAACCGCTCGCCGTCCACCTGCTGCGTCTCGCCCAGCTGCGCCAGCTGGCGCAGGTAGCGCTGCAGCATCGGGAACTCGGCGGTGCTGGCGTGTTCGTTGTTCAGCAGAAACTTGGTGATGCTCCAGCCGCCGCCCTCGCTGCCGATCAGGTTGGCCACCGGCACCCGCACGTCGTCGAAGAAGACTTCGTTCAAGTGGTGCGCATCGTCGATGCTGCGGATCGGGCGCACGGTGACGCCCGGGGTCTTCATATCGACCAACAGAAAGCTGATGCCGGCCTGTTTCTTCACGGTGGGGTCGGTGCGCACCAGCAGGAAGATCCAGTCGGACAGGTGCGCATAGGTCGTCCAGATCTTCTGGCCGTTGACGACGTAGTGATCCCCATCGCGTTCGGCGCGCGTGCGCAGCGACGCCAGGTCAGAACCTGAACCGGGCTCGGAGAAGCCCTGGCACCACAGGCGTTCGCCGTTGAAGATGGGCGGCATGTGCTCGGCCAACTGCTCGGGCGTAGCGAACTGGTTCATCACCGGACCGAGCAGCTTCTGCGCAAACGTGTCCAGGGGCGGCGTGCCGGCGGCCGTGCACTCCTCATCGAACACGAGGATCTGGGCCACCGACCAGCCGGTGCCGCCATGCTGCTTGGCCCAGTACGGTGCCGCCCAGCCGCGCTTGTTCAGTGCCTGCTGAAAGGCCACGAATTCCTCGCGCGAAGAGCGCAAGCCCCGCGGCCGTGCGGCAAACTCCGCGGGCACATGGGCCTGCAGGAACTGCCGCACTTCCTGGCGGAAGGCCTCCAGGCCGGGATCAGGAAGAAAGTCCATTTCGAAATAATTCCGGGATGACCGATCAGTTGCGGTACATGGTGACCACGCAGGCGCCGCCGATACCGACGTTGTGCTGCAGCGCGATGCGCGCGCCTTCCACCTGGCGCTGCTGCGCATGGCCGCGCAGCTGCTGAACCAGCTCGGTGCACTGCGCCAACCCGGTGGCGCCGATCGGATGGCCCTTGGACAAGAGCCCACCCGAGGGGTTGACGATGTAGCGGCCGCCATAAGTGTTGTCGCCGTCATCGACGAACTTCTGCGCACCGCCTTCCGGGCACAGGCCCAGGGCTTCGTAGGTCAGCAACTCGTTGTGCGCGAAGCAGTCATGCAGTTCGACGACGTCGAGGTCTTCGGGACCGATGCCGGCCGCCTCGTAGACCTTGTTCGCGGCCGCGCGCGACATGCCATAGCCGCAGACGTAGCGCATGTCGCCGGACTGGAAGGACTCGGGGCCGTCGGTGGCCAGTGACTGGGCAGCAATCCATACACGCGTATCCAGGCCGTGCTTGCGCGCGTACTCCTCGCTGCACAGCACCGCGGCCGCAGCCCCGCAGGTCGGCGGGCACGCCATCAGGCGCGTCATGACGCCCGGCCACACCACCTGGTCGGCCATGACTTCCTCCGCCGTGACGACCTTCTTGAACACCGCCATCGGATTGTTGGCCGCGTGGCGGCTCGCTTTGGCGCGGATCTTCGCGAAGGTCGAAAGCGGCGTGCCGAAGCGCTTCATGTGCTCCATGCCGCCGCCGCCGAACAGGCGCAGCGCCATCGGCACGTCGGACTGGCCCATCAGGGTGTCGCATTGCTGGTCGAACAGCTCCAGCGGAGACGGCCGGTCGTGGAAGTTGACACCCAGGGCCCCGGGATTCATCTGCTCGAAGCCGAACGCCAGCACGATGTCCGCCTCGCCGCTGGCGATGGCCTGTCGCGCCAGATAGAGGGCCGTCGAGCCGCTGGAGCAGTTGTTGTTGACGTTGACGACCGGGATGCCGGTCATGCCCACGTCGTACAGCGCCCGCTGTCCGCTCGTGGAGTCGCCATAGATGTAGCTGGCATAGGCCTGCTGGATCGACTCGTACCCCACCTGGGCATCGGCCAACGCGAGCCGCACCGCCTTGGCACCCATGACGGGGTAGGCTTCCGCGGCGCCCGGCTTCATGAAGGGAATCATGCCGACCCCGGCAACGACGATCTTGCGCGTCATGTCCATGTCTCCTTGTGATGTGTGTGTCAGGCGAACGCGCCGATGCCGGTGAGTGCGCGCGAGATCATCAGCTTCTGGATCTCGGTCGTGCCGTCAGGCACCGGGATGACGATCGCCTCGCGCGCGTAGCGCTCGACGTTGAACTCCTTGGTCACTCCGTTGCCGCCGTGCAGCTGCACCGCATCGCGGCAGACCTTCACGGCCATCTCGGTCGCGTACCACTTCGCCATGGACGACTGCACGTCGCAGCGGACGCCGGCGTCCATCATCGCGAAGGCGCGGAAACACATCAGGCGGGCGGCGTCGACCAGGGTCGCCATCTCGGCGATCTTTTCGGCAATGAGCTGGTGGCCCGCGATGGGCTTGCCGAACTGCCTGCGCTCCTGGGCATAGGCGATGGACTCCTGCAGCGACGCGCGCATCAGGCCCACCGAAAGCATCCCGACGTTGGCACGTGCCTTCTCGAACAGGCGCAGGGTGTTCTTGAGCGCGGCGCCTTGCTCCCAGACGACGTTGCTCACGGGCACGCGCGTGTCGGAGAAGAATATCTGCGCCGTCGACTGCGAGTTCAGCGCGATCTTCTCAATGTTGCGCGACTCGTAGCCGTGCTCCTTGCGATCGACCAGGACATGTGACAGCTCGTTCGGACCGGTCAGCACCGTGGCGATGAGGATGTCGGAGTAGTCGCCGTTGGTGATCCAGGTCTTCTCGCCGTTGATGACGAAGTGATCGCCGTCACGCCGGGCCTGGGTTTTGATGTCGGCCACGTTCGAGCCCACGTCGGGCTCGCTGATGCAGAAGCCGCCGAAGGCGCGGCCCGCCAGGAAGTCCGGCAGGTAGCGGTCGCGGATCGCCGGCGCCTGCTCCGACAGCACGAGCGCGAAGCCCTTGTTGATCATCACGCACAGCGCGATGTCCACCGACACGGTGCACAGCTCCTCGAACAGCATGGCCTCGGTGACGTACGACAGGCCCATGCCGCCGAACTTCTCGGGCAGCGAGGCGCCAGGCAAGCCGAACTCGGCGATGGCCTGCGTGATCTCGCGCATCTTCTCCTTGGGGATGTGCCGGTCGCGGTATTGGCGCGCGACAGGGCGGATCTCCGCTTCCAGGAACTTGCGGAAACTTTCGACTGCAAGACGCTGGTCTTCGGTGGGCGACTGGAAATTCATGACAGGACTTCCGTCATCAGGCGCGAGTGAAGATGCCGATGTGCTCGGTCGCTTCCTCGACCCGCCACAGGCCACCGCCATTGCCCTGGATCGCAAAGCGGGCACCCTCCACCTGACGGGGTCCGCATTCGCCGCGCAGCTGGGACACCAGCTCGAACACCTGTCCGAGGCCGGTCGCGCCGATGGGATGACCCTTGGATTCCAGGCCGCCGGACGGGTTCACCGGGATCGAACCGCCGACCGTGGTCTCGCCGCGCTCGGCCAGGATGCCGCTCATGCCGGGTTCGCGCAGCCCCAGCGCTTCGAAGGCCAGCAGTTCGCCGATCGCGGTGGCGTCGTGCACTTCGGCCACGTTGATTTCGCTCGGTGCGATGCCGGCCTGCTCGAAGGCCTGCTTGGCGGCCAGCCGCGTGCAGCCGTTCTCGTGGTCGTCTGCGGCACGGGCCGATGCCGAACGCATCACGCTGGCCATCACCTTCACGGCGCGGCTGCGGTCGAAGCCGTATTTCTTCAGCGCCGTCTCGGTGCACAGCACCATGGCGGCCGCGCCGTCGGAAATCGGCGAGCACATCGGCAGCGTCAAGGGATAGGTGATCGGCGGGGCGGCCAGGATCTCCTCGACGCTCATCGGCATGCGGTATTGCGAGCGCTCGTTGTGCACCGAATGGCCGTGGTTCTTGGATGCGACCGCGGCGACCTGGCGTTGCGTGATGCCAAAGCGGCTCATCAGGTTGCGCCCCAGCGCCGCATACACGTCCATGAAGGGGCTGTAGGGCTTGTCCGATTGCGAGCCTTCCGGCGGGACGATGTCCTTGCCCAGCTCCATCAGAAGGGCCTGGTTGTCTGCCGTGGTCTCGATGTCCCAGGCCGACTCGAAGCACGAGAACATCTTGGCCTTGTCCTTGGAATACATCTTCTCGGCGCCCACGGCCAGCACCACGTCGGCCGCGCCGGCGCGCAACTGGTTGACGGCCAGGTTGAAGCCCGAGCTGGAGGAAGCGCAGGCGCCTTCGAGGTTGTAGATCGGGATGCCGTCCAGGCCGAGCGGCAGCAGCGCGACGTGGCCTCGGATCATGTGCTGGCCGTCGAAGTGGCCTTGCGTGGTGTTGCCGAAGAAGGCGGCCTGCACGCGCTTGCGGTCGCAGCCGGCGTCCTTGAGCGCGTCTTCCACCGCCCAGGCGGTGAGCTGCTTGACGCTCTTGTCCATGTGACGGCCGAAGGGCGTCATGCCGGCGCCGATGATGTAGATGTTTTCCATATATCAATACCCCTTGAACTGCGGCTTGCGCTTTTCGGCGAAGGCGCGAAGGCCTTCCTGGATGTCGTAGGAGCGCTGGTGATTGCGCAGCTCCAACAACTCGTGTCTCAGCGCATCGGCTGTCGACTTGTCGGTCGCTTCGTTGGCGACCTTCTTCATGCGGGCAAGCACCAGCGGGCTCTTCTGGGCCAGCTTCTCGCCGATGGCTTGCGCGCGCGCGGAAAGCTCCGCGTCGGCGACCACCTCGCTGACCAGGCCGTAGGTCTTCATGTCCTCGGCCGACAGCGAGTCGCCGGTGAAGAGCATGTACTTGGCCACGTTCGCCGGCACCTTGCGCGGCAGGATCGCCGCGCCGCCGCCGCCCGGGAACACACCGAAGTTGGAATGGGCGTCGCCGAAGGTGGCACTGCGCGCCGCGATCACGAAGTCGCACGCCATCACCGTCTCCAGGCCGCCGGCCAGTGCCAGCCCGTTGACCGCTGCGATCACCGGCTTGGGGAATGCCCGCAGCGTGTCGAAAAAGGCAGCAAGGACGTCCATGAAGTCCGGCTCGCCGGGGCCGACCGGCGCCGAGGCCTGCTTCAGGTCCGCGCCGGCGCAGAACGCCGGGCCGGTACCGGTCACGACCACGACCCGGACCTCCGGGTCGCTTTGCCAAGCAGTCAGCGTGGCGGTGATGCTGGCCGCCATCTCGCGGTTCAGCGCGTTCATGGCCTTCGGCCGTTCCAGGGTGATCCAGCCAACCGGACCGTTTTTGGCGTGCGACACGCTCATGAGTCAATGTCTCCTGAATAGCCCTGAACGCCAGCGCGCGTGACTGGCGGCGGCGTTGCTAGGCGATGCGGGCAGTCTAGGTAGCCAGCCAAAGGTGCATGCCAACCCGGTAAGGGGGGGATCCGGGTGGCCCCCCCTGTGACCCCCTCCAAATCAGGTGGGGTGGCGGGCGAAGCCCCGCCCATAACCTGACGCGCTTTCCAGCCATGTGGCAGCAGTTCAATGAAGAGTTATGAAACCCTGGCCGACCTGAAACCCCTCGTGGGCGAGGTGATCGGCACCAGCGACTGGATCCTGATCGACCAGCAGCGCATCAACCTGTTTGCCGACGCCACTGGCGACCACCAGTGGATCCACGTGGACGTGGAGCGCGCCAAGACCGGCCCGTTCGGCAAGCCGATCGCGCACGGCTTCCTCACCCTGAGCCTGATGTCGGCGTTCTTCTACAGCGGCTTCGAAATCCGCAAGAGCGCGATGGGCGTGAACTATGGGCTCAACAAGGTGCGCTTCATCCAGCCGGTGCCGGCGGGCAGCCGTGTGCGCGGCCACTTCAGGCTGCTGGCCTGGGATGCGATCGACAACGGCGCGCAACTGACGATCGAGGTGTCCATGGAGATGGAAGGTTCGGACAAGCCGGTGTGTGTCGCGGAGTCCATCACGCGCCGCTTCTAGGTTTTTCTCCTTCCCCCTCCGGGGGAAGGTGGGGATGGGGGCGCTTCGTTGAGGCCGCAGCGCCCCCACCCCAGCCCTCCCCCGGTGGGGGAGGGAGAAAGCGTTTGTTTTGATTTTTTGCTGAAGGTATTGAGATGACGATTCGATTTGACGGCCGGGTGGCGATCGTGACGGGCGCGGGCAATGGCCTGGGCCGCGTGCATGCGCTGGAACTCGCCCGCCGCGGCGCCAAGGTGGTGATCAACGATTTCGGCGGCAGCCGCGACGGCAAGGGCGGGTCTTCCGAAGCCGCCCAAAAGGTGGTGGAGGAGATCCGCGCCGCCGGAGGCAGTGCGATCGCCAACGGCGCGAACGTCTGCGACTTCGAGCAGGTGCAGGCCATGGTCGCCCAGGCCAAGGCCGAATTCGGCCGGGTGGACGTCCTGATCAACAACGCCGGCATCTTGCGTGACAAGACCTTCTCCAAGATGGAGATGGCCGACTTCCGCGCGGTGATGGACGTGCACCTGATGGGCTCGGTGCACTGCACGAAAGCGGTGTGGGAGATCATGCGCGAGCAGAACTACGGCCGCATCCTGATGACGACCTCGTCGTCGGGCCTGTTCGGCAACTTCGGCCAGTCCAACTACGGCGCCGCCAAGATGGCCCTGGTCGGCCTGATGCACATGCTGTGCATCGAAGGCAAGAAGAACGACATCCGCGTCAACACCATCGCCCCGATCGCGGCGACGCGCATGACGGAGGACATCTTCCCCGCGGCCGTGCTCGAGGCGGTCACGCCCGACCAGGTGACGCCGGCGGCACTGTTCCTGGTCAGCGAGAACGCGCCCACCAAGGCCACGGTGTCGGCGGGCGGGGGATCGTTCTCCGCGGCCCGCATCGTCGACACGGCGCCCGTGTATTTCCGCCGCGACCAGGTCTCGCCCGAGGCACTGGCCGAGCACTTCGCGCAGATCGCGGACTGGGACACGCAACGCGGCTACGAAGACTCCAACCAGCAGGTCCAGGTGCTGCTCCAAGCCGCGATGGCCGGGTTGAAGGCATGAGCTTGCGGACGGGCCCGCTGCAGGGGCTGCGGGTGCTGGAGATCGCCGGCATCGGCCCGGCGCCCTTCTGCGGCATGTTGCTGGCGGACCTGGGCGCAGACGTGGTGCTGGTCGACCGCCTGCAGCCCGGCGCCGAAGACACGGACCTCGGCGCCCACGCCGTCCACAACCGCGGCAAGCGCTCGATCGCCGTCGACCTCAAGTCCGGGGCCGGCGTGGAGACGGTGCTGGGTCTCATCGAGGCCTGCGACGTGCTGATCGAAGGCATGCGCCCGGGCGTGATGGAGCGCCTGGGCCTGGGCCCCGACGTGTGCCTGGCTCGCAACCCCAGGCTGGTGTACGGCCGCATGACCGGATGGGGCCAGGACGGCCCGCTCGCCCACGCGGCCGGCCACGACATCAACTACATCGGATTGTCCGGCGCGCTCTGGTATTCCGGCCAGCCGGGCGAAGCACCCATGGCGCCGCCCAGCCTGGTGGGCGACATCGGCGGCGGCGCCATGTACCTCGCGGTGGGCGTGCTCGCCGGCGTGATGAACGCGCGCGCCACTGGACAGGGCCAGGTGGTCGATGCAGCCATCGTCGACGGCAGCGCCCACATGATGAACCTGCTGCTGGGCCTGAAGTCGGCCCGTCAGATGCACAACGAGCGCGGGCGCAGCCTGCTCGACGGTCCGCATTGGTATCGGAGCTACCGCTGCGCCGACGGCGAATTCATCTCCGTCGGATCGGTCGAACCCCGGTTCCACCGCCTGCTGCTGGAGAAGCTGGGGCTTGCAGACGACCCCGCGTACGCGCGCGTCGCGTATGACCCCGCGTCGTGGCCGCAGCTGCATCGCCAGTTCGCCGAACTCTTTGCCACCCGCACCCGTGCCGAATGGTGCGCCCTGCTCGAGGGCTCGGATGCGTGCTTTGCACCGGTGTTGAACCCCGACGACGCGGCCGCGCATCCCCACATGGCGGCGCGTGGCATCTACAGCCGCATCGACGGCGTGCTGCAGGCCAACCCGGCCCCGCGCTTCTCTCGCACGCCGGCCGGGCCACCGGCAGGCATACCGGTGCGCGGACAGCACACCGACACCGTGCTGTCCGAATGGGTAGGCCATGTGCCGGAAGGAACTGCATGACGAACTAACCGAGACATGCATCGGCGCATGCGGAGAGACCGTGTGCCGCCATTTGAGGGGCACTTTCCATCAACAGTGTGAGGAGAACGAAACCAATGGCTGAAATCAGTCAAACCAGATTCAAGGCACCGCGACGACACGCATTGGCTGCTGCGGTGATCGCGCTCTGCGCGGGAACATGCGGGACGGCGAACGCGATCGAGTTCGATACCGGCAACGACGATGTCCAGCTGCGGCTGGACAACACCGTGCGCTACAACTTCGGCCGCCGGGTCGAAGCCCAGAGCCCCGGCGTGCTGGGTGCCGTCAACTCGGACGACGGCGACCGCAACTTCAAGAAGGGCAGCACGGTGACCAACCGGGTCGACCTGCTGACCGAATTCGACGCCGTCTACCAGAAGAAGTTCGGCGTTCGCGTGTCCGGCGCCGGGTGGTACGACCAGGCCTATGCCGGTGGCTTCGACAACACCAGCCTGGCCACCACCAACCACTTCGAGGGCAGCACGCCGGGTTTCGGCCTGAGCCACGTCACCAAGCGCTACTTCAAGGGTGCTTCCGGCGAGTTGCTCGACGCCTTCGTCTTCGGCAACTTCGAGCTGGGTGACATGCCCCTGGGCGTACGGGCCGGCCGGCACACGGTCAACTGGGGTGAGGCCTTGCTGGGTGGCGGCGCCATCCACGGCATCACCTACGCGCAGGCGCCGCTGGACCAGGCCAAGGCACTGGCCACCCCCGGCATCGAGGCCAAGGAGCTGTACCGCCCGCTGAACCAGATCTCGGCCAACCTGCAGGCCACGCCGGAGCTGTCCTTCGCGGCGCAGTACTTCCTCGAGTGGGACAACAGCCGCGTGCCGGAAAGCGGCACCTATCTGGGCTTCGCCGACCACTATCTGAACGGCGGCGAGTCGCTGATCGTCGGGCCGGGCGTGCGCGCCATCCACGGCAAGGACCTCACGCCGAAGAACCGCGGCGACTGGGGCGTGGCGGCGCGCTGGAGCCCGCAGTGGCTGGACGGCACGATGGGCTTCTACGTGCGCAACTTCTCCGACAAGTTGCCGCAGGCCATCCTGATGGCAGCCCCGCCGCGGCAGTATTTCTTCAACTACGGCGACGACATCGACCTGTACGGCATCAGCCTGGCCAAGCAGATCGCCGGCATCAGCTTCGGCGCTGACCTGAACTGGCGCAAGAACATGCCCCTGGTCAGCGAGAGCGTGATCCCGGTCACCTCGCTGGCGGCCTTGCCTGCCCAGGGTGAGATGCTGGGCGCACGCGGCAACACCGTGCACGCCGTCCTCAACGCGATCGGCTCGGCGCCTGCCACCCCGCTGTGGGACAGCGCCTCCTACGCGGCCGAACTGACCTGGAACCGCTGGTTGTCGGTGTCCCAGGGAATGAATGTCTTCAAGGGTCGCGCCAGCTACACGGCCATCGACAAGGTCAGCAAGGACTTCGTCGGCCTGGCGCTGAACTTCACGCCGACCTGGTTCCAGGTGTTCCCGGGGGCCGACCTGTCCCTGCCGGTCAGCTATTCGGCGGGCCTGTCGGGCAACTCGGCAGTCACCTCGGGCGGCAACAAGGATGCGGGCAACTGGGCCATCGGCCTGGGCCTGGATCTTTACAGCAGGTACCGCTTCGACCTGAAGTACGTCGACTTCTTCGGCAAGTCCACGAAGAACGCGGCCGGCGGCATCACGGTGCCCAACGGCACGCCGGCGCTGCTGGAAGACCGAGGCGCGGTCTTCTTCACCTTCAAGACCACTTTCTAAGAGAGCTCCAGGATGAAAAAACTCGCAACGGCATTGATTGGCGCAGGCCTGTTTGCCGCGCACCTCACCGCCCTGCACGCGGCGGTGACGGCAGACGAAGCCAAGCAGCTGGGCACCACGCTCACCGCGATCGGCGCGGAGAAGGCCGGCAACAAGGACGGCACGATTCCCGAGTACACCGGCGGCCTCACCACGGCGCCGGCGGGCTTCCAGAAGGGCAGTGCCGTCCGGCCCGACCCCTTCGCCAGTGAGAAGCCCCTGTTCTCGGTGGACGCCAAGAACATGGACCGCTACGGCGACAAGATGACCGAAGGCGCCAAGGCCCTGATGAAGGCCCGCCCGGACTGGCGCATGGACGTGTACCGCACGCACCGCACCGTGTCCTTCCCGAAGTTCGTCCTCGACAACACGGTGAAGAACGCCACGCGCGCGAAGACTTCCGATGACGGCCTGAGCATGCGTGGCGCGCGCGCCGGCATTCCGTTCCCGATTCCGAAGAACGGCAACGAGGTCATGCTCAACTACGCGGCGCGCTTCCAGGGCGTCGCGAACGTCGTGCCGAAGTTCACGGCCTACAACGTCGATGCCGCCGGCAAGCTGGTGCTGTCGAACCAGGGCAGCTACCTGACCGAAAGCGTCTACTACGGCGACACCAAGACGGAAGATCCCGTCTGGCTGACCCGGGTGCGTGCCAACTACACCGGTCCGGCGCGCCGTGCCGGCGAGGCCGCCATGGTGATGGATCCGGTGAGCTACTC
Source organism: Ramlibacter tataouinensis (assembly GCF_001580455.1). Taxonomy (NCBI): domain Bacteria; kingdom Pseudomonadati; phylum Pseudomonadota; class Betaproteobacteria; order Burkholderiales; family Comamonadaceae; genus Ramlibacter; species Ramlibacter tataouinensis. Next base: position 1,545,655 of record NZ_CP010951.1, read on the forward strand.
GGACAACGGGCGGCGCGCCTGGTCGTACCTGCCGGGGCAGCGCCGCGTGCGCCTGGCGCCCGACCTGGCCTATGACACGCCCAACCCCGGCACCTCGGGCATGGCCACCTACGACGACACCAGCATGTTCAACGGCAAGCTGGACCGCTTCGACTTCAAGCTGGTGGGCAAGAAGGAAATCTACGTTCCCTACAACACCTACCGCTTCACGTTCAACGACAAGCCGGAGGACGTGTTCCAGTCCAGGTTCATCAATCCCTCGGTGGTTCGCTGGGAACTGCACCGGGTCTGGGTGGTCGATGCGAAGCTGAAGGAAGGCCAGCGCCACGTCTATTCACGCCGCACCTTCTACATCGACGAGGACAGCTGGCACGTGGTCGCCAGCGACCAGTACGACGGCCGCGGTCAACTGTGGCGCGCGGGTTTCAACTACCTGGCGCCCCTGTATGACGCATCGACCATCAGTGCCACGGCCAGTCACTACGACCTGATTGCCGGCACCTACTACGCCAACATCTGGCCGGGCGCCGGCGGCGTCAAGGTGATGGAGCAGCTCACGCCCGATCTGGCGTGGACGGCCGACGCATTGGCGGGGCAAGGCGTCCGCTGACCGGCGGCAATCGCTGACCAGCGGTAGTCGCTGACTGCGCCGCGGCCGAGAGCGCAAAACGCTTGGGCCGCGGCGTTTTTTCATTCCGGATCGACGTTCGCGAAAGCAAACACGTGCGCAACAAACTGACCCTGGTCCAGATCGCCATCTGGGCCGCAACGATGGCGGGCGCGGCGGCTGCCGAGCCCGCATTTCAATCCCCTCTCGTGCTGCCGGCGACCCCAAGCGGGTTGGCCATCCGCGCGCCGCTGAACTCCATTGCGATGGCGGGCAAACGCCTGGTGGTGGCCGGCCAGCGCGGGCACATCCTGCATTCCGATGACGGCAAGACCTGGGCGCAGGCCGCGGTGCCCCTGAGCGCGGACCTGACGGGCTTGTCCTTTCCCACGCCCAAGCTGGGTTGGGCGGTGGGCCACGAAGGCAGCGTGCTGCACACTGCCGACAGCGGGGCGACCTGGCACAAGCAGCTCGAGGGCGCGCGCATCGCCGATCTCCTGGCCAGGCAGACCGGCCAGCCGGCCGGCCCCGACCAGCCGCTGCTCGATGTCTGGTTCGAAGACGACAAGAAGGGCTTTGCCATCGGCGCCTTCAACCTGATCCTGCGTACCGAGGACGGCGGAAAGACCTGGGCCTCCTGGGCCGATCGCGTCGACAACCCGAAGGCCATGCACCTGTACGCGATCCGGCCGGCGGCCGGCACGCTGTTCATGGTTGGCGAGCAGGGCCTGGTGCTCAAGTTCGACCGGGCGGCCCAGCGCTTCACCCGGGTGGCGCTGCCCTACCAGGGAACGCTGTTCGGCGTGACCGGCAACAACAACATGGCTCTCGTGTTCGGCCTGCGCGGCAACGCCTTTCGCACTACCGACGCTGGCGCCAGCTGGACCAAGGTCGAAACCGGCCTGCAGGCAGGCCTGACCAGCGGCGTCGTGCGTACCGACGGCTCGGTGCTGCTGGCCAGCCAGACGGGCCAGCTGCTCCTGAGCGTCGACGAGGGCGCCACCTTCCGTCGCATCCCCCTTCCCAACCCCGCGCCCGTGTTCACGCTGGCCGACGCCGGCAACGGCAACGTGGCCATGGCCGGTTTCGGCGGCGTGCGGCTCGAATCACTGAAGTGAAGCAATAAGCAAATGGTGACGACGACTCAAATCGACATGCCCGTGGTCCGCGAGTTGAAGGACTTCGACCGCGCCTCGGGCAACTGGCTGGAACGGCTGGTGTTCAACCACCGCCTGTTCGTGGTCCTGGCCTGCGTGCTGGCCACGCTCGTGCTCGGCTGGCAGGCCACGCGCCTGACGCTGAACGCCGCGTTCGAGAAGACCATCCCGCAGCACCAGCCCTACATCAAGAACTTCCTGGATAACAGGAACGAGCTCAAGGGGCTGGGCAACTCGGTGCGGGTGGTGGTGGAGAACAGGCAGGGCGACATCTTCGACCGGGCGTATTTGCAGACGCTCAAGCAGATCAACGACGAGCTGTTCCTGACCCCGGGCGTGGACCGCGCCAACGTCAAGTCGCTGTGGATGCCGGTGGTGCGCTGGAACGAGGTGACCGAAGAAGGTTTCACCGGGGGCCCCGTCATGCCGGACAACTACTCCGGCTCGCCGCGGCAGATCGACCAGCTGCGACAGAACATCGCGCGCGCCCAGATCCTGGGCAGCCTGGTGGGCAACGACTACAAGTCCAGCATGATCATCGTGCCGCTGCTGGACAAGGATGCCAGCGGCAAGCCCCTGGACTACTGGGAGCTGTCCAAGCGGCTGGAAGACATCCGCGCCAAGTACGCCAAGGCGCCCGGCGGCGCCGACGTCGACATCCGCATCGTCGGCTTTGCCAAGGTGGTGGGCGACCTGCTCGATGGGCTGGCGCAGATGGTGCTGTACTTCGCGGTGGCCGCCCTGATTGCCGCGACCATCCTGTACGCCTGGACGCGCTGCGTGCGGTCCACCGCCCTAGTGCTGGCCTGCTCGCTGGTGGCGGTGCTGTGGCAGCTGGGGCTGGTGACGCTCTTGGGCTACCAGCTGGACCCGTACTCGATCCTGGTGCCCTTCCTGGTGTTCGCCATCGGCGTGTCGCACGGCGCGCAGAAGATGAACGGCATCATGCAGGACGTGGGGCGCGGCACGCACAAGCTGGTGGCGGCGCGCTACACCTTCCGCCGGCTGTTCCTGGCGGGCCTCACGGCGCTGGCCGCCGACGCGGTGGGCTTTGCCGTCTTGATGCTGATCGACATCCCGGTGATCCAGGACCTGGCCATCACCGCCAGCCTCGGCGTGGCGCTGCTGGTGTTCACCAATCTCGTCTTGCTGCCCGTGATGCTGTCGTACACGGGCGTCAGCCCGGCGGCAGCCGAGCGCAGCCTGCGCGCCGAGCAGCAGCAGGCCGGCGGCGGCACATGGACGCTGCTGGAGCGCTTCACCGAACGGCGCTGGGCGTTGGGAGCACTGGCCGTCTCTGCCGTAGTGGCCGCCGCCGGCTTTGCGGTCAGCACGAAACTCAAGATCGGTGACCTCGACCCCGGCGCGTCCGAGCTGCGGCCCACCTCGCGCTACAACCGCGACAACGCCTACATCACCGGCAACTACTCGCTGTCCAGCGACCAGTTCGCGGTGATCGTCAAGACCAAGGCCGAGGGCTGCCTGGAGTACCCGACGCTGGTGGAGGCCGACCGCCTCGGCTGGGCGCTGCAGCAGGTGCCGGGCGTGCAGACCACCGTCTCGCTGGCCGATGCGGTGCGCAAGATCACCGCCGGCTCCTACGAGGGCAGCCCCAAGTGGCTGACCATCTCGCCCAACCAGGACGTGCTGAACTACGGCGCACGCACCGCCGTCACCAGCAACCCCGACCTGTTCAACCGGGAGTGTTCGGTGATGCCGGTGATCGCCTACCTGGCCGACCACAAGGCCGAGACGCTCGAGCGCGTGGTCAAGGCGGCCGACGAGTTTGCCGGCGCGCACAGCACGCCGGACCGCCAGTTCCTGCTGGCCGCCGGCAGCGCCGGCATCGAGGCGGCCACCAACATCGTTGTGAAGCAGGCCAACGTCACCATGCTGCTGTACGTCTATGCGGCGGTGATCGTGCTGTGCCTCATCACCTTCCGCAGCTGGCGCGCGGTGATCGTGGCCGTCGTGCCGCTGGCCATCACGTCGATCCTGTGCGAGGCGCTGATGGTGGCGCTGGGCATGGGGGTGAAGGTGGCGACGCTGCCGGTGATCGCGCTGGGCGTGGGCATCGGCGTGGACTACGCCTTGTACCTGCTGAGCATCCAGCTCGCGCAGCAGCGCGCCGGAGCAAGCCTTGCTGATGCCTACCGCCACGCGCTGCGCTTCACCGGCAAGGTGGTGGCGCTGGTGGGCGTGACGCTGGCTGCCGGCGTGATCACCTGGGCCGCCTCGCCGATCAAGTTCCAGGCCGACATGGGGATTCTTCTGACCTTCATGTTCCTCTGGAACATGCTGGGCGCGTTGGTGCTGATCCCGGCCCTGTCGCACTTTCTGCTCCCTCGCGTGGGCAAGCGCAGCGCACGCGCGTCCGTCCTCGACGCCGGCGGCACGCCGCGGGCCAAGGCGGCTTAGCGCCGAGGGGCTTGGGGGTGCGCCAAACGCGCACCCCCAACCCATCACCCCCTCCCAATGTGGTGGGCGCGTATCCCGCGGTCGCGCTCACACTCAAGGGAAAGCGCAGTCGCTGAACGACAAGGTACGACATGAACGAAACATCCACCACCTTCCTGACCGAACAGGAACTCATGATCCGCGAGTCGGCGCGCAAGGTCGCGCAAGAGGTCGTGGCCGCCACCGCCGCCGAGCGCGACCGCACGGCCGTCTGGCCGCGCGACGAGCTGAAGACCGTGGGCGCGCTCGGTTTCCTGGGCATGCTCACGCCTGAGGCCTACGGCGGCTCCGGCGCCAGCTTCGTCGAGTACTGCCTGGCGATCGAGGAGTTCGCCGCCGCAGACGCCGGCTTTGCCACGTTGATGCACGTGCACAACTCGGTCGGCTTCATGATTTCGAAAGCCGGCACCGAGGCGCAGAAGCAAAAGTACCTGCCGAAGCTGGCGACCGGCGAGCACATCGGCGCCTTCCTGCTGTCCGAGCCGCATGCCGGCTCCGACACCGCGGCCTTCCGCACCTTCGCGCGCCGCGAGGACTCGCACTACGTGCTCAATGGCAGCAAGCAGTTCATCTCGAACGGCAGCGAAGCCGGCGTGGGACTGGTGCTGGCAGTGACCGACAAGGCCGCGGGCAAGAACGGCAGCAGCCTGCTGATCGTCGACCCGAAGGCCCCGGGCTACCAGGTCGCTCGCGTCGAGCACAAGCTCGGTCAGCGTTCGGCCCATGTGGCGCAGATCCAGCTCGATGACTGCCGCGTGCCGGTGGACGATCTCATCGGCGAGGAAGGCTCCGGCTACAAGCGCATCATGGCCTCGCTGTCCGAAGGGCGGGTGGCCATCGCGGCGGTGGCGATCGGCGCGGCGCGGGCGGCGCTGGAGGCCGCGGTGAAGTACGCCAAGGAGCGCGAGGCCTATGGCGCGCCCCTCATCAAGCTGCAGGGCGTGGCGTTCGACCTCGCCGACATGGCCACCCGGGTCGAGGTGGCGCACCAGTTCATGCTGCATGCCGCCCGCCTGTGCGAGGCCGGCATTCCCTGTGCCAAGGAGGCCTCCATGGCCAAGCTCTTTGCCAGCGAGATGGCCGAAAAGGTCTGTTCGGACGCCATTCAGATCCATGGCGGCTACGGCTACCTCACCGACTTCCCGGTGGAGCGCTACTACCGCGACGTGCGCGTGACCAAGATCTACGAAGGCACGAGCCACATCCAGAAGCTGATAATCGCGCGCAGCCTGGGCTGACAAGCAGTACTTTCGGCGTCATGCGGTGAGGCGGGCTGTTCCTGTCCGGCCTTCAACCCGGAGGTAGGACCATGGGCCAATAGACGGCTGCCTCGCGCGTGCGGACCATCGCACGCCCGGGCAAGTGTCCGTCGAACCGAGCAGTACATGGCCCATGCATCCCGCGTTCCCTACCTTGCGCGCCAGTTCACGCCAGCGCACCCCGATCTCGCTGACGCGGCCGGAGTCCCGGCGCGCTTGGCCAACGAGCGCTACGTCGACTCGCTCGCGCGGGTCGTCTACTACTGGGGCTATCCCGCGGTGGACGCCCTGGGTCGGACCAGTGCCTGGGAAGTGATGAAGGCTGCGGGGCCCGGCGCGACGATGGGCTTGTTCCCCGGGGCGCCGAAGAACATGATGGGCTATCTCGACGACCACATGTCGCCGGCCCAGCGCAAGGTGGTCACGCCCAACAGCGACACCATCTACGGCGCCAGCTTCGCCGACCTCACCGAGGAGGCGGTGGTGGTTCAGACGCCCAGCGACGTGCCCAAGGGCCACTACTGGACGATCCAGATCTGCGACCTGTTCACCACGGTGATCCACCAGCTGGGGGCGGCCAGCAAGACGCCCGGCGGAAAGTTCCTGTTGGTGGGTCCGAACTGGAAGGGCGAGAAGCCCAAGGGATTCATCGACGTGCTGCGCATGCCGACCAATATCGCCGGCATTTTCGGGCGTAGCTTCGCGGCACACACCGACGAAGCGAAAGCACGCGCCCGGGCCGTGCTCAATCAGATCGGCTTGGTCGCGCAAAGCCGTGACCAGTCCGGGCCCTTGCACTTCGATTGCGAGGCGAGCGCGCGCAACAAGGTATTCCCGCCCGGCGTGACGCCCGAGATGGTGGCGGCCGACCCCGACATGCTTCGCGCCCGGCCGGTGAACCCCACCCAGTTCTGGGACCAGCTCGCGAAAGCGCTCGCGTCCAACCCGGAGGTCAGCGCCGATGACGCAGCAATGGCGGCCCAGGCCCGTACGCTGTTGGCGCTGCGGGCTTCCGACGCCTCGTGGGGCGCGCTGCTCGACCGCGCCGCTCTCGCAGCCGACGCTGAACTGCACGACAGTGCCAGGTACGAACAGGTCGGCGTCGACGCGGGCGGCGGCTGGCAGCGCCAGGACAGCGGCGGTGCCTGGGGCTGCGACTGGTTCGGCCGGGCCCAGGCGGCCGTCATCTACATCTACGTCAACGACTTCCACGAGGCGATTTACTTCATCCGGGGCACCGACGACAAGGGTGCCCTGCTGCAGGGGCGCTACCGCTACACCATCACGTTCCCCAAGGGTGCGCTGCCGCCGGTCGATCGCGACCTCGGCGGCTTCTGGTCGCTGTCGATGTATGACCGCCACTACTTCATGCTCGCCAGGAGCCCCAACGGACGCACGAACATCGGCACGGTGAACCTCGACGCCGACGAGCTGAAGTTCGCCGCCGATGGCTCGCTGACATTGCACCTGTCCCATGCGGCGCCTTCCGGCAAGGACGATCAGGCGAACTGGCTGCCGGCGCCCGAAGACCAGTTCGCGCTGCTGGTGCGGGCTTATGTGCCCACGAAAGCACTGCTGGAAGGCAGTTACAGCCTGCCGAACGTGGTGCGTGCCAAGGCATTGCCATAGGAGAGATTGATGAAATCAGCACCGACGGATCAAGAGATCAGCGATGCCTATATCTACCTGCTCAGTCGCCTGCTCGTGCTGCGGCAGCAGCAGCTGGATTTCAAGCAAGGCTTCCAGTGGAACCAGCTCATTCACCGCAAACCCGGCGAGGTCGACTGGCCCAATCCCAATCTCGATGTCGCGTACTCCGAAGCCTGGGTGGCCGTCGATGAGAAAAGCTGCGCCTTGGTTACGGTGCCGAAGGTCACCGGCCGCTACTACACTGTGCAATTCCTCAACGGCTGGGGCGAAACGGTGGCCAACCTCAACGAACGCCTGTTTCCCCAGCACCCGCACGGACAGTTTGCCGTGTGCCTGAAGGGCAGCAAGCTTGATCTGCCCGCCGGCGTTCAGCGCGTCGATGTGCCGGTCAAATGCATGCGCGTGCTGTCGCGCGTCGAACTAGGCACGAATTGGGAGGAGGCGGTCGCGCTGCAGCGGCAGTTCGAGATCCGCCCCAGCGGCCAGCCGGCACTGCCGGCCGTGCCGCAGACCGTGATGTTCGAGCTGGCTGCCCTGCCAGGTGTCGAGGCCTTCGATTCGGCCGTGCTGGCCCTCGACAGCGAGGCCGACATCAACCCGGGCATGGACGCACTGCAGGCCGCAACGCGCGCCATCGCCGAGGCCATCAAGGACCCGAGCGAGCGTCAGCGCATCGACCAGGTGATCCGCGCGAAAGCGTTCGCCGATTTCAAGAAGGCACTGCCCAACGTCGGGCACGGCAAGGTGAGCAACGGCTGGGCACTGCCGTCGACCTCGGGTGCCTACGGCGGCGACTGGCTGGTGCGTACGCTGGTCAACTACGCCGGCATCTGGGCCAACACGCCCGAAGAGGTCATCTACTACAAGGCATTCGCGGATCAGGCCGGCGGCCCGCTGTCGGGCGACCACGCGTACACCCTGCACTTCACGAAGGAACAGCTGCCGGCGCAATTCGCGACCCACTTCTGGTCGGTGATCGCTGTCGACACGGTCGAGCGACGCGTGCTGCCCAATGCGTTGAAGCGATACTTGCTCAACAAGGAGTCGAAGCTGCAATACGATCCGGATGGCTCACTGACACTGCACTTCGCCGATGCACAGCCGAAGGATGCACCCCAGGGCAACTGGCTGCCCACGCCCAAGGGCAAGGACTACAACCTGACCTTCCGGTTCTATCGGCCCAAGGGTGCTGTCGCAGCACGCAGTTTCTTTCCGCCGCCGCTCGTCGCCCAATGAGTTCGCCACCCGTACCGGCGCCTTCGACACGCGTAGCGCTTACGAGATCAAGGGGCTGAACGACAAGGCAAGGTATTGACGCAGGCGATCATCGCGTGATGACCCAAGTACGCGTTCGCATCAACACGAGTTCGTGAGTGGCATCGGCTGGCGTCCAGTTCGTCACATTGGTCACTTCGCCAAGAGGCTTCAGGCTGAATCTCTCGTCAATGACTTGGGGCACTGACTTACCCTCCTCCGCCGCGATAACACACACCGAAGTCCACTTCTTTTCCGGCATCCCGTAGAGCGTTCCGTTAATGCTCAGGTATTTCATGGACTTCCCAGCCATGGGGTCCCGCTGCTCCGACAGGAAATCCTATCGCCGCAGTGCTAGAAGAGATCGAGTCTGCTCTGCGCCGCCACGTTGGAAGCAAATCGCTTGCGTCCGTGTAGGTGATGTGCGATCCAGCGTGGGCGAGGCACGCAAGCCGTTGACCCGTTCGGGGTCAGAAACAGGGTGAGGCGAAAACGGGCTACACCACGAGGCCCGACGCAACCCGTTGAAATCATTGGTAGGCCGTGCAGGACTTGAACCTGCGACCAAGGGATTATGAGTCCCCTGCTCTAACCAACTGAGCTAACGGCCCGACCGGGTGCGATTGTAGGTCGCTACTGCTTGTGGCTCAGCGCGTTGCTCACCAGCTTGGCGGTGATGTCCACGATCTGGATCATGCGGTCGTAGGGCATTCGGGTGGGGCCGATCACGCCCAGCGTGCCCACCACCTGGCCGTCCACCTCGTACGGGGCGCTGACGACCGAAAGCTCCTCGAAGGGCACCACCTGGCTCTCGCCGCCGATGAAGATGCGCACGCCCGCGGCCTGCGAGGAGATGTCGAGCAAGCGCATGAGCTGCGCCTTCTGCTCGAACAGCTCGAAGGCGCGCCGCAGGTGGCTCATGTCGCTGGAGAAGTCGCTCACAGCCAACAGGTTGCGCTCGCCCGAAATCACGACTTCGTCCTGCTCGCGCAGCGCCTCGGAGCTGACCTGCACCGCGGTCTGCATCAGGGTGGCGATCTCGGCGCGCAGCTTTTCCACTTCGCCCTTGAGGCGCTCGCGCACGTCCTCGATGGCGAGGCCCGCATAGTGCGTGTTCAGGAAGTTGGAGGCCTCGATCAACTGCGACTGGGTGTAGTCGGTGGCGGTGAACACCACCCGGTTCTGCACGTCGCCGTCGGGCGAGACCATGATCACCAGCAGCCGCTTTTCCGACAGCCGCAGGAATTCGATGTGGCGAAACACCGAGGTGCGGCGCGGCGCCATCACCACGCCGACGAACTGCGACAGGTTGGACAGCAGCTGCGCCGCATTGGCGATCACCTTCTGCGGCTGGTCCGGCCGCAGGCTGGGCGCCTGCATCTGCTCGCGCTGCGCCGTGAGCATGGTGTCCACGAAAAGCCGGTAGCCGCGCGCCGTGGGAATGCGCCCGGCCGAGGTATGGGGGCTGGCGATGAGCCCGAGCTCCTCGAGATCGGCCATCACGTTTCGGATGGTGGCCGGGGACAGCTCCAGCCCCGACGCACGCGAAAGGGTGCGCGAACCCACCGGCTGGCCTTCGGCGATGTAACGCTCGACCAGGGCTTTCAACAGCAACTTGGCGCGGTCATCGAGCATGTCGATAGGATTTTAGCGACAGGGTCAGCCAATGGCGGCATGAATCCACGGTTCCCATTAGATGGGCAGCCCGTTTGATGATGTAATTTGCCCATGAAACCCCTGTTCCGCCAGGTGGCCCTGATCGGCAAGTACCCCGCCGCCGTCGCGGGTTCGCAGGCCGCGACCATCCGCGCCGCGCTGGAGGACATCGCCAATTTCGTCGCCTCCCGGGGTTGCGAGGTGGTGCTGGAGCGGGAGACCGCCGCCGCCTCGGGCCTGACCGGTTACGCCAGCCTGGACGTGCCGGGCATCGGCGAGCACTGCGACCTGGTGCTGGTGGTCGGCGGCGACGGCACCATGCTGGGCATTGGGCGGCAGCTGGCGCGCTTCGGCGTGCCGCTGATCGGCATCAACCATGGCCGCCTCGGGTTCATCACCGACATCCCGCTCGGGCGCTTCCGCACCGCGCTTGAGCCCATGCTCGCGGGCCAGTTCGAGGAGGACCACCGCAGCATGATGCAGGCCAGCGTGGTGCGCGACGGCGAGTGCGTGTTCGAGGCCACCGCCCTGAACGACGTCGTGGTGCACCGCGGCACGACCTCGGGTATGGTCGAGCTGCGAGTCGAGGTCGACGGCCATTTCGTGGCCAACCAGCGCGCCGACGGCCTGATCGTGGCCTCGCCCACCGGCTCCACCGCCTACTCGCTGTCGGCCGGCGGCCCACTGCTTCATCCGTCCGCGCCGGGCTGGGTGCTGGCGCCGATCGCGCCGCACACCCTGTCGAACCGGCCCATCGTGCTGCCCGACGCCGCCGAGGTCACGATCGAGCTGGTGTCCGGGCGCGATGCCAGCGCCAATTTCGACATGCAGTCGCTCGCCTCGCTGCTGCACGGCGACCGCATCACGGTCAAGCGCTCGCAGCACCGGGTGCGCTTCCTGCACCCGCACGGCTGGAACTATTTCGACACCCTGCGCAAGAAGATGCACTGGAACGAGGGACATTCCTGATGGCTTTGCGCCGTATCTCGCTGCGCGACTTCGTGATCGTGCGCGAACTCGAACTCGACCTGGAATCGGGTTTTTCCGTCCTCACCGGCGAGACCGGCGCCGGCAAGTCCATCCTGGTGGATGCGCTGCAGCTGGCGCTGGGCGAACGCGCCGATGCCGGCGTGGTGCGCGAAGGCGCGGCCCGGGCCGAGATCAGCGCTGAATTCGATGGCGTGCCCGCGCCGCTGGCGGCCTGGCTGCAGGACGCCGGCTTCGATGACGACGAGGCGCTGCTGCTTCGCCGCAGCGTCGACAAGCAGGGCAAGAGCCGCGCATGGATCAACGGCAGCCCGGCCACCGCCACGCAACTGCGCGAACTGGCCGACCTGCTGGTGGACATCCACGGGCAACACGCCTGGCAGAGCCTGACCCGGCCCGACGCCGTGCGCGGCCTGCTCGATGCCTACGCCGGCGTGGACACACAGCCCATGTTGAAGGCCTGGCAGCGCTGGCGTGACGCCCAGAAGACGCTGGCCGAGGCCCGCGCCGCGCAGGACTCGCTGCAGCGCGAACGCGAGCGCCTCGCCTGGCAGATCGGCGAAGTGGACAAGCTCGCGCCGGGCGCCGACGAGTGGGACGAACTCAATGCCAGCCACACGCGGCTGGCCAACGCCCAGTCGCTGCTGGAAGCGGCGCAAGGCGCGATCGAAACGCTGGAAGGCGACGACCACGGCGCCACGCGCGCGCTGTCGCAAGGCATGAACCTGCTGCAGGCGCAGGAAGGGATCGAGCCGGCGTTTCGCGAGATCGCGCAGGTGCTGGCGTCCAGCCTGGCGCAGGCGGAAGACGCGGCGCATTCGCTGCACGCCTGGCTGCGCAAGACCGAACTCGACCCGGCGCGCCTGGCCGAACTCGACGAGCGCATGTCGCTGTGGGTGTCGCTGGCGCGCCGCTACAAGCGCACGCCGCCCGAGCTGCCCGCCTTGCTCGCCGCCTGGAAGGAGGAGCTCGGCCGGTTGGACGCGGCCGCCGACCTGGCCGCGCTGGAAGCGGCCGAGAAGCAGGCCGCCGATGCTTACCAGCGCGACGCCGGCACCGTGTCGAAGGCGCGCGCCAAGTCCGCGCCGCAGTTGGCCAAGGCGGTGACGCAGGCCATGCAGGGGCTGGGCATGCAGGGCGGGCGTTTCGAGGTGCACTTGCAGTCCGGCGCCGAGCCGCAGCAATGCGGGCTGGAGGACATCGCCTTCCTGGTGGCGGGGCACGCCGGCAGCACGCCGCGGCCAGTGGGCAAGGTGGCTTCCGGCGGCGAGCTGTCACGCATTGCGCTGGCGATCGCCGTCACGACCAGCCGGCTGGGTGCGGCGCAGACGCTGATCTTCGACGAAGTCGATTCCGGGGTCGGCGGCGCGGTGGCCGAGACGGTGGGCCGGCTGATGAAGCAGCTGGGCCGCGACCGGCAGGTGCTGGCAGTGACGCACCTGCCGCAAGTCGCCGCCTGCGCCGACCACCACCTGGTCGTCGCGAAAAGGAGCGACGCCGGCGGCCCCTCGAGCAGCGTGGCCCCGGTGCAGGGCGAGCAGCGGGTCGCCGAGGTCGCGCGCATGCTGGGCGGCGAACGCCTGTCGGGCACGACGCTGGCGCACGCCAAGGAAATGCTGTCCACCGGCGGCGCCGCGGCACCGGCCGGCAGGTAGCGCAGGGGCCGGCCGTGACGCTCGAAGTGGTGCTGATCACCGGCATGTCGGGCTCCGGCAAGTCGGTCGCGCTGCACGCGCTGGAGGACGCCGGCTACTACTGCGTGGACAACCTCCCGCCGGAGCTGCTGCAGTCCTTCGTGGCGCTGGAGCAGCAGACCGGCGCCGAGCGCGTGGCGATCGCCATCGACGTGCGCAGCGCCACGTCGCTGCCGCTGGTGCCGCGGCAGTTGCGCGAGTTCAAGAACCAGGGCGTGAAGGTCCGCCCGCTCTTCCTCGACGCCACCACCGAGACGCTGGTGCGCCGCTTCTCCGAGACGCGCCGTCGGCATCCGCTGTCGGGCCACCGGTCCGAGGATGCCAGCCATGTCGCGCACGACCGCCGGCACGCGCTGGTGGACGCGATCGAACTCGAGCGGGAGCTGCTGTCCGACCTGCGCGAGCAGGCCCATGTGCTCGACACCAGCGTGATCCGGCCCTCGCAGCTGCAGGCGCACGTGAAATCGTTGCTGTCCGCGCCGATCAGCCAGCTGACGCTGGTGTTCGAGTCCTTCGCCTTCAAGCGCGGCATCCCGGTGGACGCCGACTATGTGTTCGACGTGCGCATGCTGCCCAACCCGCACTACGAGCCGGCGCTCAAGGACCTCACCGGGCGCGACGAGCCGGTGGTGAAGTTCCTGGAGCAGCACGCCGACGTCGAGCGGATGTACAGCCACATCGAGCAGTTCCTCAACCACTGGCTGGAGCCGCTGGCGCGCGATCACCGCAGCTACGTCACGGTGGCGATCGGCTGCACCGGCGGCCAGCACCGGTCGGTGTTTTTGGTCGAGAAACTGGCGCGCTCGTTCGGCGAGCGCTGGATCACGCTCAAGCGCCACCGCGAACTCGACGCAGTCGCGCCCTGACGGATCTGTCCCTCGCCCGAACCCTCACCCCAACCCTCTCCCGCGAGCGGGAGAGGGAGCAAGGCATCCAGGTCCTGATACTTCACTCCCTTCTCCTGGGGTGAGGGCAGCGGCACCCAGGTCCTGAGGGCTCGCTCCCTCTCCCCTCGGGGAGAGGGCGGGGGTGAGGGCAGCGGCCTCAGCCTTCCAGCAGCTTGCGGATCGGCGCCGGCAGCCCCAGGCGCTCCCAGTCGAGCGGCGCGACCCAGGCACCTTCACACCGCGGCGCCTGCTTGGCGGCAAGGCGCGCCCGCACCGGATGCAAATGCAAATCCTTGTGCGTCAGCACATGCAGGAACGCCCGGTCGTCCTCCAGCTCGCAAGACGCCGGCAGCGCCGCCTGCAGCGCCTCACGGCTGGCGAAGACCGGCAGGCAGTACAGGCCAGCCCAGATGCCGGTACGGGGACGCTTGTGCAGCCACACCGCGCCCGCGCCGGTGTGGGCGCGCAGCAGCCAGAGCGACTCGGCGCTGCGTTTCAACTTGCGCGTCTTCACCGGGTAGCGCTGCGGGTCGCCCTGCGCCGAGGCAGCGCACAGGCGCTGCACCGGACACCGCTCGCACGCCGGGCTGCGCGCGGTGCACACGGTGGCACCCAGGTCCATCAGGCCCTGGGTGTAGCGCGGCATCGCCTCCTGCAGGCCGCTGCGCGGCAGCAGCGCCTCGGCGTGCTGCCAGAGTTCGCGCTCGGCCGCCGCGCTCGCAAGGTCGCCATCGAAGCCGAGCACCCGCGCCAGCACGCGCTTGACGTTGCCGTCCAGGATCGCCGCGCGCTCGCCGAAGCAGAAGGCGGCAATGGCCGCAGCGGTCGAGCGCCCGATGCCGGGCAGCGCCTGCAGCGCCTGCGCGCTGCGCGGAAACGCGCCGCCGTGCGCCTGCATGACCTCACGCGCGCAGCGGTGCAGGTTGCGGGCGCGGCTGTAGTAGCCCAGCCCGCTCCACAGCGCCAGCACGTCGTCCTCGCCGGCGGCGGCCAGCGCGGCCACGTCGGGGAAGCGCGCGAGAAAGCGCGGGTAGTAGTCCAGCACGGTGGCCACCTGCGTCTGCTGCAGCATGATCTCTGACAGCCACACGCGGTACGGGTCGCGCGTGGACTGCCAGGGCAGCTGGCTGCGCCCATGGCTTTGCTGCCAGCGCACCACGTGGCCGGCGAATCCCCGGGGCAGGGTCGTCATGCGATGTTGAAAAGCGGCGCGGGCTCGGTGACAGCTTCGTGCCGCTCGGTGGACTCGTGCGGCTCGTTGGCGACTTCGTGCGTCTCGATCAGCTGGTCGGTGAGGTCGATCAGCTTGACGTTCATCGCCTCCAGCGCTTCTTCCTGCAGGCCGATTTCGGCGATGCGGTCGTCCAGGCCGCTGGCCGCCTGCTGGATGCGCTCGATGGCCTCGATGCGGCGGGTGAAGTTGCGGCGGCGTTCGCGCAACTGGGCGTCCAGCTGGGCGGCCGCCGACTTGTTCCACAGCTCCAGTTCACCCAGCGCCGACTCGTACACCACGCGCAGCCGCGTGGCCAGCGCTCGCACCAGGCGGTCGGCGAACTCGGGCTGCGCCAAGCGGAAGGTGTTGCCCATGCCCATGTACTGGGTGTGGCTGCGCTCGACCAGGTCGAGGTCGCGCTCGTAGCGCGCGAGGTCGGGCTCGCGCGGCGCCTGCAGCGTAAAGCCGTACTCGGCGTTCAGCTGGCGGAAGGTGCCGGTGAGCATGGAATGGATCTCGGCGCTGCTGGCCTGGGCCTTCTGCAGCCCGAGCCGCAGGCGCTCGAAGGTCGCCGCGTAGGCCTTGCGCACGCCCAGCTTGATGCCGGGCTGGCGCAGGGCCTCGGTCAGTTCGGCCAGTTCGCGCTTGAGCGTGCCGGTGCCCAGCAGCGTGAACACCTCGCGCAGCAGCCGCGTGTGCACGGAGCGCACCGCGTGGATGCGCGCGCCGCTCACGTCGAAGTCGCGCTGCTCCTGCTCGATGCGCGAACGCATGTGCTTGATCACGGCCATGTTCTTGCCGCGCAGGCCCCGCAGCTCCAGCGTCTGTTCCGCCAGGTCGCGGCGGCGCACGCCGATGGCGCGCTCGGCCTCGACGCGCAGTTCGTCCATGCCGGTGGCCACCGCCGCGCGCAGGATCTTCTGGCGCCGGCCCATCACGCCTTCGGCCAGCGCGAGTTCGAGCAGCGGCAACTGGCTGGCTTCGAGCAGCTCCGCATCGCCCTTGACCTTGGCCAGCAGGCCCTTCTGCGCCGACACGGGAATCACCTGCTCCGGCGGCAGGCCGAGGATTTCGGCCGAGGTCACGCGCTGGCGCTCGATCTGCGCCTGCACCTGCTCGCCGGTGCTCAGCTGGTCCCACAGCGTGTCGATCTTGTTCAGGACGACCAGGCGCGAATCGACGTTGTCGCCCGCCGGCGCCAGGTGCTCGCGCCAGATCGACAGGTCGGAGCGGGTCACGCCGGTGTCGGCGCCGAGGATGAACACCGCGGCATGCGCCTGCGGGATCAGGTTCACCGTCAGTTCCGGCTCGGCGCCGATGGCGTTCAGGCCCGGCGTGTCCAGGATCACCAGGCCCTGCTTGAGCAGCGGGTGGGCGATGTTGATCAGCGCATGGCGCCAGCGCGGGATCTCCACCCGGCCCTCGGCGTCGACCAGCGGGTTGTCCTCGGGCGAGTCCTCGTGCCAAAAGCCCAGGGCGGCCGCTTCCTCCTTGGGAACGTGCAGCACTTCCGAGACCTTCTCGAAGGCCTGGGCCAGCTGCGAGGGGTCGTTCACATCGAGGTCGACCCGCGTCCACTTCTCGGGCGCGCCGCGCCATTCCATCAGGGGCTGCGGCTGCAGGCGCGTTTCGATCGGCAGCAGGCGCAGGCAGGGCGGCACGTCGCTGTCGTAGCCGAGCTCGGTCGGGCACATGGTGGTGCGCCCCGCGCTCGCCGGCATGATGCGGCGCCGGTAGCCGGCGAAGAAGATCGCGTTGATCAATTCCGACTTGCCGCGCGAGAACTCGGCGACGAAGGCGACCATCACCTTGTCGGAGCGCATCTGCGTCTCGAGGCGGCGCAGCCGCTCCTCGACGCCGGCATCCAGCAGCTCGTGGTCCTTCAGCCACTCCGACAGGAGCTTCAGCCGCAGCGCGAATTGTCGGCGCCACGCGCCGTGCTCGTCGAATTGTTCGTTGAAGGAGATGGCCAAAAGAGTCCCCGGGTGCTATTGAATATAGCACCCGACCCTGCGGACACCCTCAGGATTTCTGGCAATGAGGGCAGTAGAACGTGGCGCGCTGGCCCTGGCGGATCGTTTTGATCACGCCGCCGCAAACTTTGCACGCCTGGCCCGCACGCCCGTACACCATGGCCTCCAGCTGGAAATAACCGGCCTCCCCGTAGGCGTTGGCGAAATCCCGCAGCGTGCTGCCCCCGCGCGCCACCGCCCGACCCAGCACGTCGCGCACCGCCTGCCGCAGTTTCTCGGCGCGCGGCCGGCTGATGCGCGAGGCCGGCAGCGTCGGCCGGATGCCGGCCAGGAACAGCGCCTCGGAGGCGTAGATGTTGCCGACGCCCACCACCACGTCGCCGGCCAGCAGCACCTGCTTGATCGGCGCCGTGCGCCGCTTCAGGCCGGCATGGAAGGCGTCGGCGCCGAACGCCTCCGACAGCGGCTCGATGCCCAGGCCCCCGAGCAGCTTCAGGCTTTGCGGCGCGTCTTCGGCCGGCGCATGGACCACGGCGCCGAAGCGGCGCGGGTCGTTCAGCCGCAGGGTGCCGCGCGTGGTCACCAGGTCGAAGTGGTCGTGCAGGCCGGGCGCCGGCTGGGAGGGCGCGAAACTGAGGCTTCCCGACATGCCCAAATGCATGAGCAACAGCCCCTGGTCCAGATCGAGCAGCAGGTATTTGCCACGGCGCCGCACCCCGCGCACCGTCCGCCCCACGAGGTTCTGCGCCGGGATGCCGAGCGGCCAGCGCAGGGGCTTGCCGGTGCGCACGGACTGGATCTGCGCGCCGGCGATGCGGTCGGCGAAACTCAGGCGCGTGACTTCGACTTCGGGCAGTTCGGGCATGGCGCTTGGATTATTATGGTTCGATGCTCCGATTTCCTCTTGCGGCCCTTGCACTGGCCGTGCTCGTGGCCGGACTCCCCGCATGCGCCCAGACGCCGGTCGCCAAGGCGCCGGAGACCGACCCGGCGCCGGTTTCCAGCCCGATGGATTCCCGCCTGTTCTACGAATTGCTCCTGGGGGAACTGAACGCGCGCAGCGGCGAGCCGGCCGAAGGCCTGGCGCTGATGCTCGATGCGGCCCGCCGCAACGGCGATCCGGCCCTGTACCAGCGGGCGGTGGAAATCGCCCTGCAGGCGCGCTCGGGCGAAGCAGCGCTGCAAGCGGCGCGCGCCTGGAAGTCGGCGCACCCCCGCTCGCGCGAGGCGAACCGCTACGTCCTGCAGATCCTGGTGGCCCTGAACCGGGTCCGCGAGACCGCCGAGCCACTGAAGACCGACATCGCGCTGGCCGACCCCAAGGAGCGCAACGCCGCGCTCGCGCTCGTTCCGCGCAGCTACGCGCGGGCCGCTGACAAGATCACCGCCGCCGCGGTGGTGGAGCAGGCGCTGCGTCCCTACCTGCAGCAAAAGGACACCGGCGCCGCCGCCTGGACGGCCGTCGGGCGCATGCGCCTGGCCGCCGACAACGGCGTCGCGGCCGTCGAGGCGGCCCGCCGCGCCCAGGAGATCGACCCGCAGTCCGAAGGCCCGGCCCTGCTGGCGCTGGAGCTGATGGAGCCCAAGCGGCCCGAGGCCGAGCCGCTGGTCAAGCGCTACCTCGAGGGCCCGCAGCCCATGCCCGAACTGCGCATGGCCTACGCGCGGGCGCTGGTGGACGCGCAGCGCTACAGCGAAGCGGCGCAGCAACTGCAGGCCGTCACGGCGGCAAAGCCCGACTACCCGGAGGCCTGGCTGGTGCAGGGCAGCCTGCAGCTGCAGGAGAACCAGGACGCGGCGGCCGAAACCTCCTACAAGCGCTACCTCGAGCTGGCGCAGTCCCGCCCGTCCGAGGACCGCAGCCGCGGGCAGGCCCAGGCCTACCTGGGGCTGTCGCGCATCGCTGAAAAGCGCAAGGACTACGCCATGGCGAGCGCGTGGCTCGACAAGATCGAGAACCCGCAGCAGCTGGTGGCAGCCCAGCAGCGCCGCGCCTCTTTGCTGGCCCGCCAGGGCAAGCTCGACGAGGGACGCAAGCTGCTGCGCGCCCTGCCCGAGCGCGACCCCGAAGACGCACGCATGAAGGTGCTGGCCGAAGCGCAGCTGCTGCGCGACAACAAGGCCTACAAGCAGGCCTTCGACCTTCTCGGGCAGGCGACGGCCAAGCCGCCGGTCGATCCGGACCTGGTGTACGACCGCGCCATGATCGCCGAGAAGATGGGCGACCTGGGCGAGATGGAGCGGCTGCTGCGCCAGGTGATCGCGACCCGGCCGGACTATCACCACGCATACAACGCGCTTGGCTACGCCTTTGCCGAGCGCAACGTGCGGCTGCCCGAGGCCAAGGAGCTGATCCAGAAGGCGCTCAGCTTCGCGCCCGGCGACCCCTACATCAGCGACAGCCTGGCTTGGGTGGAGTTCCGCATGGGCAACAAGGCCGAAGCGCTGCGCATCCTCGAGGCGGCCTACAAGGAGCGGCCCGACGCCGAAATCGCGGCGCATTTGGGCGAGGTGCTGTGGAGCATGGGCCAGCGCGACCGCGCGCAGGCCATCTGGAAGGAAGGCCTGCTGCTCAACAGCGAAAACGACACGCTGCAGGAAACGCTGAGCCGCCTTCGCGTCAAGCCATGATGGGTTCGCGCCGCTGGGCCGGCGCCTGTCTGGCAGCCCTGGTGCTCGCCCTGGCCGGCTGCGCCAGCGCGCCCAAGCCGCCGGCTGATGCCGTCAGCGGCCCTTGGTCCGGCCGCCTCGCCTTGCAGGTGCAGGACCGGCCCAGCGAATCGTTCTCGGCCGGCTTCGAGCTCAAGGGTAGCGCGCTCGCCGGCGAGCTCCAGCTGTTCTCGCCGATCGGCGGGACGCTGGCGGTGCTCGACTGGCAGCCCGGCCGGGCCCGGCTGCAGGCCAACTCGCGCACCCGCGAATTCGCATCGGTGGATGCGCTCATGACCGAGCTTTCGGGGGCCGCCATCCCGGTTCGCGCCCTGTTCGACTGGCTGCGCGGCATCGCCACCCCGGTGGCCGGCTGGCAGGCCGACCTGTCGCAACTGGCGCACGGCCGCATCGCCGCCAAGCGCCTGGACCCGCTGCCGGAAGCGGACCTGCGCGTGGTGCTGGAGCGTTAGTGTCCTGCCTCAGAAATAGCTGGCATTTCGCTGCGCCGTATCGGAGCGCAGGCAAGGCGCGGGTGCGGGTCAAGCCTGGACGGCTTGACCCGTGGCCGCAACGCGGCATGCGCTCCGATACGGCGCAGCCCGAAGGGTTCGGCGCCTGCGGGGCCCTCGGCGTGCGTCCAGAGGGGGTCAAGACGCCCAGTCTTGACCCCCTCTGGCCACCCACCGATCATCCCCGCGGGCATCCGAACGAAATGTCAGCTACTTCTGAGGCAGGACACTAATTGCGAACCCTCTACGACGTCCCCGCCCCGGCCAAGCTGAACCTGTTCCTGCATGTGCTGGGGCGCCGCCCGGACGGCATGCACCTGCTTCAGTCGGCCTTCATGCTGATCGACTGGTGCGACACCCTGCACTTCGAGCTGCGAGCGGACGGCGCGCTCAGCCGCGAGGACCTAGGCGATGCGCTGCCGGCCGACGACCTGGTGCTGCGGGCCGCGCGCGCGCTGCGGCAGGCGGCCGGGGGCACGGCGGGGGCGCACATCGCGATCGACAAGCGCATCCCAAGCCAGGCCGGCATGGGCGGGGGCTCGTCGGACGCCGCCAGCACCTTGCTAGCCCTGAACCGCCTGTGGAACCTGAAGCTGCCGCTGCCCCGACTGGCGCAGATCGGCCTGGCGCTGGGCGCCGACGTGCCCTTCTTCCTGTTCGGACGCAACGCCTGGGTCGAAGGCGTCGGCGAGCGCCTCACCCCGATTTCGCTGCCGCCGGCCCGCTTCGCGGTGGTCAAACCGGACGCAGGACTGGAGACGGCGCGCATCTTTTCGGACGCGCTCCTGAACCGCAGCAGCGAGCCTGCTATAATTTCAGGCTTTGCTGCAAACCCGTACGCTTTCGGAGCCAACGACTTGCAGCCGGTTGCGCAAAGGCTGTGTGCCGGCGTCGCCCAAGCCCTTCAGTGGCTGGGCTCGCAGGGCCTCACCGCCCGCATGACCGGTTCGGGCAGCGCGGTGTTCGCGCCGCTGGCCTACGGGACCGGGTTGCAAGATGCGCCACCAGGCTGGCTTGCGAGGGAATGCAGCAATATGGAGGCTCATCCTCTGGCGGGATGGGCATCCAGCGACGATTCATCGGTGGGCGGCTGAAAGGCCGTCAACCTGTGTAGGGGAGTCGCCAAGTTGGTTAAGGCACCGGATTTTGATTCCGGCATTCGAGGGTTCGAGTCCTTCCTCCCCTGCCAAATTCCCGGTTGGCATTTAAATTCCCGGTTGGCATTGATCTTGTAGCTGGTCCCAAATGCAGGCTCCACCTTCCCATTCCGACTTCATGGTGTTCACGGGCAACGCCAATCCGGCGCTGGCCTCGGAAATCGCCGGTCACCTGGGCATCACGCTCGGACAAGCGACCATCGGCCGCTTCTCGGATGGCGAAGTCACCGTCGAAATCACCCAGAACGTGCGGGCGCGGGACGTGTTCGTGGTGCAGTCCACCTGCGCGCCGACCAACGAGAACCTGATGGAACTGCTGATCATGGTCGACGCGCTCAAGCGCGCCTCGGCCGAGCGGATCAGCGCCGTCATCCCCTATTTCGGCTACGCCCGCCAGGACCGCCGCCCGCGCTCCTCGCGCGTGCCGATCTCGGCCAAGGTGGTGGCCAACCTGCTGCAGACCGTGGGCGTGTCGCGCGTGCTGACCATGGACCTGCACGCCGACCAGATCCAGGGCTTCTTCGACATCCCGGTGGACAACATCTACGCCTCGCCGGTGCTGCTGTCGGACCTGCGCCACCAGAACTACGAAGACCTGATCGTGGTCTCGCCCGACGTCGGCGGCGTGGTGCGCGCCCGGGCGCTGGCCAAGCAGCTGGGCACCGACCTGGCCATCATCGACAAGCGCCGGCCCAAGGCCAACGTGAGCGAGGTGATGCACGTCATCGGCGAGATCGACGGGCGCAACTGCGTGATCATGGACGACATGATCGACACCGCCGGCACGCTGGTGAAGGCGGCCGAGGTGCTCAAGGAACGCGGCGCGAAGAAGGTCTATGCGTATTGCACGCACCCGATCTTTTCGGGCCCGGCCATCGACCGCATCGCCAAGGGCTCGGCCCTCGACGAGGTGGTGGTGACCGACACGATCCCGCTGTCGGATGCCGCCCGCCACTGCACCAAGATCCGCCAGCTGTCGGTGGCGCCGCTGATCGCGGAGACGATCCAGCGCATCGCCCGCGGCGAGTCGGTCATGAGTTTGTTCTCGGAGCAGGAAAACCTCTTCTGACCGAGGCATCAAGTGGGCTGCGCCTCGCGCGCGGCCTTTTTTTGGACGGAATCACACTGGTCGCGGTGGATTCCCATTTGGAGTGAAACATGAAATTCGTCGCTTTTGAGCGCGCAAAGCAGGGCACGGGTGCGAGCCGCCGTCTCCGCAATACGGGCAAGACCCCAGGCATCGTCTACGGAGGCGAAGGCCAGCCGCAACTGATCGAGCTCGATCACAACGCGCTGTGGCACGCCCTGAAGAAGGAAGCCTTCCATTCCACCATCCTGGACATGGAGCTGGCCGGCAAGACCGGCAAGGTGCTGCTGCGTGATGTGCAGTACCACCCCTTCAGGCAGCAGATCACGCACATCGACTTCCAGCGCGTCGACGCCAAGACCAAGCTGCACATGAAGGTGCCGCTGCACTTCGTGAAGGCCGAGGAATCGCAGGCCGTGAAGTTCGAGAGCTGCGTGGTGAACCACGTGATGTCCGAACTGGACATCTCCTGCCTGCCGGCCGACCTGCCCGAGTTCATCGAGATCGACCTGTCCGGCCTGAAGAAGGGCATGACGCTGCACCTGAACGAGATCCAGCTGCCCAAGGGTGTGACGGCCGTGACGCGCGGCAAGCCGAACCCGGTGCTGGTCTCGGTCGTGGTGACCGGCGGCGGTGAAGAGGCCGCCGAAGGCGCCGCCGCCGAGGGCGCCGCTGCTGCCGCCCCTGCGGCGGATGCCAAGGCCGCTCCTGCCAAGGCTCCGGCGAAGGCTCCGGCCAAGGACGCCAAGGCCAAGAAGTAATCCATCACCAAGGTGGTGTGAACGGCCCGCTTCGGCGGGCCGTTTTCTTTTGTGGACAATCCGCGGGAGGACACAAAACATGATCAGACTCTTCGTCGGCCTGGGCAATCCCGGCTTCGAATACGAGGCCACCCGCCACAACGCCGGCTTCTGGTGGGTGGACGCCCTCTCGCGCGAGCTCAAGGCGCCGCTGGTGGCCGACAGGGGCTACCACGGGCTGGTGGCGCGCACCAACGTGCATGGCCACACCGTCTGGCTGCTCGAGCCGCAGACCTACATGAACCTATCGGGCAAATCGGTGGCGGCGCTGGCGCGTTTCTACAAGATCCAGCCCTCGGAGATCCTGGTCGCGCACGACGAGCTGGACATCGTCCCCGGCCAGGCCAAGCTCAAGTTCGGCGGCGGCCACGCCGGCCACAACGGGCTGCGCGACATTCACGCACAGCTGGGCACGGACGACTACTGGCGGCTGCGCATCGGCATCGGCCACCCGGGCGTGAAGTCCGAGGTGGCGAACTGGGTGCTGAAGAAGCCCGCGCCCGAGCAGCGCACGGCCATCGAGGAATGCGTCGCGCGCACGCTCAAAGCGGCGCCGGCCTTCATCGCCGGCGAGATGAACAAGGCCACCCTGCTCGTGCACACCAGCAAGCCGCCGCGGCCCAAGCCGCCGCGGCCCGAGGGCCTGGCCGAGAACAAGGAGGAGGGACCATGATCGGAAGACTTGCCCTGTTCGCCCTGGCCGCCGCTTCGGCCGCCCTGCCCGCCGCCGCGCAGGGCATCTACCGCTGCGGCAACAGCTACAGCCAGCAGCCCTGTCCCGGCGGCAACGAACTCAAGGCGCCGGCGGGGCCCAGCGCCCGGGAGCAGGCGCGCGCACGGCAAGAGGCCCGCAACGAAGCCCGGACCGCCGACGCGATGGAACGGGCGCGGCTGAAGGAAGAAGCCAAGCCCGTGCCGGTCTATATTCCGCCGGAGAAACACGAAGCCGCGTCGGAACCGGGCAAGCCCGGGAGCCTGAAAAACGTGAAGCGGCCTCCGTCCCCGTATTTCTCCGCCGTCCCGCCGGCCGAGCCGAAGAAGTAGCGACCGTAAGAATTCAGGGGACCTTGGCCGCCGTCAGCCGCTGGTACTTCTGCCAGAGCGTCTCGCGGCTTTCGATGTGGGCGGGGTTCACCGGGATGCAGGCCACGGGGCAGACCTGCACGCACTGGGGCTCGTCGAAATGCCCCACGCATTCGGTGCACCGGGCCGGATAGATCACATAGATTTCCGGCCCGAGCGAGATCGCCTGGTTCGGGCACTCGGGCTCGCACACATCGCAGTTGATGCACTCGTCGGTGATCATCAGTGCCATAGTTCTGGCATTATCCCCGGCTTCATGAGCGTCTTCCTCTTCAAGCGCTTCATCACCCTGATTGCGACGCTGGTAGGCGCCTCGGTGGTGGTGTTCCTGGTGCTGGAGATCCTGCCGGGCAATGCCGCGCAGATCCTCATGGGGCCGGACGCCTCGCCCGAGGCCGTGCACGCGCTGGCGGTCAAGCTGGGCATCGACCGGCCGCCCCTGGAGCGCTACTGGCACTGGGTGGCCGGCATGCTCACCGGCGACCTCGGGCTGAGCTATGCCTACGGCTCGCCGGTGTCGGAGCTGGTGGTCGAGCGGCTGTTGCTCACGGTTCCGCTGGCGCTGCTGGCCATGGCCTTCACGTCCGTCATCGCGCTGTCGGCCGGCATCTTCGCCGCGGCCCGCCACAACAAGCTGGGCGACGTCGGCGTGATGGGCCTGTCGCAGGTCGGCATCGCCATCCCGAACTTCTGGTTCGCGATCCTGCTGATCCTGCTGTTCTCGGTGTACCTGAAGTGGTTCTCGGCCGGTGGCTTCCCGGGCTGGGAGGAAGGCCTGCTGCCCGGCCTGAAGGCGCTGCTGCTGCCCGCGATCTCGCTGGCGGTGGTGCAGTCGGCGATCCTCACGCGCATCACGCGCTCGGCCGTGCTGGACGTGCTGCGCGAGGATTTCGTGCGCACCGCGCGAGCCAAGGGCGTGTCGCGCACCGGCACGCTGTGGGGCCATGTGCTGCGCAACGCCATGATCCCGGTGATCACGATCATGGGCCTGCAGTTCGCCGAGCTGCTGGCCGGCACCATCGTGGTCGAGAGCGTGTTCTACCTGCCGGGACTCGGGCGCCTGATCTTCCAGTCGATCTCCAACCGCGACCTGATCGTGGTGCGCAACTGCGTGATGCTGCTGGCCGCCATGGTGGTGATCGTCAACTTCGTGGTGGACCTGCTCTACGCGGCGATCGACCCGCGGGTAAAGGCCAGCGACATATGAGTTCCATTCCCGTCGCCACCGCCCCGCTGCCACATGGCCCGGCGTTCTGGCGGCGCGCGCTCGCGCACCGCAGTTTCGCCATCGGCGCGGTCCTCAGCCTGCTGCTGGCGCTGGCGGCGGCGCTGTCGCTGGTGTGGACGCCGCACTCGCCCTACGAAGTGGACATGGCCATCAGGCTGCAGCCGGCGAGCGGCTCGTACTGGCTGGGCACCGACGCCTACGGCCGCGACCTCGCGTCGCTGTTGCTGGTGGGCGCGCGCGCTTCGATCGCGGTGGGCGTGATTGCCGTGGGCATCGGCCTCATCGCGGGCACGGCCTTCGGGCTGCTGGCTTCGGCCAAGCGCGGCTGGTGGGAAGAAATCATCATGCGCGTGGCCGATTTCGGCTTCGCCTTCCCCGCCATCCTGTCGGCCATCATGCTCACGGCCGTGTTCGGCCCGGGCATGGTCAACGCCATCATCGCCATCGGCATCTACAACATCCCGACCTTCGCCCGCATCACGCGGGCATCGGCCAACGCGGTGTGGGCGCGCGAATTCGTCATGGCCGCGCGCGCCTGCGGCAAGGGCGCGTTCGCCATCACCATGGAGCATGTGCTGCCCAACATCGCCTCGGTGCTGATCGTGCAGGCCACGATCCGCTTCGCGATCGCGATCCTGGCCGAGGCCGCGCTGTCCTACCTGGGCCTGGGCACGCAGCCGCCGCAGCCCTCGTGGGGCCGCATGCTCAGCGAGGCACAGACGCTGATGTTCGACGCGCCGATGCTGGCGGTGTATCCGGGCCTGGCGATCGCGCTGGCGGTGCTCGGGCTCAACCTGCTGGGCGACGGTCTGCGCGATTTGTTCGACCCGCGCCTCGCGCGCAAGCGGTAGGGCCGCCCTGACCATGGCGCTACTAGAGGTCGCAAACCTGTCGGTCCTGCTGCAGACGCACCGCGGCCCGGCGCGCGCCGTGCGCGACGTCAGCTTCACGCTCGAGCGCGGCCAGACGCTGGGGCTGGTCGGCGAGTCGGGCTGCGGCAAGTCGATCACCGCGATGGCGCTGATGGGGCTGCTGCCGGAAAACGCGCAGGTGTCGGGCAGCATCCGTTTCGACGGCGAGGAACTCACCGGCAAGAGCGACGGCGAGATGGGCCGCATCCGCGGCGACCGCATCGGCATGATCTTCCAGGAGCCGATGACCGCGCTCAACCCGGTGCATTCCATTGGCCGCCAGGTCGCGGAACCCTTGCGGCTGCACCGCGGCATGTCGGCCGCCGACGCGCGCAAGGAAGCGGTCGCCCTGCTCGACCGTGTCGGCATTCCCGATGCGGCGCGCCGGCTGGACGCCTATCCGCACCAGTTCTCCGGCGGCCAGCGCCAGCGCATCACGATCGCCATGGCGCTGGCCTGCGGCCCGCAGCTGCTGATCGCCGACGAGCCGACCACGGCGCTGGACGTGACCATCCAGCGGCAGATCCTGGCGCTGATCTCGGAGCTGGTCGCCGAGCGCGGCATGGCGTTGATCCTGATCTCGCACGACCTGGGCGTGATCGCGCAGAACGTGGCGCGCACGCTGGTGATGTACGGCGGCAGCGTGGTGGAAAACGGGCCCACGGCCGAGGTCTTCGAGCACCGCACGCATCCCTACACGCTGGGCCTGTTCGCCGCGCGTCCCGGGCTGCACACGGCCAAGGGACGGCGGCTGGCGACCATTCCCGGCACAGTGCCGGAACTGGTGGACCTGCCGCCGGGCTGCCCGTTCGCGGGGCGCTGCGCCTTCACCGTTCCCGAGTGCCATGTGACGGCGCCGCCGTCGCATCAGGTGGGGCCGGCGCATCGGGCGCGCTGCATCCGTTTGGACGCCGTCGCCGCGCACAAGGAGCTGGCCCTCACCCCCGCCCACTCCCAGAGGGAGAGGGAGCAACAGCCATGAGCCGCACGGCCGCTCCGAAGGCTCATAGCACCGCAGCCCGCAGGGCGAAGGTTATCCAATGAACGCGCCGCTGCTCCAGGTCGAGGGTCTGGCCAGGGAGTACACGCTGCCGCGCGAGAAGCTCACGCAGCCGCCGCCCAAGGTCCATGCGCTCAACGGCGTGAGCTTCACCATCGAAGCCGGGCGCAGCCTGGGCATCGTCGGCGAATCGGGGTCGGGCAAGTCGACCCTGGCGCGGCTGGTGATGGCGCTGGACCAGCCGACGGCCGGCCGCGTCCGGCTGCTGGGCCGCGACCTGCATGCGCTGCCGCGCGAGGAACTGCGGCAGGCGCGGCGCGACATCCAGATGGTGTTCCAGGACCCCTACGGCTCGCTCGACCCACGCCAGACCATCGGCCGGATCGTCGCCGAGCCGCTGGCGGCGCAGGGTGCGCCGCGCGATGAGCAGCACCAGCGCGCCGCGGACGTGCTGGCTTCGGTCGGGCTGCGCGCCAGCGACCTGGGCAAATACCCGCACGAGTTCTCCGGCGGGCAGCGCCAGCGCATCGCCATCGCGCGGGCGCTCATCACCCGCCCGCGCCTGATCGTCGCCGATGAACCGGTGAGCGCGCTGGACGTGTCGGTGCAGGCCCAGGTGCTCAACCTGATGCAGGACCTGCAGGCGGAGTTCGGCATCACCTACATGCTCATCAGCCACGACCTGGCGGTCGTGCATCACCTGTGCGATGAGGTGGCGGTGCTGCGCGAAGGACTGATCGTGGAGCAGGGGCCGCCCGAGCGCCTGTTCCGCGACGCCCGGCACCCCTACACCCGGGCGCTGCTGGAGGCGGTGCCCGAGCCGGAACCGCCCAGGGCCGCCGGATAAGCTAGGGCCTGTTAGGGCTATGGGAGGGCTCGCGTGACACAGGAAACGGGCGCCATCAAGGCGCAAAGCGCAGCCGGGGCGGGACCCCGGCGAGCATTTGCAACGCCGAGGGCGCCCGTTTCCTGGGTCACCCTTCGGGCCGGTGGCTGGCAGGCCGCAGGGCGTCGTTGCGGCCTCGTTGTGTGCACGAGCACACGGCCTCGGCCGCGCCTAGCCCTGCAGCCTGCCAACCACCGGCGCGAGCCCTCCCATAGCCCTAACAGGCCCTTGCCTCTTGCATTGGCGTAACAATCTGGCCGATGATGCAAGACGAGCCGGAAACGGCAACCAACAGAACGCGTCTAATTTCCGTCTTCGCAGGAGATCAAACCATGATGAAACGCCGCACCGTGCTCACCACCGCCGCGCTGTCCACGCTGCCGCTGGCCCTGCCCCAGGCCTTCGCGCAGAGCCGGAAGGACTCCGTGGTGCTGGCCATGACATTGGAGCCGAGTCCCGGGCTCGACCCCACCGGCGGCGCGGCCTCGTCGATCTCGGAGGTGACGCTCTACAACATCTACGAGACGCTGACCAAGATCAATTCGGACGGCAGCGTGACGCCGCTGCTGGCCGAAAGCTGGGAGGTCTCGCCCGACCTGAAGACCTACACCTTCAAGCTGCGCAAGGGCGTCAAGTTCCACAACGACGAGCCCTTCAACGCGCAGGCGGTGAAGTTCTCCTTCGACCGCGCCGCCGGGGAGAAGAGCACCAACAAGGACAAGCGCACCTTCGCCAACATCACCACGCAGGTGGTCGACGAGCACACGGTGGTGATCCTGGCCAAGGAGATCGACCCCGACTTCCCCTTCCTGCTGGGCCAGGGCACGGCCATCATCGTCGAGCCCAAGAGCGCCGACACCAACGGCACCAAGCCGGTGGGCACCGGCCCCTTCCGCCTGGAGAACTGGGTCAAGGGCTCCTCGATCACGCTGGCCAAGTGGGACGGCTACCGCAACGCCGCCGCCATCAAGCTCAAGAAGGCCACCTTCCGCATCATTCCCGACCCGGCCGCGCAAGTGGCGGCCCTGCTGGCCGGCGATGTCGACGTGTTCTCGCGCGTCACGCCGCGTGCGGTTCCGCAGTTCAAGACCAACTCGAAATTCCAGGTGCTGGTGGGCGGCTCGCGCGCCAAGACTATCCTGGCCATCAACAACCAGAAGAAGCCGCTGGACGACGTGCGCGTGCGCCGCGCCATCGCGGCGGCCATCGACCGCAAGGCGGTGATCCAGGGCGCTGCCGACGGCTACGGCGCGCCCATTGGCAGCCACTACACGCCGGGCGCCTTCGGCTACGTGGACACCACCGGCGTCAATCCCTACAACCCGGAGAAGGCCAAGGCGCTGCTGAAGGAAGCGGGCGTGAAGACGCCGCTCGAGCTGACGATCACGCTGCCGCCGCCGCCCTATGCCCGCCAGGGCGGCGAGGTGATCGCCTCGCAGCTGGCCAAGGTCGGCATCACCGCCAAGCTGCAGAACGTCGAGTGGGCGCAATGGCTGTCCAACACCTACGGCGGCGCGCACAACTACGACCTCACCATCATTTCGCACGTCGAGCCCTTCGACCTCGGCAACTTCGCCAAGCCCGACTACTACTGGGGCTACAAGTCGCCCAAGTTCAACGATATCTACGACAAGATCAAGACCGCGCCGCGCGCGGCCGACCGCGCCAAGCTGCTCGGCGATGCCCAGCGCCTGCTGGCCGAGGACAGCGTGCACGGCTTCCTCTACCAGCCGCAGTGGATCACCATCGCCAACAAGAACATCAAGGGCCTGTGGAAGGACATGCCGATCTTCGTCAATGACCTGTCGGCGCTGTCCTGGTCCTCGCCGGCCTGAGTGCAGGCTGGCAGATGAGCTATCCGCGTGCGCTCCATGAGTGGTCGGCGCCCGCGCTGATCGGCGCCTACCGCCGGCGCGAGCTCTCGCCGCTGGAAGTCACGCAGTCGGTGCTCGGCCACATCGAGCGCTGGGAGCACCGGCTGCAGGCGCTGTACCTGCTGCGTCCGGAGCTCGCGCTGGAGCAGGCGCGCGCCAGCGAGACGCGCTGGCTGCGCGGCGCGCCGTTGGGGCCGCTGGACGGGGTGCCCGTGACGATCAAGGACAACATCGCCACCCGCGGCGACCCCACGCCGCTGGGCACCGCCGCGGTCGAGCTGATGCCGGCCACCGCCGACGCCCCGCCGGCGGCCCGTGTGCGCGAAAGCGGCGGCGTGATCATCGCCAAGACCACCATGCCCGACTACGGCATGCTGTCCTCGGGACTGTCGAGCTTCCACCCGCTGGCGCGCAATCCCTGGGACCTGCGCCTCACGCCGGGCGGCTCCAGCGCGGGCGCCGGCGCGGCGGCCGCGGCCGGCTACGGGCCGCTGCACATCGGTACCGACATCGGCGGCTCGCTGCGCTTGCCGGCGGGCTGGTGCGGCATCTTCACCCTCAAGCCCAGCCTCGGGCGCGTCCCGATCGATCCGCCCTACATGGGCCGCGCCGCCGGGCCGATGACGCGCGAGGTGGTCGATGCCGCCTGGTTCATGCAGGTGCTGGCGCGCGCCGACGCCCGCGACAGCATGAACCTGCCGCCGCAGCAGATCGACTGGGAGACCTTCGACCAGGGCGCCGACCGGCTCAAGGGCCTGCGGATCGGCTTGCTGCTGGAGGCCGGTTGCGGTCTGCCGGTCGACCCGGAGATCCGCGCCGCGGTCGCGCAGGCGGCCCGCCTGTTCGAAAACGCGGGCGCCACGGTGCTGCCGATGAAGCCCTTCATGACGCAAGCCATGCTCGACGGCATGGACCATTTCTGGCGCATGCGCTGCCACGTCGACATGAAGGCGCTGCCGTCCGCGCGCAAGGCGCAGGTGCTGCCCTACATCCGCGAATGGGGCGACAGCGCGGCCTCGATGAACGGCGAGGCGGTGTTCAGGGCCTTCAGCCAGTTCCATGAAACGCGGGTGCGCACGGTGGCGGCCTGCGCGGCCTTCGACTACGTGATCTCGCCCACGTCGCCGGTAACTGCCGCCCCGGCGGACCACGCCTCGCCCACCAACGATCCCATGCGGCCGCTGGAGCACATCGGCTTCACGGTGCCCTTCAACATGTCCGAGCAGCCCGCGTCCTCGATCAACTGCGGCTACACCCGCGCCGGACTGCCGATCGGCTTGCAGATCGCGGGCCGCCGCTTCGACGACCTGGGCGTGCTGCAGGTCTCGCGCGCCTTCGAACTGATCCGCGGCGAGCAGCGTCCCTGGCCACAGCCGCCTTCGGAGGCGGTGGACCATGTGGACTGATTGCCTGGGCAACCCGGTCACGCTGGACAGCGAGCGCAGCCTCCCGCTTCTCAACGACTTCGTCGAAGGCTTCATCGCGAGCGAAGAGCGCGCGCTCAACATCATCGGTGCCGCCGCGTCGGACACCAGCCCGCTCGTGCAGGCCTGCGCCGCCGCCGTCCACCTGTTCGCGGAGTCGCGCGATGCCCCGGCCAACGCGCGGCCCTTCATCGAGCGCGCGCAGGCCCGCGCGCATGAGGCGACCGCGGGCGAGCAGCGCTTCATTGCCGCCGTCGCCGCCTGGGCCGAAGGTGACACGACGCGCGCCTTCGCACTGCACGAAGAGCAGGCGAAGGAGTGCCCGCGCGACCTCGCCTCGCTCAAGCTCGGCCAATACCACGCGTTCAATGCCGGCGATTCGCCCGGCATGCTGCGCATCGCGCTGCAGGCGCTGCCGGCAGCGGCCGACGTGCCCTACCTGCACGGCATGCTGGCCTTCGCCTGGGAGCAGTGCCACCTGCTGGAGCAGGCCGAAGCCGCGGCGCGGCGCGCGATCCAGATGCGCCGCAAGGAACCCTGGGCGCACCACGCGCTGGCGCACGTGATGCTCACGCAGGGACGCCTGCGCGAGGGCCACGAGTTCCTCGCCGGGGTCAGCGGCACCTGGACCGGGCTGAACTCCTTCATGGTCACGCACAACTGGTGGCACCAGGCGCTGTTCGCCCTCGAACTGGACCGCATCGAGGAGGTGCTGGACTTGTACGACACGCGGGTCTGGGGCGTGGTCAAGGAGTATTCGCAGGACCAGGTCAACGCCGTGTCGCTGCTGGCGCGCCTGGAACTGTCTGGGGTCGACGTCGGGGATCGCTGGCAGGACGTGGGCAGCTACCTCGCGCGGCGGCTCGATGACCAGGTGCTGCCCTTCCTGGACATGCAGTACCTGTACGGGCTGGCGCGTGCCGGCCGCGCGGAAGCCGACACGCTGCTGCGCCATATCGAGCGCCATGCACAGCAGGCCCCCGCCCCTGCGCGCGCCGCCTGGCAGCGGGTGGCCCTGCCGGCCAGCCGGGGGCTGCTGGCCCATGCCCGCGGCGAGCACGCGCGCGCCGTCGACGAACTCGGCCAGGCGTTGCCGCGCATGACCGAGATCGGCGGCAGCCACGCGCAGCGCGACCTGTTCTCGCAGGTCTACCTCGACGCCCTGATCCGCTGCGGCCGGCTGGCCGGCGCGCAGCACCTGCTCGCGCAGCAGGTCCGCGCGCAACCCGAGTCGCTGCGCCTGAAGCGCCAGGCCGCGCAGGTGTACCGGGCGCTCGGCCTGGCCGGGGTTGTCCCTTGACGGCGCAGCTGCTGTTGGTGCCGGGACTGGCCGGCGATGCCGTGATGTGGCGCTGGCAGCGCGAGGCCCTTGCCGACTGGCAGCCGCTGATCACCGACGTGCACATGCGGCATGCCAGCATCGAAGCCATGGCATCGGCCTTGCTGGCCGAGCACCCGGGTCCGCTGGCGCTGTGCGGCGCCTCGATGGGCGGCATGATCGCCATGGAGGCCGCGCGCCTGGCCCCCGGGCGCATCGCCGGCCTGGCCTTGCTGGGCACCACGGCGCGGCCGGAGAGCGCGGAGATGCGCCGGGTGCGCGAGGACGCGATCCGCCTGTTCGAGCAGGGCCGCGTCGCGGAGGTGATCGAACCCAATGTGCGCCTCGCCTTCCACCCGGCGCAGGCCGCCGATCCGGCCATCACCGCCGCCTACCTGGAGTTCGTCCTGCGCGCCGGCGCGCATCAACTGATTCGCCAGAACCGCGCCGTGATGGCGCGCCCGGACGCCCGCCCGCACTTGCCGCGGCTCCGGTGTCCTGCGCTGGTGATGTGCGGCGACACGGACCTGCTGGTGCCCAAGGAGAACTCCGAGGAGATCGCCGCGCTACTGACTGCTTCGGAACTGGTGGTGGTGCCGCGCTGCGGGCACATGCTCACCATGGAGCAGCCCGCAGCCGTCAATGCGGCCTTGCGGAACTGGCTGCGACTGCTGCCAGATTTCTGAGACCCCGCTGGCGGCGTTAAGGCGTGCCCTGGCTGCGCACCTTGTCCGCCAGCCGCTGCGCGACGATGGGCGACACGAACTTGTCCACCTCGCCGCCCAGCACCGCGATCTCGCGCACGAAGGTGCTGCTGATGAACTGGTACTTGTCGCTGGGCGTGAGGAACACGGTCTCCACGTGCGGCATCAGACTGCGGTTCATGCCGGCCAGCTGGAACTCGTAGTCGAAGTCGGTCACCGCGCGCAGGCCGCGCACCATGGCCTTGGCGCCGCGGGCGACGACGAAGTCGCGCATCAGCCCCGAGAAGCTCTCGACCTGCACCTGCGGGAAGGCCTTCACCAGCTCGCGCGCCATGTCGATGCGCTCCTGCAGCGTGAACATGGCCTTCTTGTGGTGACCCGCGGCCACCGCCACGATGACCTGGTCGAACAGCTGAGCCGCGCGATGGACCACGTCCTCATGACCCAAGGTCATGGGATCGAAGGTGCCGGGATAGACGGCGATCACGCGGGCCATGGGGATCTCCTGAGCGGCACTTGTTGCGCTGCATTATGCAGCGCGGCGCAGCAGGTGGGCGTGCACGGCGCCGGCCTTGAGGTGGCGGGCCGGCGTCAGGCCGAAGGGCAACAGCGCGGCCTCATCCCACTCGCGCGGCGCCTCCAGGTAGACGAAGCCATCGGGTCCGGCGGCGGCGGCCGCGGCAGCGAGCGCCTGCTCCCAGAGCCCGGCATCGAAGGGCGGGTCGAGGAACACCAGATCGAAACTGCCCGGCGCAGCCCCGGCCAGGGTGGCGAGGCCGTCGCCGCGCTGCACGCGCACGGCCGCAGCGTCCAGCTTGCGCTGGGCGGCCCGCAGCAGCTCGGCCAGTTGCGGGTCCTGCTCGATGAGCAGCACCTGGGCGGCGCCGCGCGAGGCCGCCTCGAAACCGAGCGCGCCGGTGCCGGCGAACACGTCCATGCAGCGCCAGCCGCTCAGGTCCTGGCCGAGCCAGTTGAACAGGGTCTCGCGCACGCGGTCGGGCGTCGGCCGCAGGCCGGGCCGGTCGGGCACCGGCAGCCTGGTGCGCTTCCATTGCCCGCCGATGATCCGCACCTCGCGCGGTGGGGCGCCCCTGCTCTTCATGCGGCCGGCATCAGCGCGCGGCCCCGGCAGGCGCGGCCGGGGCGGCAGGCGCGCCGACCGTCACCGTCACCATGCGGTCCGGATGCAGCTTGCGGCCGAACGCCGACTTGACGTCGGCCGCCGTGACGCGCTGCACCTGCGCGGTCCAGGTGTCCAGGTAGTCCAGCGGCAGGTCGTACCACGCGATGTTGGCGATGTTGTCCAGCAGCTTGCGGTTGCTGTCGATCAGCAGCGGGTAACCGCCGACCAGGTAGTCCTTGGCGGCCTTCAATTCGACCGGCGTCGGGCCGGAGGCGATGAAGCGCGACACCACGTCACGGGCCACCTGCAGGGCCTGCTGGGCCTGGTCGGGGCGGGTCTGCAGGCTGACGGTGAACGCGCCCGCGGACAGGCCGGGCGAGAAGCTGCTGCCGGCGCTGTAGCTCAGGCCGCGCTTCTCGCGCACCTCGATCGCCAGGCGCGACACCAGTCCGCCGCCGCCCAGGATGTAGTTGCCCACGATCAGCGGGAAGTGGTCCGGGTCGTTGCGCTTGTAGCCGGGCTGGCCCATCAGCACATGGGCTTGGGCCGAGGCGAAGGGAATCGACTTCAGTGACGAAGCTTCCAGCGGCGGCACGTCGGGCACGGCGGGCAGCGCATCGCACTTGCCGCTCACCGCGGCGGGCAGGCGCGAAAGGAGCGCGGTGGCCAGGCCATCCGCCTGCTCGCGCGTCAGCGCGCCCACGATGCTCACCTTGGCGCGGCACGGCTCGAGCATCTGGTAGTGCCGCTTCATGTCGGCCACGTTGATGCGGGCAAGCGACTCCTCCGTCACTTCGTGGCCATAAGGGTGCTTGCCGTACACCGAGGCCGCGTAGGCCTTGCCCGCCACCACGCCGGGGCGCGTGTTCGCCTCGCGCACCGAGGCCGCCAGGCGCTGGCGCTCGCGCTGCCAGACCTCATCGGGAAACGAAGGCTGGCCCAGTTGCCGCGCCGCCAGCGCCACGGCCTTGGGCAGGATGTCCGGATAGGCCAGCGTGCGCAGCGAGAAGCTCATGCGGTCCGACGTCGCACTCTCCTCCAGTCCTGCGCCCAGGTCGGCCCAGGCTTCGCCGAGCTGGTTCTCGTCCAACTCCGGCTCGCTGCCATGCGCGGCGATGCCCTTGGCCGTCATGTCCGCCGTGATGTTGGCCAGGCCCGCCATGTCGCCTGGCTCGCGGCGGCCGCCGGCATCGAAGTCGACGCGCACGTCGACGATGGGGATCGAGGGGCTGGCGGCGAAGTAGATCTTCGCGCCGCTGGGCTGCACCCAATGCTGGATCGGGATGGCAGCGCGCGCGGCCAGGCACGCGCAGAGCAGGCAGAGGAAGGCGAGCGCGCGGACCGCGCCACGGGGGTCGTTTGTCATGTCAGTCCCTCACGCCGGCGGGACGCGCGCGCGGCTTGCGGTTGGGGTCCAGCGGTTGCGGGCGCAGGGTGCCCACCGTGAGCTGGTCGTCGCCGAAATACTTGCCGGCCACCGCCTGCACCTGCGCCGCCGTCACACCACGCAGGCGCTCGATCAGGCGCTCCTGCGCATCCACCGGCATGCCGATCACCCACTGCCCGCCCAATTCGTTCGCCTGGCTCACGATGGAGTCGCGCTTGTAGACCTGGCTGGCCACCCACTGGGTCTTGACGCGGTTGAGCTCCGCTTCGGTGACGCCCTCGCGCGCCACCTTCGTCACCTCGGCGCGCAAGGCCGCTTCGACCTGCTCGGGCGTCTTGCCCTTGGCGGGAATGCCGTCCAGCGTGAACAGCTGCGGCCCGCGGCCCCACAGGCCGTTGCCCGCGCCCGCGCCATCGGCCACCCGGTCCGCGCCCTGCGTCAGCGCGCGCTCCAGCCGCGCGCCGCTGTAGCCATCGAGCACCGCCGCCAGCACGGTGAGCGCCAGCGCGTCATCGTTGTCCGGGGTGGATTCGAAGGACGTCAGTTGCGGCACCTTGAACGCCAGCGCCACATAAGCCTGGTCGGCCGGCGCCTTGAACTCGAGGCGGCGGATGCCGGCCTGATCGGGCTCGATGCGGGGCTTGCGCACCGGCACCGCGCGCGCGGGGATCGTGCCATAGTACTTCTGCGCCAGCCGCCTGACCTGCGCCGGGTCCACGTCGCCGGCCACCACCAGAACCGCGTTGCCGGGCACGTACCAGCGCCTGTAGAAATCGCGCGCGTCCTGCGCCGTCATGGACTCCAGGTCGCTCATCCAGCCGACCACCGGCCGGCGGTAGGGCGAGGCCGAATACACCGTCGCATTGAGCGTTTCCCACAGCAGCGCGCGCGGCTGGTCCTCGGTGCGCCAGCGGCGCTCCTCCTTGACCACTTCGAGCTCGCGCTTGAATTCGTCGTCGGGCCACTGGTTGTTGGCGAACCGGTCCGACTCGAGCTTCATCACCTCCTCGAGCTTGCCGGCCGGAATCTGCTGGTAGTAGCCGGTGGCGTCGCGCATGGTGAAGGCGTTCTCGCGCCCGCCCAGGGCCGCCACGCGCTGCGAGAACTCGTTGGGTCCCAGTGTCTTCGTGCCCTTGAACAGCATGTGCTCCAGCATGTGCGCCAGGCCGCTGGCGCCATCGACCTCGTCGAGCGAGCCCACCCGCACCCAGACCATCTGGACCGCCGTGGGCGCGCGGTGATCGGGCTTGACGATCACGGTCATGCCGTTGTCGAGCTTGAATTGCTGGGTATCGGGCGCCTTGGGCGCGCTCTGGGCGAAGGCGGGCTCCAACGCGAGCGCAAGCAGGAGCAGCGGGACCTGGAGCAGTCGTTGCAGGGTGGGTTTCATAGAATTCCGGATTCTAAGAACCGTCCTGATGTTCAGCTTCTTCCGGAAAAAGCCTGCCGCGACCCCCGCGCCAGCGCCCATCGCAACTCCCGAGCCGGCGGCGCCGCCCCCGGCGCCCCTGGCGGCGCCCGCCGAGCCGCCGCCGGCTTCTACCGCCGCGCCCGCTGCGACGGCTGCGCCTGTGGCCGCGCCCGCGCGCGGCAGCCTGATCGGCACGGCCGTCGTCGAGGCCATCGACATCCCGGTGGTGCCCGCCGTCGCGCCCGAGCGCCAGGGCTGGCTCAATCGCCTGACGGTCGGCCTGCGCAAGACCGGCTCGTCCATCTCGCAGGTGTTCACCGGCGGCCAGATCGACGAGGCCTTCTACGAAGAGCTGGAAACGGCCCTGCTGATGGCCGACACCGGCGTTAAGGCCACCCAGCACCTGCTGGACGAGGTCAAGCGGCGGGTGCAGGCCAGCGGCGCCTCGCGCCCGGTGCAGGCCAAGAACATCCTGGTCGATGCGCTGACGCAGCTGCTGCGTCCGCTGCAAAAGGACCTGGTGATCGGCGAACACGAGCCCACCGTGATCATGGTCGCGGGCGTGAACGGCGCGGGCAAGACCACCTCCATCGGCAAGCTGACCAAGCACCTGGCCGACGAGGGCGAATCGGTGCTGCTGGCCGCGGCCGACACCTTCCGGGCGGCGGCGCGCGAGCAGCTCGCGGTCTGGGCCGACCGCAACACCGTGGAAATCGTGAGCCAGCAGGGCGGCGATCCCGCGGCCGTCAGCTTCGACGCCGTCAGCGCCGGCCGCGCGCGCGGCAAGGACGTGGTGCTGGTCGACACCGCCGGACGCCTGCCGACGCAGCTGCACCTGATGGAGGAGCTGCGCAAGATCAAGCGCGTGGTGCAGAAGGCGGAACCCAGCGGCCCGCACGAGGTGCTGCTGGTGATCGACGGCAACACCGGCCAGAATGCGCTGGCCCAGGTCAAGGCCTTCGACGACGCGCTGGGCCTGACCGGCCTGATCGTGACCAAGCTCGATGGCACCGCCAAGGGTGGCGTGCTGGCCGCCATCGCCCAGGAAAAGCCCGTGCCGGTCTATTTCATCGGCGTGGGCGAAAAGCTGGAAGATCTCGAGACCTTCGACGCACGCGAGTTCGCGCTGGCGCTGCTCGCCTAAAGCATGGCCACCACCGAACCCCGGCTCACCTCCCTCTCGCACGGCGGCGGCTGCGGCTGCAAGATCGCCCCCGGCGTGCTGTCGGAGATCCTGCAGAAGACGGCGCGCCTGCCGGTGCCGCCGCAGCTGCTGGTGGGCATCGAGACGGCCGACGATGCGGCCGTCTACCAGCTCAATGACGAGCAGGCGCTGATCGCGACGACCGACTTCTTCATGCCCATCGTCGACGATCCCTTCGATTTCGGGCGGATCGCGGCGACCAATGCGATTTCCGACGTGTACGCCATGGGCGGCCAGCCGATCATGGCGCTGGCGCTGGTCGGCATGCCGGTCAACGTGCTGTCCACCCAGACGATCGGCCGCATCCTGGAGGGCGGCGAGTCGGTGTGCCGCGCCGCCGGCATCCCGGTGGCGGGCGGCCACACCATCGACTCGGTGGAGCCGATCTACGGGCTGGTAGCGCTGGGCCTGGTGCACCCCAAGCGCGTCAAGCGCAATGCCGACGCCCGGGCCGGCGACCTGCTGGTGCTGGGCAAGCCGCTCGGGGTCGGTGTGCTGTCGGCCGCGCTCAAGAAGGAGCAACTCGATCGCGAAGGCTACGCGCGCATGCTGGCCACGACCACGCGGCTGAACACGCCGGGGCCCGAGCTGGCGGCGCTGCCGGGTGTGCATGCGCTCACCGACGTGACCGGGTTCGGACTCGCGGGCCACGCGCTCGAAATCGCGCGCGGCGCCGGCCTGGAACTGCAGATCGACTGGGCTCGGGTGCCGCTGCTCGAGGGCGTGCGCGAGCTCGCGCAGGCTGGATTCGTCACCGGCGCCTCCGGGCGCAACTGGGCCGGCTATGGATCCGGGGTGCAGCTGCCGGCCGGCTTTGATGCCGTCGACCAGGCGCTGCTGACCGACCCGCAGACCAGCGGGGGGCTGCTGGTGTCCTGCGACCCGGGCGCGGCTGGGGCGGTGCTGGACCTGTTCCAGCGCCATGGCTTCGCGCAGGCGGCGGTGATCGGCGAGTGCGTGGCCGCGCCCCAGGCGCGGCTGGTCATCCGCTGATGACCGCCTCGCGCACCCAGCGCGCGTAGGCCGCGCTGGCCGCCTGCGTGCCGGCCAGGAACTGCGGCAGCTCGTAGGGATGGTGCTGCGCGAACAGCGCCTCCAGCGCGGCCTCCTGCCCGGGCACGGTCTTGATGGACAGGCGCACCTCCGGCTCCTCGCACAACTCTCCCTGCCAGCGATACAGCGACGCCGCGATCGCGTCCAGCTGCACGCAGGCGGCCAGCCGCCGGTCCATGATCAGGGCGGCCAGCGCGCGCGCCTGATCGAGGGAAGCCACGGTGGTGGTCACGGTCAAAATATGGTCTTCTCGACGGTCTTGCATGATGTCCCCCTGGGCACCCCCTGGATTCTTCCAAAAAGGAGAAGAACGATGAGCACGATGACCGACAACGTCGCCGCGGCCGGCGAGCGCCGCGTCGACCAGCTGCTGGCGCACTACGGCGAAAGCCACCGCAACCCCACCAACGGCGCGATCCACTGCGTGGCGATCCCGCTGATCATGCTCAGCCTGATCGGGCTGATCTACGCCGTCCATCCCTGGCTGGCCTATGCCTTCCTCGGCGCCAGCCTGGTCTACTACGCGCGGCTGTCGGCGGTGTTCCTGCTGACCATGACCCTGCTGTCGGCGGTCGGGCTGGCGCTGGTCTGGGCCATGGGAACGATGGTTCTACCGATCTCCATCGCCATCTTCGTGCTGGCCTGGATCGGGCAGTTCATTGGGCACGCCATCGAGGGCCGCAAACCCTCCTTCTTCGAGGACTTGCAGTACCTCTGGGTCGGCCCGCTGTTCGTGCTGAGCAAGCTGTTCGTCAAGCTGGGCATCCGCTGGTAGGCCTTCCGCCAGCCCATCCGGTCGCCGTTGGGGAACCCTGGTCAGCGCCAGCGATCAATGACATTCATATGCCCGGGGCCGGCAACGGCTGAGCCGGGCGTCGCCGGGTTCCGGGGCCTGAAACCCTGTTGAACTCGGGGCTTAGCACTCGATCAAAGAGAGTGCTAACATAGATCCATATATGAAAGGAGCCCTTGGTATGTCCAATCCTGTAGGAGCACCCGGCACGGCTGTGGCAATGGCCAATCCGTGGGCGGTCGTGCCTTCGCTGGGCAACCTGGACGCTTATATCTCGGCGGTGAACCGCCTGCCCATGCTGACCCATCAGGAGGAGCAGGAATACGCGCGCAAGCTCAAGGAGCACAACGACCTGGAAGCGGCCGGTAAGCTGGTGCTTTCGCACCTGCGGCTGGTGGTTGCGGTGTCCCGCAAATACCTGGGCTACGGCCTGCCGCACGGCGACCTGATCCAGGAGGGCAACATCGGCCTGATGAAGGCGGTCAAGCGCTTCGACCCTGACCAGGGCGTGCGCCTGGTCAGCTACGCCCTGCACTGGATCAAGGCCGAAATCCACGAATACATCCTGAAGAACTGGCGCATGGTCAAGGTGGCCACCACCAAGGCCCAGCGCAAGCTGTTCTTCAACCTGCGCTCGATGAAGCAGGGCTTCAAGGACGACGCCGATGCCCAGACGCACCGCGACAGCCTGACCGACGCCCAGATCGACGTCATGGCCCGCGAGCTGAACGTCAAGCGCGAGGAAGTGATCGAGATGGAAGCGCGCATGGCCGGCGGCGACGTGCTGCTGGACCCGTCGCCCGGCGACGATGGCGAGGACGCCTTCGGTCCGATCGCCTATCTGGCCGACGCCAGCCATGAGCCCACCGCGGTGATCGAAACCCAGCAGCGGGCCGTGATGGCGACCGACGGCATCGCCGCGGCGCTGGAGCAACTCGACCCGCGCAGCCGCCGCATCGTCGAGGAGCGCTGGCTCAAGGTCAACGACGACGGCTCGGGCGGCATGACGTTGCACGAGCTGGCGGCCGAGTACGGCGTGAGCGCGGAACGCATCCGCCAGATCGAGTCGGCCGCGATGAAGAAGATGCGCAAGGCGCTGGCGGCCTACGCCTGAGGCAAGCGCCTCGAGATGACGCTGGCGCGCTCCGGCGTCGGCTTCGCAACACATCCAAGGCCCGGCCCGTCCGGGCCTTGCCCTTTCCGGTGCCGAAACAGCCAATTGCTGGGACAATGCCTTGGTGAGGGGCGGACTGAACCGGATATGGCCCTGGCTGATGGGTCTTGTACTGACGGCATTGCTGGCCGGCTCAGGCTGGGCGCGCGATGCCGGGCCGGCCGAGCCTGTCGCCGCGCCGCCGGCCCTGGAGCTCGGCAGGACGCAGCAAGAGATCCCGCTGACCCTGCGCAGCCGGTTCTGGCTCGATGAGCGGAGACTCGAAACACCCGACAGCCTGGAGACCGCCGGCGACAGCATTCCCTGGGCAATGCGAGACGCCGGCTACAGCTACCGGCTCGACGACAAGGTCCTGTGGATTCAGTTCGACGCCCACAACCGCGGCCAGCAGCGCTGGTTCCTGGAGGTCGGGTCGTCCGGCGTGGATCGCGTCCAGCTGTTCTACCGCGCCGCCAACGGGCAGTGGGTGACGCAGGAAGCGGGCGACTCGAAGATGGTGTCGGAGTGGCCCCTGCCCGGGCGCCTGCCGACCTTCGAGCTCGCCGGCCCGAGCGAGCAACCGGTGCGCTACTGGCTGCGGGTGGAGCACGAGCGGGTGGACTTCGCCTCGCCGCTGTTCGTCGTCGACCAGGCCACGCTGCTGGCCTCGCGCGAGCGCGAGCAGTTCCTGCTCGGCGGTTACTTCAGCCTGGCCCTGCTGATCGCCCTGGTGTCGGCGGCCAACGCGATTGCCTACCGCGACCGCAACTTCGCGGCCTATGCCGTCTATGTCTTTGCGCTGGCGTGCGGCCAGCTCGCCTACCTGGGGGTGGGCGCCCAGCATGTGTGGGAATCCTGGCAGCACTGGAACGAGATGGCCGCCGCCGTGCTGCCCTTCATCTCGGGCGCCGTGGCGTTGTGGTTCGCCAAGGTCGTCACCGAGCCGGCGCGCTATTCACGCGCCCTGGACCTCACCGTCTGGGCGCTGATCGCGGCGCTGCTCTCCGCCGTGGCGCTCGATGCGGTGCTGATGTCGCGCCGCTCCATCCTGCTGGTGGTCGCCCTCACCGCGGTGGCGCTGGTGGTGATCGCGGCCCTGATCGCGCTGGTCTGGATCAAGGGCCACGATCCGCACGTGCGCCTGATCGCGCTGGGCTTCCTGCCCGTGCTGGTCATGGCCATGTTCCCTGTGGCGCGCGCCTTCAACCTCATCCCGATCAGCGCGTTGACCCGCTACGGCGTCACCATCGGGGCGGCGCTGGAGATGCCCATACTTTTCTATGCGCTGATCCTGCGCGGCAGCTTCCGGCGCGAGGCGCAGGCGCGGGCCGCCGGGCTCGCCAGCAATGACACGCTCACGGGTCTGGCGCACACCCGCACCCTGCTGGAGCGCCTGGAGGGATCGCTGGCCCGCTGCGCGACCCTCAAGCACACCTGCGCCGTGCTGGGCGTGAAGATCGCCAACTACGAGGCCATCATCGCCGAGTACGGGCGTGACACCGCCGAACGCGCGCTGGTGGTGGCGACCTCGCTGCTGCGCAACGTGGTCACCGACATGGACATGGCGGCGCGCGTCGGCGACCACCAGTTCGCACTGCTGCTGGAGGGGCCGGCAACGCCGCAGGAAGCCGCGAGCCGCGCGCAGCAGCTGGTGGCCAGTGGCCTGCGGAACTCGCCGGGCCTGCCGCCGGGCCTGGTGCTGAAGCTGCAGGTGGCGGTGGCGCTGCTGCCGGACCGCGACCTCGGCGCCGAGGCCAGCCTCAACTGGCTGATCGAGGCCGTGAACTCAGCCTGGCCCGATGCCCGCAAACTGATTCGCGTCTTGAACTTCTAGGAACCTCACCATGGCTTCACAGCTTCCCCGCCGGACCGTGCTGGCGCTCGGCATGGCCGCCGCCGGCACCGCCTGGGCCCAACCCAAGGCGCCAGCCTGGCCTTCCAAGCCGGTTCGCATCCTGGTGGGCTTCCCCGGCGGTTCCACGCCCGACCTGACGGCGCGCACGATCGCCGAGCCGCTGTCGCGGGCCCTGGGCCAGCCGGTGGTCGTCGAGAACAAGCCGGGCGCGGGCGGCAACATCGCTGCCGACTTGCTGGCCAAGGCCACCGACGAGCACACGATCGGCGTGCTGATCAACGGCAACATGACCATTGCCAAGCTGCTGAATCCGGCCACGCCCTTCGATCCGCTCAAGGACCTGGCGCCCCTCAGCCTGATCGGCACGGCGCCGCTGCTGCTCGCCGCCGCGGCCGCAGCGCCCGGGCGCAATGCGCAGGAGTTCTTTGCCGCCGCGCGCGAGGCCGGCAACAAGTGGAGCTACGGCACACCCGGCGTGGGCACCGTGGGCCACATCGGCATGGAACTGCTCAAGACCAAGGGCGGCATCGACCCGGTGCACGTGCCCTACCCCGGCAATCCGCAGGTGATCAACGCCATGATCGGCGGCCAGATCCAGCTCGCGCTGCTGCCCCCGGGCCTGGCGGCGCCGCAGAT
Source organism: Ramlibacter tataouinensis (assembly GCF_001580455.1). Lineage (NCBI taxonomy): Bacteria > Pseudomonadati > Pseudomonadota > Betaproteobacteria > Burkholderiales > Comamonadaceae > Ramlibacter > Ramlibacter tataouinensis. The sequence goes on from NZ_CP010951.1 coordinate 1,589,697, forward strand.
CCGCGCCGGCAAGCTCAAGGCCATCGGCGTCACCTCCAGCGGCCGCAGCTCGCTCGCCCCCGAGTTCCCGAGCCTGAACGAAAGCGGCGTCACCCGCGACTTCCAGCTCGAGATCTGGAATGCGGCCGCGGCGCCGGCGAGCCTGCCCCGGCCCATCGCCGCCAAGCTGTCGGCGCTGATCGCCGACATCGTCCGCACGCCCGATGTGCGCGCCAAGCTGTTCCAGCAGGGCTGGCAGGTGGCCGGCACGTCCGCCGAGGGCCTGGCCAACCGCATCAAGGCCGACACGGCGCTGCTGGGCGAAGTGATCCGCACCCGCAACATCAAGGCGGAGTGAGCGCGGGAGCCGGCGCGGCAGGCCCCTAGGGCGTCTCGGGAAACGAACGCATGCCCCGCCGCGCGATGTAGGCGGTGTGGGGCCCGGCCGATTCGCGCAGCCAGCGGGTGCAGACCTGCTCCACCCATTCGGGTTGCGTCTTGCTGGCGTCGTTCAGCCAGTTGGCCACCGAGTTGCGCACATACAGGCTGGGGTCGGCACGCAGCGGCTCGATCAGCGGCAGGCCACGCCAGGGCTCGCGCTTGAGCGGTTCGATCTGGGTGCACCACACGCCGCGCGGGCGGGTGAGCTCGCTGGCGAAGCGCCGGATGTTCGCATCGGCATCGCGCACCCAGGGCACCAGCAGCGCCACGGCTTGGTCCAGGTCGCCCGCAACCTCGTCGCGCACCGCCATCCACGCGGTCTCGCGCACCGCGAAGTGCGGGTCGGCCGCGAAACGGCGCACCGCCTCCAGCTTGCGCGGCAGGGACAGGGCCGAGAACATCACCCATTGCGCGGCCCACGAGCGCGCGACGTCGCTCGCGTGCGTGGCCAGCGCGTGCGCCAGGGCATCGCGGTCGCTGCGCGGCTCGACCAGGTCGTAGAAGGCCCGCGCCACATGCTCGTGCCGCTTGACCGGCCTGAACGCGGCCAGCATGGCCAGCGCATCGGCCAGGCGTTCGGCCTGCGGATCCACGCCGATGTGGCCGGCCACCGCCCGCGCCAGCCGCGGCAGGTCCAGCGCCAGGAACTCGTTGAGGTTGACAGTGGGCAGCAGCCCGTCGTTCAGCGCCTGCAGCACCTCGGGCGGGATCAGCGCGATACGCGCGGCGCCCTTGCGTCCCAGCAGGTGCTGCATCGTCCGGGGTTCAACCCTGCTTCAGCAGCAGCTTCATGTCCGACGCCAGCGGCTGGGCGCCGCTGCCGTAGCGCGTGTACAGGCGCAGCCGGCCTTCGGCGTCGTAGACGTAGCTCGCGGCCGAATGGTCCATGGTGTAGCTGGTCGGCGTCTTGCCATCGACCTTCTTGTAGTACACCTTGAAGTCCTTGGCCATGGCGGCGAGCTGTTCGGGCGAGCCGCGCAGGGCGATGAAGCCGGGATCGAAGTTGGCCATGTAGGCCTTGAGAAGTTCCTGGGTGTCGCGCTCGGGATCGACGGTGACGAAGATGACCTGCAGCTTGTCGCCGTCGGGGCCGAGCAGGCGCTTGGCCTCCACCATCTCGGTCAGCGTCGTCGGGCAGACGTCCGGGCACTGCGTGTAGCCGAAGAAGATCGCGACCAGCTTGCCGCGGAAGTCCTTCAGGCTGCGCATCTGCCCGTTCTGGTCGGGCATCTGGAAGTCCTTGGCGTAGTCCGCGCCACTCAGGTCGATGCCACTGAACTGCGGCTTCGACGGCGAGCAGCCCAGCGCCAGCAGGGCGGCAGAGACGGACAGGGCGGATAGGGCAAAGCGTCGGTTCATCGATTCAGGGCATGTAGTGGTCCACCAGCAGGGCAGCGAACAGCAGGCTCAGGTGGATCAGGGAAAAGCGGAAGGTCTTGCGGGCCAGCGCGTCGGAATACTCGCGCCACAGCCTCACGGCGTGCAGCGTGAAGCCGGCGTTCAGGATGACGGCCGCCACCAGGTAAAGCCAGGAGCTCATGCCGTAGGCGAACGGCAGCAGGCAGGCCGCAAACAGCACCAGCGTGTAGAGCAGGATCTGCAGCCGCGTGAATTCGTTGCCGTGGGTGACCGGCAGCATCGGCAGTCCGGACTTGCGGTAGTCCTCCACGCGGTACAGCGCCAGCGCCCAGAAGTGCGGCGGCGTCCACAGGAAGATGATGAGGAACAGGATCATCGCCTCGGGCCCGACGTCGCCGCGCATCGCCGCCCACCCCAGCACCGGCGGCATGGCGCCCGAGGCGCCGCCGATCACGATGTTCTGCGGCGTGCGCGGCTTGAGCAGCACGGTGTAGATCACCGCGTAGCCGACGAAGGTCGCGAAGGTGAGCCACATGGTGAGCGGATTCACCTGGTACAGCAGCCAGGAGCCCAGCGCGCACAGCGCGGCCGAGAAGCCCAGCGCCTGCCAGTCGCCGAGTTCGCCCTTGGCGGTCGGCCTCCAGGCGGTGCGGCGCATCTTGGCATCGATGCCTTTTTCGACCAGGCAGTTGAAGACGGCGGCGGCGCCGGCCACCAGCCAGATGCCCAGGCAGGCGATCGCCATCAGGCGCAGGTTGGCCAGCGTCGGCACGCCCGGCACCGCCAGCACCATGCCGATCAGCGCGCAGAAAACGATCAGCTGGATCACGCGCGGCTTCATCAGCGTGTAGAACTGCGTCACCCTGGATGCGGCGGGCGCGGCTACGCCCTGCTCTCCCATACTGCTCATGCCGACGCTCCCCGGCCCACGGCCGAAGGCGCCAGGGCCTCGGCGCCGGCCGCACGGCTTTCGCAGATCGCCCAAGTCAGCACCGTCACCAGGGCGGCCGCGCCGCCGGTGTGCAGCACCGCCGCCAGCAGCGGCCAGCCGAGCACGACGTTCGACAGGCCAGTGGCCAGCTGCAGCAGCGCCAGCGTCGCGATCCACTGACCCTGCCGCTGCAAGGCGGTGCGCTGCAGGCGCCAGGCCAGCACGGCGAGCGCCGCCAGCACCAGGTAGGCCACCAGCCGGTGGGCGTAGTGGATGGCCGTGAGCGCGGCGAAGACGATGTGCTCACCGCCCGAGGTCATGCCCAGCGGGCGCCAGAGCTCGAAGCCCTGGCGGAATTCCATGGCCGGCCACCAGCTGCCCTGGCAGGTCGGGAAGTCGCTGCAGGCCAGCACCGCATAGTTGGTGCTCACCCAGCCCCCGAGGGCGATCTGCAGCCAGACCAGCGCGACCACGCCCATCAGCGCGAGGCGAAGGCCGGGGGGGATGGGGACGCGGCCGGCGCCGCGCTGCGCATGTTCATAGGCCACCGCCTGCCGGCACAGCAGCGCCAACAGCACCATGCCGCCCAGCAGGTGCAGCGTCACGATGGCCGGCAGCAGCTTCATGGTCACCGTGAGCGCGCCGAACGCGCCCTGCAGGCACACCCAGGCGAGCGTCACGGCCGGCCACCAGGGGCTGACGGCGGCGCCGCGGCGGCGCTCGCGCCAGGTGGCCGCCAGCAGCGTGATGATCAGCACCCCCACGCCGGTGGCGAGGTAGCGATGGATCATCTCGATCCAGGCCTTGGTGTGGGTCACCGGGCCGTCCGGCATCTGTGCCTGCGCCTGGGCGATGTGCTCCACGGCGCCGACGGGGCTGGCATTGCCGTAGCAGCCGGGCCAGTCCGGGCAGCCGAGGCCCGAGTCGGTCAGCCGCGTGAAGGCGCCGAACATCACCAGGTCGAAGGTGAGGAACAGCGTCAGCAGCGTCAGCGCCTGCAGTTGGCGGGCGGCGCCGCCGCGCAGATGGCGCGACCACATCCAGGCCAGGGGACCGACCGCCACGGCGATGCCCATGGCCATCACGTGCAGGGCGGGCGTGAGGTCGTAAAGCGATTGCGAGGACATGGCAGCTCTCAGCGGGCCGGCCGCCCGGCGGTGTCCCAGGACGCGGAGGCGCGCAGCAGCCGCTCGACGTCGCGCTTGATGTTGCGCGCCGACGCGGCGTCGCGCTCCCGCACCGGCGGGAAGCGCATCATCCAGTTGCCCATGGGGTCCACCAGGTACAGGTGGTCGTGCAGGGAATTGCCCGCCGCCGGTGCCAGCCATTGCGACAGCTGCGCCGCGTCCACCCGCAGCACCGTGGCCGGCGCCACCGCCGCCTGCAAATCAGGCCGCACCGTCGCCCGGTCGTCGATCAGCCAGACCCAATCGACGCGGTCCTTGTCCTTGCCGAAGCTCTCGCGCAGCTGGCGCTGCAGGTACAGGTTGTTTTCGCAGTTGTCGCCGCAGGCACCGCCAGAGACGCTGACCAGCAACCACTGGCCTTTCAGCGAAGGCAGGGACACCGGCTGGCCTTGCAGCGACTCCGCCGTCACGGCCGGCAGCGAGCGCTGCGGCTCGATCAGCTCTCCGTGGCTGCGGCGGCCTTCGGGCCGGACCACGTAGTAGGTGAAATAGGACGCCACCACCGGCGCGGCGCAGACGGCCAGCACCAGCAGCATCTTCAGGCGCCCGGTCCGCGTGCGCGCGCCGTCGCCGATGACGGCCGCGCGCGGCTCCGGCATCGAATGCACCGTCAGGCCCAGGGGCTCGTCAAGCAGGGGGGACCTTGCGGCGGCGTGGGGCGATGAACTGGAACCAGACATAAAGGATGGCGATCAGGGCGCTCAAGGCCCACCACTGGAAGGCGTAACCGTAATTCTTTTCACTTCCGCTGCCGGCTCGCGGCCAGTCGCGCAGCAGCCCTTCCGAAGCCGCGCCATTCTGCACCACTGCCAGCTCCGGCAAGGGCAATCCTGTCTCGGCGCGGAAGCTATCCAAGTCGAGATTTTGCCGGATCGCCGCGGCACCCGCCCCGCCGAACTGGTACAGCCGCGCCGGCGGCGGGGCGATGCGCCCGCGCACCTCGACCACGCCCGGCGGCGTCTGCACCGCCGGCAGCTTCTCTCGCTGCATGAAATCGCGCGGCGCCCAGCCGCGCTGGACCAGCACCGCGCCGCCGCCTTCGAGCTTGAGCGGCGTGACCACGTAGAAGCCCACCCGCCCGTGCATCTGCCGGTTGTCGAGGAACACGGTGTGGCGCTCGTCCCAGGTGCCGCGCAGCACCACGCTGCGATGCATCAGCGGCGGCAGCTCGGTCCCCGACATTGCTTCCGGCGGCACCGCCGGCAGGGCCTCGCGCGCTTCGATCGCGGCCTGCAGTGCATCCTTGTCCCGGCCGCGGCCGAGCTGCCAGAACCCCAGCGCCGCCGTCGCGGCGACGGCCAGCGCCGCCACGACCGTGATGGCCCAGAAGGCGAACGCGCGCACGCTTCTCACCGGATAATTCCATCGATGAAATACTTCGTGCTCCTCGCCTTTCTCGGCATCCTCGGGAGCCTCGGGTCGGCGCTGTACTTCATGATGCGCGACGGCCAGCACGGCAAGCCGAAGACGAGCAACATGGCGCGCGCGCTCGCCTGGCGCGTCGGCCTGTCCGTCCTGCTGTTCGTGTGCATCCTGTTGGCGTGGAAACTGGGATACATCCAGCCTACCGGATTGCGGACCGGGTAGCCGGAAGGTCGCCACCAAAGCGCAAAGGGCCGCTGAGCGGCCCTTTGTCTTGGTGGCGGGGTCTCAGGTCCAGTAGACCAGGGTATACAGGCCCAGCCAGACCACATCCACGAAGTGCCAGTACCAGGCCGCGCCCTCGAAGCCGAAGTGGCGCTCGGGCGTGAAGTGGCCCTTCATCAGGCGCAGCGTGATGAAGAACAGCATCAGCATGCCAATGAGCACATGCAGGCCATGGAAGCCGGTGAGCATGAAGAAGGTGGAGCCGTAGGCGCCGGAGCTGAGCTTGAGGTTCAGGTCGGTGTAGGCGTGGAAGTATTCGTAGCCCTGGACGCAGACGAAGGAGAAGCCCAGCAGCACGGTGAGCCACATGAACAGGATGGTCGCGGGGCGGTTGTTGACGCGCAGCAGGTGGTGGGCGATGGTGATGGTCACGCCCGAGGACAGCAGCAGCGCCGTGTTGATGGTGGGCAGCCACAGCGGGCCCATGGTGGAGAAGGGCTCGATCACGCCGGCGGGCGAGGCGGTAACGCCGGGCGCCACCGAGGGCCACAGCGCCTTGAAGTCGGGCCACAGCAGCGCGTTCTCCACGCCGCCCAGCGCCGGCACCGAGTGCGAGCGCAGCCACCACAGCGCGGTGAAGAAGGCGCCGAAGAACATCACCTCCGAGAAGATGAACCAGCTCATGCTCCAGCGGAAGGAGACGTCGACCTTGTGGCCGTACTGGCCCGACTCGCTCTCGCCGATGGCGTCGCGGAACCACTGGAACAGCACGGTGAGCACCCACAGGAAGCCGAACAGCAGCGTCCACTTGGCCCAGTCGGCGCCGTTGATCCATTCGGCGGCGCTGAAGATGACCAGCAGCAGCCCCACCGCGGCCATCACCGGGTGGCGTGAAGGATGGGGCACGAAGTAGTAGGGCGTGGTGCCGGTGGCGCTTGAACTCATTGCAACTAACTCCTGTGTACCTTGTTTGTCTCTTGCTCTTGCATGCGGTCAGCCCGCGACCCAATTCACGAAAGCGATCAGCCCGGCCACGAACAGCCCCACCGCCACGATGGCGACGACGATGACGTGCAGGGGATTCAGCCGGCCGAGGTCTTCCTGGGATTCACTGCCCTTGCGGATGCCGAAGAACGACCAGGCCACTGCCTTGATGGTGCGGCCCACGCTCATTGGAAAACCTCCGCCCCGCGGGCTGCGGTGCCATGAGCCTTCGGAGCGGCCGTGCGGCTCATGAGGCTGCTCCCACCGTGACCGCCCCGGGCGCCGGCATCTTGCCGCCGACCTCGAAGAAGGTGTAGGACAGGGTGATCGTCTTGACGTCCTTCGACAGCTTGGGATCGATCACGAAAGCCACCGGCCACTGCTTGGACTCGCCGGGCTCCAGCGTGTACTGCTGGAAGCAGAAGCATTCGAGCTTGTTGAAGTGCGAGGCGGCCTGGCGCGGCGCGTAGCTGGGGATGGCCTGGGCCGACATGCGGCGGTCCTGCACGTTGCGGAACTCGTACATCACCGTGGCCAGTTCGCCTGGGTGCACCTGCACCGAACGCGTGGCCGGCTTGAACTCCCAGGGGCCGCGCGCGTTGGCGTCGAACTCGACCGTGATGGTGCGGCTGAAGTCGACCTGGGTGTTGGCGGCGGCGCGCGAGGTGCCCGGCACCTCCTTCTCGCCGATCGCCAGCACGTTGATGCCGGTGACTTCGCAGATGTGCTTGTAGATGGGGATGAGCGCGTAGCCGAAGGCGAACATGCCGGCCACGACCACGACCAGCTTGCCCACCATCTTCCTGTTTTCGGAGCGCGCACCCATGGCCGACCTCAATGCCCGAACCAGACCATGCGGACAATGAAGCCGATGAAGAACACCGCTGCGATGGTCGCCAGGATCAGCGCCAGTCGCAGGTTGCTCTTCTTCTGCTCAGGGTTCTGCGGCATGGCGCGGTCCCGTTGTGCCCGGTGCGTTCGTCTTTAGTGGTGGGCCGAACCCAGCACCTTGTTGGCGGCCGCGTTCAGGCGCGGCGGCGTCTCGAAGGTGTGGAAGGGCGCGGGCGAGGGAACTTCCCACTCCAGGCCCTCGGCGCCCTTGCCGTCGGCGTCGTTCCACGGGCGCTGCGGGGCGGTCTTGCCCTGGCCACGCATGACCGGCAGCACGATGAAGAAGAAGAAGTACACCTGTGCCAGGCCGAAGAAGAAGGCGCCCACCGAGGCCAGTGCGTTGAAGTCCGCGAACTGCATCGGATAGTCGGCATAGCGGCGCGGCATGCCGGCCAGGCCCAGGAAGTGCATCGGGAAGAAGGTGACGTTGAAGGAGATCAGCGACCACCAGAAGTGCAGCTTGCCGCGTCCTTCGTGGTACATCACGCCGGACCACTTCGGGGCCCAGTAGTAGAAGCCCGCGAACAGCGCGAACAGCGAGCCGGCCACCAGCACGTAGTGGAAGTGCGCCACCACGTAGTAGGTGTCCTGCAGCAGCAGGTCGATCGGCGCCATCGCCAGGATCAGGCCTGTGAAGCCGCCCATCGTGAACACGAAGATGAAGCCGGCCGAGAACAGCATGGGCGTCTCGAAGGTCATCGAGCCCTGCCACATGGTGGCGATCCAGTTGAAGATCTTCACGGCCGTGGGCACCGCGATCAGCATGGTCGCGTACATGAAGAACAGCTGGCCCGTCACCGGCATGCCGGTGGTGAACATGTGGTGCGCCCACACGATGAAGGACAGGATCGCGATCGAGCTGGTGGCGTACACCATGGAGGCGTAGCCGAACAGGCGCTTGCGGGCGAAGGCGGGCACGACCTGGCTGATGATGCCGAAGGCCGGCAGGATCATGATGTAGACCTCGGGGTGGCCGAAGAACCAGAAGATGTGCTGGTACATCACCGGGTCACCGCCGCCGGCCGGGTTGAAGAAGGTGGTGCCGAAGTGACGGTCGGTCAGCGTCATGGTGATGGCGCCAGCCAGCACCGGCATCACCGCGATCAGCAGGTAGGCGGTGATCAGCCAGGTCCAGGTGAACATCGGCATCTTCATCAGCGTCATGCCCGGCGCGCGCATGTTCAGGATGGTGACGATGATGTTGATCGAGCCCATGATCGAGCTGGCGCCCAGGATGTGCATCGCGAAGATGCCGGCGTCCATCGACGGGCCCATCTGCAGCGTCAGCGGCGCGTACAGCGTCCAGCCGGCCGAGGGCGCGCCGCCCGGCATGAAGAAGGAGCCGACCAGCATGATGCCGGCGGGCACCGCCAGCCAGAAGCTGAAGTTGTTCATGCGCGCGAACGCCATGTCCGGCGCGCCGATCTGCAGCGGGATCATCCAGTTCGCGAAGCCGACGAAGGCCGGCATGATCGCGCCGAACACCATGATCAGCCCGTGCATCGTGGTGAGCTGGTTGAACAGCTCAGGGTTGACCAGCTGCAGGCCCGGCTGGAACAGCTCCGCGCGGATCATCAGGGCCAGCAGGCCGCCCACCATCAGCATGGTGAAGGAGAACAGCAGGTACAGCGTGCCGATGTCCTTGTGGTTGGTGGCGAAGACCCAGCGGCGCCAGCCGGTGGGCGCGTGATCGTGATGCTCGCCGTGGCCGGCCTGCGAATGGTCAAGAACTGCGCTCATGGATGTCCTCTTGTATTTCTGTCGGCCCGGTGCTTACTTGCGCGCCGCCAGCACGTCTGCGGGCTGCACGATCTGGCCGGTCTTGTTCGACCAGTTGTTCTTGGTGTAGCTGATGACCGCAGCGAGGTCGGTGTCGCTCAGCTGCTTCCAGGCGGGCATGGCATTGCGGCCATTGAGCACGACCTGGATCTGCTTGCTCTTGTCGGCGTCCTGCACGATGGCCGCGCCGTCCAGCGGCGGGAAGGCGGCGACACCCTTGCCGTTGGCCTGGTGGCAGGCGGCGCAATTGGCGGCGTAGACCTTCTCGCCGCGCGCGGTGATCTCCGGCAGCGCCCAGACCTTCTTCGGGTCATCCAGCTTGGCGGCCATCTTCTTCTGCTGGTCGGCGACCCAGGCGGTGTAGTCCTGCTGCGACAGCACCTTCACGTGGATCGGCATGTAGGCGTGCTCCTTGCCGCACAGCTCGTAGCACTGGCCGTAGAAGTCGCCGGTCTTTTCGCTGCGGAACCAGGTGTCGCGCACGAAGCCGGGGATCGCATCCTGCTTGACGCCGAAGGCCGGCACGCCCCAGGCGTGGATCACGTCGTTGGCGGTGGTGATGATGCGGACCTTCTTGTTGACCGGCACGACCAGCGGGTTGTCGACCTTCAGCAGGTAGTCGTCCGGCACGTCGCCCTTGGCGCCGGCGTTGGACATCGCGCGGTGCGTGCTGTCCAGCGTGGACAGGAAGGACATGCCCTCGCCCTCGCCCTTGATGTAGTCGTAGCCCCACTTCCACTGGTAGCCGGTGGCCTTGATGGTGAGGTCGGCGTTGCTGGTGTCCTTGGAGGCGACCAGCACCTTGGTGGCGGGCAGCGCCATGCCGATCACGATCAGGAACGGAATGATCGTCCAGACCACTTCCACGGTGACCGACTCATGGAAGTTGGCGGGCTTGGCGCCGACCGACTTGCGGTGCTTCCAGATGGAATAGAACATCACCGCGAAAACCGCGATGAAGATCACGATGCAGGTGATCAGCATGAACCAGTGAAGCCAGGCCACCTCGGAGGCGATGCGCGTGACCGCGGGATGCAGGTTCAGCTGCAGGACAGCGGGCCCGCCGGGCAGGTCGTTCGTCGCATGGGCCAAGGGGCTGAAGACGCCCAGGGCGCACAGCAGCGAAGCCAGCTTGTTGGAAATGCTCTTCATGTTTGTTGGACTACCCAGCTTGTCAAAATCCGTCCCGCCATCCTCGCGGTGGCACCCCTGCGCGGCATCGCGCTCACGCTTCCCGCAAGGCCCTTCTGATCTCCTGCGCCAGAACCGGCCGCAGTTCGGGACGCAGGTAGCGCCCGACGTTTACCTTGCGTCCCTGCCCCGACAGCTCGATGAGCGAGCCGTCATCGGCGAGCGGCTCCACCCGCACCCATTCGCGGTTGAACTCCGCACGCCGCAGCTGTCCTGCGCTCTCCACCTCGACCACCAGCTGGCGTCCCTTGAGCGAGATCTTCTCGCCATCGGTGGCGTGCCGCGCATAGGCGAGGAACGCCAGGCCCAGCGCCGCCAGTTCCAGCCAGGTGAACGGCAGCACCAGCACCGCGCCCATGGCCCAGCAAACGCCCGCGATCACCAGCGACACGACACACAGCACCGCGTAGAAGCAGCCCAGCTGCGCCGGGGTGACCGAGCAATTGCGTTTCAGCAACCACTGGACGGCCTGACCCTGGACGGTAGCGAAGCGAAACACCGGATTCGGCACTGACTGTCGTTACTTTGATCGAGATCAACAAACATTGTAGCGCGGCCATCTGCACCGCCCGCCCAGCCAGGCAGCGGCTTTCAGCGCGGCTTGCGGCCTGAGCGCAACAAGGCCTGCAAATCCTGCACTGACACCGCCGATTCGCCGGCCAGGCGGACCTTGGGCGGCGGCTTGAGCGCATGGCCGTAGATGATCTCGAAGGTAAGGCTGAGCCGGCCGTCGGCGCCGCGCAGGAACTGGCCGGCCTGCTCGTCCCATCCGCGCCGCCAGGCGTGGCCGCGCAACCCGCCAAAGCGCGCCGGGTGCAGGTTGGCGCCCAGTTCGCGCAGTTCCTCCACCATGCGCCCGGGCGACTCCCAGGTGAGCACGATCCGCTCCATGTCCATCACCGGTTCGGCGAATCCGGCATGAATGAGCATGTCGCCCCAGTCGTGCATGTCGGTGAAGTCGTGGGCCGGCGGCGGCCAGCCCTGGGACGCGTGCAGGGCCTTGAGTTCGCGCACGGTGTCCGGCCCCAGGCAGGAGAACATCAGGAAGCCGTCCACGGCCAGCGCGCGGTGCCAGCGGGCGATGAGTTCCTGCGGATCGGCCGCCATGTGCAGCGCCATGTTCGACCACAGCATGCGTGCGGCACCGTCCGGCACCGGCCCATGCTCCAGGGCGGGCGCTCCGGGGCGCCACCAGGCCCGCTTGATCGCCGCTTTCGCCGACGCTGCCTGCCGCGGCTCGCGTTCGACGATCCAGCGGCGCGCCTTGGGGTAGCGCGCGGCCACCAGCGCATGCGCCTCCAGGCCGCCGCGCACCGGCTCCCAGTCGGCCCAGGCCTCGGGCTCGAGCCGGATCCACTGCAGCCGCTCGGCCATGCGGCGGCCCACCTCCTCGTGCAGCCAGGGCGGGCGCGCCGGCGCGCGCTGCGCCCAGCGCCGGGCGGCGACGGGATCGATGGTGGGCGGACGATCGGCGGTCATTGGATAACCTTCGCCCTTTCGGGCTGCGGTGCCATGAACGTTCGGGGCGGCCGTACGGTTCATGCAGGGCCAACGAGTATATTGACCCGATGTTCAGGCGGCTGATTCATCGCGCGCGCACGGCGCTGCCAGGCCAATGCGCGGTGTGCCGCGCCTGGCCCGCGCAGCCGCTGTGCGAATCCTGCGTCGCCCGCTTCGCGCAGCCGCAGCCGCGCTGCCTGACCTGCGCGCTGCCGGTGCCGTCCGGCGTGCGCCAATGCGGCCGTTGCGTCTCGGCCCCGCCGCCGCTGGACGCCTGCCACGCCGCCGTGTCCTACGCCTATCCGTGGTCGGGGCTGCTGGGCCAGTACAAGTTCAACGGCCAGGCGGGCTGGGCCCGCGCCTTCGCCATCCTGCTGCGCAGCGCCCCCTGGGTGGAGCCGGTGCTGGAACAGGCCGACCTGGTCGTGCCCATGCCGCTGTCGCGCGAGCGCCTGGCCGAGCGTGGCTTCAACCAGTCGCTGGTGCTGGCACGCCGGCTGGCGCCGCGGCGCGTGCGGCACGACCTGCTGCTGCGGGTGCGGCACACGCGTTCGCAGGCGGCCCTGGACCGCCAGGCGCGGCTGGCCAATATCAAGGGCGCCTTCGCGGTCGATCCGATGCGCGTCGCCGACGTGCGCGGCCGGCGCGTGGTGATCGTCGACGACGTGATGACCAGCGGCGCCTCGATGTATGCCGCCGCCGAGGCGCTTCGCGCCGCGCAGGCGGCCGGGGTCACCGGCATCGTGCTGGCCCGCACCGACGAGCCCGGCTAGTTCTTTTCCCAGCGCCATGTTCCATATCGTCCTGGTCCAGCCGGAGATCCCGCCCAACACGGGCAATGTGATCCGGCTCGCCGCCAACACCGGCTGCGCGCTGCACCTCATCGAGCCGCTGGGTTTTTCGATGGAGGACCGCCTGATGCGGCGCGCGGGCCTGGACTACCACGAGTACGCGCAGGTGCGGCGGCACGCCGGCTGGGCGCAGTTCCTGCAGGCCATGGGACCGGACCCCGCGCGCATGTTCGCCATGACCACGCGCGGCACGCGCTTCGTGCACGAGACGGCCTTCCAGGCCGGCGACTGGCTGGTGTTCGGCTCCGAGACGGCCGGGCTGGATCCGCAGCTGCGCGAGACTTTTGCGCCGGCGCAGCGGCTGAAGCTGCCGATGCGCCCCGGCCAGCGCAGCCTGAACCTGTCGAACGCGGTCGCGGTGACGGTGTTCGAAGCCTGGCGCCAGAATGGCTTTGCTACGGGTAACGGCGGGTGAGCGACTCGGCGATGCACACCGGCCGCTCGCTGCCCTCGCGTTCGACGGTCACCTGCCAGGCCATCTGCAGGCCGCCGTTGTCGATCGGGTCGGCCGCCAGCAGCGTCATGCGCGCCCGCAGGCGGCTGCCCACGGGCACCGGCGCGGTGAAACGCACCTTGTTCAGTCCGTAGTTCACGCCCATGCGGCTGTCGCGCACGTCGACGGCCGTCTCGAAGAACTTGGGCAGCAGCGACAGCGTGAGGAAGCCATGCGCGATGGGTCCGCCAAAGGGGCCGCCCTTGGCGCGCTCCACGTCCACATGGATCCACTGGTGGTCGCCGGTGGCCTGCGCGAACAGGTTGACCTGCTCCTGCGTGATCGTGAGCCAGTCGCTCACCGCCACTTCCTGGCCCACGAGCGCCGGCAGCTCGGACAGATTCTGGAAGGTCTTCATCCCCGCAATGTAGCGGCCCCGCTCAGGCTGGCTTGTCCAGCCAGCGACAGATTTCCTGCCACTGCTCGAGGTCGCGCTCGACGCGGCCGGGCGCGACGTCGAACAGCGTGAGGCCGCGCGCGGCCAGGTGGATGTAATTCTGCGTGTGGCGCAGGTGGCCAAGCACCGGCAGCCCCAGGCCGCCCACGAATTCCTGCAGCTTGTCGGCGGCAATGGTGCGCCCGTCGACGCGCATGCCGACGATGCCGATCGCCTTGTTGCTCAGCTTGCGCAGGGTGGCCAGCTCGTCCAGGAAGGCCCGGGTGGCATAGATGTCGAAGATGCTGGGCTGCAGCGGGACCAGCACCTTGTCGGCGATCTCCGCCAGTTGCCTGAGCTGCTTGCCGTGCACACCGGCGGGGGTGTCGAGCACGACGTGGGTGGTGCCCTTGGGCGGTTTGGCGATCTGGCCGTCGCCGACATCCCAGGCCGCGATAGGCCGCGCAGCAGCCGGGCGCAGTCCCAGCCACAATCGGGAGGACTGCTGGCGGTCGGCGTCACCCAGCATCACGCGGTGGCCCTGGCCGGCGAAGTAGCCGGCGATGTTGGTGGCCAGCGTGGACTTTCCGGCTCCACCCTTGGGATTGGCAACGACGACGACCGGCATGATGGGCATCTCCTCGCGTGCGTGCGGCCCGGGAACAGGCTGCTGGCCTAATGTTAACGCTTATGGATGAGTTAGTAACAAAAGGATCTGGCAAGGGCCCGCTGGTGCTGGCCGCCCACCCCGACTGGCGCGGCTCGCGCGCCAACCGGCGCCTGCTGGAAGCGGCGCGCGCCGTGCCGGACGCGCAGGTGCAGGACCTGTACTCGCTCTACCCCGACTTCGACATCGACGTGGCGGCACAGCAGCGCCTGGCGCAGGCGGCCTCGCTGATCGTGCTGCTGCACCCGATCCAGTGGTATTCGATGCCGCCGCTGCAGAAACTGTGGCTGGACGAAGTGCTCGCCTACGGCTGGGCTTATGGCCCGGGCGGCGACGCCCTGCAGGGCAAGGACCTGTGGCTGGTGACGACCACCGGCGGGCCCGAGAGCGCCTACCATCCGCAGGGCTACAACCGGTACTTCTTCGACGCCTTCCTGCCGCCGTACGAGCAGACCGCGGCCCTGTGCGGCATGCGCTTCCTGCCGCCGCTGGTGCTGCACGGCGCCCGCCGGGCGAGCGAGGAGGCGCTGGCCGCACACGTGCAGGTCTTTGTCGAGCGGCTGCGCAGCTACCCCGACTGGCCGGAGATCGACGAACTGCCGCCCTGCCCCGTGTGCGAGGTCCCCACCACCGACCGGCCCAGCCATGACTGAGCACATCCCGGGCTGGCTGACCAACGCGCTCATCTACCTGAGCGCGGCCGTCATCGCCGTGCCGCTGGCGCGCGCCGTCGGCCTGGGCTCCATCATCGGCTACCTGGCGGCGGGCATCGTGATCGGGCCGTGGGGGCTGGGGCTGGTCTCCGATGTCGACAGCATCCTGCACTTCGCCGAGATCGGCGTGGTGCTGATGCTGTTCCTGGTCGGGCTCGAACTGGAGCCGAGGCGGCTGTGGAACCTGCGCCGGCCGATCTTCGGCGGCGGCAGCGTGCAGGTGCTGGGCTGCGCCGCGCTGCTGTTCGCCATCGGCCTGGCCGCCGGCTATCCCTGGCGCATCTCGCTGGTGGCCGCGCTCGGCCTGGCCCTGTCGTCGACCGCCATCGCCCTGCAGGTCATGAACGAGCGCAACCTGCTGCCCACCTCCAGCGGGCAGGCGGGCTTTTCGATCCTGCTGTTCCAGGACGTGGCGGCGATCCCGATCCTGGCCTTGCTGCCGCTGCTCGGCGGCGTCGCCGACGAGGCCGCCGCCGACACCAACCGGTGGCTGCAGGCGGCGCGGATCGTTGGCGTGATCGCCGTCATCGTGCTGGGCGGGCGGCTGGCGCTGCGTCCGCTGTTCCGCTGGATCGCCAGGAGCCGCACGCCGGAAATCTTCACCGCCGCCGCACTGCTGCTGGTGATCGCGACCGCGGCGCTGGTGCAGTCGGCCGGCCTGTCGATGGCGCTGGGCGCGTTCCTCGCCGGCGTGCTGCTGGCCGAAAGCGAATACCGGCGCGAGCTGGAAACCGACCTCGAGCCGTTCAAGGGCATGCTGCTGGGCCTGTTCTTCATCGCCGTGGGCATGAGCCTGGACTTCGGCGTGCTGGCCGAGTCGCCCTGGCGGGTGGCGGCGATCGTGGTCGGCTTCGTGGCGCTGAAAGCGGCGCTGATCTACACCTTCGCGCGCGCCATCCAGCTCCCGCTGCAGGAGCGGCCGGTGTTCACCGTGCTGCTGGCGCAGGGCGGTGAGTTCGCCTTCGTGGTGTTCCAGGCCGCGGCGGGCGAGCAGGTGATGAGCGCGCGCACCGCCTCGCTGCTGATCGGCGCAGTGACGCTGTCGATGCTGCTGTCGCCGCTGCTGCTGGTGGCGATCGACCGGTTCCTGATGCCGCGCTGGGCCAGCGCCAACGGGCGCACGCTCGAGGAGATCAGCGAGCCGCAAAGCGCGCCGGTCATCATCGCCGGCTTCGGGCGCTACGGCCAGATCGTGGGACGCCTGCTCGCCGCGCAGGGCTTCGGTGCCACCGTGCTGGACCATGACGTCGACATGGTGGAGGCCGCACGGGCCTTCGGCTACAAGGTTTTCTATGGCGACGCGACCCGGCTGGACCTGCTGCGCACCGCCGGCGCGGAGCAGGCCAAGGTGCTGCTGGTCGCGGTGGACGATGTCGAGCAGTCGCTGGCCATCGTGGACCTGGCCCGCGAGAACTTCCCGCACCTGGAGCTGGTGGCGCGTGCCCGCGACGTGACGCACTGGAACCAGCTGCGCGACCGCGGCGTGCTGCGGGTCGAACGCGAGCTGTTCGAGTCCAGCCTGCGCAGCGGCCGCACCGTGCTGGAGCTGCTGGGCCAGGCTCCGCACGAGGCCCGCCGGCACGCGATGCGCTTTCGCCGCCACAACTTCGCGCTGTTCGAGCAGATGCATCCGCACTATCGCGATCGCGCCAAGCTGATCGCTGTCGTCAAGCAGGGCCGGCAGCAGCTGGAGGAGCAGATGGCGCGCGAACGGGCAGAGCAGGCAGAGCGCCGGCGCGAGGAAGCCCGGCGCCTCGAGCGAAGCGAAGCGGCCCTATCCGCGCAGCGGCACGTGGACCGCGCGGAATGACAGGCCAGTAAAGAAAGGTCGCGACTTTCTTAGCGAACAAACCCATCCCACACCAGCTTGCATCCGGTGAGCAGCATGCCCAGGTAGATCAGCTTGTAGAACAGGTCCGGGTGGATGCGGCGGGCCAGCTTCACGCCGATGTACACGCCCACCGGCGCGAGCGGCAGCAGGGCGAAGGAGGTGGCCATGTTGCGCCCATCGAGCAGCCCGAGCCAGCCGTAGGGAATCCACTTGCTCAGGTTCACGACGAAGAAGAAGGCCGCCATGGTCGCGGTGAAAACCAGCGGCGGCAGCCGCATCGGCGCCACATAGGCGCTCACCGGCGGCCCGCCCGCGTGCGACACGAAACTGGTGAAGCCCGAGGTCACCGTGAGGACTGCGCCCAGCCACCTGGGCGGGTGCGGGCTGTTCGGCCCCGGCGGGAACAGCAGGCGCTGCGCCAGGAACAGCAGCGTGAACACGCCGACGATGCCGGCCACCAGCCGCGGCTCCAGGTAGCGGAACGACAGCGTGCCGATCACCGTGCCCACCAGCCCGAGCGGCACCAGGAAGCGGATCAGCTTCCAGTCGAAGTGGCGCCGGAACGCCGCCAGGCCCAGCACGTCCATCACGAACAGGATCGGCATCATGATCGCCGCCGCCTGCGGCACCGTGACGGCCAGCGCCATCAGCGGCACCGCCAGCGAGCCGAAGCCCGAGCCGAAGCCGCTCTTGCTGATGCCCATGAGCAGCACGGCCGGCACCGCCACGGCGTAGAACCACGGGTCGGTGATCAGGGGAAAGGACGTCAACGGGATTGCAGCAGACGTCCCAGCGCCAGCAGCGCGGGCAGCGTGAGCGGATCGTTGGCGGCGCTCGACGCGACGGGGTGCGAGGCGAAGCGCGCCACCACCATCTCCGCCTTCGGGGCCACGTACAGGCGCTGGCCGTGGATGCCACGGCCCTCGAACGCGCCCAGCTCGTTGTGCGACACCCACCACATGCTGCGGTACGAGTAGCCAGGCAGCAGCGTGTAGCCGGCCTTGGCGAACTTCGCGGGGTCGTCACCGCGCGCGATGTCGCGCACCACCTCGGCGGGCACGAGCTGGCGGCCGTGCCAGTCGCCCTCGCGCCGCATCAGTTCGCCGAAGCGCGCCAGGTCGCGCAGGCTGGCATGCAGCCCGCCGCCGCCCATTGGAACGCCGATAGGGTCGACGGTGAGGTAGGCGTCCTGCTCGCAACCGAGCTGCGACCACAGCCGTTCGGACAGCATGTCGGCCAGCGGCCGGCCGGTCACTCGCTTCATGATCCAGCACATGAGCTCGGTGTTCACGGTCTTGTACGCGAACGCCTGGGCGTGCGTGCCCTCGGGCTGCAGCGTCTGCAGGTATTCGTAGAAACTCGCCGGCCCGCTGTAGCCGGCCGGACGCGGCCGCAGGCCGCCCGCGCGCGAGTAGTCCCAGATGTGCGCCTTGGGGTCGGCGTACAGCTCCGAGTACGACACGCCGATCTGCATGTCCATCACCTGGCGCAGCGTGGCATCCGCGTAGGCGGTGGCGCGCATCTCCGGCAGGTAGTGCGGCACGGCCCTCCGGTCGTCCAGCGCGCCTTCGTGCACGAGCGTGGCGCACAGCGTCGCGGCGTAGGACTTGGTGATCGAAAAGCAGCTGTGCGGCACCTGCGGCGCCAGCGCGCCGAAGTAGCGCTCGTAGACGCGCCGGCCACGGTGCAGCACCACGATGCCGTCGGTGTACACGTCGAACAGCGACTCGCCGAAGCGCCGCGGGCGACCGTGCATGTCTGTGAAGGCCAGGTCGTCGATCGCGGCCTCGTCCGCCGCGCTGACGTCGCCCAACGGCGAAGCACTGGCCTCGCCGCGCCACACGTTCACCGTGGGCACCAGTTCGCGCATGTGCGAGAGCGACCAGCGGATCTGCGGGAACGAGAGGAACCGGTCGTCGGCGAAGCGGATGCACAGCGCCTCGGCCGGCGGCGTGCCCTGCATCCAGCCCAGCGCGCGCGGGTCGGACGCGCGCCCGTCGGGGTAGCGCACGCCGTCGAATTCCAGCGTGCCGTCCATCACACGCGCTCGAGGATCACGGCGATGCCCTGGCCCACGCCGATGCACATGGTGCACAGCGCGTAGCGCCCGCCGGTCCGGTGCAGCTGGTTCACCGCCGTCGTCGCCAGCCGCGCGCCCGAAGCGCCCAGCGGGTGGCCGAGCGCAATCGCGCCGCCGTTGGGATTGACGCGCGGGTCGTCGTCTTTCAGCCCGAGCAGGCGCAACACCGCCAGGCCCTGGGCGGCGAAGGCTTCGTTGAGTTCGATGACGTCGATCTGTTCCAGCGACAGGCCGGTGAGCGCCAGCACCTTCTGGGTGGCGGGCGCCGGGCCGATGCCCATCACGCGGGGCGGTACGCCGGCGGTGGCCATGCCGACCACCCGCGCGCGCGGCGTCAGGCCATGGCGTGCGGCATTCGCTTCGTCGGCCAGCAGCAGCGCGCAAGCGCCGTCGTTGACGCCGCTGGCATTGCCGGCGGTCACGCTGCCGTCCGGCCGCACCACGCCCTTGAGCTTGGCCAGCGCCTCGAGGCTGGTCTCGCGCGGGTGCTCGTCGCGGGCGACCACGATGGGATCGCCCTTCTTCTGCGCGAGGGTCACCGGGATGATCTCGGCGTCGAAGAAGCCCGCCTTCTGCGCCGCCACCGCCTTCAGCTGCGAGGCCAGCGCCATGCGATCCTGCGCCTCGCGCCCGATCTTGTGCTCGGCCGCCACGTTCTCCGCGGTCTCGGGCATGGAGTCGATGCCGAACTGCTCTTTCATCAGCTTGTTGACGAAGCGCCAGCCGATGGTGGTGTCGTAGACCCCATTGGCGCGCGAGAAGGCGCTGTCGGCCTTGGGCATGACGAAGGGGGCGCGGCTCATGCTTTCGACGCCGCCCGCGATCATCATCCCGGCCTCGCCGGAGCGGATGGCGCGCGCGGCCGTGCCGACAGCGTCCAGGCCGGAGCCGCACAGCCGGTTGATGGTGGCGCCCGGCAATTCGACCGGCAGCCCGGCCAGCAGGCTGGCCATATGGGCGACGTTGCGGTTGTCCTCGCCGGCCTGGTTGGCGCAACCGTAGATGACATCGGTCACGGCCTGCCAGTCCACCCGCGGGCTGCGCTCCATCAGCGCCCTGAGCGGGATTGCCGCGAGGTCGTCGGTGCGCACCGACGACAACGCGCCGCCGTAACGGCCGAATGGTGTGCGAATCGCATCGCAGATGAAGGCGTGTCGAGTCATGGTGATCGGGTCGTGGGGACGTGCGGGAACATCGATTATGGAACTGCCTCGACATTCGCGCAGGCGCGAACTGGACAGCGCGGGGCGCGTGCTACCCTCGCCGCCATGTTCAATCCCTCGCAGGAAGACGTCCGCCGCTTCTTCTGCAACGTGCATGGCAAGGCGCGCGCCGGCGAGATGCTGGATGCGCTGGAAACGCTGGCCAGCCAGTGGCTGCGCGAGCACCCGGAATACGACCCCGACCTGCAGGACGCGGAAGCCGCCGTGGCACGCGTCTACGACGGCTCGGACGGCCGCAGCAACCCCTTCCTGCACCTGTCCATGCACCTGTCGATCAGCGAGCAGTGCTCGATCGACCAGCCGCGCGGCATCCGGCAGGCGGTGGAACTGCTGGCGGCGCGGCGCGGCTCGCTGCACGAAGCGCACCACGAGGCGATGGAATGCCTGGGCCAGATGCTGTGGGAAAGCCAGCGCGCCGGACGCGCCCCCGATGGCGCGTCCTACGTCGATTGCGTGCAGCGCCGGGCAACGCGCTAGTGGACTGACTACAAAAAAGCCCGCTCGGGGAGCGGGCTTTTTGCCAGGGGCGCCGAAGCGCTCAGTGGAAGCGGTTCTGCGGCACCGTCTTGACTTCGCCGTCCAGCGAACCCACGTACTTGGACAGGGCCTTGAGTTCGGCGTTGCTGAACTGCTTGGTGATGGCGCCCATCACGCCGTTGCTGCGGCCGACGGTGGCGCCGTCGGTCTTGTAGGACTTCAGGGCGACGTACAGGTAGTCGGAGTGCTGGCCAGCGATCTTGGGGTAGCTGGGGTCGACCGGCTTGGAGAAGTTGGCGCCGTGGCAGGAGGCGCAGGCGGCTTTCTGCAGCAGCGCGGACACCTGGGCGTCAGGCTGGCGGGGCTGCTCGGCCAGGGCGGCGGCGCCGGCCGGCGCCAGGGCGGCGTAGTAGGCGGACACGTCGTTGATGTCCTGCTCGGACAGGCTGGCGGCGATGCCGCGCATGGTCGGATGCTTGCGGTCGCCGTTCTTGTAGGCCGTCAGGGCCGAGGCGATGTACTTGGCGTTCTGCCCGGCGATCATGGGCACCTTGTAGACCTCGGGGAAGCTGGCCTGGTAGCCGGGGATGTTGTGGCAACCCATGCACATCGCGACCTTCGCTTCGATCGACGTCGCGCCGCCCTTGGGCGCGGCGTCCTGGGCGGCCGGCTGCGGCTGGCCCTTGGCAGGCGCGGGAGCTTGGGCGAACGCCGTTGCCGTCACGCAAGCGACAGCGACGGCAAGAAGCGTGTTCAACAGCTTGTTCATTTTGCGAGCAAAATCCGGCTAAGGGGTGACTTGAGGCAACTCAAAAACCGTTCATTATAGGCACCGCCACCGGTGCGCCTTCCCGCCATTGGCGCTTTTGCACCACGGCACTTTTCCGCGCCACTGCGCCTTTTCGACCGAGATCCATGAAGTTCCAAGGCTCACAGAACTACGTCGCCACCCAGGACCTGATGCTGGCGGTGAACGCGTCCATCACGCTCAAGCGCCCGTTGCTTGTCAAGGGCGAACCCGGCACCGGCAAGACCATGCTGGCCGAGGAAGTGGCCGGCGCGCTCGACATGCCGCTGCTGCAGTGGCACATCAAATCGACCACCAAGGCGCAGCAGGGCCTGTACGAGTACGACGCCGTCAGCCGCCTGCGCGATTCGCAACTGGGCGACGAGCGGGTGAAGGACATCCACAACTACATCGTCAAGGGTGTGCTGTGGCAGGCCTTCACCGCGGACAAGCCGGTGGCGCTGCTGATCGACGAGATCGACAAGGCCGACATCGAATTCCCTAACGACCTGCTGCGCGAACTCGACCGCATGGAGTTCTATGTGTACGAGACGCGCGAGCTGATTCGCGCCCGGCACCGGCCGCTGGTGTTCATCACCTCGAACAACGAGAAGGAGCTGCCCGACGCCTTCCTGCGTCGCTGCTTCTTCCACTACATCAAGTTCCCGGATGCCGACACGATGAAGCAGATCGTGGACGTGCACTTCCCGGGGCTGAAGAAGGAGCTGCTCACGGCGGCCATGAAGACCTTCTACGACGTGCGCAACCTGCCGGGCCTGAAGAAGAAGCCCTCCACCAGCGAACTGCTCGACTGGCTGAAGCTGCTGATGGCCGAGGACATCCCGCTGGAAGCGTTGCAAAGCAAGGAAGACAAGGTCGCCGTGCCGCCGCTGGTCGGGGCGCTGCTGAAGAACGAGCAGGACGTGACGCTGTTCGAAAAGCTGGTGTTCATGCAAAGGCACAACCGCTGATGCAGGACCCGCAGCCCATCACGCTCGAAACGCCGCGGGTGCGGCTGGAGCCCATGACCCTGGACCATGTGGCCGGCCTCGAAGCGGCGGCGCGCGACGGCGAGTTGTGGAACCTGCGCATCACCTCGGTGCCGGCACCCGGCGAAACGCAGGCCTACGTCGAGGCCGCCCTGAAGGGCATGCGGGACGGCCACATGCTGCCCTTCGTCGTGCGCGACCTGGCCAGCGGCCAGGTGATCGGGACCAGCCGCTACCACGACATCGTGCCGGCGGTGGAGCGGCTGGAGATCGGCTACACCTGGTACGCCAAGAGCTGGCAGCGCAGCCACGTCAACACCACCTGCAAGCTGGCGCTGATGACGCACGCCTTCGAGACCCTGGGCGCGCAGCTGGTGGGCTGGCGCACCGACAACTTCAATTTCGCCAGCCAGCGCGCGATCGAGCGCCTGGGCGCGACGAAGGACGGCGTGCTGCGCCATCACGCGCTGCGCCGCGACGGCACGGTGCGCGACACGGTGATGTACAGCCTCACGGCCGGCGAGTGGCCCGAGGTGAAGGCGCACCTGCGCTACCAGCTGGAACGGCCCCGGTGAGCGGCGCGCCGCTGGCCTTCGAGCCGCCGCCGGACGCGCCGCGCTGGAAGCGCCGGCTGCTGTATTCGGCGCTGGCGCGCATCGTCATCTTTACCGCCCTGGCGTTCGGCACCACGGCCGGGGCCGCCTGGTTGCTCATGCACGGGGTGCCGGGACCGGGACTGCGCCAGCTTCCGCCCGAGTGGCGCGGGCTGGTGCGCGTGGCCGTCATGGTGGCCTGTACGGTCGGGGCCTACCTGTTCCTGGCCCGGGTGATCGAACGCCGCCCGCCGGTCGAATTGTGGCCGTCACGGGGCCTGGCCCACCTGACGGCGGGCGCGCTGGCCGGCCTGGGGCTGATCGCGCTGACCGTGGCGCTGCTGTGGCTTGCGGGCGCCTACCGCATCGTCGGCACCCGTCCTGGCGTCGACTGGTGGACGCCGCTGCTGACCGTCGGCCTGGGGACGGCCATCGCCGAGGAGATCGCGTTCCGCGGCGTGCTGTTTCGCGCCGTCGAGGAGGCGGCGGGCACCTGGTGGGCGCTCGGCGTATCCGCCCTGTTCTTTGGCGCGGTGCATGGCGGCAATCCGGGCGCGACCTTCTGGAGCCTGGCAGCGATTGCGATCGAGGCGGGCCTGATGCTGGCCTTGGTCTTCCACCTCACCCGCTCACTGCCGCTGTGCATCGGCATTCACACGGGCTGGAACTACTCGCAGGGCACCGTGTTCGGCATCCCGGTGTCGGGGACCGACGCCAAGGGCTGGCTCATCTCGGAAC
This sequence comes from Ramlibacter tataouinensis, assembly GCF_001580455.1. Lineage (NCBI taxonomy): Bacteria > Pseudomonadati > Pseudomonadota > Betaproteobacteria > Burkholderiales > Comamonadaceae > Ramlibacter > Ramlibacter tataouinensis. Next base: position 1,613,344 of record NZ_CP010951.1, read on the forward strand.
GCCCGGGGCCCGACTGGCTTACCGGCGGCGTGTTCGGCGCCGAGGCCTCGGTGCTGGCCGTGGCCGTGTCGGCGCTGCTGAGCGCGGCACTGCTGGCCCATGCCTGGCGCCACCGGACCTTCGTGCCGATGCGGCGGCACCGACCTATGATGGAGGCGGCACCTTCTGCCGGCATCCCATGCTGATCGATTTTTTCTACACCCTGCGCAGCGCCAAGCTGCCGGTGTCCGTCAAGGAATACCTCGCGCTGCTCGAAGCGGTGAAGGCCGGCGTGGTCGGCCCGACCAGCGACGGCGGCTATGCCATCGACGACTTCTATTTCCTCTCGCGCACCGCGCTGGTGAAGGACGAGAAGCACTACGACAAGTTCGACCGCGCGTTCGCGGCGTATTTCAAGGGCGTGGAGACGGTCGCCGACTTCACCAAGGACATCCCGCTGGAGTGGCTGCGCAAGAACCTCGAGCTCGAGCTGTCGCCCGAAGAGAAGGCCAAGATCGAGAAGATGGGCTGGGACGAGCTCATGGAGACGCTGAAGAAACGCTTCGAGGAGCAGAAGGAGCGGCACGAGGGCGGCAGCAAGATGATCGGCACCGGCGGCACCTCGCCCTTCGGCGCCTACGGCTTCAATCCGCAGGGCATCCGCATCGGCCAGGACAAGGGCCGCAACCGCAGCGCGGTGAAGGTGTGGGACCAGCGCGCCTACAAGGACTACGACGACAGCCAGGAACTGGGCACGCGCAACATCAAGGTCGCTCTGCGGCGGCTGCGCAAGTTCGCGCGCGAGGGCGCCGAGGAAGAACTCGACCTGGACGACACCATCCGCGCCACCGCCGCCAACGCCGGCTACCTGGACATCAAGATGGTGCCCGAGCGGCACAACAACGTGAAGGTGCTGCTGCTGATGGACGTGGGCGGCACCATGGACGAGCACATCCACCGCGTCGAGGAGATGTTCTCGGCGGCCAAGGCGGAGTTCAAGCACCTGGAGTTCTACTACTTCCACAACTGCGTCTACGATTTCATGTGGAAGAACAACCGGCGGCGCTTCTCCGAGAAGTTCGCCACCTGGGACATCATCCGCAAGTACAACAAGGACTACAAACTGATCTTCGTGGGCGACGCGACCATGAGTCCCTACGAGATCCTGCAGCCGGGCGGCAGCGTCGAATACAACAACGAGGAAGCCGGCGCCGAGTGGCTGCAGCGCCTCACCCACGCCTTCCCCAAGTTCGCCTGGATCAATCCCGAGCCGCAGGGCGTCTGGCAGTACCGCCAGAGCATCGCGGTGATCCAGCAGCTGGTGAATCAGCGCATGTACCCGCTGACGATCAAGGGCCTCGAAGAGGCCATGCGGCTGCTTTCGAAATAGGGGGCGGCGCTAGTTCGCCGCGATGGCGTCGATGGCGTCGCGGCGGATCACGATGCGGGCGTAGTCGCGCGCCGTCATTTCGATCGCTTCGGCCGTGATCCGGGTCACCCGCCCGCCGATGGCCTGGCCCTTCACGTACACCATCACGCCCTTCTTGTCCTTCATACTGGCTTCCAGCAGTTCGTTGAAGGCGTCGCTGGCCGCGGCGTGGGCCAGACCCGCGATGGCAAGGAGGCCGCTGACGAGGGCCATGCGCAATGCGTTCATGCTTCTCTCCTCCTAAGAAAGAAGCTTGCATTGTGCCGGGGGCGGCCCCCAGGCCGGACAATTACAATGATCAGCCCCGCCGCCGTAGTTCAATGGATAGAACGAGCGCCTCCTAAGCGCTAGATACAGGTTCGATTCCTGTCGGGGGCGCCACAGCGCAGTCCAGCCCCGTTTTTTGGCTTGCTTGCTTGGCTTCCAGGCAACGCCTCGCTTCCCTCTCCCAGGAATTCGCGGCACTCCCGTTTGACGACGTCACCATGCGCTGCGCCTTGCACCGAGATGCCCTTGGGCGTCCGGTGGCGAGTTGAGCGAGGCGATCACGCCAGAACCGCAGCCCGCGCAGTCCTCCGGCCGGTTGCCCGTGCCGCCCGTCGCCGTCGTCCCCGCGCCCACGGACCAGCCGCAGTGGCCCGCCCATCACCGCCGAAGCCCCGAGCCGGCGCTCCGTGGGTGAACCCAACAGGCCCGAATAGCAGACCCGGCCGGACGTGATCCACATGAACCGCCGCGTCGCGCGCAACGACCTCAGCGTCTCGGGCAGATGGCACTAAGGGGCTATAGGCAAACCGCCAATGCGCCGCTATTGTGTCGCCCGTTTCAACTTGCCAGGTCAAGCGCAGCGTCTGCGGAATGCGCGGATTGGAACTGACCCACGTTGGGACGCGCACCATGAAGTCCGGCAGCAAGCCGGGCCACGAAGGTGACACGAACGGGTCGCCAACTCCAACTGAGACTCAACCTTCTTTCAAGGAGCAATGCAATGGCAAAGAAGCCGAACATCCTGGTGATGTGGGGTGACGACATTGGCCAGTCCAACCTCAGCTGCTACACGAAAGGGATGATGGGCTACCGCACGCCCAACATCGACCGAATCGCCAAGGAGGGCATGATCTTCACCGACGCATACGCCGAGCAAAGCTGTACGGCCGGGCGGGCGTCATTCATCACCGGCCAGTGTGGCCTGCGCACCGGCCTCACCAAGGTGGGCCTGCCTGGCGCCGAGCTGGGCCTCAAGGGCGAGGACATCACCATCGCCGAGGCGCTCAAGCCGCTCGGCTATCGGACCGGCCAATTCGGCAAGAACCACCTGGGTGACCGCGACGAACACCTGCCGACCATGCATGGCTTCGATGAATTCTTCGGCAACCTGTATCACCTGAACGCCGAGGAGGAGCCGGAGGAAGTGGACTACCCGAACGCCAAGGACTTCCCGGAGTTCAAGAAAAAGTACGGCCCACGTGGCGTGCTGCACTGCTATGCCGACGGGAAAGGCGGCCAGAAGATCGAGAACACAGGCCCGCTGACGAAGAAGCGCATGGAAACCTGCGACGACGAATTCATGGCGGCGGCCAAGAAGTTCATCCAGGCCGCCCACGATGCCGGCGAGCCATTCTTCGTGTGGTTCAACACCTCGCACATGCATGCGTGGACGCACGTGAAGCCGGAGAGCCGTGGTCAATCCGGGCGCTGGCAGTCCGAGTACCACGACGTGATGATCGACCACGACAAGTGCATCGGAGCGATGCTCGACTTTCTGGACAAACTCGGCATCGCCGACAACACGTTCGTGAAGTACAGCACCGACAACGGCCCGCACATGAACACCTGGCCGGATGCGGGCACGACCCCGTTCCGCAACGAGAAGAACTCCAGTTGGGAGGGCGCATACCGCATCCCGTTGGTGGTTCGATTTCCAGGGAAGATCGCGGCTGGTTCAGAGTCGAACGAAATCGTCAGCCACCTGGACTGGTTCCCCACCATCCTGGCATTGGCCGGAGAGCCCGACATCAAGGAGAAGCTCAAGAAGGGCCACAAGATCGGCAACAAGACCTACAAGGTCCACCTCGACGGCTACAACCTGCTGCCGTACCTGACGGGCAAGGAAACCAAGAGCCCGCGTCCGGGCTTCCTCTATTTCACCGATGACGGCGATCTTGCGGCATTGCGCTACGACAACTGGAAGATGCTGTTCATGGAGCAGCGCATCACCGGCACGTTCAAGATCTGGCAGGAACCGTTCGTGGTGCTGCGCGTACCCTACATCTTCAACATGCGGATGGACCCGTACGAGCACGCACAGATCACGTCAAACACCTACTACGACTGGATGTTCCGGCATGTCTACCTGCTGGTCCCTGCGCAAGCCATGGTCGCGGAGTTCCTGGCGACCTTCAAGGAGTTCCCGCCGCGGCAGAAGTCGGCGAGTTTCAGCCTAGACCAGGTGATCGAGAAGATGACAGCCGCAGCCACTGGAGGTGGTGTCGAGAAGAGCCCTCCAAGCCTCTAGCTTTCGGCGCCGCCTTGTGCAATCCCGAGGCGGCACTCGATGCGGTTTTGCGCGCTCCTCACGGCGCCAGCAACGGCAGCAGCCGCCCTTCCGAGGCCGAGGGCGGCGGCACCTGCAGCAGCGCGGCGATCGTCGGCGCGATGCCCGACACTTCGGCGCGCTCGCTGTAGCGACCGGCCTTCACCCAGCGCGGCCCGTAGAACAGGATGGGCACGTTGGTGTCGTAGGGGTGCGGGGAGCCGTGCGTCGTGGTCGAGGTGCTGGATCCGAACATCCAGTAGGGCTTCAGCGCCACCTGCAGGTCGCCGGACCGCTCCGCGTTCCATGACTTGCGCATCTGGTCGAAGAGCGGCGCACCCGCGCGCGTGTTGCCGGCCAGCTCGTCACGCGTGTACACGGCGGCGAAGGCCTCCTCCTTCAGCAGCAGGGCACGGGCCTCGTCCTGCACGGCGAGCCGGTCCACTTTGCGCTCGGCGATCAGCTGGTGGTCGAGCGCCAGCGCCGAGGCCGTGAAGTAGCGGGCCCAGTTGCCGGGGCCGAACTTCTGCTGCAGGCCGGCATTGATCCGCGACAGCACGGCACTGCCGCTCACCCGCCCGGCGTTGCGACCGGCTGCCAGGCTGGTCTCGGGTGCCGGCATGAAGCCGTGGTCGGCGGTGAGCACGGCGACGTAGTTGTCCTTGCCCACCATCGTGTCCAGGTCCTTGAAGAATGCCTGGAACATCCGGTCGAGCTGCAAGAGATGGTCGTGCGAGAGGCGCGACTCGGCGCTGAATGCATGGTTCACGTAGTCGTGGCCCGACAGGCTGATGGCGAGGATGTCGGGCACGTCGTCCTGGCCCAGCGCCTCGCCGCGGATGGCCGCCCGGGCAAACTCCAGCGACAGCTCGTCCACGAATGGGCTGCGCAGCAGCGCCGCGTAGTACGCACCGTCGGGCTTGTCCTGGGCCGCGCCCATGGTCATCGGCAGCTTTCCGCCCTTGGCCAGGAACCAAGGCTGCTCGTCCGGCAGCGACGACGCGTAGGCGGCGTTGTCGCGCACCGGCCGCCAGTCCTGCCTGAAGTAGCGATCGGCCGGCTTGCCGGCGTTGAAGGTGTTGACCCAGGCCGGGTGCTGCGGCATGTAGAAGGTCGACGAGGCGAACTGGCCCGACTTCGACATGTACATGTAGGCGACGCCGGTCTTACCGGCCGGCAGGATGGCACCGCGGTCCTTGCCGGAGATGCCGATGACCTTGGCGCCAGGGTTGCGGCGCTTGAGCACGTCGCCGACCGTCTCCACCATCAGGTTCTTCGGGCTCGTTCCGTCCAGCTTGTCGGTGCTGTTTCCGATATAGCTGTAGCGCGTGTCGCCGGTGCAGTACTCGAGCTCGCCGGTCTGCGCGTCGCGCCAGTCGTTGCCGATGATGCCGTGCCGCCAGGCATACGTCCCCGTCAGCATGCTCGCGTGCCCCGCCGCGGTGACGGTGAAGGCGTAGCCGTAGTGCGCATCGGAGAGCCAGGCGCCGCGATCGAGAAAGCGTGCCAGGCCGTCCGGCGCGAGCTGGCTGCGATAGTCCACCACCTGGCGTTGTGGCAGGCCGTCGACCACCATGAACACCACCAGGCGCGGCGGTGCGGGCCGCCTGCCATCTGGCGTGCTGGCCTGTGGCGTGCCGCACGAGGCGAGCGCGCCGGCGATCAGGGCAAGGCCGACGGCGCGAAGGGCAAAGGATCGGAGCAAAAGGCGGCGCATCATCATGGTTCAGTTTAAAGCGAGCTCCACGCCCGGACGGCAACGAAAACCCTGCCGGCGTGGCGGCATACGGAAAGGCCCGCGCTATCACGCTCAGGGCAATGCGCTAAGGGAACTTTCCTGCTCTTTCCCGTCTCAGCCAATCCAGCCTATCGACCACGCCATGACCGGATCGTTCCTTCCCGCCCGGCGCCGCTTCATCGGCACCGCTTCCCTCGCCTCGATGCTGTCTGCCTTGTCCCTCCTGGCGACCAGGTCCGCGTTCGCGGCGGCCGGCGGCAGCCCGGCCCGCATGCCCGTGATCTTCGTCGGCCACGGCAGTCCGATGAATGCCATTGCCGACAACGCATTCACGCGCCGGCTTCGCAGCTGGGGCACGGAGCTTCCGCGCCCGGCCGCGATCCTCTCGGTGTCCGCCCACTGGCTGACCCCAGGCGCAACGCTGGTCGACGTGCAGGCCCGGCCGCCGACGATCCACGACTTCGGCGGCTTTCCCCGGGCCCTGCACGACATGCGCTACCCCGCCCCCGGCGCGCCTGCCATCGCCAGGCAGGCGCTGGAGGTCGTGGCGCCGTTGCACGCGCGCCCCGCGGACGACTGGGGCTTCGACCACGGCACCTGGACGGTGCTGCACCACCTGTTCCCGCACGCCGACGTGCCGGTCTTCCAGTTGTCCATCGACTACGAGCGGCCGGCCGACTTCCACTACACGCTGGGGCGCCGGCTGGCCCGCCTGCGCGAGCAAGGCGTGCTGATCATGGGAAGCGGGAATGTGGTCCACAACCTGCGGGCCACCGAGCGAGGCGCGCCGGAGGCCGCGCGCGCGACCGCACCCTGGGCCCAATCGTTCGACGACGCGATCCGATTGGCGCTCGATGGCCGGGACGACAAGGCCCTGGTGGCTTACCAGCGTCTCGACGCAGGCGCGAGCATGGCGGTCCCGACGCCCGATCACTACTGGCCGTTCCTGTACGCGCTCGGCGCGGCGGATCGGTCGGATAGGCTGAAGACGACGTACGCGTCTTTTCAGTCAGGCACGCTCAGCATGCGCTGCGTGCAGTTCGGTTAGCGATCTCGACGGACATCGATCAGCCGTCGCTCCGCCCTGCTTTCCCGCTTCCGCAGATTTCCGCTCGCCGCCTACTCGGCCTCAGGTAGATTCTCGGGGGGGCGCCAGTGCACATCACTTCTTGGCAGCCTTCTTCACGTACTCCGCGCACTTGAGGTCCGCGGAGCGCGGCATGTCGGTATAGGTGCCGGGGACCCGCACGGTCGCGGACTTGCCCGGCTGAATGGTGACCGACCGCGGCGGGCCGGCGTCGGCCCCGGTAAAGCTGCCGCTGCATCGGACAGCCTTGGCGGTGTTGTTGGTGATCTTGATCGCATCGGGGTTGTCCGCCGGTACCGGGGCGACGGTCAGATCGAGCCCGGACAGGTCCTGCTTCAGGTCCAGCTTTCCCGCCATGGCATAGGCCGGCAGCATGAGCGTGGCGACGATGAGCACGAGGCGCATGATCAATCTCCTTCACCTTCGATGTGCTTTTCAAGATGGCACGTCGACGACTTCTTTCCAATGGGACGAAGGTGCAATTCCGGGGGCGGCTGCGGGACGGCAATAAGTCTTAACAATGGGCGCGGGCGCCGTGAGCGAACATCGTCCTGGTTGCATTGACCCTCGTCTGATGAGGAGCCCACATGAACGCTGACATTGGCACGCCTCCCTGGATGCTGATCCTGCGCGGCGTCATCGCACTGGTGTTCGGCGTCCTGGCCGTCATCTGGCCGGGCCTCACCCTGCTCTGGCTGGTCGCGCTGTTCGCGGCCTACGCCATCTTCGGCGGCGCCGTGTCCGCGGCCGCCGCGTTCCAGGTCCGCCGGACCGAACAGCGCTGGTGGATCCCCTTGCTGCTGGGCATCGTCAGCGTCGTGGCCGGTGTGTACGCCTTCATGTACCCGGGGCTCACCGCCCTGGTGCTGATCATCGTGATGGGCGTCAACGCCGTCTTCACCGGGGCCCTGGACATCGCGCAGGCGATGCGTCTGGAGCGCGGGCGCGGCTTGCTCATCCTGACCGGCGTGCTGTCGCTGGTGTTCGGCGTGCTGGTGATCTGGGCGCCCGGCGCGGGCGCGCTGGCCTTGGTCTGGCTGGTCGGCTTCTACGCGATCGCCACCGGCGCGCTGATGCTGGCGCTGGGCTTGCGCCTTCGGCGCCAGCGCGACCTGCGCCCCATGCCCAGCGGCGGGCCGTAACGCCAGCTCTACAGCCCGGCGTTTCCGAGGTTCCTACTTGCCGCATCAGCGGAGTCCTACAGACTCCTCTGCCAGCGAGACTAAGCTGTCAGGACTCTGAAAGCTTTCCCCGACCGCTTCACAAATGTGTCACGAGCGGGAATAACGATGGTGATTCAGCAACCAGCAGTTAATCAGGCTGAGCACACACAGGCAGTTCAAGAACAGAGAGGACTCACATGACATCTGGTGACTTCCGAGTCGAAGCCAACCATCCCATGGCCGGTCGCTTCCTGCCGGCGCAAGGTGAACAGCAGTATGTCGTTCACGACCGCGCCCTCGCCGTGGCCATGGCGGCCAAGAGTTTTACCAAGCCCTCCGGCGAGATCCGGGTGGTGCACGTGCCCACGGGCGAAGTCGTGTTCCGCAAGGCCCCCGGCGGCCGTTCCGAGTTCAGCGACGAACCCTGAGCAGGGCGCCTAGCGAAGCTGCTCCACCGCCCCTCGCAGCTCATCTGCCCAAGCCCGGCGGGTGCGGCCTGCTGCGACCTGCGGCGAGCCGAAGCTCACGACCGCCGCGATGGGCGGACCGGTCAGGGTTCGCCAGACGGATCCTACGAGCGAGTCGTCGCCGATGTAGCACGGGCTGAAGCTGGGCTGGCCCGTCGCAACGTCAACGAAGCTCAACGCCACCGGCTGCACCGGCGCCTCGGCAGAGATGGCCGCCTGGATCAGGTTGGCGTGGAAGGGCAGCAGCTGGCGGCCGTCGCTGGTCGTGCCCTCGGGAAAGACCGCCAGCACCTCCCCGGCACGCAGGCTTTCGGCCATGTGGTGCACCACGCGCATGGCGTCGCGCCGCGATTCGCGCTCGATGTAGAGCGTGCCGGCGCCGGTGGCCAGCGTGCCGATCAAGGGCCAGTGCCGGACTTCCCCCTTGGACACGAAGCGGCAATGACGCGCCGCATGCAGCACCAGAATGTCGAGCCAGGAGATGTGGTTGGCCACCAGCAGCACCGGCCCGGCGGCCGGCGCGCCACGCAAGCGCAGCCGGACGCCCAGTGCCTGCAGCATGCGCCCGGCCCAGGCCTGCACCCGCTCCTCGCGCTCGAGCGGCGTGAGTCCGGGAAACTCGAAGCGGATGGTGTACCAGCCGCGCAGCGCAAGCGCCGTCGCTCGCACCAGCCGGCACGCGGCGCTCAGCGAGCCCGGCACTAGGCTCTTTCGAACGCCACCTGTCCCGCGGCGATCGTGCAGCGCACCTGCCCCGGCAGGGCGTAGCCGGCGAAGGGCGTGTGCTTGCCCTGGCTGCGCAAGGCCTGCGCGGTAACGGTCCACTCGGCCTGCGGATCGAACACGCAGACGTCGGCCACGCCGCCGGGCACGAGCCGGCCGGCGCTGGCCTGCAGCGTGCCCAGCGCCGCCCCCAGCACCTTGGCCGGGCGGCTGGTCAGGACGGCCAGCGTGTCGGGCAGGCTGGCGCCGCTGTCGTGGCCCCACTTCAGCGCCAGTCCGAGCAGCAGCTCCAGGCCGGTGGCGCCGGGCTCGGCTTCCGCGAAGGGCAGGGTCTTGGCGTCCTCGTCCACCGGGGTGTGATCGGACACCAGCGCATCGACCGTTCCGTCGGCCAAGCCCTGGCGCAAGGCATCGCGGTCGCGCTGCTGCCGCAGCGGCGGATTCAGCCGCATGCGGCTGTCGAAGTAACCGATGTCGACGTCCGTCAGGTGCAGCGAATGGATGCTGACGTCGCAGGTGACTGGCAGGCCCTGCTCTTTCGCTTGCCGCACCAGCTCGACGCCGGCGGCGCTGCTCAGGCGGCACAGGTGGACGCGCGCGCCGGTGATCTTCATCAGCTCGAAGATCGTGTGCAGTGCGATGGTTTCCGCCGCGACCGGCACGCCGGACAGGCCCAGGCGCGTGGCCAGCGGCCCGCTTGCCGCCACGCCGCGCCCCAGGTGCGCGTCCTGCGGCCGCAGCCACACCGTGTAGCCGAAGGTGGACGCGTACTGGAAGGCGCGCTGCAGCACCTGCGTGTTCTGCACCGGCGTGTCGGCCTGGCTGAAGCCGACGCAGCCCGCCTCGGTCAGTTCCACCATCTCGGTGAGGGTTTCGCCCTGCAGGCCGACGGTGAGCGCGCCCAGCGGGAACACCCGCGCCTGGTGCAGCTTCTCGGCGCGGAACTTGAGCATCTCCACCAGACCCGGCTCGTCGAGGACGGGATCGGTGTCGGGCGGGCACACCAGGCTGGTGATACCGCCCGTCACGGCCGCGGCCATCTCGCTCTCGAGCATGCCTTCGTGCTCGTGGCCGGGCTCGCGCAGGCGCACGGCCAGGTCGACGAACCCGGGCGCCACGATGCAGCCGCTGGCGTCGACCACCTTGCCGGAGTTGTGATTCGCGGCCTCGCCGATCGAGACGATGCGCCCCGCGGCGATGGAGACATCGCACACCTTGTCCAGCCCGGACGCGGGATCGATCACCCTGCCGTTCTTGATCAGTATCTTCATCTTGCTTGTTCCCCGCCTCGCTTTGCCCTCAGGCTTCGTTGCCCGCCACGATGCTCATCACCGCCATGCGCACCGCGATGCCGAAGGTGACCTGCGGCAGGATGACGCTCTGCCGGCCGTCCACCACCGAGGAATCGATCTCGACGCCGCGGTTGATGGGACCGGGGTGCATGACGATCGCATCGGGCTTGGCCAGCTGCAGCTTCTCCGGCGTCAGGCCGTACTCCTTGAAGAACTCCTGCGAGCTGGGCAGCAGCGCGCCGCTCATGCGCTCGTTCTGCAGTCGCAGCATGATGACCACATCGCAGCCGCGGATGCCCTCCTCCAGCGTATGGCACACGCGCACGCCCATCTGCGCCATGTCGCCCGGCACCAGGGTCTTGGGGCCGACTACGCGCACTTCGGCGCAGCCGAGCGTGGTCAGCGCATGGATGTCCGAGCGCGCCACGCGCGAATGCAGCACGTCGCCGACGATCGCCACCGTGAGGTTGGAGAAGTCCTTCTTGTAGTGGCGGATCGTGTACATGTCGAGCAGGCCCTGGGTAGGGTGCGCGTGGCGCCCGTCCCCGGCGTTGATCACATGGACATGCGGGGCCACGTGCTGCGCGATCAGGTAGGGCGCGCCCGACTCGCTGTGGCGCACCACGAACATGTCGGCCGCCATGGCCGAGAGGTTGGCGATGGTGTCGAGCAGCGACTCGCCCTTGGAGGCGGAGGAGCGCGCGATGTCCAGGTTGATCACGTCCGCCGACAGCCGCGTGGCGGCGATCTCGAAAGTGGTGCGGGTGCGCGTGGAGTTCTCGAAGAACAGGTTGAACACGCTCTTGCCGCGCAGCAGCGGCACCTTCTTCACCTCGCGGTCGCTCACGCTCACGAAGCTGGCGGCAGTGTCCAGGATGTGGGTGACGATCTCGCGCGGCAGGCCCTCGACCGAGAGCAGGTGGACCAGTTCGCCGTTCTTGTTGAGTTGTGGGTTTCTTTTGTACAACATGGATCAAACCGTCCGACGGGCCGCCCCTAGGGCGGTTTGCGCCCCCTTGGGGGGCAGAGCAGCGGCGTAGCCGCAAACGTGGGGGCTCATGTTTGTCCCTCGACCTGGAAACTGAACCGCCCGTCCTCGCCGCGCGCCAGCGCCAGCGACTGGGTGGCCGGCAGTGCCACGCGCGCCGCGGCGTAGTCGGCCTGCACCGGCAGCTCGCGCCCGCCCCGGTCCACCAGCACGGCGAGCTTCACACTGGCCGGACGGCCGTAGTCGAACAGCTCATTGAGCACGGCCCGGATGGTGCGGCCGGTATAGAGCACGTCATCGAGCAGGATGATGTGCGCGTCGTCCACCTCGAACGGCAATTGCGTCTGCCGGCCCGCGCCGGCCAGGCCGCGCGTGGCGAAGTCGTCGCGATGCATGGCCGACGAGATCGCGCCGGCCGCGCCCGGCAGGCCCAGGTCCTTCTGCAGGCGCTCGGCCAGCCAGGCGCCGCCTGAAGTGACTCCCACCAGCCGGCTTTCGGCCGCACCGAGCTGTTGAACGCCGCGCACGAGCTCGCGGTACAGGGCTTCCGCGTCCAGTGTCAGTTTCACGGCAGGCTCCTCAGGAATTGTTCAAGAATGATCTGTGCGGCCCCCGCATCCGGATCGGCCGCACCCGCGCCCAGCGCTTCGGCCGTGCTGTAGCGCTCGTCCACTTCGAAGACGGGCAGCTTCAGGCGGCTGCGCAACTGGCGCGCGAACTTGCGGGCCCGGGCGGTATTGTCGTGGCTGGCGCCGTCGGGATGGAAGGGCACGCCCACCACCAGCGCATCGGGCTGCCAGTCGCGCACCCGCTGCTCGGCGGCCGCCAGCCGAGCGTCGCCCTCGGCGCGGATCGTCGCCTGCCCGGTCGCCGTGCGCAGCAACCGGTTGCCCACCGCCACACCGGTGCGCTTGAGGCCGAAATCAAAAGCAAGAAAGGTTTGGAAGTGATCGGGGACGTCGATGGGTTGCCCCATCATGCGTGTCCCGCTTCCGGTGCGAGCATCCAGGCCTGCAAGCCCAAGAGCGCCAGGGCCTTTTCGTAACGCCGCTCGACAGGCGTATCGAAGATCACCGACAGGTCCGCGCCCACGGTGAGCCAGCTGTTTTCCGCCAGCTCGGATTCGAGCTGACCTTCGCCCCAGGCCGAATAGCCCAGCGAAACCAGCACCTTGCGCGGGCCCGCCCCGGTGGAGATCGCCTCGAGCACGTCCTTGGAGGTGGTCATCTCCAGCCCGCCGGGAATGGTCATGGTGGAGGCGTACACCGTCTCGTTGGGCGCGCTGTCCTTGAAGACGGCCTCGTGCAGCACGAAGCCGCGCTCGGTCTGCACCGGGCCGCCCTGGAACACCGGCGTCGCCGCCAGGTCGTCGCGGCCCAGCGGCAGTTCGACCTTGTCGAACAGATGGCGCAGGTTGATGTCGCTGGGCTTGTTGATCACCAGGCCGAGGGCGCCACGCGCGCTGTGCTCGCACAGGTAGACCACGCTGCCGGCAAAAGCCTCGTCTTGCAGACCCGGCATCGCGATCAGGAAGTGATGCGTCAGGTTGATGGGAGAGGCATCGGCAGACATAGCGCCATTTTAGCTTTGCCCCCGCCGCGTGCCACCCGGGTGGATGGCGCGCGGGGTTGCCACTTACCCGCGATCAGGCAAGCGCCGTGGCGCCGCTGTAGTGCTTCACCAGGCCCAGCAGTTCCTCTTCCGAGTAGGGCTTGCCCAGGTAATGGTCGACGCCGAGCTCCTTGGCGTGCTCCCGATGCTTTTCGGCGATTCGCGAGGTGATCATGATGATCGGGAGGTCGCGGATGCGGGCGTCGGCGCGGATGTTGCGCGCCAGGTCGAAGCCGTCCATGCGCGGCATTTCGATGTCCGACAGCACGACGGCGGGTTTCTCCTCGGCCAGCCGCTCCAGCGCCTGCAGCCCGTCGGCCGCCAGGGCGACCCGGTAGCCTTCGCGCTGCAGCAGTCGCTGCGTCACGCGGCGCACGGTGATCGAGTCGTCCACCACCAGCACCAGCGGGATCTGCGCAGCCCCGGACTCCGCGGGCCCGACCGGCGCCGGCGTTTGCGCGTCGGGCGCCTGCGGCGACGGCTGCTGCGCCGCGGCGGCGCTCAGGCGGCGCGACTGCTCGCCATAGACGGCGGACAGGGCGACGGGGTTGTAGATCAGCACTACCGCACCCGAAGCGAGCACCGTCATGCCGGCCAGGCCTGGCAGGCGCGCGAGCTGCGGCCCGAGGTTCTTCACCACCACTTCCTGGTTGCCCAGCACTTCGTCCACGTGCATGGCAACCCGCTGCGCGGCGCTTCGGAACACCATCACCGGCATGGTCTTGCCCACCGGCTCGATGCTGCGGTGCGAGGATTGCAGCAGCGCCCCGCACCAGTGGAAGGGCAGTTGCTCTTCGCCGAAAGCGTACAGGCCGCTCTCGTAGGCCCGATCGACTTCCTGGCCGGTGGCGCGGCGGACGATCTCGACGATGTTGGCGGGCACACCGATGGTCAGGTTGCCGGCGCGGATCATCACCACCTGCGTCACGGCGGTGGTCAAAGGCAGCACCAGCTTGAAGCTCGTGCCCTGCCCGGCGGCGGTGGCGGTCTCGATGCGACCCCCCAGCGCGTTCACGTCGGCGCGCACCACGTCCATGCCGACCCCGCGTCCCGCGAGTTCGGTGACCTGCGAGGCGGTCGACAGGCCCGACATGAAGATCAGTTGGGCGGCTTCGGCGTCGCTCAGCTGCTGGCCCGGTGACACCAGGCCCTGCTGGAGCGCCTTCTCGCGGATGCGCGCCAGGTTCAGGCCGGCACCGTCGTCGCGGAATTCGACCGACACGTCGTTGCCTTCGTGGTGCAGCGCGATCTGGATCGTGCCGGCCGGGTCCTTGCCGGCGGCGACGCGTACCTGCGGCTCCTCGATGCCGTGTGCGATGCAGTTGCGCAGCAGGTGCTCGAACGAGGGCGTCATCCGGTCCAGCACGCCGCGGTCCATTTCGATCGAGCCGCCGGTGATGTCCAGCTTGACTTGCTTGCCGGTCTCCTTGGACGCGAGCCGCACCACGCGGTACAGGCGGTCCGAGATGCCCTCGAACTCCACCATGCGGGTGCGCAGCAGGTCGCGCTGCAGTTCACGCGTCTGGCGCGCCTGCGCGATCAGGTCGTCTTCGGTGGATTCCACCACGCGCTGGATGTTGCGCTGCACGGTGGCCACGTCGTTGACCGACTCGGCCATCATGCGGGTGAGTTCCTGCACCCGGGTAAAGCGGTCGAACTCCAGCGGGTCGAAGCCGGCCGCCGAATCCTTGGCCTGCGCCAGCCGCGACTGCATCTGCGTTTCGGCCTGCAGTTCGATGTCGCGCAGTTGCGAGCGCAGGCGGTCCAGGTTGCCGGTCAGGTCGGACAGCGAGCCGCGCAGCTGGCCCAGTTCGGCCTCCAGGCGGGTGCGGGTGATCATCACCTCGCCGGCCTGGTTCACCAGCCGGTCCAGCAGTTGGGCGCGCACGCGCACTGCCTGGTTCGCCGAAGCGCGCTGCGGCACGGACTGCGTGGCCGCGCGCGCCGCTTCGGCGCCGCGCATGGCCGCCACCTGGACCTGCAGGGGCGCCGCCAGCGGCGCCAATTCGGCCGCGGGCGCCGCCGGTTCGGCGCGCATCACCTGCGGCGCGGCTTGCGGCTCAGGCTGCGGCGAGGCCTCGACGCCGACGGCGGCGATGCCGGCACCGCCGCGCAGCACGTCGAAGTTGGCCTGCATGTCGTCGAAGCGGTGCAGCAGGGGCTCGATATCGGCGGCGACCGGCTCCATGCCGAGCGTCTCGATGTGCGACTCCATCCGGTGCGCGCGTTCGCCCAGGCGCAGGGCGCCCGCCAGGCGGGCGCTGCCCTTCAGGGTGTGCAACGCGCGCAGCGAGGCGTCGCGGGCGTCGCGGTCGCCGGCGTGCGCCGACCAGCGGCGCAGCGCCGCGCCCAGTTGCGGCATCAGTTCCACGGCCTCTTCCTCGAAGATCGGGAACAGGTCGGGATCGACCGCATCGGCGACGTCGATGTCTTCGTCGTCGCCGAGATCATCCAGGCGCGACGCCTTGGGTGCGGCCACGGGCAGTCTGTGCAGGGACGCCGCTTGCGCGGCTGCAACGGCCGGTTCGGCCGCGGCAGCCTCTGGCGGGGCCGCCAATTCGGAGGCCGCCTCGTCCTCGTCGATGCCAAAGGAGGAATCGCGCAGCTGCTCCCGCTTGGGGATTTCGAGCGATGCCAGGGCTTCGAGGGCGGCGATGACGCCAGGCTGGGGGTCCTTCAGGAAGCCGGCCGCGAACTGGTGCAGCAGCCGCCGGATTTCATCGGCCGCCGCGGTGAAGGCCCGGCCATGCAGCGGCGTGCCGTAGGCCAGGCGCTGCGTCTGGCCCAGCGATGTTTCGAGCGCGCGGGCGATGTCCGACAGGCTGTGGAAACCCACGGTGGCGGAACTGCCGGCCAGCGCATGCGCCAGGCCCACGGCGGAGTCTGGGACCGGCTGGCTCAGTTCGAGCGCCCATTCGGCGACTTCGGTCGCCAGCCGCCGCGACCATTCGTCGGCCTCGTTGAGGTAGACGTTGTAGAGCGGGATGCCGATGCGCAGGGGGCCGATCACCTTGACCTGTTCGTCGTCCGCCGGTTCGGCGGGCACGGCGAGCGCTTCCGGCTGCGGCTGCGGTTCGGCCTGAAGCGCTGCAGGCGCTCCGGGCTGCGCCGATTCGGACAGCGCCGACAGGCTCTCGAAATCGATCCCTTCGATCTCCACCGGCTCGGGCAGGGCCGCAGGCGCGGGCTCGTCGTCGGCGGCGGCAGCCTCGGCCGCCGGGAAGTCGAAGTCGGCCGGCAGTTCGTCGACCGTGATCTCGACCGCTTCGGTCAGCGGCGGACGGCCGGACGCCGCGAAGTCGGCGGCCGGCTCCTGGGCGTCGAGTTCGATCTCGATCACCTCGATCGGTGCAGCCTGTGCCGTGGCTTCGGGCGCCGATGGCGGCGCCGGGTCGACGGGCTCGAGTTCCAGGGACAGATCGAAGGCCGGCAGGTCCGCGGGTAGCTCGATATGCGCTTCAGGCGCGGCAGCGGCCGGCTCGGGCATGAGCGCCGGGGCGACCGGCTCCGGCGGCAGTTCGGGGACCGGCACCGCTTCGATGATTTCGAACGTCAGTTCGGCAGCGGCCGCGGGCGCCGCAGCGCCCGGCAGCGCCAGCGCGACCAGCCGGTTTTCCAGCCGCATCGCGTCCGCGGCGCCGCGGAACATGCTGGACTTCCAGGCCTGGTCGGTGTGCTGAGAGATGTCCTCGATCCAGCGGCCAAAGCCCTTCATGGCCTCGGTGGCGAGCGAGCGCAGCTCATCGCCGACGGGCTTCTGGTCGGCCAGCCAGGTGTTGAGTACCTGCTCCAGGGACCAGGCCGCTTCGCCGAACTCGTTGAGTCCGACCATGCGCGAACTGCCCTTGAGCGTGTGGAAGGCGCGCCGCAGCGTGGTGATCTCCGAGACTTCCTTCGGCGCAACCGCCAGCGCCTCGATGGCGGCCAGGCCGTTGGCCACCACTTCGCGCGCTTCTTCCAGGAAGATGTCCAGCAGCTCGTCTTCCTCGCCCGTGTCATCGGACACCGGCGCCGTGGCCTGCGGGGCCGCGCTGGCCGGGACTTGCGGCAGGGTCACCGTGGCAGGGATCGCCTCGAACACCGGCACGGACGGCGCCGCCTCGGCAGGAGCTTGCGCCGTCTCGTGCGGATGCGCGACCCGGCCCATCAGCGGCCGGAGCTCGCCGGTGGCCTCGTCGTAGACGAACAGCTTCTTGGCCAGCACCGGCTGGTAGTGAAGCATGTCGATCAGGAAGCCGAGCGCGCCCAGGTTGTTTCCGAGCTTGTCGAAGGTGCCCGCGGCGCGGGCCTGGCCTTCGTCCACCTCGGTGGCGATGATCTCGTCCACCGTGTCGCGCATGTGCTGCACCGCATGGGCCGCCTTGTCCAGGCCCAACACCGAGAGCACCCCGCGCATCTGCGACAGGTGCGCCGGCGCGTCGGCCAGCGGCGCCTTGTCGGCGGGGTCGCGGAAGAACTGGTCGAGCAGCTTTTCCAGCTCGGACAGGGTGCCGCGCAGCTCGCCCACCACGCTGCCCATGGTCTGGCGATCGCTCACGCGGCGATACAGCTCCTCCATCCACGACTCGAGCGGTCCGGGCTGGCCGCCCTGGCGCACGGTGTCCAGCCGCTCGGCCAGGCGCGCCATGCGCGGCGCCAGCTGCGCGTCGGACGGGTCGAGGTCCGCGTAGACGGCCTCCAGGAACAGCACGGCGGTCGCCACTTCCATCGCCAGTTCGGCACCCGGCGCGCGCGCCGAGCGGGCCACGCCCTCGACCGCGTTGACGAGGGCCTGCCCGAGCGCAGCGCCCTGCGGCAGGACCTTGGACAGCGACTCGCGAACCAGGTTGAACTGGTCGGTCACGCCCTTGAGCTTGCCGGCGTCGCCTCCTGACAATCCGGACCAGGTGTCCTTGGCGGTCACGATGCGCTTGCGCGCCTGCGCCAGCAGCGCGGGGTCGTAGCGGCCGAAGTGCGGCGTCTGGTAGTCGATGGGCTGGAAGCGGTCCAGTGCCCAGGCCTGGCGCACGGCCATGAGGGCCGGGGCATCGGTGGCGCGGGCCGGCACGGCCTGCGCGCAGAAAAACACCAGGTCATGCGCGAGCCGGTCGGAGACGGCCTGCTCGCCCTTGGCGAGCGCGGCGTACTGCTGCAGGATGCGCGAGCCGACGCGCTTGACGGGGATGTCCAGCGGCAGCAGGCCCTGGCCCACCGCCTCGAAGTAGGCGGCGCAGACCTTCCAGAAGATGGCGGGCTGCCGGGCCGTTTGCGTGGCGGCCAGCGACAGGCTGAGCCCGGCGAGTTCGCGGGCCGCATCAGGGTCGCCCGACTTCACCAGTTTGAGCACCCGCTGGTCCAGGCGCGAACGCACCGCGGGCTCGTAGCTCGCGCGCTCCGCGGCCGGCGGGGTGGCGGGATCGTTCCAGCGCCACTCCATGTTCCACAGGTCGGCGGGATGCACGCGGTCGGCGCCGGCGAGCTCCTGGATGTCGCGGTACTGCGGGAACAGCGCGACCGCCGACACCGGCTTGCCGAGCAGCAGCGCCTCGAGGTATTCGGTCAGGGCGAAGCCCGCGCGCTCGACTTTCGCCGCGGCCGCTTCGGTGCACAGCTCGGGACGTTCGACGAACTTCTGGACCGCGCCTTCCATCGAACGCAGCACATGGGCCGGGGCGCCCAGGCCCACCATCTCCAGCGCGCCCACCGCCTGGTGCAGCTGCTGCCGCGCGATGCGCAGCTGGCCGCCGTCGACCGACGCCATGTCGGTGCCGCGCGCCAGCGCCGTGTCGCGCACGAAGCGGCGCAGCGCCGAGGACGCCGAGTCCAGGGACTTGCGCAACTCGTCCAGCACCCAGGCCAGCGGGCCCAGGTCGTTCGTTGCCAGATCGATATCGTTTTCGTTGACTTGCATGAACAGCCCTGGCTGGGTCACCCTTGCCGCGTTCACTCGCCCGGTCAGGCGATCTTGAATCGCGACACCGACTGGCGCAGTTCCTCGGCCATGCGCGAGAGCTCGCGCACCTGCTGCGCCGTCGAACGCGTGCCCTCTCCGGTCTGTTCCGTCACCGCGAAGATGTGCTGGATGTTGCCCGCCACCTCGTTCGCGGACACGGCTTCCTTGGCCGCCGTGCGCGAGATGTTCTCAATCAGTTCGGCGAGCCGGCGCGACACCTGGTCGATCTCGGTCAGCGCGGTGCCCGCGTTGTCGGACAGCTTCGCCCCCTCGACCACACCCTGCGTGGAGCGCTCCATGGCGGCCACCGCGTCTTGCGTGTCGGTCTGAATCGCCTTCACCAGCGCCGAGATCTGGCGCGTGGCGTCCGCGGAGCGTTCGGCCAGCCGCTGCACTTCTTCGGCCACCACCGAGAAGCCGCGTCCCGCTTCACCGGCGGACGCCGCCTGGATGGCGGCGTTCAGGGCCAGCACGTTGGTCTGTTCGGTAATGTCGGAAATCAGCTCGGTGATTTCGCCGATCTCCTGCGAGGATTCGCCCAGGCGCTTGATCCGCTTGGAGGTTTCCTGGATCTGGTCGCGGATCGCGTTCATACCGCCGATCGCGTTCTGCACGGCCGACAGGCCGGACGATGCGGCTTGCAGCGACTGGCGCGCCACCTGGGCCGACTCTTGCGCTTGCCCGGACACCTGGTTGATTCGGCCTGCCATGTCGAGCACCGACTGGCCGGTTTCGCGGATCTCGCGCAGCTGCTCGGTGGAGGCCGCCAGCAGCTCGGTGGAGGTGCTTTCCACCTGCGCCGTCGTCTGTGCCACGCGGGTCGCCGTCGACTGTACGTTGCCCACCAGCTGCCGGAGTTCTTCCACCGTGTAGTTCACCGAGTCGGCGATGGCGCCGGTGATGTCCTCGGTCACGGTGGCTTCCTGCGTCAGGTCGCCTTCGGCCACCGTCTGCAGTTCGTTCATCAATCGCAAAATGGCCGCCTGGTTGGCGTCGTTCACGCGCTTGGCTTCCTGCTCCTGCTGCTCGGCCTGCAGTCGCTGCTGTTCCGCGACCAGCTGGCGCTTGCGGCTGTCCTGCAGCGTCACGTAGGCCAGGCCGACGGCGGAGGTGATCGCGAAGATCGCCGCCAGGGCCAGGGCCAACAGGGCGACCAGGCCCAGGCCCGTCTGGGCCTGCAGCTTGTTCTGCAGGTCTTCCAGCGCCTTGCGCAGCGGCTCGGAGTCGGTGTTGATCACCGACTGCGCTTCACGCGCGGACACCAGGCCCTGCAGGTTGCCCAGGATGGCGCCGGCCTGCGTGCGGGTCTGTTCGTAGAGCTTGAGCAGCGCTTCCAGGCGCTCGCGCGTCTGCGGGTCCTTGGAGCCGGCGAGCCGCAGCTCCGGGCTGCCATCGAGCAGGCCCTGTGCGATTTCCTTGAACGAGTTCAGGTCCTTGCCCAGCAGGAACACCGCTTCCGGCGACACGCCTTCGGCCGTCAGGAATTCGTTGGCCGACTTGCCGATACGCTGCGTCAGCATCACCAGCTGGCCGGCGGCGGAGATCTCGGCGGCGGGCGCGTTCTGCTGCAGCTTGAGCGAGGACACCGTCTCGGCGATTTCCAGCAGGTCGGACGACTGGCGGTTGATGGTGCGCAGGGCGGCGCCGATCTGCGTCAGGATCTTCTGCTGGCCCATCACGGTGGCGGCGTTCTTTTCCGCGCGCTCCATCTGCGGCGTGATCTTGTCCACGTCGGCCTGCAGGGCCTCGGCCACCGCTTGCAGGTTCATCGCTTCGTCGCCCGTCTTCAGGCCGCGCACCGTCTTGGCCAGCGTCTCGGAAGCTTCCTTCACGTCCGGGAAGGCCTGGGCGTTGCCCACCAGCGCCAGCGACACGGACTTGGCGAGGCGCTGCGACTGCATCAGCGACTGGCCGGTACCCGCCACCTGCTGCGCGACGCGATCGGCCTGCTGCACCGCGAGGAAGGCCACGGCACCGAGCACCAGCAGCGCCACGACCAGGAAAGTGAAGAGCGCGCGCTGGTGGGTGGCCACCGTGCGCCGGCCAAGCAGCGGCACCGAGACCAGTTCGAGGTCTTCGGCCATCTGCTCCGTGGCGATCGAATCGTCGGAGACGCTGTCGGGCTCCTGGGCGGCCGCCGGGCGCGGCCGTGGATCAGCCATCAGCGGATCGATGTCGGGCATCGCCAGGCTCAGCTCACCGCTGGCGCTGGTTTCCGCCGGGGGCTCGGCCTCTTTCTTCGAGAACAGGTTGTTGAGTTTGTCAATCAACGACATGGTGCGGTGCCTCTTAAGCGCTGATGCTCAGGAACTGGGATTGTTGCGACAGCGCCTGCAGGTCGAGCTCCTGCCAGTAAGCGCCATTGGCATCGGTGTAGCCGCTGCCGAAGAATTCCGGCGAGCCTTCGGGCGGCTCGCTGGAGGAGGAAAACGCGTCCATGTTGCGCAGCCCGGCCAGACGGTCGATCAGCAAGGCGCAATTGATTTCGAGCGCGGCGTTCAGGGCGATCAGCCGGGACTCCGCGCGCGTGGCATCCGAGCGCACCGCGGGCGCCTGCCCGCCGACGAAGCTGGCCAGGTCGACCACGCCGTACAGGCCGCCACGCAGGTTGGCCACCCCCAGGAACCACGGCTGCGTGTACGGCACGTGCTGGGAAGCGGTGAACGGGAAAATCTCACCCGACTGGGTGAGCGGAAGGAGAAACTTGCGCCCGCCGGATTCCACCGCGAGCCATGACGCCTGCACGCCCTCGGTACGGGCGGCCTGCAGGCGGCTGGCGAGCCGGCTCTGGAGTTCTCTAAGCGCTTCGCGGTTGGCCATTTCCGGTGGGCTGCGGCACTAGCCGAGGGCCTTGATCTTGGCCATCAGCTCGTCGGCGTCGACGGGCTTGGTGATGTAGTCGCGTGCGCCCTGGCGCATGCCCCACACGCGGTCGGTTTCCTGGTTCTTGCTGGTGCACATGATGATCGGCACGTCGGCATACAGCGGGTCGCGGGTGATCGCGCGCGTCAGCTGGAAGCCGTTCTGGCCGGGCATCACCACGTCCATCAGGATCAGGTCCGGCTTCTCTTCGGCCAGGCGCTTGAACGCGTCGTCGGCGTTCTCGGCCGTCTTGACGGCAAAACCGTTCTTCTGCAACAGGTCCGTCATGAACATCAGCTCGGTTTTGGAATCATCCACAACGAGCACCTTATTGATCGCCATCACATCGCTCCTTCATTCGCGGCACCGAACTGCTGCACCGTCTGGAGCAGTTGGTCCTTGGTAAACGGTTTGGTCAGGTAGTCCTGCGAACCGACCATGCGGCCGCGGGCCTTGTCGAAGACGCCGTCCTTGGAGGACAGCATCACCACGGGCACGGATGCGAACTTGGCGTTGCGCTTGATGATGGCGCACGTCTGGTAGCCGTCCAGCCGGGGCATGAGGATGTCGCAGAAGATCAGGTTGGGCTGGTAGTCATTGACCTTGGCCAGCGCGTCGAACCCGTCCTCGGCCAGGAGCACGTCATGACCGCCCTGCTTCAGGAAGATCTCGGCGCTGCGGCGGATCGTGTTGCTGTCATCGATCACCAGCACCTTGAACCCAGTTGTGCTCACTTGACGCTGCTCCTCATATATTTGTTACTGCTTCGCGGCTGCACCGTCCCAGGATGCGCCTTACACCGTCGTCAGATCTGCACCATCTCGAAATCTTCCTTGCGGGCGCCGCACTCCGGGCAGGTCCAGTTCATCGGAACCTCGGACCAAGGCGTTCCGGGTGCAAGTCCGTGCTCAGGCGCCCCCGCGGCCTCGTCGTAGATCCATCCGCAAATCAGACACATCCAGGTTTTTGTCTCGGTCACAGCTTAAAGGGGCTTCGAATAGAATGCAACGATTGTATCGAGGGCCTTCGCTGCTAAGCCGCACCGCCGGCCGTCGGCTGGAAGAATCAGGCCTATGACACACCCCAGTTCCGATAGCGAACACGCCGAGTCCGGCGCCGCGGACGACGACGCGGGCACCGCGTGCGTGATCGTGTTCAACGCCAGCGACCCCAGCGGGGCCGGCGGCATCGCCGCCGACGTGACGGCCATCGCCTCGGTCGGCGCCCACGCCCTGCCGGTGGTGACCGGCGTCTATGCCCGCGACACCGCGGAGGTTTTCGCCCACTTCCCGCTTGACGAGGACGCGATTGCCGAACAGGCCCGCGCGATCCTGGAGGACGTGAGCGCGCAGGTGTTCAAGGTGGGTTTCGTCGGCACGCCGGAGGCGGTCAGCGTGGTGGCGGAAGTCGCGGCCGACTACGCCGATGTCCCGGTGATCGCTTACATGCCCAACCTGTCCTGGTGGGACGAGGGCCAGATCGATCTTTACCTCGACGCCTTCCGGGAGCTGATGCTGCCCCAGACCACCGTGTTGGTGGGAAACCACAGCACCCTGTGGCGCTGGCTGCTGCCCGAGTGGAGCGGCGAGCGCAGCCCCAGCGCCCGCGACATCGCCAAGGCGGCCTCCGAGATGGGCGTGCCCTACACCCTGGTGACAGGCATCCCGCTGCCGGACCAATTCATCGACAACGTGTTGGCCACGCCACAGACCGTCCTGGGCAACGAGAAGTTCGAGCGCTTCGAGGCCGTGTTCTCCGGCGCCGGCGACACCCTGTCGGCCGCGCTGGCGGCGCTGGTCGCCAGCGGCACCGACCTCGCGGGTGCCGCGACCGAGGCCCTGGCCTACCTGGACCGCTGCCTGGACGCGGGCTTTCGCCCCGGCATGGGCAACGTCGTCCCCGACCGCCTGTTCTGGGCGCAGCCCGAGGACGACCCCGGGGAGCCCACGCCCGAGGAAGCGCAAGCGCTTCAGGTGTTCGACATGCCGGCGCCCGACACCAAGCACTGAGCGCGCGCGCCAGGCATCCACCAAACGGAGTGACGAGAGTGGGGAATCCCGACCTGAACCAGCAATTGTTCGACCGCGCGCGCCGGTCCATCCCCGGCGGGGTGAATTCGCCGGTGCGGGCGTTCAAGGCCGTCGGCGGCACGCCGCGCTTCGTGCAGCGCGCGCAGGGGCCGCATTTCTGGGACGCGCAGGGCACGCGCTACATCGACTACATCGGCTCCTGGGGGCCAATGATCCTGGGGCATGGGCACCCGGCGGTGCTCGAGGCCGTGCTGCGGGCCGCGCAGGACGGCTTTTCCTTCGGCGCGCCGACCGAGCGCGAGATCGACCTGGCCGAGACCATCATCTCGCTGGTGCCCTCGCTGGAGATGGTGCGACTGGTGAGCTCCGGCACCGAGGCCGCGATGAGCGCGATCCGGCTGGCACGCGGCGCTACCGGCCGCAGCAAGATCATCAAGTTCGAGGGCTGCTACCACGGCCACGCCGACGCCCTGCTGGTCAAGGCCGGCTCGGGGCTGGCGACCTTCGGCAACCCGACCAGCGCCGGCGTGCCGCCCGAGGTGGTGCAGCACACCCTGGTGCTCGAGTACAACAACCTCGCCCAGCTGGAACAGGCGTTCGCGCTGCACGGCCAGGACATCGCCTGCCTGATGATCGAGCCGATCGCGGGCAACATGAACTTCGTGCGCGCCAGCCTGCCTTTCATGAAGAAGTGCCGCGAGCTGTGCACGAAAAACGGCGCCCTGCTGGTGTTCGACGAGGTGATGACGGGCTTCCGTGTCGCGCTCGGCGGCGCCCAGAGCGTGTACGCGAAGTCGCTGCCTGGCTTCGCGCCCGACCTGACCGTCATGGGCAAGGTGATCGGCGGCGGCATGCCGCTGGCCGCGTTCGGCGGCTCGCGCGCCATCATGGAACTGCTGGCGCCGCTGGGGCCGGTCTACCAGGCCGGCACGCTGTCGGGCAACCCGGTGGCCACCGCCTGCGGCCTGGCCACGCTCAAGGAAATCTCCCGGCCCGGCTTCTTCGAGACCCTGTCGGCGCGCACCGCCTCGCTGGTGGAGGGCCTGAAGTACGCCGCCTCCCAGGCCGGGGTGGCCTTCAGCGCCGACTGCGAAGGCGGCATGTTCGGCTTCTTCCTGCTGCCCGAGCTGCCGCAGAACTACACGCAGGTGATGAGGAGCGAGTCCGCCCGCTTCAACGCCCTGTTCCACGGCCTGCTGGACCGCGGCATCTACATCGCGCCCGCCCTGTACGAAGCCGGCTTCGTCAGCAGCGCGCACACCGAAGCGGACATCGCCGAAACGGTCGCCGCCGCGCGCCAGGTGTTCGCAAAACTCTAACCCCGCGCAGCGGCATCGACCGCGCGAAGCAACGCGCAGCGCGGTCCCTCCATGACGAAGGCCGGATTCACTCCGGCCTTCGTCATCTGATCAAGGCACTTGCAAAGCGCGCCCGCGCTTTGCAAGTGAATGGCTTAGTGGCGGAAGTGGCGCACGCCCGAAAAGACCATCGCCACGCCGCGCTCGTCGGCGGCCTTGATCACTTCCTCGTCGCGCATGCTGCCGCCCGGCTGGACCACGCAGGTGGCGCCGGCATCGACCACCACGTCGAGGCCGTCGCGGAACGGGAAGAAGGCGTCGCTCGCCACCACCGTGCCCTGCAGGGGCAGGTTCGCATGCTGCGCCTTGATGCTGGCGATGCGCGCCGAGTCGAGGCGGCTCATCTGGCCGGCACCCACGCCCATGGTCATGCCATCCTTGCAGAACACGATGGCGTTGGACTTCACGAATTTCGCCACCTTCCAGGCGAACAGCAGATCCTTCAGTTCCTGCGGCGTGGGCTGCTTCTTCGTCACCACCTTCAGCTCGCCGAGGCTCAGCTCGCGGTTGTCCGCGGTCTGCATCAGCAGGCCCGAGCCGATCCGCTTCACGTCCATCAGGTTCTGGCCCTTGTCCCAGGCCGTGGCACCGCCCGGCGGCAGCGCGATCTTCAGCAGCCGCACGTTGGCCTTGCCGGCGAAGATCTGCAGCGCCTCGGGACTGAAGTCCGGCGCCATCAGCACCTCGACGAACTGCTTGGCCACCGCCTGCGCGCCGGCGCCGTCCAGCGGGCGGTTGAAGGCAATGATGCCGCCAAAGGCGGAGGTGGGATCGGTCTGGAAGGCCTTGGAGTAGGCCTCCAGCGGGTCCGTGCCCACGGCCACGCCGCAGGGGTTGGCGTGCTTGACGATCACGCAGGCCGGCGCGTCGAAGCTCTTGACGCACTCCCAGGCCGCATCGGCGTCGGCGATGTTGTTGTACGAGAGCTCCTTGCCCTGCAGCTGCTGCGCCACCGCAAGCGAACCGGGTGCCGGGTGCAGGTCGCGGTAGAACGCAGCCTGCTGGTGCGGGTTCTCGCCGTAGCGCAGGTCCTGCAGCTTGACGAAGCGGCCGTTGGCCTGCGCCGGGAACGGGCTGCGCTCACCTCCTTCGCCGATGCTGGAGAGGTAGTCGCTGATCGCCGCGTCGTAGTTGCTGATGCGGTTGAACGCCGCCACCGCCAGCGCGAAGCGCGTCTTGTCCGAGAGCTTGCCCTGGGCTTTCAGTTCCTCGACCACCGGGCCGTACTGCGCGGCGTCGGTGAGCACGCCCACGTCCTTCCAGTTCTTGGCCGCCGAGCGCACCATGGCCGGGCCGCCGATGTCGATGTTCTCGATCGCGTCCTCCAGCGTGCAGCCGGGCTTGGCGACGGTCGCCTCGAAGGGATACAGATTGACCACCAGCAGGTCGATGGTGGCGATGCCGTGCTGCGCCAGTGCCGCCATGTGCTCGGGCAGGTCGCGGCGCGCCAGCAGGCCGCCGTGCACCTTGGGGTGCAGCGTCTTTACGCGGCCATCGAGCATCTCGGGAAAGCCGGTGAGCTGGGCCACCTCGGTGACCGGCAGGCCCTTGTCGGCCAGCAGCTTGGCGGTGCCGCCGGTGGAAATCAGGCCCACCCCCAGCGCGTGCAGGGCCTGCGCCAGTTCGATGATGCCGGTTTTGTCGGATACGGAGATCAGTGCGTTCATGTTTTTTCTTGGCGCCTAGCGCCGTGGACCGGGCCTCAGCCCTTCAGGAGCCTGTGTTCGACGAGCTTCTTGCGCAAGGTGTTGCGGTTCAGGCCCAGCCATTCGGCGGCGCGCGACTGGTTCTGGTCGGCCTTGGCCATGACGAATTCCAGCAGCGGCTTCTCCACCACCTTGACCAGCATTTCGTACATGCCGTCCGGCTCGGTGCCGCGCAGGTCCCGGAAATAGCCTTCCAGGCTGGCCCGCACGCATTCCTCTATGTGTTTTTTGCTCATTGCGCCTCCTCCAACGCCACTTTTTCACTGCCGCTCGCGGCGTCCGACTCGGGCATGCGGTCGCCCGCGGCTGCCAGGGCGTCGAAGAACTCCGCCACCGCCTGCAGCTGGGCGCCGCAGTCCTCGATGGTGTTCATGCGCTCGCGGAACGGCGCCGCGCCCGGCAATCCCTTGATGTACCAGCCGATATGCTTGCGCGCGCTGCGCACACCGGTGAATTCGCCATACAGCGCGTAGTGGTCCTGCAGATGGTCCAGCAGGAGCCGCCGCACTTCGCCCACCAGCGGCGGCGCCAGGCGCGTGCCGGTCGCCAGGAAGTGCGCCACTTCGCGGAAGATCCAGGGCCGCCCCTGCGCCGCCCGGCCGATCATGATCGCGTCGGCCCGCGTCGAGGCCAGCACCTCGCGCGCCTTCTCGGGCGTGGTGATGTCGCCGTTGGCCACTACCGGGATGCGCACCGCGGCCTTCACCGCGGCGATGGTGTCGTACTCGGCCTGGCCGCCGTAGCCCTGTTCGCGCGTGCGGCCGTGCACGGTGAGCAGCTGCACGCCCGCGTCCTCGAAGGCGCGCGCCAGCCGCACCGCGTTCTTGTTGGCCTGCGACCAGCCGGTGCGCATCTTCAGCGTCACCGGCACGCCACGCGGGGCGCAGGCCTGCACCACCGCCTGCGCGATGGCGAGCGCCAGCGGCTCGTCCTGCATCAGCGCGGAGCCGGCCCACTTGCTGCACACCTTCTTGGCGGGGCAGCCCATGTTGATGTCGATGATCTGGGCGCCGCGGTCGATGTTGTAGGCCGCCGCCTCGGCCATCATGGCCGGCTCGGTGCCCGCGATCTGCACCGCGATCACACCGGGCTCGCCCTCATGGTTGGCGCGGCGCGAGGTCTTCAGGCTGTCCCAGAGCTCGCGCCGCGAGGTCACCATCTCGCTGACCGCATGGCCGGCGCCGAGCTGGCGGCACAGGCGGCGGAATGGCCGGTCGGTGACGCCCGCCATCGGCGCGACGAACAGCTGGTTCGCCAATGGGTAGGGGCCGATGTTCATGCGCGGGCTGGGAAACGGTGCTGCTGAAAAATGAGGCACGATTGTATTCCGCTGCCATTTCAGGCGCTGAAATCGCCGGGCAGCGCGACGGGCGCGAACCGGCAGCGCTCCCTATACTCGCGTCGGCATGGAGTGGCTCGATCCCATCCTGAACCTGCTGGCGCTTCCGCGCTTCGGCCTGACCACGCTGTTCATCGCCTGCTTCGTGTCGGCGACGCTGCTGCCCGTGGTGTCCGAGCCCGCGCTCTACGGATTGCTGCGGCTCAATCCGGACCTGTTCTGGAGCGCCATCCTGGTGGCCACCGCCGGCAACACCCTGGGCGGCGTCGTCGACTGGTGGATGGGCTGGGGCGCGCACAAGGTGGTGGACAAGTACTCGCACTCCAAGTCGCACCTGAAGGCGATCGAGTGGCTGGAGCGGCTCGGGCCGAAGGCCTGCCTGCTTGCCTGGGTGCCGATCGTCGGCGATCCCCTGTGCGCCGTGGCCGGTTGGCTGCGCATGCCGTTCTGGCCCTGCGTGGCCTACATGCTCGTGGGCAAGTTCCTGCGCTACCTGATCTACACCGCGGCGCTGCTGTACGTGTTCCCGGCCTAGTGACGGCGGTGGCCGTGCTGTAGCGCACGCCGATCAGGCGGCGCCACAGCCCGGCACCAGGACGACCTTCACGATCCGGCGAAAAAGCAGGGCCTGCGAAGTGCGCGTTCAGCGCCGCACAGCGGCCTGGAATTCCGGGTCTTCCAGCAGCGTCCGGGTCAGCTGGCGGTACAGCTCCTGGTAGTGGTTGACCGCCATCGGCACCGCCTCCACGCCCACGAACGGGGCCTGCCAACTGGCCTGTGCGCGCAACTCCTTGGCGTACAACTGCGTTCCGCTTCTGGTCAGGGTCAAGCGCGCCGCCACCGTGCCGCTGGCGGTGCCGACGGGCACTTCGATCCGGCTGTCGGTCAATTCCCCGGCCAGCACCAAGGGTGAGGCCGGGTCGAGCAAGCCGGCTGCCCGCAGGTCGGCTGCCAGGCTTTCCTTGAGGTAGGCCGAGAACGAACTGCCGAACGGCGAGTGGACGGTGTTGGTGCGAATCGAAATGCTTTGGTCGAGCCCCGGCGGTTTGCCGGGCGCCAGCGCGAACTGGCCCAGCGCCAATGGCGGGATGCCGGCAGCGCGAGCCTTGCCGATGTTGTCGACGCTGGGGATCGGCGTGCCCATGGGCGCAATGGCACAACCGGCCAGCGCCAGCAGCGACGCGGCGGCGAACAGCGCACGCGCTGCCCGCCCCAGGGGTTCAGCGCAGCGCGCCATCGCGCGAAAGGTCCGCGAGCGTCACCCCCATCACCTGGCGCACCATGGTGCGCACCGCGTCCTCGATGTTGCTGGCCTTGTAGGCGTTGACCGGGCCATCCTTGGCGCCCACCGTCGTGTGTATCGCATGGCGCGCGGTCTTCACGACAGGCTTGCTCTGGCCTGGCGGCAGGTAGCTGACCGTGCAGATGTAGCCGTCGGTCACCTGTTGGCCTGCGGCCCCGAAGGTGAGCCCGGCAACGAAGCCCTTGGAAAAAGCGTCATCGCTGAGCGGGACGTTGTTCAGGGTCACGCTCAGCACGCCGCCGCCCGCGGCGGGCGTGTCTTGCAACTCGGAGAACAGTCCGGTGGAACGCACAGCCTCGCTCACCATGGGCTTGATATGGTCCGTGGCGCGTGCGTTGGCCGTCCCCTTGGTCTGGAACTCGAACAGCAGTTGCGCCGGCTTGGGCTGGGCCGGCTTGACGAACTGCGCGGACGGCGTGTCCTTGACGGAGCCGTCGACGTAGTGCGTCGCGCAGCCTGTGAGCAGCGCAAGACAGGACAGCAGGGCGGCGCCCAGGAAACGGCGAAGCGGCCGCGACGCGGCCGGTTGGAATGCGGACATGGAACCCCTCCTAGATTTGGTCTTGTGAGAACCCCCGCGGCGCAGGGGCTCGCCGAATCTAGCAGCAATCAGGATCCAGACGATACCGCCTGGATCAACGACAAAGCATTCAGGCGCTCGCTGCGCGGCCTGTACGCAACGCACAGCGCAACGCGCCGCGCGTACCGGCTCAGACGTTGAACAGGAAGTTCAGCACGTCGCCGTCCTTGACGACGTACTCCTTGCCTTCGCTGCGCATCTTGCCGGCGTCCTTGGCGCCCTGCTCGCCCTTGAACTTGATGAAGTCGTCGAAGGCGATGGTCTGGGCGCGGATGAAGCCGCGCTCGAAGTCGGTGTGGATCACGCCGGCCGCCTGCGGCGCGGTGTCGCCGATGTGGATGGTCCAGGCGCGCACTTCCTTGACGCCGGCGGTGAAGTAGGTCTGCAGGCCCAGCAGCTTGAAGGCCGCCCGGATCAGGCGGTCCAGCCCCGGCTCGTCCTGGCCGATCTCGGCGAGGAACATCTTCTTGTCGTCGTCGCTCATTTCGGCGAGTTCGGATTCGATCTTGGCGCAGATCGCCACCACCGGCGCGTTTTGCGCCGCGGCATATTCGCGCAGGCGGTCCAGGTAGGCGTTGTTCTCGAAGCCGCTTTCGTCGACGTTGGCGACGAACATGGCCGGCTTGGCGGTGATCAGGAACAGCTGCTTGAGGAGCTGGCGCTCCTCGTCGTTGAGCGCCAGCGTGCGCACCGGCCTGCCTTCATCGAGGTGCGCCTGGGCCTTGGTCAGCACCTGCACCAGCTTGGCGGCTTCCTTGTCGTTGCCGGACTTGGCCGCCTTCTGGTAGCGCGCCAGGCTTTTTTCCACCGTGCCCAGGTCGGCCAGGCACAGCTCGGTCTGGATCACTTCGATGTCGGCCACCGGATCCACCTTGCCGGCGACGTGGACGACATTGGGATCGTCGAAGCAGCGCACGACGTTGACCACCGCATCGGTTTCGCGGATGTGCGCCAGGAACTGGTTGCCAAGGCCCTCGCCCTTGCTGGCGCCCGCCACCAGGCCGGCGATATCGACAAACTCGACAATGGCTGGCACGATGCGCTCGGGCTTGACGATCCCGGCCAGCTGGTCGAGACGCGGGTCCGGCAGTTCGACGATGCCGACGTTCGGTTCGATGGTGCAGAAGGGATAGTTCTCAGCCGCGATGCCCGCCTTGGTCAACGCATTGAACAAGGTGGATTTCCCTACGTTGGGCAAACCTACAATCCCGCACTTCAAACTCATGGCCGTTCCACAAAGACAAGCGGGAAAGTGTATGCGATGCCTGCTGCGCGCCGCGCTGGCCTGCCTGGTGCTGCTGCTGGGATCGGCGCTGCCGGGTGCCTTCGCGGCCCAGCCGGCGCCCCTCGCGGTCGACCAGCTGCCGCCGGCGGCGCAACTCGAAGCCACCGAGCTCGGAAGGGTCTGGCTGGACCCGGCCGGCACCGCCACTTTCGAGCAGGTGTTGCGGCGCGGCGGCATGGATTTCACGCCCGGGCAGCCGGACCGCATCCACGCCTTGGGCGAACGCGGCCAGCTCTGGATGCACTGGCGCCTGGTTCGCAACCGCGACGACGCCGAGAGCTGGGAGCTGGTGTTCCCCATGCCCACGCTCGACGCGGTGACGGTCTACCAGCAGAACGACAAGGGCCAGTGGATCGCCCGCACGGCCGGCGACTCGCTGGCCGTCAGCGCCTGGCCGGCGCCGGGGCGCTATCCGCATTTCCGCCTCGACCTGCCGCCGGGGCAGGTGCGCGACGTCTACGCGCGCATCCAGCATCTCACGCCCGCCAATTTCCCGGTGGAGCTGCTTTCGGACACGGCCTACGACGACCGCATCCAGGTCGAATACCTGGGCCTCGGGATGGCGTTCGGCGCCCTGCTCCTGCTGGTGGCGGCCTGCGTCGCGCAAGCGCGCTTGTACCGCGACAGCGTCTACGCCTGGTATGCGGCCTATGCCGTGATCACCTCGCTGTGCGTCGCCGCCTACACCGGAGCTGCCGCGCACCTGCTGTGGCCACGGTTCGCGCTGCTGGGCGATGCGCCGCAGAGCATGCTGGCGCTGCTCGCCGGCGGGGCGGCCATGCTGTTCGTGCGCAACCTCATCGGCCTGGCCGGACGCTACCGCCTGCAGGACCAGCTGGTGCGGGCGGCGGGCCTGGCCGGCATCGTGCTGGCGGTGGCCTACCCGTTCATGGCCAAGCCCGCCGGGGTGGCCATGGTCGGGGTGTACGTGGCCGGCGCGACCTTCGTCAACCTGTGGGTCGCCTGGGCCGCCTGGCGGCGCGGCGACGTCGTCGGCGCCTGGGTGCTGGCCGCCTTCGTGCCCCTGTGCCTGGCCGTGGTGATCACCATGATGCGCGTCTTCGGTTGGCTGCCGGTGTTCTTCGCCACCCAGTACGCCGTCGTGGTGGCCATGGCGATCGAGGTGCCGCTGCTGCTGGTGGCGCTCACCATCCGCTCGCGCGAGCGCCACGGTGCGCAGATCCGCGAACTGGCGTTGTCGACGCAGGACGCGCTCACCGGCCTGCTGGCCGCGCACCTGTTCCACGACCGGCTGCAACAAGTCGTGGCGCGCTACCGGCGCCACCGCGACAACTCTGCCATCGTGTTCATCGACCTGGTGAACTACCCCGCGATCAAGGCGCGCTTCGGCACGGCCGTGGCCGAGCAGAGCCTGCTGCGCAGCGTGATCAAGTTGCGCCGGCTGCTGCGCGACGCCGACACCGTGAGCCGAATCGGCGAGGCCCGTTTCGGGTTGATCCTCGAAGGCGAACTGTCACGCATCGCGGTCACCGAGCGGGCGGCGCGCCTGATCGCCGCCGGGCTGATGCCGCTCAAGGGCCTCAAGCCCGAGGTCACGCTGCAGTTCCACATCGGCGCGGTGCTGCTGGAGGAACGCACGGCGGAGCCCGAGGACCTGATGGACGCGCTGAACGACCTGCTGGCCGGCATGTCGCCGCGCACCCGCCGGCCGATCCGCTTCCTGGATCCTGAGCACACGCGGCCGGTATCGCTCGAACCGGACTCGTCGATTCTGGGCAGCGACAGCGGCCTGCCCGCGGCGGCGGCGGAATCGGTGCCGGCGGCGGCGCCGGTCAGAACCGCCAGCGTCCCGTGACGGCCTGCCCCACGCGCAGGACCTGGCCTTCGCCCTGGAGCGTGACGGCATTCATGCCGAAGGTGATCGCGCCGCCCATCTGCGGATTGGCGCGATAGGCGCGCAGCACCTCGCTCACGAAGGGCGCCGGTTCGGCGCTGACCGGATCGACGTCGGGAATCGTGCAGCGCGCGCAGGGCTTCACCGGGCGCAGCAGGACTTCCTCGTCCGCTGCGATGCGCAGCACATCCACGCGGTCCTCGTCCTGCGCTTCCAGCCCGGCCAGGACGATGTTGGGACGAAAGCGCTCGATGCCGACCGGCGCATGGCCGGCCGCGGCCAGCCGCCGGTTGAGCTCTGCGACCGATCCTTCGCTGGCCACCAGCAGCGGATAGCCGTCGCTGAACTGGTTGGCCGCCTCGACCTCGCCGGTCCACTTGCGGTCCGACAGGCGCCGGTGCTCGGGATCGAAGCGCGCCAGCCGCAGCGGCCGGCCGAGGAAGTCGCTGAACCACTGGGCGGCGACGGCGCCCATGTCCCAGGCCGGCACCTCGTCGTCCCAGACCCGCACCCGCATCGGCGATTCGGCGGCATCGACGGCCAGGTGCAGGGCCAGCATGCCGGGCGCGCGCAGCACCACCTCATGCACCTTCAGCTGGACCTTCACCAGCGCCATGCGCGGCAGTTCGCGCTGGCTGACGAACTCGCCGTCCGCGTCCACCACCATCCAGGCGCGATCCAGGTCCAGGCCGGTCTCGGTGAGGAGCGCTTCCTTCACCTCGACGCCCGCGCATGACTTCACGGGGTAGACGAAGAGGCGGGCGATGCGGGTGCTGACGTCGGACTCTGTGGTGCTCATGAGCCCGGATTGTGCCCGCCTCCTACAATCTCACCCATGGCCCTCGATGTGTGTATCCGCGGCGCCGGCATCGTGGGCCGGACCCTGGCCCTGCTGCTCGCGCGCGACCGGCTGCGCGTGGGGTTGGTGCGCGGCCCGGCGCCGGTCAATGGCGGCGGCGGCGACGTCCGGGCCTACGCGCTGAATGCGCAGTCCAAGGACCTGCTCGAACTGGTGCGCGGCTGGCCCGCCGAAGCCCACGCGACGCCGGTGGCGCGCATGGAGATCCACGGCGACGGCGGCGGCGAGCTGTGCTTCCGCGCCGAAGACCAGGGCGCACCGGCGCTGGCCTGGATCGTCAACGTGCCGGCCCTGCAGGAGCGGCTGGCCGACGCCATCGGCTACCAGTCGCAGATCCAGTGGCTGGACGCGCCGCAGCCGTCGGCCCTCACGGTGATCTGCGAGGGACGCGCCAGCGCCACGCGCGACGAATACGGGGTCAATTTCGAGGTCACGCCCTATCCGCAACGCGCCATCGCGGCGCGGCTGGGCTGCGAGAGGCCGCATGGGCACATCGCGCGGCAGTGGTTCAGCCAGGGCGAGATCCTGGCCCTGCTGCCGCTGGACGGCAACCGGGTCTCGCTGGTCTGGTCGGTGCGGGAACAGCGCGCCCCCGACCTGCTGGCGCTGGAGCCGGC
This sequence comes from Ramlibacter tataouinensis, assembly GCF_001580455.1. Taxonomy (NCBI): domain Bacteria; kingdom Pseudomonadati; phylum Pseudomonadota; class Betaproteobacteria; order Burkholderiales; family Comamonadaceae; genus Ramlibacter; species Ramlibacter tataouinensis. Next base: position 1,648,080 of record NZ_CP010951.1, read on the forward strand.
CGCATTCGCGGCGCACCTGGAAGAAGCCTGCCATGGGGCACTGGGCCGCCTGACGCTCGAGAGCGAGCGCGCGGCCTGGCCGCTGCAGCTGGCGCGGGCCGACCGCTGGTGTGGCCCCGGCTGGGCGCTGTGCGGCGACGCCGCGCACAACGTGCATCCGCTGGCGGGCCACGGCCTGAACCTGGGGCTGGCCGATGCCAACGAGCTGGCCCGGGTGCTGCACGAACGAGACTACTGGCGAAACCCCGGCGACCTGCGGCTGCTGCGCCGCTACGAGCGCGCGCGCAAAGGTGACATGCTGGCGATGGGCGCGGTCACCGACGGGCTGCAGCAGCTGTTCTCGCGCGATGATGCGCCCTGGGGCATGCTTCGCAACTGGGGCATGACCGGCTTCGACCGCAGCGGGCCGATCAAGGGTTGGGTGGCCCGCCAGGCCATGGGACAGATTTGAAGTATGGAAATGACAATGAAATCGATCAGGAACGCAAGCGCATGGATCATGATGTCGGGCGCGCTGGTGCTCGCCACGGCGGCCCACGCGCAGGAAGCTGCGATCAAGAAGAACCTCGCTGAGCGCCTGCCGCAGCTGGGCAAGATCGACGAGGTGAGCAAGTCCCCGATCCCGGGCCTGTACGAGTTGCGCGTGGGCACCGAGGTGTTCTACAGCGACGCCGAGGGCAACTACCTGGTCCAGGGCAGCATCATCGACACCAAGCAGCAACGCAACCTCACCGAGGAGCGGGAAAACAAGCTGATGGCGATCGACTTCTCGGCATTGCCGCTGAAGGACGCCTTCACCATCGTGCGCGGCAACGGCAAGCGCAAGATCGCCATCTTCGAGGACCCGAACTGCGGCTACTGCAAGCGCTTCGAGCGCGAGTTGCAGAAGGTGGACAACGTCACTGTGCACATGTTCCTGTATCCGATCCTCGGCTCGGATTCGACCGACAAGTCGCGCAACCTCTGGTGCGCCAAGGACCGTGGGGCCGCCTGGCAGGACTGGATGGTGCGCGACAAGGCCGCGCCCAACGCGCAGTGCGACACCGCGGCGCTCACACGCAACGTCGAGTTCGGACGCAAGTACCGCATTTCCGGCACCCCGACCATGATCCTGGCCGACGGCACGCGCGTGCCCGGCGCCGTGAGCGCGCAACAGGTCGAAAAGCTGCTGGCCGATAAATGACGTCGGCGGCCCGCGCGGCGAGCGTGCACTACCGGATCGAAGCGGCCGACCTGCACGCGCACCTCTATCGCGTCACGCTCCAGATCGACCAGCCGGCGGCGCAGCAGCAGGTCTCGCTGCCGGTCTGGATTCCCGGCAGCTACCTGGTGCGCGAGTTCGCCAAGAACCTGCAGCGCCTGAGCGCGCGCCAGGACGGCCGGCCGGTGGCGCTGCACCAGCTGGACAAATGCTCCTGGCAGCTCGAGTGCGTGCCCAGCAGCCCGCTGGTGCTCAGCTACGAGGTCTACGCTTTCGACAACTCGGTGCGCACCGCCTGGCTCGACACGCAGCGGGGCTTCTTCAACGGCACCAGCCTGTGCCTGAAGGTGCACGGTCAGGAAAGCACGGCGCATTCGCTCGAGCTCGCGCCGGTGGACGGGATGCCCCAATGGCAGGCGGCCACGGGCCTGGCGCCGCTCAAGGTCGGCAAGCGCGGGTTCGGCACCTACCTGGCGGCCGATTACGACGAGCTGGTCGACTGCCCGGTCGAGATGGGCGTCTTCTGGAGCGGTGAATTCAAGGCGGCCGGCGTGCCGCACCGCCTGGTGGTCGCCGGGGTCACAGAAGCCTTCGACGGCGATCGCCTGCTGGCCGACACGCACAAGATCTGCGAGGCGCAGATCCGCTTCTGGCACGACCGCAAGCGCCCGCCGCACAAGAACTACCTGTTCATGCTGAACGCGGTCGACGACGGCTACGGCGGCCTGGAGCACCGCAATTCCACGGCCCTGATCGCCTCGCGCCGCGACCTGCCGCGCGTGGGCGACGCGCGCCAGTCCGACGGCTACGTCACGCTGCTGGGCCTGATCAGCCACGAGTACTTCCACACCTGGAATGTCAAGCAGCTGCGGCCGGCGGAGTTCACCCACTACGACTACTCGCGCGAGAACTACACGCAGCTGCTGTGGTTCTTCGAGGGCTTCACCAGCTACTACGACGACCTGCTGCTGCGGCGCGCCGGCGTGATCGACGACGCCACCTACGTCAAGCTGCTGAACAAGACCATCAACCAGGTGCTGCAGACCCCCGGCCGCGAGGTGCAGCCGGTGGCGCAGGCCAGCTTCGACGCCTGGGTCAAGTACTACCGGCAGGACGAGAACACGGCCAACGCCACGGTCAGCTACTACACCAAGGGCGCATTGGTGGCGCTGTGCTTCGACCTCACCCTGCGGGCCGAGCGCCAGACCACGCTCGACGAAGTGATGCGCGGGCTGTGGCAGCGCTGCAAGGCCGGGCCGATGACCGAGGCCGACTTCGCCGCAGTGCTCAAGGAACTGGGTGGGCGCGCCTTCACGCGCGAGATCGCGGCCTGGGTGCACGGCACCCGGGACCTGCCGCTGGCCGAACTGCTGAAGGCGCAGGGCATTTTTGCGCTGGACGAGCCCGCCCAGCTGCAGCAGCGCCTGGGCATCCGCGTCGGCGAGAGCGGCGCCGTGCAGGTCAAGACCGTGCTGCGCGGCGGGGTGGCCGAGCAGGCCGGCATCGCCGCCAACGACGAGTGGGTCGGCGTCGAGGTGGCGGGCCAGGCCTGGCGTTTGACCAAGCTGGACGACCTGCTGCTGTACGCCGGCAATCACCGCAAGCTCACGGCCATCGTCGCGCGCGACCGGCGCCTGCTGCGGCTGGACCTGAACCTGCCGGCGGCCGCAACGACCTGGCGGCTGGTGCTGCGCGATGCCGCGCGGGCGCAACCGTGGCTGAGCGCACACAGCTGAGGGTCCGGCGGCCCTTCCGCTTCGCGGCCCTGGTCGCGCTGGTGATCTTGGTCCACAGCCTGGCTCTGGACCGGCTGTCCGACGCGCTCGAGGAACCGGCGCTGCTCAAGCAGATGGCGACGCCGATGTTCACCCGCGTGCTCCAGCCGCAGGAGCCGCCACCGGTGGCCGCGGCGCCCGCGCCCGAAGCGCCGCCCCCACCGCGACGCGCGGCGGTCACCTCGGTGGCCAAGAAGGCTGCGCCCAAGCCCGCCAAGCCGGCCTCGAAACCCGCGTCCGCCGCAGCACCCGAAGAAGTCGCATCCGCAGCGGCGCCTGCCGATGTCGCATCGGCACCGGCTGAACCGGCGTCGGACGCGGCTGTGGCCCAGCAGCAGGCCGCGAGTGCGCCGGGCCAGGGCGAGAGCATGGCGAAGGCGCCGGAGAGCGCGGCTTCGGCGCCGGCAGCGCCCCCGCATTTCGACAGCTGGCCGGCCGACACCCGTCTGAGCTACCGCCTGAGCGGTCTGTTTCGCGGCGGCGAGCTGTACGGCAGCGCTCGCGTGCAATGGCAGCGCGAAGAGGACCGCTACCAGAACCGCGTGGACATCGACGTGCCGCCCTTTGCCTGGTTCATCCTGACCAGCCAGGGGGATGTCACGCCGCAGGGCCTGTCGCCCCGGGCATATCAGGAACAGCGCCGCTCGAGCACGCGCAGCGTGCAACTGAATGCGGACGATGTGGTGCTCAATGACGGCCGGCGCGTGCCCCGGCCGCCGAGCATCCAGGACGCCGCCAGCCAGTTCGTCGAGCTCGCCCATCGCTTCGCGATGGGCCAGGAGAAACTGGAAGTCGGCCATCACATCGAGTTCTGGCTGGCGCGCCCCAACGGCGTGGACCTGTGGACCTACGACATCGTGGATCGGCAGGCCCTCGAGCTGCGCGGCATGGGTGTGGTCGAGGCCTTCCACCTGAAGCCGCGCCGGATCACCAACCCCCGCGGCAACTTCACGGCCGAGATCTGGTTCGCGCCGGCGCTGCAGTACCTGCCGGTGCGCATCCGCGTCAACATGGGTACGGAAGCCTTCGTCGAGCTGACCGCGGAGAAGATCGAGCAGCGCTAGCGCCGGAGGGCGCCGGTGACTGGCGGATACAAGTCGAAGGACCGCCTCGCACACGGGCGGGATCGGGATTGCGCAGAATGGGTTGGCGGACCAGGCGCCGCAACTTCGCATGAGAATCCCTGAAGCCGAAGCGATGGCTCACGCCTGGCAACTGCCGGAGCGTTCTTCCGGCGCGCCGGCACCGGCGGGAATCTTCCTGACCACCGCACTCCCCGATGAGTCCACGGCCTGGAGCAAGGCGCGCCGCGACGTCGGCGGCCTGCTGGGGCGGCTCGGCTATGCGTCCCTGCCGCTGCCTTCGACCTGGCGCTGGCGTGAATGGCTCAGGCTGGGGGACACGGCCCAGGCCATGCTGCCGAGCGGTGGCCATGTGCTCATCGAGTACCCCTTCGCCCAGCGCAAGCGATCCTTCCTGCTGCGCCTGCTGTGCCGGCGGCGCGGCCTGAAGCTGTACGGGCTGATCCACGACCTGGATTCGCTGCGTAACGCAGACTCGTCCGTGAAGCGCGAGGTGGCCATCCTCAAGACCTTCGACGGCCTCATCTCGCACAGCCCCGCCATGACCCGCTGGCTGCGCGAGCAGGGCGTCGCGGCACCCATCGCCGAGCTGGAACTGTTCGACTACTGCGCCGCCCCCGGCCCGGCGTGGCACGAGGGCGGCCTTGACACGCCGCTGAAGGTGGCCTGCGCCGGCAACCTGGCGCCGGCCAAGGCCGGCTTCGTCTACGACCCGCGCCTGGCCCAGCTGCCAGGGGTCGAGCTGTCGCTCTATGGGCCCTACTTCGAGCCGGAACGCATGCGCTCGCCCCTGAACTGCCTCGGCGTGTTCGATCCCGACCAACCCGCGCTGCAGGCGCGCTGCCATTTCGGGCTGGTCTGGGACGGGGACGATGTCGACAGTTGCGACGGCATTTCCGGCCGCTACATGCGCTACAACATCCCGCACAAGGTATCGCTCTACCTGGCGCTCGGCCTGCCGGTCGTGGTGTGGCGCGAAGCCGCGGCCGCGTCGTTCGTGCAGGCGCATCGGATTGGCCTCACGGTGGGCAGCCTGCGCGAGCTGGGCGCCATCCCGGCCCGGCTGTCCTCCCCGGAGTACCTGGAGATGGCCGCCAACGCGATGGCGCTGGGCCGGGAGGTGCGGCGCGGGGCCTTCCTGCACCGGGCGCTGCAGGCGCTGGCGGGCGCCTGAACCGGAGCGGGCGGCCGGTGCGGCCGGCATCGCCGCCAGATGAAGGAAGATTTATCATCGCCGTCCATGCACCCTCGCCCGCGCGACATCGCGCAAATCCGGCTGGACAACGCGATGGCGCTGTTCGACGAGTTCGTGCGCAGCACGGTCAAAGACCCCGACATCGCCACGCTCCGGGGACTGGAGCGCCGCTTTGCCGAGCGGCTCCAGATCCAGCCCAGCTACTGGAGCCAGATCAAGAGCCGCTCGCGCCAGATCGGTGAGCGGCTGGCGCGCCAGTTCGAGCAGCTGTGCCACAAGCCGCCCGGCTGGATGGACCTGCCGCATGACGGCAGCGCGCCGGCCATGTCGCGGGGGACGCCGGCAGTGCCCGGCGCCACCCCCGCGCCCGCACCGGACAGCCCGCTGCCCCAGGACGAGGACGAGCGCTTCATCGTCGGCCTGGTGCTCACCTACTACCGCCGGCACCCGCAGCGCGCCCGCGCCCGGCTGCTGGACCTGCTGGGCGAGGTGCTGACCCCGCCCGCCACCGGGTCGCCGGCCGCCAGCCCGGCCGCGGCCCCCGCAGGGAAACGGCCGGCCGCGCCCCCGGCCGAGGACGGCAGCAGCCTGTGGCAACGCTCGCAGCAGGGCGTGGCACCCCTCAAGCACAAGCGCTGAACGCCCGTTGGCGCCTGTCCGCCGTGTCGCGGCGAACACACAGGTGCGCGGCCGCTCGATAAATTCAGCTTGCCCAAGATAATCAATCGTTTATCATTTGCGCAAGTCGAGCCCGGATCTCGATGACGCCCTTTCTTCAACCTTTCACCGCATGCAGTTGATCTCTTACTCCGCACCGATCGCGATCCAAGCCCAAGGCCCCGCGCCCCAGGCTGCCGCTCTCGCATTCGGCGCGAGTCGATCGGCACTGCTTGCCGCCGGGGCCGCCGCGCCACCCACCTGACGACGATCTCGCAGGACAGCGCAGCGGCCCGTGGCATTGACCCCGGGCCGTTTTGTTTTTGGGCCCACCGCAGGAGAAATAACTCAACCAAGGCCGCCGCGCCAAAAGCGAAGGCGGCCACACAAGGAGCAAATGCGATGAGCAAGACCTTGACCTGGGCAGAGGCCAACACGGCCCGGCCCTTGTCCGCGACACTGCTGTACCTGGTGGCCGCCGCCCTGCGCGCGGCCAGCGAGCTGGCGAGCCGCCGGGCCCAGGCCCTGAGCGAAGTCCGGGATGAAGCCGCGATGGCCACCACCGTGGAGTTCCACGCCCTGCACCGCGAAGCGGGCGCACCGGAAGGCGCGCTCTACGTCGACGGGGTGCTGGTCGGCGTGATCGAGGGCGTCAAGCGCCTTTGACGGCGAAGGCCAGTCCGCTGAATCATCAGCGGACTACTACAGCTTGCGCTGGTCGATGACCCGCTTGGCCTTGCCCAGGCTGCGCTCGATGCCCCCGGCCGGGCGCAGCTCGATTCGCGCGGTGGTGCCGACGTACACCTTGATCTCGTGCGCCAGCCGCTCGGCGGCCGCGCGCGCCTGCTCGCTGTCGTGAAGCAGGTCGTGGCGCGCCTCCACTGCCACGGTCAGCGCGTCCAGCGGGCCGTCGCGCGTGAGAATGCACTGGTAGTGCGGCGCCAGCTCGCGGACCTTCAGGATCAGCTCCTCGATCTGGGTAGGGAACACATTGACGCCGCGCACGATCATCATGTCGTCGCTGCGGCCGGTGATCTTCTCCATGCGGCGCATGGTGCGCGCCGTCCCCGGCAGCAGCCGCGTGAGGTCGCGCGTGCGGTAGCGGATGATCGGCAGCGCCTCCTTGGTCAGGCTGGTGAACACCAGCTCGCCGAATTCACCTTCGGGCACCGGCGCGCCGGTTTCCGGATCGACGATTTCGGGATAGAAATGGTCTTCCCAGATCGTCGGTCCGTCCTTGGTCTCGATGCACTCGTTGGCCACGCCGGGTCCCATCACCTCCGACAGGCCGTAGATGTCCACCGCGTCCATGTTCATGCGCTGCTCGATCGCCGCGCGCATGTCGTTGGTCCAGGGCTCGGCGCCGAAGATGCCCACGCGCAGGCTCGATTCGCGCGGGTTCAGCCCCTGCCGCTCGAACTCGTCGGCGATCGCCAGCATGTAGCTGGGCGTGACCATGATGATGTCGGGCCGGAAATCGTGGATCAGCTGCACCTGGCGCTCGGTCTGGCCGCCGCCGAAGGGCACCACGGTGAGGCCCAGGCGCTCGGCGCCGTAGTGGGCGCCCAGCCCGCCGGTGAACAGCCCATAGCCGTAGCTCACATGCACCAGGTCGCCCGGCATCGCGCCCGAGGCGCGGATGCTACGCGCCATCACCGTCGCCCAGGTGTCGATGTCGTTCTTCGTGTACCCCACCACCGTGGGCTTGCCGGTGGTGCCGCTGGAGGCATGGATGCGCACGCACTCCTCGCGCGGCACGGCGAACATGCCGAAGGGATAGCTCTCGCGCAGGTCGGCCTTGCTGGTGAAGGGGAACATCGCCAGGTCCGACAGCTGGCGGCAGTCCTCGGGGCGCACCCCGGCCTGGTCGAACTTGGCGCGGTACACCGGCGAGTTCGCATAGGCCTGCGCCAGGGTGGCCTGCAGCCGCTTCAGTTGCAACGCGCGCAGTTCATCGACGGATGCCGTCTCGATCGGCTCGAGTTGCAACTTGCCTTTCATTGGATAACCTCCGCCCTGCGGGCTGCGGTGCTATGAGCCTTCGGAGCGGCCGTGCGGCTCATGTGGTTTCCGGTATCACCGTCCCCTGGATGTGCGCGCTCTTGCCGCGGAACATGGCCACCACCTCGCCGCGCTGGTTGGTGACCTTCATGTCATAGATGCCGTGCCGTCCCTGCAGCACCTGCTCGACGCCTTCGCAGCTGAGCACGTCGCCCAGCCGCCCGGGCTTGAGGAACTCGATGCTGCAGCCGGCCGCCACCGTCACCTTGTTGTGGCTGTTGCAGGCAAAGGCGAAGGTCGAATCGGCCAGCGTGAAGATCAGGCCGCCGTGGCAGATCTCGTGGCCATTGAGCATGGCCTCGCGCACCGTCATGCGCATGACGGCGCGGCCGGGCTCGCAGCTGACCAGCTCCATCTGCATGAATTCGCGGCTGGCGCGGTCGGCCGCGAACATCACTTCGCCGACCTTCGCGGCTGTCTCTTGCGGGGTCATCACTCTCCTTTGAATACAGGTGCGCGCTTTTCGAGGAACGCCTGCACGCCCTCGATGTAGTCGTGCGTGCGGCCCAGGGCCGATTGCGTGTCGCGCTCGAGGTTGAGCTGGGCATCGAGGTCATGGCTGGCGGCGGCGCGCACCAGCTTGCGCGTTGCGAGCAGGCCCTGGGTCGGCAGCACTGCGAGGCGCTGCGCCAGCTCCAGCGCCGCCTCGACGCAGTCCTTGCCCGCCGGCGCCACGTCCCAGATCATTCCCCAGTCCTTGGCCTGCTGGGCGCTGATCTTGTCGCCCAGCATCGCCGCGCCCATGGCACGCGCCACCCCGAGCTTCTTGACCAGGAACCAGGTGCCGCCGGCATCGGGAACGAGCCCCAGCTTGATGAAGGCCTGGATGAAGGAGGCGCCCGGCGCCGCGATGGCCAGGTCGCAGGCCATGGCAATCGATGCGCCGGCACCCGCCGCCACGCCGTTGACCGCGGCCACGGTGGGCACGCGCAGCGACTGCAGGCGGCGCGTGGTGGGATTGAAGGCCTGCTCGATGATCGGCCCCGGATCGGCCCGCTTCACCAGATCGGGGCCTGGCGCGAAATCGAACTCGGCCAGGTCGGCGCCGGCGCAGAACCCGCGGCCGGCACCAGTGATGACACAGGCGCGGATCGCCTTGTCGGCCTCGATGCGGTCCAGCGCAGCCCACAGCTCCTGGTGCATCGCGCGCGTGAAGCTGTTGAGCGACTGCGGGCGGTTCAGCGTGACGAGAGCCACGGCGCCGCGCGCCTCATACAGCACGGTCGGTTCGGTCATCGGTGTCTCCTTGCGCGGTCACTTTACCATCGGCTTTTCCGCTTGGCGGGTCCTTGCAGCGCTTGGGTATAGTGCCGCCAAGCACTGGAGAAACACATGGCCTACGAGGCGATCGAAGTCCGCACCGAAGGCGGCAAAGTGGGCGTGATTACGCTCAACCGTCCCAAGCAGCTCAACGCATTGAACGACCAGCTCATGGACGAGCTCGGCGCCGCGCTCAAGGCTTTCGATGCCGACGAGGCGATCGGCTGCATCGTCGTCACCGGCAGCGAGAAGGCGTTCGCCGCCGGGGCCGACATCGGCACGCTCAGGAAGTACGACTTCGCCGACGCCTACAAGAGCGACGTCATCGGCCGCAACTGGGAGACGATCCGCAGCGTGCGCAAGCCGGTGATCGCGGCCGTGGCCGGTTTCGCCCTGGGCGGCGGCTGCGAGCTGGCGATGATGTGCGACTTCATCATCGCGGCCGACAACGCCCGGTTCGGCCAGCCCGAGATCAAGCTCGGCATCATCCCGGGCGCCGGCGGCACGCAGCGCCTGCCACGCGCGCTCGGCAAATCCAAGGCCATGGACATGGTGCTCACCGCGCGCATGATGGACGCGGCCGAAGCCGAGCGGGCCGGCCTGGTCAGCCGGGTGGTGCCGCTGGACAAGCTCATGCAGGAAGCGCTCGGCGCCGCACTGGTGATCGCGGGCATGCCGCGCGTGGCGGCGATGGCGGCCAAGGAATCGGTCAACCGCGCCTTCGAAAGCGGCCTGTCGGACGGGGTCATGTTCGAGCGCCGCATCTTTCACGCCCTGTTCGCCACGGCCGACAAGAACGAGGGCATGGACGCCTTCCTCGGCAAGCGCGAACCGGCTTTCAAGAACGCCTGACCCGGCTCGGTTGAGTCGCCCGCGAACGGCTATAATCAGTGGCTCGGCGCCATGAAAAAAGCGCCGGATGGCGCTTTAGCTCAGTCGGTTAGAGCGATGGAATCATAATCCACAGGTCCGCGGTTCGAGTCCGTGAAGCGCCACCAAGACACCCGAAACCCGCGCAAGGCTGCGCGGGTTTTTCTTTTTTCAGCCCATGCCTGAGCCCCGCGTCCGCAGTTCAGCGGCGCAGGGACGGCGTTTTGGCAGGTTTCAGCGTTGGATGCGGTCGGCCGCGCGACGGCCATCCGCGCCGGCCCCGGCGGGGCCCATCGGCAGCGGGTGGCCCAGCGCCATGGCGGCGCCGGCCTCGAAGGGGGACGGCAGCGCAGCGAGCGAGTCGTCCCAGGCGGGCTGATCGGATTCCGGCCAGACCTCGGCGGTCGCGTCCCACTCCCCGCGGCGGACGCGCAATTGCTGCAAGCATTGCCTCAGCAGTGCCATGGGCTCTCTCTCAGACCGCGTTCGCGAGTTCGGGAACGGCGGTAAACAGGTCGGCCTCGAGGCCGAAATCGGCCACCGAGAAGATCGGCGCTTCCGGATCCTTGTTGATCGCCACGATCACCTTGGAATCCTTCATGCCGGCCAGGTGCTGGATCGCGCCGGAGATGCCACAGGCCACGTACAGCTGCGGCGCCACGATCTTGCCGGTCTGCCCGACCTGCAGGTCGTTCGCCGCATAGCCGGCGTCCACCGCGGCGCGGCTGGCGCCGATGGCCGCGCCCAGCTTGTCGGCCAGCGGCGTGATCACTTCCTGGAACTTCTCGGCCGAGCCCAGCGCGCGCCCGCCCGAGACAATGATCTTGGCGGCCGTCAGCTCCGGGCGGTCGTTCTTGGCGATCTCGTTGCCCACGAAGGCGCTCTTGCCGCTGTCGACCACGGGCCCCAAGGTCTCGACCGCCGCCGCGCCGCCTTCGGCCGCGGCGGGGTCGAAGCCGGTGGTGCGCACGGTGATCACCTTCGTCTTGTCCAGGCTCTGCACCACGGCGATGGCGTTGCCGGCGTAGATCGGGCGCTCGAAGGTGTCGGCGGCATCGACGCGGGTGATGTCGGAGATCTGGCCGACATCGAGCTTGGCGGCCACGCGCGGGGCGACGTTCTTGCCGGCGGCGGTGGCCGGGAACAGGATGTGGCTGTAGGCGCCGGCCAGCGCCAGCACCTGCGCCGCGACGTTCTCGGCCAGGCCGTGCGCCAGGTGCTCGCCGTCGGCGTGGATCACCTTGGCCACGCCGGCGATCTTGGCGGCAGCGGCCGCGGCAGCGCCGGCGTTGTGGCCGGCCACCAGCACATGCACCTCACCGCCGCACTTGACGGCCGCCGTGACGGTGTTGAGCGTGGCGCCCTTGATGGAGGCGTTGTCGTGTTCGGCAATAACAAGTGCAGTCATCTCAGATCACCTTCGCTTCGTTCTTCAACTTGGCCACCAGCGTCGCCACGTCCGGCACCTTGATGCCGGCTGAGCGCTTGGGCGGCTCCGTGACCTTCACGATCTTCAGGTGCGGCTTGATGTCCACGCCCAGGTCGGCCGGCTTGAGGGTGTCCAGCTGCTTCTTCTTGGCCTTCATGATGTTGGGCAGCGTCACGTAGCGCGGCTCGTTCAGGCGCAGGTCGGTGGTGACCACCGCCGGCAGCGTGACCGACACGGTCTCCAGGCCGCCGTCGACTTCGCGCGTAACCTTGGCCTTGCCGTCGGCCACTTCGACCTTGGAGGCGAAGGTGGCCTGCGGCGCATCCAGCAGCGCCGCCAGCATCTGGCCGGTCTGGTTGCAGTCGTCGTCGATCGCCTGTTTGCCCAGGATCACCAGCCCGGGCTGCTCCTTGTCGACCACCGCCTTGAGCAGCTTGGCCACCGACAGCGGCTGCAGCTCGTCGGCCGTTTCCACCAGGATGGCGCGGTCGGCGCCGATGGCCATGGCCGTGCGCAGGGTCTCCTGGCACTGCGCCACCCCGCAGGAGACGGCGATCACCTCGGTGGCCACGCCCTTCTCCTTCAGCCGAACGGCCTCCTCGACGGCGATTTCGTCGAACGGGTTCATGCTCATTTTGACGTTGGCGATGTCGACGCCCGTGTTGTCCGACTTGACGCGGACCTTCACGTTGAAGTCGACCACCCGCTTGACCGCTACCAGCACTTTCATGGGTCTTTCCCTGTCTGATGACACTGACAGGAGGTTAAGCGCAGGCAGGCGGCGCGTGCCCCTCCCAATAGGAGGGGGACAGCGGATTTTCAGGCCCCCCGATTCCGCATCGTGCGCGGCCGGGCGGCTCAGCGGAGTCTCAAATGGCTCAACAGCGGTGGTGCCGCCGGAAGTCCGCCACCGCCGCCACCGTGGTGCACGGCAGGCCGTGGGCTTCGGCAAAGGCGCGCACCTGCGCGCCGCGCGCCATGGTGCCGTCGGAATTCATCAGCTCGCAAAGCACCCCGGCCGGCGCCAGGCCGGCCAGCACGGCCAGGTCGACCGCCGCTTCGGTGTGCCCGTCGCGCTCCAGCGTGCCGCCCGGGCGCGCAATCAGCGGGAACACGTGCCCGGGGCTGACGATCTCGCTGCGCTCCAGGGTGGTGCGCAGCGCGCACTGGATGGTCTGCACGCGGTCGGCCGCGCTCACACCCGTGCTCACGCCGTGCGCGGCCTCGATCGACTGGGTGAAGGCGGTCGCGAAGCGCGAGCGGTTGATCTCCACCATGGGCCGCAGCTTGAGTTCGCTGGCCTTGTCCGGCGGGATGCACAGGCACACGATGCCGCTGCCCTCGCGGATCATCATGGCCATCACCGCCGGGGTGATGCGCTCGGCCGCGCAGATCAGGTCGGCCTCGTTCTCGCGTTGCGCATCATCGAGCACGAGCACCGGCCGGCCCGCCGCGATCGCGGCGAGCACCTCGGGCAGAGGTGAAAGGGGAACGACGCCCGGATCGCGGGACGCCGAAAGGGAAGCGGTGGAAACCATCGACATGAAACGCTCCTGTTGGTTGAACAAAAACGCTTCAAGGCACGCAAGAACGCTGACGCCCGCCGTGGGCCCGACACCCAGGCTCGCGGCAGCACATCGCCGCATGGACCAGCCACGCAACGAATCTTCTTCCATCCGGACTGAGGAAGGAAAACCTTCCAACACCGTCGGCCTCAGCATCGCACTGAGTCTGCTGACCTTCCAGGCTACGGGAGACTGGAAGCGCTCGCGGGCTCGCGGCTCGCGCCGCTTACCGCCGGTGGGGAATCACACCCCGCCCTGAAGACCGCTTGACTATAGCGGCTCGCATGGCCGCGGGCAGACGCGTGCGCGACGCCCCTCGGACCACTCGGAATTGCAAGCTCCGCTATAGTGGTCGCGCAAGGAGTCGAAAGGTGGCAGTTGGATCCAAGCGCCACGTGCTGGTGCGGCGCGCGGCGGTAGCGCAGCGGCGCGCATCGCGGCTGCCGCCCACGGTGCGCGGCTTGCTCTGGTCCAGCGGCGCGGGATTTACCTTCGCCCTGCTCAATACGCTGATGCGCCAGCTCACCGTGGAAGTCGGCGCCTTCGAAACCCAGTTCCTGCGCTACGCCTTCGGCCTGGCGGTGATGATGCCGCTGATCCTGCGCGCCGGCATCGCGGCCTACCGGCCGCACAACATCGCCGGCCAGTTTGCCCGCGGCGCCGTCCACACCGTCGGGCTGCTGCTGTGGTTCGCGGCGATCGCGCACATCACCATCGCCGACACCACCGCGATCGGGTTCACCGGGCCGATCTTCATCATGCTGGGCGCCGCCTGGATGTTCCGCGAGCGCATGCGCTGGGAGCGCTGGGTGGCCGCGGGCATCGGCTTCGCCGGCGTGCTGATCGTGGTGGCGCCCAAGCTGGCCGGCTCGGGCGGCTGGTACACGCTGGTGATGCTGGCCTCGGCGCCGGTGTTCGCGCTGTCTTTCCTGATGACCAAGGGCCTGACGCGCCATGAACGCCCCGAGGTGATCGTGGCCTGGCAGTCGATCTCGGTAGCCCTGCTGAGCCTGCCGATGGCGGCGCTGCACTGGACCATGCCGAGCGCCTGGCAGTGGTTCAGCTTTGCCCTGTGCGGCGTGCTGGGCAGCCTGGGCCACTACATGCTCACGCGCTCGTTCTCGGTGACCGACATCTCGGCCACGCAGTCGGTGAAGTTCCTCGACCTGGTATGGGCGACGATGCTCGGCTGGCTGGTGTTCGGCGACATGCCGAGCCAGTCGACCCTGATCGGCGGCGCCGTGATCTGCGCGGCGACGCTCTGGATCGCGCATCGCGAAGCGCGCCGCATGGTGGCCTGAAGTCGCGCTGCTCCTAGCGCATGGCCGGCAGCCTGCGTGCTACGCTGGCCGCATGCAAAGGCGCCCGCTCCTGCTGTGGCTTCCCGCATCGCTGCCGGCGAGCGCCTGGGCCCAAGCCGGGACGGCCGCGCCACTGCTCACCAGGCCGATCCCCTCCTCCGGCGAACGCCTCCCGGCGATCGGACTGGGCAGCTGGATCACCTTCAACGTGGGCGACGATGCCGCGGCGCGCAGGGGCTGCGCGCAGGTGATCGGCGAGTTCTTTGCACGCGGCGGCCGGCTGATCGATTCCTCGCCCATGTACGGCTCCTCGCAATCGGTGATCGGCGACGCCCTGCAGTCCCTGGGGGCGCGGGCGCGGGTGTTCTCGGCCGACAAGGTCTGGACTTCGAGCGACGGCGCCGCGCAAGCCGAAGCTTCGCGGCGCCACTGGCGAGTGGACCGCTTCGACCTGCTGCAGGTGCACAACCTGCTGGCCTGGGAGAAGCAATTGCCGCTGATCGAAGCCATGAAGGCGCAGGGCCGGCTGCGCTACGTCGGCATCACCACCTCGGAGGGCCGGCGCCACCGCGAGATCGAGCAGATCATGCGCAGTCAGCCGCTCGATTTCGTGCAGCTCACCTACAACCCGGTCGACCGCGAAGCCGAACAACGCCTGCTGCCGCTGGCCGCCGAGCGCGGCATCGCGGTACTGGCCAACCGGCCGTTCCAGGAAGGCGCCTTGCTGCGGCGGCTGCAGCGCCATCCGCTGCCGGCGTGGGCGGCGGAAACCGATTGCGGCTGCTGGGCCCAGCTGGTGCTGAAGTTCATCGTCACGCACCCGGCGGTGACCTGCGCCATTCCGGCCACGAGCCGCATCGAGCACCTGCGCGAAAACATGGGCGCGGCCCAGGGCCGCCTGCCCGATGCGGAACTGCGCCGCCGGATCGCCGAGCACATCAAGCAGCTCGTGTAGGGCGCCATGTCCGAGTGGTGGACCTACCGGCTGTCGGATTTCCTGATGTTCTCGCCGCAGGCCTACGGCCGGCTGGTGGAGACCTACAACCAGCAACTGTGGCCGGGGCCCCTGGCCGCTGGCCTGCTCGGGGTGGTGGCGCTGGCCCTGGCGATGCGCGGCGGCGTGGGCGCGGGCCGCGCGCTGATGGCGCTGCTGGCCCTGGCCTGGTTCTGGGTGGCCTGGGCTTTCCTGACGCAGCACTACGCGACCATCTTCCTCGCGGCCCCGCACCTGGCGCTCGCGTTCGAGATCCAGGCCTTGCTGTTCGCGCTGCTGGCGTGCGCCCCGGTCACGCGCAGCGCACCCACAAGCCGCCTGGCCAGGCGGACCGGCATGGGCCTCGCGGTGCTGGGCCTGCTCGGCTATCCCCTGCTGGCGCCGGCGCTGGGACGCCCTTGGAGCCAGGCCGAGGTGTTCGGCTGGATGCCCGATCCCACGGCGCTGGTCAGCTTGGGACTGCTGCTGGCCAGCGGCTTGCGGCTCGCGCGCGTGCCGCGCTGGCTGCTCATGGTGGTGCCGGCGCTCGCGCTGGTGTTTGGCGCAGCGACACAGTGGGAACTGTGGAAGCGCTAGCGTTGGCGTTCGGGCGGCGGCCCTTTGCGCAGCGGGCTACTCATTGGCCAACAGGCACTTCCGCGTCAGGTGCCACAAGTCGATCGGATGGCCCAGCGGCAACTTGGCGCAGATGGCCCGGCTGACGAGGCCGATCGTCTTCGGAGGCAGGTGCAGTTCCGACGCGGCCTCGGCATGCGTCACGCCTCGCGCGAGCAACCTGAAGACCGTCAACTCGCGCTCGTCGAGCAGATCCGTCGGCGACTGTTCCAGCCGAACGTTCATGGTGACCGCTCAGGCGTGCGTATACGACGTCTTCAGGGTCGTATAGAACTCCGCCGCATGGCGCCCTTGCTCGCGCGCCCCCCAGCTCGATCCCTTGCGGCCGCCAAAGGGCACGTGATAGTCGACCCCGGCCGTGGGCAGGTTCACCATCACCATGCCGGCTTGCGCGTGTCGTTTGAAGTGCGTGGCGTATTTCAACGATGTGGTGGCGATGCCGGAGGCCAGGCCGAAGGGCGTGTCGTTGGCCAGCGCCAGCGCGTGCTCGTAGTCCCGGGCACGCTGCACGCTGACCACGGGACCGAAGACTTCCTCGCGGTTGATGCGCATCCCGGGGGTGCTGTCCGTGATCAGCGCCGGGCTCATGTAGAAGCCGGGCTGTCCATCCACGCTGTGCGCGATGGCCTCGCCGCCGAGCACCAGCCGACCGCCCTCGGCCTGGGCGAGGTCCACATACGCGCGGTCCCGCTCCAGTTGCGTTTGATCGACCACCGGGCCGATGTCGGTGCCCGGCTTGCGCGCGTCATCCACGGTCAATGACTTCATGCGCTCGACCATGGCAAGCATGAAGCGGTCGTGAATTCCGTCGGTGACGATCAGGCGCGACGAGGCGGTGCAGCGCTGCCCGGTCGAGAAGAAGCCGCTGTTCACGGCGCAGTTCACCGCCACGTCGAGGTCCGCATCGTCCAGGACGATCATCGGGTTCTTGCCGCCCATCTCCAGCTGGAACTTGGCCATGCGGGCGACGCAGGCCGCCGCGACCTTCTGCCCGGTGGCGACGGAGCCGGTGAATGTGATGGCGGCAACCCGCGGGTCTTCCAGCAGCGTCGCGCCGACTTCCTGGCCCCGGCCCATCACGAGGTTGAACACGCCCTGCGGCAGGCCGCTGCGCGACAGGATCTCGGCCAGCGCCCAGGCGGATCCCGGCACCAGCTCCGCGGGCTTGAAGACCACGCAGTTGCCGTAGGCCAGGGCGGGAGCGATCTTCCAGGCCGGGATGGCGATGGGGAAATTCCAGGGCGTGATGATGCCCACGACGCCCAGCGGCTCGCGCGTGATCTCGACGCCGACCCCCGGCCGCACCGAGGGCATCGCCTCGCCGCCCGGGCGCAGCGCCTCGCCGGCAAAGTACTTGAAGATGTTGCCCGCGCGGACGACCTCGCCGATGGCCTCAGGCAGGGTCTTGCCTTCCTCGCGCGCCAGCAGGTCGCCCAGTTCGGCCCGGCGCGCCAGAACCTCGGCGCCCACGGCATCCAGGATGTCGAAGCGCTGTTGTGGCGTGGAGAGACTCCACGCCGGGAAGGCGACTTCGGCCGCCGCGATGGCTTGGCGCGCCTGGTCCGCGTCTGCCTGCGCATATTCGCCCACGAGGTCGCGGGTGTCCGACGGATTGATGTTGCGCGCGACGCCTGGCCCCTCCAGCCAGGCGCCGCCGATGAAGTTCCTGAACATGGTGTGTTGACTCTCTCTACTGCCGCGGGATGCCCGCCTTGTCGATCAGCGCGCGCCACTTCGCAATGTCGCTGCGCATGCGTTGCGTCATCTGCTCGGGCGTGCTGGCCTTGGCCGCGATGCCCAGCGCCAGCAGCTTGCCCTGCAGCTCCGGCGATTCGATGGCCTTACCGATCTCCTGCGCCAGACGCTTGACCACCTCGGGCCGCGTGCCGGCGGGCACGGCGATGCCATTCCACGAACTCGCCTCGAAGCCGGGCATGCCGCTTTCCGCCAGGGTCGGGATCTCCGGCAACCCAGGGTGCCGCTTGCTCGAAGCCACGGCCAGCGCCTTGACCGACTTGCTGCTGATCTGTCCCTGGATGGCCGGCAGCATCTCGATGGCGGCATGGACATCCTTGGCGCGCATCGCGCCGACCATGTCGCTGGTCGTCTTGAAGGGCACGATCACCACATCGATGCCTGCCCGGGCCTTCAGCATCTCGGCGGCCAGGTTCTGGGTGCTGCCGGTCCGCGCAGTGCCGATGTTGAGCTTGCCCGGATGGGCCTTGGCGAAGGCAATGATGTCTGCCACCGAATTGAAACCGGACTGCCTGTCCGTGACCAGTGCGAGGTCGAAGGTCGCGAGGGTCGAGACATGGATGAAGTCCTTCATCAGGTCATACGGCAGCTTGGTGAAGAGCGCCGAGGTGAGCGCGGTGCCGCTGCCGGCCATCAGCAGCGTGTAGCCGTCCGGCCTGGCATGCGCCACCATGGAGACGGCTGCCACCGGAACCGGCCGGTTTTCGACGACCACCGGCTGCCCCAGGCTGTCACCCATCTTTTGGGCCACCATGCGCGCCACGATGTCTCCGGTGCCACCGGGAGCAAACGCCACGACCAACTGGATGGGCTTGGACGGGTAGGACTGGGCCCAGGCCAGCCCACCCACGGCCGCCAGTGCCAGTGCAGCGAGCCAGCGCTTCAGGGAGTTCTTCTTTCGCACGGCGTTTCCTTCAATACACCAGCCGGCCGGCGCCGTTGATCACTGCGATGTCAACGAAGCTGCTGCCCACGTTGTCCCTGGAGAAATCGACGTGGTAGCCGCCGAGGTCGCAGTCACCCATCGCGCGCAGCGCGCGCGCTAGCCCGGCGGCTCCGGCTTCGCGGGTGCGGCGCAGCCCCTCCGCCAGCACCCGCGCGTTCACGTAGCCCTCCAGGTGGAACACGGTGTAGGGGCCCGTTACCCCGGCGCGCTTCATCGCGTCCTGGAAGCGGTGCTGCAGCGCCATCTTGCTGCCGTTGGGATTGGGGAACACCTGCGCCAGCGCGACGCCGCGTGACGCCCCCTCGGCGGCCTGCATGACCATGGCCGGCGGCACGTAGCTGAGGGCGTAGACGGACTTGGCATGGCCCGCCTTGCGCAGCGCCACGATGGCGTCGGCCCCGAACTTTGGGCTGCCCAACACCAACGCGCTGTGCGACGGCGTCGCTGCGGCGCGCGCGGCCGGCTCCGCCAGGGATGCCGCGTTCGCGGCAACCGTGAACGTCGTGAGCTTCACGTTCAGGCTTTCGGCAGCCTTCACGGCCGCCGCCAGCTGGGACTTGCCAATGGGGACATCCTGGACCAGCACGGCCATCTGCGTCATGCCCAGCGTGACGGCGTGGCGGATGATGCGTTCGACCTGCTGCCGGTCGCCCGCACGGATGTGGAACAGCTTGGGATGGCCCGGGCTGCGCAGGCTCTCGGCACCGGGAATCGCGTTGAGCACCAGCGTGTCGGCGGCATCCAGCAACTTCTCGTCGAGCATTCGCTGGATGGAGCGCGTGCCCACCGGCGACAGCAGCGCGACCGGGCGGCGTTTCATGGCCTCGGCGAACTGGCGCACGAAGCCCTCGTCCTTGTAGCCGTCGTCCAGTTCGAACAGCGCGAGCCGGCGTCCGTTCACGCCGCCACCCGCGTTGATCTGCGCGAAGGCCGCACGGATGCCCTGGTTGACCTCCCGCGCGTCTGGCGCCGGCATGCCGGTGAAGGGGCCGATCTGACCGGCGACGATGTCCTCGCCCGCAGACCAGCCGCGGCTCGGCAGGATGGCGGCGGCCGCCGCCGTGGCGGCCAGCAGGCCGCGGCGTTTCAAGTCGATGCGCATGTTGTCTCCGGGGCCCTGACGCGCAGGGCCGTTGCATGGCGTCTGGCGCGCCTCTCTTAGGTCCCTGTCAACCGCGGGATCCCGGCGGCGTGTACTGCGGGGTCGAGTCTTCCCAGATGCTGTCGGTCAGCTGCCGCTTGTTGCGCCCGTCGGCGTCCATGATGAACAGCTGTCCGTACGGCTGGAAGGTCTGGTCGTACAGGCAGGCTTCGTCGCGGTAGCCCGCGATCGCGCTGTTCCACAGGATCTGCTTGCCGCCGTTGGTCCACACGGCGTGGCCGTCGCTGGCCTCGCTGGTGGTCAGGCGGCGCAGGTCCGTGCCGTCCGGGCGCACGGTGTAGATGTCGAAGTTGGACCACTTGCTGCCCTCCTTCTTCACCCCGCGCGTGAACATGATGCGGCCGCCGTCCGGCGACCAGATCGGCAGGTTGTCGTACCCGGTCGTCAGCACGCGCACCTGGCGCGTTTCCAGATTGAGCACGCGCAGGCCCATCTGCTTGTCGTAGCCCTGGCCGTCCCTGGGCCAGGCGCGGAAGACGACCTCCTGGCCGTCCGCCGAGTAGCTGGGGAAACCCGCGTTGAAGACAGTGTCGTCGGTCAGGACTTCCGCGCCGCTGCCGTCCCGGCGCACGCGCATCAGCTTCGCGCTGCCCTTGCCGCGCTCGGTGAACCAGTTGCCCAGGCCGAACACCACCCATTCGCCGTCGGGCGACCACACCGGGAAGAAAGCGCCGGCCAGGCCGCGCTTGACGAGCACCGGGTCCAGCCCGCTCTGGGCCACGTCGTAGATGCGTTTCCGCTCGGAACCGTCCGGGCGCATGATGTCCACCGATGAGTTCTCGCCCTTCGCGGTGAGCACCAACATGCCGTCCCTCGAGAAGGCGGGCCACACGTCGGTGTAGCGGTACTCGCGGTCCGCGTCCCAGCTGTAGAGGGGCTGATCCTGCTTCCAGCCGCCCCAGGTGAACTTCTCGTACACCAGCTGCCGGCCGTCCGGCGACCATGCGGGCGTGCGCAGCCGGTCGATCTTGACCGGCGTCTTGCCCGCGGCGGTGGAGTACAGGCCCGCTGCCGGCCCGCCCTTGCGACGGTAGACGATCTCGTCGTTGGAGATGTATTGGGCGCCGAGCTTCATGCCCGGGCCGCTGGTGTGCACGGTGCGCTGGCCGGTGGCGACGTCCACGGAAACGATCTGCGATTCGATCTGTGGCAGCAGGTCCGGACGCAGCACCCAGTAGGTGTACTCGGCCAGGGTCTCGTAGAACAAGATCCGCTTGCCGTCCGGCGACCACTTGGGCGAGCCGAGGCAGTGCTCCGGCCGGCTCGCCACCCGGCGGAAGCCGGTGCCGTCCGCGCGGATGACGTAGATGCTCAGTTCCTGCGTGTGCTCCCAGCCCGCGCCGTCGTGATGGCCTTTCCACTCCGTGTTGCGGTCGGACGAGAACGCGATCCACCGGCCGTCCGGCGACCAGGCCGGGCGGAAGAAGCCGTTCGGCAGGTCCGAGCGGCCCTGCACGCCCTTGGCGCCGGTCAGGTTGCGCAGCTTCCGCGTGCGCAGGTCGAGCGTCCAGATGTTGGCGCGAAAGCCATCGCGCGTGCTGACGAAGGCGATCTTGCCGCCGTCGGGGGAGAAGACGGCCGCATCGTCCACCGCGGGCGAGTCTGTCAGGCGTTCGGCCTGCGTGCCGTCGGCGCGGGCCCGGTAGATGTTGGAGTTGCCCAGGCCATCGCGCTCGGACGTGAAGACGATCCACTGGCCGTCGGCCGAGAAGGACGCGTTGTAGTCCAGGGTGCCGCTGTCGACCAGCTTGCGCTCGCCGGACCCGTCGGCGTTCGCGATGTAGATCTGCGAGGCGACCGGGCCGATGCGGTTGAGGAGCAGGACGCCCTGCTTCTTCCTTTCTTCCGCCGCGAGCACCGCCAGCGGCTGCTGGCCGAAGGCGACGAGGGACGCCGAGGCGCCACCGAGAAACTTCCTGCGATCCACGATTGTTTGTCTCCTGCGAAGTCTTGTTAGGGGATGAATGAAACGCTCACCGGCGAGGGTGATTCCGCGGCCTGCGCGGTGTCCGTCAGCCTTCCGGACTGCAAGTCGATGCCGAACAGGTTCATGCGGTTGCTGCGGTAGTTGGCGACCAGCATCCACTTGCCCGAGGGATGGATGTCGAAGGCCCAGGGCGCCTCGCCGCCGCTGGGCAGGCGCTGGAGCAGGCTCAAGGTCCCGGCCTCGGGATGCACGCGATAGGCGAGCAGCGCGTTTTCGCCCCGGTCGGCGACGTAGATGAAACGGCCATCGCGGCTGACTGCGATCTCGGAGGCGCTCTTGCTGCCCTGGAACTCCGGGCTCGAGATGGCCAGCGACTGCACCTGCGTCAAGCGACCGTCCTGCGGGTCCCAGCGCAACACCAGGACCTGCGCGCTCAGTTCGTTGAGCACGTACACGAAGCGACCGCTCGCGCCGAAAATGGCCCGGCGCGGGCCGCTGCCCGCCACCGTGGCGAAAGTCCGGGGAGGAGAAGCGTCGTCCGGCGACAGCGCACCGGTCGTGCGGTCGAAGCCGTAGACGAACACGCGGTCCGCGCCCATGTCGGCGACCAGCGCGTAGCGGCCGGAAGGATCGATCGCGCCGCCATGCGCGTGGGCACTCGCCTGGCGGCGATGGGGCCCGGACCCCGTTGCCTGCAGCGTGGCCAGGCGTGCGCCAAGGCTTCCGTTTTGGTTGACGGCGATGCTGGAGACGGAACCGCTGGCGAAGTTCGCCGCCAGCAAGGTCATCGAGGCGGTGTCCAGCCAGAGGTGCGTGGTGCCGCCGCCGCCCGCGGTCACCTCGTTGACTCGCGTCAACGCAGCGCTGGCGCGATCGAACGCGTAGGCGATGACACGGCCTTCCTTGCCGCTCCCGTCAATCGCGGCATAGACCAGGGGCAGCCTGGCGTGGGGAACGATCCAGCGCGGCTTGTCGACTTCCGCGGCCGGAGTGACCGCGCCCAGCCGGCCGGCGCAGGCGTCGAAGCGCAGCGCGCGGATGCGGCTGCCATCCGTTCCCAGGTAGGCGATGTCCGCCTGGCCGCAATCCGCTGCCGTGGCCGCCCGTGCGCCACCGAGGACCAGAGCCAGTCCTGCGAGCACCATCGCGATCCAGGGGCGGCGGCAGAGCGGTTGCGTCGAGTGTCGTTCCTGCATTTCCATGGCCAGCGAGCATATTGCCCGGTGACGCTGGAAGAATAGGAGAGCTTGGCGGGGACGTCCCTACACGAATGGCGGATTCGCTGGCACTTTTTGCAGGCGCAGCCCGCGCGCCTTCACATCGCGGGATGGGTCTGGTCGCGCGCCGCCGTGCGGAACTGACTGGGGGACTGGCCTACTTCCTTGCGGAAGAAGCGCGTGAAGTACGCCGTGTCGATGAAACCGAGGCCGTAGGCGATCTGCTCGATCGACATGTTCCCGAAGATGAGGTTGCGCTTGGCCTCGGTGATGAGGCGTGCGTGGATCAGCTTGGTGGGGCTGAGGCCGGTGGCGGCGACGCAGGCCGTGCGCAGCTGGCCGATGGAGACCGCCATCATCGACGCATAGTCCTGCAGCCGCAGGTTCTCGCGGTAGTGCTGGTGGACCAGTTCGCGGAAGCGGTCGGCCAGGCGGATCGCGTTGCGGGTGGCGCCTTCCTTGTCGATCTGGTCCAGGCGCGTTCCGCGCACCAGCATCAGCAGCAGCGAAGTCAACACGGCCTCGGTGCCGACGATGTGACCCACGATGCGGGACCGGATCTCCTGCTGCAGCTTGCTCACCAGGCCGTGGAACTCCGTCGCGGCCTCCGTGTCGTAGTCGAGCGAGATCACCCGGGGTTCGGTCCACAGCTGGCTGAACTCGGGCAACTTGGCGTTGACCTGCGCCAGGTAGGTGTCCTCGATCGTCACGACCCACCGGTCCACGTCGATTTCGTAGTCCAGGCCATGCACGCACTCGTTGGGCAGCAGCAGGGCGCAAGGGGCCTGGAATGGCACGCTGCGGCCCTCCAGGTTCATCACGCCCCGCCCATTGCGCACGAAGATCACCTGCCCGTAGGCCGGATGCGCGTGTGGCAAGGTCCGCCGGCGACCGCCCTGGGTGACGTGTCCGACGTTGACGAACCAGGATTCCTTCTCCGGATTCTCGACGTACAGGCGGACTTTCGGAACCGGGGCAGGGGCCGGTTGCAGGTGGGATTCGCGCTGGGTCCTGGCCATCGTGGAATGCATGGGCGTCCCCGGATTATGTGGCTGCGCGCGCGGTCCCAGGCTCAGCCCAGGCTGCCGGTGACCTCGTCGAACAATTCGTCAACCGACAGCCTGTGAGGAATGATCTTCTGGTCGAGCGCCCAGTCGATCGCCAGCTGCAGCCCCTTGCGGTTCGCCTCCAGCCCCAGGGGCGGGAAGACGGCGGGCACGCCTTCGGCGAGAGCGCGGCTCTCGGCAATCATCCGGTAGATCTCGCGCACGACGTCCGGCCGCTTCTTCGAGAGATCCTTGTGCACCACGAACATGTGGTTGATCGGCACGATGCCCGCGCGGGCATACCAGGTCTTGGCCGCGGCCTGCGCGTCCGGGACGAGCGTGCGCACGCGCGGGTCCTTGGGCATGTCCTCGCCGAGCAGCGCGGCGGCCAGCTCTCCCTCGAGCATCATGTCCGGAATGGAGGATGCGGCGGGCAGGCGCACGCAGTTCTCGGGATCCTTGTACTCGGCCAGGTGACCATCGCCCAGCGTCATCCAGGTCACCTTGTCGAGGTCGACGCCGTACTCGTGGCGCAGCACGCCGCGGATCCACAGGCCCGTGGTCTGCGCATAGGTCCGCACGCCGACCTTCTTGCCCTCGATGTCCCTGGGATCCAGGTGGCCGAAGTCGACGTTGAAGCCGGCGCAGTGGTGCTGGAAGCGCCCGGAGATCGGCGCGGGCAGCAGCACGTACGGCTTGCCGTAGGCCTTGGCCTGCAGGTAGGTGACGATGGCCAGCTCGCCCGCATCGAAAGCCTGCTCGCGCACCATGGCCTTGAAGCCGTTGTGCGCCGGCGTCGGGCCGCAGAAGTCGAGGGTCACGAGGTCGGACTTCACGCGCCCGTCCTTCATCGCCTTCGTCACCGCATAGTCGGCCAGGTTGGTGCGCAGGGCAGTCGCTTCGCTTGCTGTGGTGGGCATTGCTTGTCTCTTGGTGTTGGGGGTCATTCAGAGCCTGACTTCGATCAGGCGGGGTCCGGGCTCGCGGGTCGAATCGACCATGGCCCGGTGGAAGCCCTCGGCGGTGTCCACGGCGACGGCCGGCACGCCCATGCTCTTCGCCATCGCCTGCCAGTCGATGCGGGGCCGGTCGATGTCGATCATCGACAGGGCGCGCGCGCCCGGCACGCCCGCGCCCATGTTGGCGTACTCCGCCTTCAGGATCGCGTAGCTGTTGTTGGCGAAGATGATGGTGGTGACGTCCAGGTCCTCGCGCGCCTGGGTCCACAGCGACTGGATCGTGTACATCGCGCTGCCGTCGCCCACCATGCAGAACACGCGGCGGTCGGGGCAGGCCAGCGCCGCCCCGGTCGCCACCGGCGTCGCGTAGCCGATGGAGCCGCCCATGTTGTTGATCAGGTCATGGGGCAAGGCGCCCATCGTGAGGCCCATGGACTCGCGGCCGGTGGTCAACGATTCGTCGACCAGGATGCAGTGCTCCGGCAGGGCGGCGGCCAGCGCGCGCGCCACGCTCGCCGGGTTGAGCGCGCCCGTCGGCACCGGAGTTTCGATGCGCGGCTGCAGCGCCGGCCGCGCGTTCGTCGCGCCCAGCGCTTCCAGCAGCATGTCGAACGCCAGTTCGCTGTCCTCGTCCGCCTCCACCAGCGGATGCACCAGCGTGCCTTCGGCCTTCAGCAGGCTCGGCTTGTCCGGGTAGCTGAAGAAGGCGACCGGCTCCCTGGTCTCGACGGTGACGATGTGCCTGAACCCTTTCAGGAAGGCGATGGCCTGCGCCACGGCGTAGGGAATGCGCTCGATCGGCACGCGGCCGGCGCCGCGCTCGATGCGCGCGGTGAAGAACTGCGAGCCCAGCCGCGCACCGGTGGCGGCCGCCACCCGGCCGGCGCGCGCCAGCGCGGCGCCGCGCGTCGCCTTGTTGGCCAGGATGATCAGCGTCGGTTCGCCCGAGCGCAGCACGCGGGCCACGTGTTCGATCCGCGCTGCGTCAGGTGCCTTGCGCGTTGGCGCCGCGGGCGTCGGCAGCACCGGCGTGCCGGCCTGCTGCCACGAGGTGTCGCCAGGCAGGATCAGTGTCGCGACCTGCCCGGGATGCGCGGACGCCGCGGCCACCGCCTGCGCGGCATCCCACGCGATCGCGTCCGCCGAACCGGCGCGGCGCACCCAGTGGCTCAGCGGCCGTGCCAGGCCCTCGATGTCGGATGTCAGCGGCGGGTCGTACTTCAGGTGCGCGGCCGAGTGCTCGCCGACGATGTTGACCATCCCCGACGACGCGCGCTTCGCGTTGTGGATGTTCGCCAGCCCGTTGGCCAGGCCCGGCCCGAGGTGCAGCAGAGTCGCCGCGGGCTTGTCCTTCATGCGGTACCAACCGTCGGCCGCGCCCGTCGCCACGCCCTCGAACAGGCACAGCACGCTGCGCATGCCCGGGTTCTCCAGCGCCGCCAGGAAATGCATCTCCGACGTGCCGGGATTGGCGAAGCAGATGTCAACGCCCTGGCCGACCAGCGTGGCGACCAGGCTTTCCGCGCCGTTCATCTTTCAGTAGGCGGTGGCCGCTTCGCGCGCCAGGCCGACCACGCCGTAGGTGCGCTGCGGTGCCGACACCAGCAGGCGGTAGCCTTCTTCCAGCACACGCTTGTGGTTCTTGGCGCTGACGTGCGGATGGCTGACCACCACGTCGTGCTTGCGGCAGGTCTCGACAATCTTGCGCATGGCATCCGCCACTTCCGGATGCTCGTACTGGCGCGGGAAGCCCAGCTCCTGGCTGAGGTCGCCCTCGCCGATCATGATGAAGCCGATGCCGGGCACGTTGGCGAGGATGTCGTCCAGGTTCTCCACGGCCTGCACGCTCTCGCACATCAAGCCCACCAGGATTTCACCTTGCGGCGCCAGCGGCCAGACGTCGGCCTTGGCGTAGTAGTCCTGCATGCTCAGGCCCCAGTAGCGCGAGGCCGTGGCCGGGCCGTCGCCGCGCACGCCCTTGGGCTCGTACAGCGGAGCGTTCCTGGGCCGGGCATAGCGGCAGGACGCGACCGCGTTGTACGCCTGCTCCACGGTGGACACATGCGGCCACAGCACGCCGTAGACGCCGCGGTCCAGCACCTGCTTGGCAAAGGCCTGGTTCATCTCCACGCCGTTGGCCGGAATGCGGGCGATGGGGGTGACGCGCGGCGCGACCGAACCCGACTCGGCGATCTGCTTGCGATTGAGCAGGTACTGCAGCGCATCACCGAGCGCGGACACGTCGTAGGGGTTGTGCTCCATCTCGAACACGAGGCCGTCGTAGGGCGAGTCGCTCATGTCGATGGCGGTCTGCTTGTCGAGTTTGGAAAAGGCCGCAAAGGCCGGCTTGCCGGCTTCGAAGGCGCGGATGATGCTGTTCAGGCGGGTGTCGCTCATGGGGGGTTCTTTCGATTCAAATGGGGGTCAGGACGCGGCGTCCCAGTACATGAAGCCCATGCCCTCGCCGGTGCCGGCAGGGGTGCGCCAGCAGGGCACGTAGTCGACCAGCGTCATCTGGGCCCCGGTGTGCTGCAGGGCCATCATCACGGTCGAATAGATCTTGATCTCCGAGGTGCCCGACTGGTAGTAGCCGTTCGGGATGGCCGACAGTCCCTCGTAGTCGTAGCTCGCCAGCCGCCGCATGATGTCGCGGTCGAACTCCTCGTCGTTGACGAAGTGCGAGAGGCCGCCGGAGGCGATGACGGCCACGCGCACGTCCTCGGGCCAGGCCGCGATGGCGTCGCGCAGCACGCGGCCGAACTCGATGCAACGCGCCATCGACGGCTGCGTCGGCGGGTAGAAGAGGTTCATCAGCACCGGCACATGGGGCGGCGGGTTGTCGCCCATGATCTGGTGGTAGACGAAGCTGTAGGCGTGCGGCACGACGGGGTAGTCGGCTTTCTGCTTGAGCTGCTGCTCCATCCATACGTTCTCGGGCCAGGCGATCAGGTCGCAGATGTCAAAGCCCTTGTTCTGGAAAGTCTCGACCAGGTAAGTGGCGAGCTTCGGATGGCACTTGTGCACCACGTGATGGTCCGGCGCATAGACGGAGCGCTGCGGCGGGCCGTTGTGCACTTCCTCGCCCGAGTAGATCGCGATGGAAGGCGACAGGTCGGTGAAGATTTCCTTCTGGTCCTTGCCCAGGATGATCGCGACGTCGACCTTGGCGCGGCGGTATGCCGCCGCCATCTCGTCCAGCGCCTTGCGGCAGCGCGCGGCGCGTGCCGTTCGTTCCTCCAGGGTCAGGTACTTCTCGAACGCGCCGCCGCGGTGCGCCTCCAGTTCCGGATAGGTCCAGGTCCGGTTGCGGAACCACAGTGCCGGGTTGTTGCGATCGCGCTCGCCGTTCTTCAGCCAGTCCTCCGGCGCCTGCCCCAGCATCCCGCTGTGTGGCACCGCCATCCCGAATACGATTTTTGCCATGTCTGTTCTGTTGTTCTGTTGTTCTGAGATTCGATTCGTCAACTGACGACGGTCAGGCGGCCGCCACCTTGGGCGACCACTTGGGCCGCAGCAGGATGGCCGTGTTGGTGGCGCCGATCAGGAGGAAGATGACGATCACCTTCATCGGCAGGTCGTAGCTGCCGCTGACATGGAGGAGCCAGCCGGACAGGCTGGCGGATACGCCGCCCGCCAGGCTGGTGGCCAGTTGCTGGACGCCGGTGGCCAGGCCGATCGCCTGCCTGGGGATCAGCGTCAGCTTGCACAGCGCCAGGTTGTTCGCCGTGGCCAGGCCCAGCAGCGTGAGCGAGCACACGTTCCAGAACAGCGCGCCCTCCAGCGTCGTCGCGTGGGCGCCGAGCAGCACGGTGCTGCCGCCGATGAAGCCCGCGATGACGAAGGCCTTGCGCACGAACACCGCGTCGCGGCCGCGCTCGATGATCCGGTCGGCGAGCCAGCCCGCGGCCGTTGCGACGATGGCGATGCCCGCGAAGCTGAAGAAGGTGTACAGGCCCGACTTGCCCAGCGAAAGGCCGCGCTGCTCGACCAGGTAGGCCGGCATCCACGTCATGCAATAGAACGTGAAGTAGCCGTAGCAGAAGTTGTTGATCATCGCGCCCCAGATGACGGGGCTCTTGAGGATGCTGCCCAGCGACACCGAGGACGCCCGCGTCTTGGAGAGCGCCAGTTCCGTCTTGCCGGGTAGGTCGTTGCGGGCCAACATGAGCCACGGCAGCAGCCACATCAGCCCCAGCAGGCCGGTGGCGACGAACATCAGCTTCCAGGAGTAGCTCACGATCAGCCAGGCGGCGATGGGCGCACCGATGGCGGGGCCGAACTTGCCGCCCATCGACAGGATTCCCGCGGCCAGGCCCTTGTGGTTCTCGCCCATGTTGTTGCCGATCCAGCGGTAGCTGGCCGGGATCACGATGGCCTCGGCCGCGCCCACGATCAGCCGCATGAGGATCAGGCCCGCCAGCGCGGTGACCATGCCGGTGAGCGCCGTGGCCAGGCACCACAGGAAGAAGCAGATCGCGTAAGGCCACTTCACGCCATACCGGTCGACGACCCAGCCCATCGGCAGCTGCATGAGGCCGTAGGACCAGAAGAAGGCCGAGTTGAGCCAGCCTCGGTCGACGCTGGTCAGCGCGAACTCGGCCACGAAGTTCTTGTCCGCCAGCGCGGAGGACAGACTGGTGCGGTCGATGAAGGAGATCAGCAGGCCGACCGTGAGGAGCGCGAGGATGCCCCAGACGGGCGTGGCGCCTGGGCTTTTCGATGTACTTGTCTCCATCGTTCTTTCTCCTTCACTGGCTCAGGCCAGCCCCGGGTAGAGCTGCTGCGCGGTCTTTCCGAAGATCCAGGCGCGATCTTCCTCGTCAAGGCAGGCCAGTCCGGCCTGGGCGGTCGAGAGGATTTCCTCCAGCGTCCCGGGCGAGGTCGGGAAATTGGAGCCCCAGGCCAGGCGCCGCGCGCCGAAGGCCGCCACCACGCGCGGGAAGAAGGTTTCGGCGCTGGCCTTCTCCTTCCTCACATCGCCGAAGATGCGTGGCGTGAGCTTCATGTAGATGTTGGGAATATCCGCCAGCGCAAACAGGCTGGCCGCGTTCGCATACGGCGGGCCGTCGAGCACCTCGGGTCGGCCGAGGTGGTCGAGAATGATGTTCACGGAGGGGAACTTCCTGGCCAGCAGGGTGACTTGGGGCAAGCCGATCGGTCCCGTCTGGATGCACATGGGCAGGCCCAGTTCGGCCAGTGCGTCCCAGGCCTTGAAGGACTGGGGGTTGTCCAGCTCGCTGGGATCGAAATCCTTGGTGGAGCCGCCGGTGAAGATGCGCAGGCCCGCCAGGCCCTTGCCGGCCCAGCCGCGGACGGTGGCGGCGACGTCGTCAGCCAGCATGTCGACCGATCCGACCGCCACCAGCCGGTCCTTGTACTGGTTGCAACCGTCGACGACATAGGAATTGTCGAAGCCGTAGGTGGTGGACGAGTGCACGACGGCGGCCTTGGCCACGCCCGCCGCGTCCATGGCGGCGATCAGGGCCTCGACGGTGCTGGGACGCTCCTGCGACCAGTCCGAGCGCTTGCCGAACAAGGGCGCCGGCGGGTAGCGCTTCTCATCGTCCGAGATGATGTGGGGGTGGATGTCGATGATGTCCATGTTCTTATTTCCCCTTGGCCTGCAGTTGCGCGTCCAGGCGCGGATAGACGCGCCGCGCATTGCCTTCGAAAATGGCGCGGCGGTCGGCATCCGAGAGCGCCCCACAGGCATCGAGGTAGCGCTTGGTGTCGTCGAAGTACTCGCCGGTGTTGGGGTCGCGGCCGCGCACCGCGCCGATCATCTCGGAGCCGAACAGCACGTTGCTGGTGGGAACGACCTTGGTCAGCAGTTCCACGCCCGGGTGGTGGTACACGCAGGTGTCGAAGAAGATGTTGTCCAGCAGCCCTTCCAGGGGGCGGTTGGCGATCTCCAGCGACATGCCGCGGTAGCGGCCCCAGTGGTAAGGCACCGCGCCGCCGCCGTGCGGGATGACCAAGCGCAGCGTCGGGAAATCCTTGAACAGGTCGCGTTGCAGCAGCTGCATGAATACCGAGGTGTCGGCATTCAGGTAGTGCGCGCCGGTGCCGTGGAAGCAGGGGTTGCAGGAGGCCGCCACATGGATCATCGCCGGCACTTCGAGGTCGCACAGCGCCTCGTACAGCGGATACCACTCGCGATCGGTCATCGGCTTGCCTGTCCAGTAGCCGCCGGTGGGGTCCGGGTTCAGGTTGCAGCCGACGAAGCCCATCTCCTCGACGCAGCGGCGCAGCTCGGGGATCGAGTTCTTCGGCGGCGCCAGCGGCGACTGCGGCAGCTGGCACACCGGCACGAAGTTGTCCGGGTAGAGGTCGCAGACGCGCCGCACCAGGTCGTTCGACACCTCGGCCCACTCGAGGCTGGTGCGCTCGTTGCCCAGGTGGTGGCTCATGAGGCCGGCGATCGGCGAGAAGAGCGTCAGGTCGCTGCCCCGCTCCTTTTGCAGCCGCAGTTGGCCGTTGCCGACGCCTTCGCGGATCTCGTCGTCGGTGACATGGGCTCCGGCGCGCGGCGGCGCGCTGGCCGGGTCGTTCGCGGACTCGACCTGCTTGGCCCGCCAGTTGCGGAAGGACGCGGGGACGGTCGTGAAGTGACCGTGGCAATCGATGATCATGCTGGCAATCCGTTCGCGGGGTCAGGCCTGGGGATCCACGAACAGCTCGCGGAGGGACATGCGGCGCGGCGTCAGCCCCTGCTTGAAGGCGGTGGCTTCGAGCGCCTCGATGGTCTTCAGGTTTTCCTTCAGCCCATAGGGCAGCGGATCGTGGCCGACGATCTTGCGCAGCTCCAGGTACTTCTTGTCGCCGGCGCTGTTGGCCTCGCCCGCGTCGAGCCGGGCCAGCCATTCCTGCTTGGCCTGGGCGAAGGCGTCGTAGATCGACTTCGCGATCCAGGGATGCTCGGAGAGCACCGAGTCCTTGACCACGATGGTGCCGTGCATCGGGTAGATGCCGGTGCGCGCGTAGTAGCCGGCTTCCAGCTCCGCGGCGTTCGGCAGCAGATCGGGGTAGTCCGCATCGACCTCCTTCCAGCCGCCCGTGGGCGCGCCGGTGCGGCCGATGCCGGCAGCCGCGGCAAAACCGGCGGACAGTTCGCCGCTGGCCATCATGTCGGCCAGCGAGCTTCCTTCGGGTGCGTGGACGACATTGCCCGGCAGCTTCAGCTGCTTGACGTGCTCCTCGTCATCGACCACCCAGGTCACCTTGGAGGAGTCCAGGCCGAATTCGTCGATCAGCACCTGGCGCGTCCACACGCCGGTGGTCACCGAGTAGGCGCGCACGCCCACCTTCTTGCCTTCCAGGTCCTTCGGCGTCCTGATGCCGGCATCGGGGCGCACCAGCAGGCCGGCATGGTGGAAGCGGCGCACCACGAAGATGGGCAGCGCGACGAAGGGCGCGCCGTAGGCGCGGGCGATGATGTAGGTGGTCGGCGCCAGCTCGCACACGTCGAACTCGACGTCACGCACCATGCGGCGGAACGCGCCGATCTGCGGCTGGACGGTGATGAATTCGGGATCCACGCCCTCGATGGGAATGGTGCCTTTGCGGATCGCCGAGGTATGCGGGTGTTCGGCGATGGCAATCTTCAGGCGGACTTTCTTGGACAAAACGTGCGTCTCCGGTGAGCGTCCTGTGGCCGGCTGCCAGGGGCTGCGGCCGCAGCGACAGGACATGTTTTCATTGACAGGCTGAAGGTTATGCGTCGCCCGTCCGAACGCCCATCTACAAAAAGCAGATTCGCTTGCACTTTCCTGTGAATCCGTCGGCCCGCGGCTTCAATGCCAGGTGCGATGCCCCGCACCTGGTCAAAGACTCCGGCGGACCAATGCTTTTTCCGATTCGGTTTCGCCTGCGTCAGCTGCGCATCGCCGCGGGCTTGAGCAGAAAGTGCGCCAGCGCCGGCAGCAGCACCAAGGCACCGACCATGTTGACCACGAACATGAAGGCCAGCAGCAAGCCCATGTCAGCCTGGAACTTGATCGGCGACAGCGCCCAGGTCGCCACGCCCAGGGCCAGTGTGACGCCCGTCAGCATCACGACCCGTCCAGTGAACAGCAGCGACTGCCGATAGGCCGCGCGCAGTGGCACGCCCTGGCGCAGCTGGGCCAGGATGATGCTCAGCACATAGAGCGCGTAGTCCACGCCGATGCCCACCCCCAGCGCCACCACGGGCAAGGTGGCGACCTTCAGCCCGATGCCCAGTTGCACCATCAGCGCCTCCGCCAGCACCGAGGTGACGGCCAGCGGGACGATGGCGCAGGCGGCGGCACGCCAACTGCGGAAGGTCAGGTAGCTCAGCAAGGCGACGGCCGCGTAGACCAGCAGCAGGATCCGGCGGTTGGCCTTCTCGACCACAGCATTGGTGGCGGCCTCGAAGCCGGCGTTGCCGGCAGCCAGCAGGATGTGGAGGTCCTCCCCGTCGTTGCGCCTGGCAAAGTCCTCCACCGCGGCGCTGACCCGGCGCAAGGTTTCGGCCTTGTGGTCGGCCAGGTAGACCTGCAGCTGCAACAGCGAGAAACCGGCGTCGACCAGCTGGCGCGGCGCACGCGAGCCGGCGGTGTTCAGCGCACCCTGGTTCGGCTGCAGCTCGTACCAGCGCGGGTTGCCCTCATTCATCGCCACCGCGGTCTGGCGCGCCAGCGAGGCCAGCGACTGCGTGCCCTCGACGCCAGCGAGCTGGCGCAGTTCCCATTCCAGCTCGTCGACGCGTTCCAGCGCGGCGTGCGCCATCGCGCCCTGCTCCTTGGTGCGCACCAGAACCACCAGCACGTCGCTGCTGGTCGCGTAATGCGTGGTCAGGTAGGCGTTGTCGCGGTTGTAGCGCGAGTCCGGGCGCAGCTCCGGAGCGCCGGCGTCGAGGTCGCCGACCTGCAGCAGCCGGCCCTGGTGCAGCCCCCATGCCGCCAGCACGGCGGCACCGGCGATCGCCGCCCAGGCCCAGCGCCGGTCGGTGAAGCGGCACAGCAGCTCCCACAGCCAGGCCCCGGCGCGCTGGGCGCCGGGCTCGTCCTTCACGGCGCGGCGCGCCGCCACCGGGCTGACGCCGGTGAAGCTCAAGAGCACCGGCAGCAGGATGAGGTTGGTGAACACCAGGATCGCGACCCCCAGGCTGGCGATGACGGCAAGCTGGCGGATCGACTGGATGTCGATCAGCAGCAGCACGGCGAAGCCGACGGCGTCGCAGGCCAGTGCGGTAAAGCCGGCGATGAACAGGCGCCGGAACGTGTAGCGTGCGGCGACCAGCCGGTGCATGCCGCGGCCGATGTCCTGCATGATGCCGTTCATCTTCTGCGCCCCGTGGCTCATGCCGATGGCGAACACCAGGAAGGGCACCAGCACCGCGTACGGATCCAACGCGAAGCCCAGCAGCGGCAGCAGGCCGAGTTGCCAGACCACGGCGACCAGCGAGCACAGCATCACGAGCAAGGTGCTGCGCAGGCAGCGCGTGTACCACAGCACCGCGGCGGTGGCGATCGTTGCCGCCAGCGCGAAGAACAGCAGCACTTCGCCGAGGCCCTCGATCAGGTCGCCGGCCACCTTGGCGAAACCGGTGATGCGCAGCGCCAGCTTGTCGTCGTCGTATTTCGCGCGCAACTCCTCCAGGCGCCGGGACAGCTGCGCATAGTCCAGCGGCTGGCCGGTCTCGGGGTCGCGCTCGGCCAGCGGCACGATCAGTGCGCTGGACTGGTAGTCGCGCGCCACCAGTTGGCCGACCTCGCCGGAGCGCTCGATGTTCAGGCGCACCCGCGCCAGCGCCGCCGGCGAGCCGTCGTAGCTGTCGGGCATCACGGTGCCGCCCTCGAAGCCGCTCTCGGTCACCGCCGTCCAGCGGGTGGACGGCGTCCACAAGGACTTCATCTGGCTGCGCACGACGCCGGGCAGCAGGAACAGTTCATCGTTCAGGGCGCGCAGGCGGGCCAGGTAGTCGGCATCGAGGATGCTGCCGCCGTCGCGGCGCTCGAGCACGATGCGCAGGCTGTTGGCCTGCGAGACGATCTTCTTGCGCTCGGCCAGGTAGTTCTGCAAATAGGGATGCGAAAGCGGCAGCATCCCCTCGAAGCTGGCATTGGGCGCGATGCGCGTGGCCTGCCAGCCCAGCAGCAAGGTCAGCACGAGGCACAGCAGCATTACCGGCGCACGGTGGTTGAATACCAGGCGCTCCAGGCGGCTGCCGGAGCTGGGGTCGAATGGCGGCGCCACGCTCATACGGTGGGCTTTCTTTCAGGAGGACCGGAGGGGTATGAATGACCGCCCGGGTGGGCGGCCTTCAGGTCGGCGGGCGTGAGCCGCAGCAGGCCGCGCATGCCGACCAGCAGCAGCGCGCCATCGTCGGCCTGGGCCAGGCCGGTGAACGGGAAGCGCTGCGTCAGCGCCACGGGCCGGAAGTGCTGGCCGCCGTCGCGGCTTTGCAGCAGCTGACCCGCGGCGCCGGCCAGCAGCACGGTACCGTCGGCCAGCTGGGTGCCGGCGATCAAGGAGGCTTCGACCGAGGTCTGCAAGGCGCTCCAGGCCTCGCCCGGTTCCGCGCTGCGCCAGACCCTGCCGCGCAGGCCCAACAGCAGCAACGGGCCCTCGCGCAACGCCAGCGCGCCGAACAAACTGCCGTTGGCCGGCGAGGCCTGTGCCGTGAACGGATCACCGGGCGACGCCGAGCGCAGCAGCAGGCCCTGCTCGCCGAACAGCAGCGTCTCGCCACGGCGCTCGACCACACCGTAGTAGCTCAGGCCGTCGGGATTGGGCAGGCGATCCATCTGCGACTGCCAGCCGCGCCCGCCGTCGCCGCTGGTGAAGGCCAGGCCGTAAGCGCCCACGGCCAGCAGCGTGCCGTCGGCGCGCTGCGCCAGGTCCAGAAGCGGCTTGTCCGCACCCTCGGCCACGAGGCGCGTGGCGTCCTCGACCAGCGCGCCGGCTCGCGCCGCCGCATCGCTGCCCTCCTTGCTGCTTTCGAGCTGCGCACGCGCGGCCTGCAAGGCCAGTGCCGCCGCGGTGTGGCCGTCCAGGCGCTTGGACCAGTTCGCACCGCCGTCCTCGGTCTGCAGCACAACGCCCATGTTGCCGACCGCCCAGCCGCGCCGGGCATCGGCGAAGCGCAGCGCCGTCAGCGTGCAGCCGACCGGCACCCGCGCCTGGGTCCAGCTCTGGCCGGCATCGTCCGAATAGATCACCAGGCCGCGCTCGCCGGCGGCCACCAGGCGCTTGCTGTTTCCTGCGCGCACGACCGCCTGCAGCACCGCCTGCGTGGGCCGCGCCACCCGCACGGCCGGCTGGTCCAGTGCCCGCGCCATGCGCTCGGCTGCACGCACTGCCGGAGCCACCAGCCCCAGGCCCAGCGTCCCCAACAGCGCACCGCGGCGCGTCATTCCTGCTAACTTCATCTTCGACCGCCTGCTCGTCTCGATCCCTGTGCCGCGGCCGCAAACAGCCGGAGGACTGCTTGCGGCCAGCGCCCGGGCTTCCCGGCCCCGGCGCGCAGCGCGTACGCGGGTTAGCGCACTCCGCCGCTGGCCAGGGCCGTGGGCGAGAAGTTGTTCATCTGCTTGCCGTCGAACGGGCGGTACGTAACGCCGCCGGTTTCGTTGACGGCCCCGGCGAAGACCCAGCCACCGGAAACCAGGTCGAACCAGGCATAGCTCAGGGTCGTCGCCAGCGGCTGGTCGCCCGCCACCATCGTGAAGGCCTGGCCGGTCTTCCACAGTTTTCCCTGGGCGTCCCAACTGTCGGCCAGCACGGCCTGCCAGGTGTCTTCGTCCAGGTAGAGACGGCGCTTGGCGGCGACATTGCGCTTGCCGTCGCGCAGCGTGCCTTCCACCACCCAGACGCGGTGCAGCTCCCAGCGCACGGCCGCGGGATTCAGCGAGCTCTTGCCGATGACTTCCTTGATCGGCTTGGTCATCAGGCCGTTGCTGTTGTAGGGCACGAAGATCTCGCGCTTGCCCAGCAGCTTCATCTGGTAGCGGTCCTGCGAGCCGATGAACAGGTTCACGTCGTCGAAGTTCGCCAGACCGGCGGCCGACCCGTCAGGCGTGTCGTAGGCGATCGACGGCGACTTGCGCACGCGGCGCTGGCCGGGCAGGTATTGCCAGCCGTCCTTGGGCTTGCCGTAGTTGTCGACATAGTCGATCGTCATCAGCGCCTGGCCTGCATTGGCCGGCGGCTCGTTGATGTCGATGCGCGCCCGCGCCCATTCGCCATTGAACTGTTCGGCGCTGCCGGCGGTGTCGTAGAACGGGTAGATCAGGTTGGTGCGCTGGCGGCTGGTCAGGAGCTGGTCGCCGGCGGCCGTCATGACGTACTTGTCGGCGACGAAGCTGGTGACCTGGCCGCGATAACTGAGCATGTGGTTCCAGATCGCCTCATGGCCATTGCGGGGCACCGGAAAGGGAATGCCGCCATACGCGCCTTCGACAGTGAGGCCATCGTTGACGAGCTTGGCGCGGGTGGCGTTCTTCAGCACCTGGTCGTAGATGGCCTGGGGAAAGACGGCGCTGCGCCGCGTCGGGTAGACCTCCAGCTTGAAGCCCGGCACCTTCGCCAGAAGCGCCTTGGTGCCGTCGCTCAGTTGTCCGGCATGCTCACCGGCATTGGACGGGGTGATGGTCAGGCGCGGCTTGTCGGCCGCGAACGGGTCGCTGCGCTTGCCGGCAGCGCCGCCGGTGGCCGGGGCCTTGCCGTCCCAGGCGGGGATGGTGCCCTCCTTGTTGGCGGCGCGCTCGGCGCCATAGGGCGTCAGGCTGCCGGACTTCAGGGCGGCCACGTCTTCGGGCGCGGCGAAGGCTGCTCCGGCGACGAACAGTGCGGCGGCCACTCCGCTCAGGCGATGCAGGGAAAGGGTGCGCATGGCGTGTCTCTCCGAATTCTTTGTGCTCGATGTCAGAAGGTGGTTTGCAGGCTGAGGCGGACGTAGTCGCGGTCCAGCACGGGCTGGCGGTCAGGCTTGCCCAGGTAGTTGATGTAGGAGATATTGGCGACCCACTTGTTGAGGTAGACGAGGCCCAGGCCGAGGATCAGTTCGCCGCTGCGGTCGGGGCTGCCGCCGAAGGGGAAGGAGTTGTCGATCATCGAAAAGCCGCGGAAGGACCAGCCCAGGTTGATCGGCGCGTTCAAGTCCAGGCCCGGCGCGACCTGGTACCAGGTCGGCGTGAAGATCACGCGCATGCCGGAACTGGACTCGCGCCTGTCGCGGTTCACCTTCTCGGTCCCGACCGGATAGCGCCCGGCCACCTTGGTCCGCACATCCTGGATGTCCATCACGTGATTGGCGGCAAACTCGCCGACCAGGCTGGAGCCATCCCAGAAGCCGGCCTTGCCGCCGAGGAGCGTCCAGGACAGGTTCAGGTGGGCCGTGCGGCCGGTCACGTAGGCCGGATCCGCCGCGGTGACGACGCCCTCCTTGACCGCCAGCGGCTGGCGGTCGCGCAGCGAGACCTCCATGCCGACGTTGGCGTCGCCGACCAGCTTGGCCACGCTGACGCCGATCGAGCGCACCGGCTCGGTCGGCACGATCAGCTTGTAGCTGCCGCCGGCGGTATTGGTCTGGATGATCTGCCCGGTGTCGCGGTAGCTGATGGCGTACAGGCCCAGGTCGAGGTTCAGCAGCTCGCTGCGGGTGTTGAGCGCGAAGCCGAAGTTGTGGCGGTTCTCGCCCTCGTCCATGCCCGCGAAGTCGAGAAAGCAGTTGTTGAAGCGCTGTGCGATCGGCACCGTCGTGCTGCCGCAGCGGTTGGCGGTCGGGTTGCCGATGAACATGCGCTGGGCGCCGTCGCCCAACATGTCGGTGCTGCTAAGGAAGCTGCCGGCCGGGTGCAGGCGCGTCGGACGGTACTTGAACTGGACGTAGCCCTCGACGCTGGTGTCCTCGGTCAGTTGCAGCGTCGACGACAGCTGCGGCACCGGGATCGTTGTTTCCTTGGCCTGCGTGCCGGGGATATTGAGCTTGTAGACGTCGATCGGCGCCATGCCCTTGGCCAGGCCGTTCATGCCGAAGAACAGGCTGGTGCCCCAGATCAGCGAGTGCTGGCCAAGCCGGTACGACAGCGTCTTGCCGCCGATCTCGTTGCGGCCGAACACGAACCAGTCCAGCATCTCCGCCTTGCGTCCGGCCACCTCGCGCGCGCCGGGCGAGAACTCGTTGAACGGCACGCGGTTGGCCGAGATCGGCGAGTCGTGGTCGTTCGTGCGGTTGTAGACCTGGTCATACCAGGCCGCGCCGCTCAAGCGCAGGCCGAAGCCGTCCTTCTGGATGTCGAACTCGCTCAGGAGGTCGGCGCGGCTGGAGACCAGTCCGCGATTGAAACTGCGGTCGCCGTCATCGGCGTTGGCCTTCACCGACACCGGGCTGATCAGCTCGGATGCGGGTGCCTTGAGCCGGTAGCCGGCGCTGTACCTGACGGTGTTGTCCCAGCGAACCTGCCACTCGCCATCGGGGTTCAGGTCCATGGCGAAACCGCTGCCGCTGCCCAGCGCCGCGATCGCCAGCGCGATCAGCGAGCGGGCTGGCGCCGGACGGCGCTGCTTCTCTTGGTGCTGCAGCCTGCATGTGCTGCCTACGAGCTTGTCCACGCTTGTCTCCTCTTTTCTTGTGTTCGGAGCCGCCCCTCTCGGGTCGGAGAGTCATTCCTGACAGCGGAACTTTATTGATTGCCCGTATGCAAGCCTCTACACAAAAATCAGATTCGCTGGCACTTTTTGCCCGTGGGGTTGCTGCATCGAGGCCGCACGGCCGCATTCACCGGCCGGGCGCGGGGCAGGCCCTGGCGGCCGGAAGACGCCGGTTTCCGGGATGCGGGCCGCGCGGCCGCCCGGGCGGCGCCGGCACCGCGACGCCGCGGGCGCCGCGGCCGCTGCTAGGAGTTGGTGACGCCGGCCGCGACGTGGCCGGAAGGCACGTGGCGCGCGGCGTGGTTGACGTGACCGGTCTGGTCGTCGAAGAAGAAGTCGGGCTCGAACTCGCGCAGGAACTCGCCCTTGGGCAGGCCGCCCAGGAACATCGCCTCGTCCACCCGGATCTCCCAGTTCATCAGGGTGCGGATGGCGCGTTCGTGCGCCGGCGCGCTGCGCGCGGTGACCAGCGCGGTGCGGATGCGCATGCCGCAGTCGCCGGCCCGTTGCAGCCGGTGCAAGGCCGCCAGGAAGGGCTTGAACGGGCCTTCGGGCAGTGGCTGGAAGGCCTTGTCCTGCTCGTGCTGCTGGAAGGCATCGAGGCCGCCGCTCTGGAACACGCGCTCGGCCTCGTCGGAGAACAGCACCGCGTCGCCGTCGAAGGCGATGCGCACCTCGCTCGGGTAGTTGCCGCCGGCCAGCACGGACTCGGTCAGCACGCGCGCCGCCGGAAAGCCGGCCGACAGCGCCTCGCGCACGTCGTCGGCGTTGGCCGACAGGAACAGGTGCGCGCCCAGGGGCTTGAGGTAGCGGAACGGCGAGCGGCCCTGGGTGAACACGCCGCGGTGCAGCTGCAGCTCGTTGGCGCTGCCGGAGCGGAAGATGCGCATGCCCGAGACCGGGTCGTTGCGCGAGAGGATCACCACCTCGACCCGCTGGGCCGAGGTGTCGTTGAACGCCAGCAGCTTCTTGATCAGGGAGAAGGCGATGCCCGGGCGCGCCGCCACGTCCAGGCGCGCCAGCTGCATCGCCATGTAGGCCTGCGGGTCGCCGCTTTCGAAGACCGCGTTCTCTTCCTCGAAGTCGAACAGCGCCCGCGAGGAGATCGCCACCACCAGCTTGTCGTCGAGGGTTGCCGCCATGCCGTCCTTAACGCCTCAGCGCGCGAATTGGTTGAGCTGGATGATGGGCAGCAGCACCGCCAGCACGATCAGCATCACCACCGCGCCCATGCCGACGATCAGCAGCGGCTCCAGCACGGTGGCCAATTGCATGGCGCGGCGCTGCACTTCGGCGCCGAGCTGGTTGGCACAGCGCTGCAGCATCGCCGGCAACTGCCCGGTCTGCTCGCCCAGGCGGGCAAACATCGGCAGCAGCCCGGGGAAGCGCTTCTTCTGCGCCATGGCCGACGCCAGCGGCGCGCCTTCGCGCACCAGCACCAGCGCGTCCATGGC
Source organism: Ramlibacter tataouinensis (assembly GCF_001580455.1). Classification (NCBI taxonomy): domain Bacteria; kingdom Pseudomonadati; phylum Pseudomonadota; class Betaproteobacteria; order Burkholderiales; family Comamonadaceae; genus Ramlibacter; species Ramlibacter tataouinensis. The sequence goes on from NZ_CP010951.1 coordinate 1,689,167, forward strand.
GTCGGCACGCATGGCCCGGTTGCTCAGGGTCTCCGCCGCCGCCTGCAGCGCGCGCAGGATGGGCACGCCGGCGCCGGCCAGCATGGCCAGCGTGCTGGCGAAGCGCGCCGCGTTGTAGCCGCGCGAAAGCCGGCCGATCACCGGCAGCTTCAGCCAGGCCGCGTCGAAGCGCTCGCGCGCCGCGTCGTTGCGCAGGGACAGCCGCAACAGCACGAGTCCGGCGCCCAGCACCAGGGCGACCAGCCAACCCCAGCTGCGCACCAGGCCGCTGATCGCCAGCATGGCCACGGTGAGGAAAGGCAGCGCGCGCTTGGTGCCGGCGAAGACGTTGGCGACCTGCGGCACCACATAGGCCACCAGGAACAGCACGATGACCACGGCCACCAGCGAGACGATCGCCGGATACAGCGCCGCGCCCAGGAGCCGCGCGTTCAGCGCCTGCCGCTCCTCCAAATCGGTCGCGAGCCGCTCCAGCACCACACCGAGGGCGCCACTCTGCTCCCCGGCCGTGACCACGGCGACATAGATCTCGGGGAACTCGCGCGGGAAACGCGACAGCGCCTTGCCGAACGGGGAGCCGGCATTGACTTCCGCCCGCAGCGCCGCCACCAGGTTGCGCTCGCGCTCGGTTTCGGCTTCATCGGTGAGCGCGGTAAGCGCTCGCTCCAGCGGCAGCCCGGCGGTGATCAGGCCGGCCAGCTGGCGCGTCCAGATCGCCAGACCGGTGCCGGTGAACACGCCGCGGCTGAATAGCTGCTGGCCCAGGGCTGCATTGGGGTCGTTGGCGGCGCCGGTCACCGGCTGCACCTGCAGCGGCACCAGTTCCTGCGCCCGCAGCAGGCCGCGCGCGGCCTTGGCCGTGTCGGCCTCCATCACGCCGCGGCGCGTCGCGCCCTGCGCGTCCAGGGCCTCGAAGGAGTAGGCAGGCATGGGAGGGATTATGTGCTTTGTTCCCTCCCCCGCCAGGGGAGGGTTAGGGTGGGGGCGCGCCTCGCGCCTCGCGACGGACGCGAGCCCCCACCCCCGCCCTCCCCCGGAGGGGGAGGGAGAAAGACGTCACATCTGCCGCAGCTTGAAGCGCTGCAGTTTTCCGGTCTCGGTGCGCGGCAGGCTGGGAAGGAACACGATCTCGCGCGGGTACTTGAACGGCGCGATGGTCGCCTTCACGTGCTCCTGCAGCTCGCGCACCATGGCGGGCCCGGCTTCGTGACCGGGCTTGAGCACGCAGAAGGCCTTGACGATCATGCCGCGCGCCTCGTCCGGCGTGCCGATCACGCCGCACTCGGCCACCGCCGCATGCCGCAGCAGCGCGTCCTCGACCTCCGGGCCGCCCACGTTGTAGCCCGAGGTGATGATCATGTCGTCGGTGCGCGCCTGGTAGAAGAAGTAGCCGTCCTCGTCCTGCATGAAGGCATCGCCGGGGTAGTTCCAGCCATCCTTCACGTAGTTGGACTGGCGCGCGTCGTCCAGGTACTTGCAGCCGGTGGGGCCGATCACCGCCAGCTTGCCGATCGTGCCGCGCGGCAGCTCGTGGCCGTCTTCGTCGACCACGCGGGCGCTGTAGCCGGGCACCACCTTGCCGATCGCGCCGGGGCGCACCTCGCTGTCGGCCGAGGAGATGAAGATGTGGAACATCTCGGTGGCGCCGATGCCGTCGATCATCTCGACGCCGCTGGCCTGCTTCCAGAGCTGGCGTGTTGCATGAGGCAGGCCTTCGCCGGCGCTGACGCTGGTGCGCAGCCGCCCCACGCCCAGCTGGCGAGCAAACGGCGCCATCTGCCGGTAGAAGGTGGGCGCGGTGTAGCAGATCGTCGCGCCCGACTCGACGATGGTCTTGACCAGGAGCTCCGGCGTGTACGGCGCTTCCGGGAAGTAGACGCTGGCGCCGGCCCACATCGGGAAGACGAGCAGCCCGCCCAGCCCGAAGGTGAAGGCCAGCGGCGGCGAGCCGACCACGACGTCCTCGGGCGTGGCGCGCAGCACGTGGCGCGGCCAGGCCTCGCAGGCGGCCAGGATGTCCCGGTGCGTGTGCACCGCCGCCTTGGGCTTGCCGGTCGTGCCGGAGGTGAAGGCCATCATGGCGATGTCGTCGCCCGCCGTGGCGCAGGCGCTGAACGCGCCCGGCTTGGCGGCGGCGCGCAGCTCCAGCGCGCCCGGCTCGGTGGGCGCGTTGAACGGAATCACGGTGGCGAGCACCGGCCGGTCCTGGCGGGCCAGTTCCAGCTCTTCCAGCAGCCGGACGTCGCACAGCGCCGCCGTCGGCTGCGCCTTGTCGATGATGTCGCCAAGCTCGCGCGCGCGCAGCAGCGGCATGGTCGCCACCGCCACCAGCCCCGCCTTCACCACCGCCAGCCAGGCCAGCGCCAGCCCGATGGAATTGCCCCCGCGCAGCAGCACCCGGTTGCCGGGCACCAGGCCCAGGTCTTCGGTGAGCACGCGGCAGATGCGGTCGACCCGGTCGCGCACATCCGCGTAGCTGAGGGTGGTCCCGGCCGAGCGCAGCAGCGGGCGCGCCGCGAATCCCTTGTCAGGCGCCTTGTCGAGGAGTTCCTCCACGAGGTTGAAGCGGGCCGGCAGCTGCAGTTCCGGCAGCTCGTAGCGCAGCTGCGGCCATTGGTCGGGCGGTGGCAGCCGATCGTGGACGAAGCGGTCGGCCTGCGCCGAGGGTGCCGTTGCGGTATTGGTGTTCATCCCTGGGCCCGTTCGCGGGCGTGGTCCTTGACCTTGCCCAGCAGCTTGTACAGCGTGGCGATGTCCTTGTCCGACAGGGCGCGGAAAGCCTCGACGATCCACTGCTCGTGCTGCTGCGCCATGTCGTTGAAGACGCGGCGCCCCTTGGCGGTGAGCCGCACGCAATAGGCCCGGCGGTCGCCCTCGACGTCGACCCGGTCGACCAGGCCTTCGGCCGCCAGCTGGTCGGTGATGCCGGTGACGTTGCCGCCGGTGACCATCATGCGGCGCGACAGCTCCTTCATCTTCAGGCCTTCGGGCGCGCGCTCCAGCTGCGCCATCAGGTCGAAGCGCGGAAGCGTGGTGTCGAACCGCGCCCGCAATTGCGTGCGCACCTGCTTCTCGACGATCTGCGTGCAGGTGAGCAGGCGCAGCCACAGCCGAAGCTCCTGCGGATGCTCGCTGTGCGCGCGCGCTTCCATGTCCATGCGAGGGCCCTCTTGGTAATGTCTAAATAGTTTAAGCCTCAACGAATTGCTGTCAACACGCCGAGTCATTCCTGCGCTAATCTAGGGATGGGCAAGGAGCCTGCTCAGCCAGATCAAGCAAGAAAAAAGGAGCTCATCCGTGGAACCTTTGGTGCGCAAGATCGACTCGCAGTTGGCCGGACTGTCCCCGCCGCTCGCAGTGCAGCTGCCGGGCGGGCGCCGCGTCGGGCCTGCCAGCCCGGTCGTGGAGCTGGCGTTCGGCGACTGGTCCAGCCTGGCGACGCTGGCCGGCGGCCAAATCGGGCGCCTGGCCGAAGACATCGTCGAAGAGCGGGTGCGCCTGACGGGCAGCATGCGCGACGTCATGAACGTGGCTTCGCAGCTGCTGCCGGGCACGCCGGTGGCCTCGGACACCGGGTGGTGGACGCAGATGAGGCGGCGCGCCAAGTCGCTGGCGCAGCACACGCCGCAGAAGGACGCGCAGCAGGTGCAGTTCCACTACGACGTGTCCGACGACTTCTACGCGCTGTGGCTGGACCCGCGCCGCGTGTATTCCTGCGCCTACTTCCGCGACGTGGAGATGTCGCTGGCGCAGGCCCAGGAAGCCAAGCTCGACCACATCTGCCGCAAGCTGATGCTCCGGTCCGGCGACAAGTTCCTCGACATCGGCGCGGGCTGGGGTGGCCTGTTGCTGTGGGCGGCGGAGCACTACGGCGTCGACGCCACCGGGATCACGCTGTCGAAGAACCAGCACGCGCACGTGCAGCGCCTGATCGAAAGCAAGGGGCTCAAGGGCCGCGTGCGCATGCTGCTGCGCGACTACCGCGAGTTGGAAGGCAGCGCGGTCTACGACAAGATCGCCTCGGTCGGCATGTTCGAGCACGTCGGCCAGGCCTACATGGCCGCCTACTTCGGCAAGATCCGCGACCTGCTCAAGCCGGGGGGTCTGGTGATGAACCACGGCATCACCGCCGGCGGCATCGACCCCGGCCAGCTCGGCGCCGGCATGGGCGATTTCATCGGCAAGTACATCTTTCCCGGCGGCGAACTGCTGCACATCAGCCATGTGTTGCGCGAGCTCGCCGCCGCCGGCCTGGAGATGGCCGATGTCGAGAACCTGCGCCCCCACTATGCACGCACGCTCTGGGCCTGGTCGGACGGGCTGGAAGAGCGCCTGCCGGAGGCGCAGCGCGTACTCGAAACGACCGGCAGCGCGCCCGACGCGGCCAAGGTCCTGCGCGCCTACCGGCTCTACCTGGCCGGCTGCGCCATGTGTTTCGAGCGCAACTGGATCAGCCTGCACCAGATCCTGGCCACTTGGCCCGACGGCCACATGGAAAGCGGCCGGCTGCACGGCGCACAATCGGCCTATCCGTTCAACCGCGAGTACATGTACCGGTAGTCCAGAAATGCTCTACAAGTTCAAATCGAAAGCGGCCGGCGACCTGATCATGCTGGAGCCCAATGGCCGGCGCGTGCTGCAGGTGATCGGCAAGGACCCGGGGCCGAAGGGCATCATCCAGCCCAGCGAGATGTCCGGGGCGATTGCCGCGCTGGAAGCCGCGATCGTCAACGAAGACGCCGAGCACAAGGCGGCGGTCGAGGAAGCCAAGGCCAAGGGCGAGGTGCCGCCCCAGTTCGAGGCCATCTCGCTGCGCCAGCGCGCGGTGCCTTTCATTGACATGCTGCGGCGTTGCGCCAACGCCGACGCCGAGATCGTCTGGGGCGTCTGAACATTCACTGAAAGATTTGCTGTCGCAAATCTTTCAGTGAGTCGAACAGAGTGAAGGAGCCCGGCGAAGCCGGTTCTCCTTCACAGGTGGGACCGGCCTGCACGTTGTTTCGCCCGGTCCACGTGCCGCTGCGCGGGGGAATACCTTTGCGGTCTCAATCCACCTTCGCGCCCGAATCCTTGACTACCTTCGCCCACTTGGCGTGTTCGGCCTCGATGTGGCGGGCGAATTCCGCGGGCGTGTTGCCGCTGGGGATCGCGCCCTGCGCCAGCAGCTTTTCCTTCATGCCGGGGGTGGCGAGCGCCTTGGCCGATTCCTGCTGGATGCGGTTGACGATCTCGGCCGGCGTGCCCGCGGGCGCCAGCAGGCCGAACCAGGAGGTGGCATCGAACCCCTTCAGGCCCGCCGCTTCCTCGACGGTCGGCACGTCCGGCAGCGCGGCGGAGCGCTCGCGGCTGGTGACGGCCAGCGCCTTGAGCTTGCCGGCCTTGATGTGCGGCAGCGAGGACGGCAGGTTGTCGAACATGACGTCCTGGGTGCCGGCCAGCAGGTCCAGCAGCGCCGGCCCCGAGCCCCGGAACGGAAAGTGCACGAGGTAGGTGCCGGTCATGCTCTTGAACAGCTCGCCGGCCAGGTGGATCGAGGTGCCATTGCCGCTGGAGGCCATGTTGAGCTTGCCGGGATGGGCCTTGGCGTACTGGATGAAGTCGCGCACGTTGGCGATCCCCAGCTTTTGCGCCCGCTCGGTCTGCATCTCCATCACGTTGGGCACGCCCGCCACCAGCGTGACCGGTGCGAAATCCTTGATCGGGTCGTAGGGCAGCTTGGGGTAGAGCGCGCGGTTGATGCCATGCGTGCCGACGGTGCCCATCAGCAGCGTGTAGCCGTCGGCCGGTGACCGCGCCACGGCCTCGGCGCCCACGTTGCCGCCCGCCCCGGCCCGGTTGTCGACGATGAACTGCTGGCCGAAGGCCTTGGACAGCTCCGGCGCCAGCGCGCGCGCCAGGATGTCGGTGGTCCCGCCGGCGGCGAAAGGCACCACGATGCGCACCGGCTTGTTCGGCCAGCCGGCCTGGCCCAGCGCGGGCAGCGCGATCGCGGCGCTGCCGGCCGCCATCGAGCCGATCAGCGCGCGGCGGGAAATGCGGCCGTCTCTTGTCATGCGGGTCTCCTTCGTGTTTGGGCCACCGACTCGAGGGCGGCGCTGCAGGCCTGCCCTTCGCGAACACCGAGCCCGATGGCCAAGTCGTTCACGCGGTTGATGATGCCATCGTTCAGGCTGCTTTGCGCGTCGCCAATGCGCGCGCTCAAGTGGGAGACCGTGCAGGCGGCCAGGCCGGCGGCCTGCAGCAGGCGCAGCCCGGCGAAGCCGGCGTCATCGCGCCCGCCGCCGGCATCGTTGAAGACCGCCAGCAGCGGCCGGGCCGCCAATGCAAAACGGGCTGCACTGACGCCACCGTGCGATCCGGTGACGGCGATGCAGCCCGCGTCGGCCTCGTCGAGCTCGGTGATCGAGTCGACGATGCGGACGGTTGCGCTCAATCCGCGTAAACGCCGGCGGCCTTGACGATCGGGCTCCACTTGGCGATTTCGGCCTGCACGAACTTCTTGTGTTCGGCCGGCTCGGCGCGCTTGTCGGTCACCACGACCGCGCCCAGGCCTTCCTGCTTCTTGATGAAGTCGGGATCCTTCAGCGCGACCTTGAGCGCTTCGTTCAGCTTCTTCAGCACGTCGGGCGGCGTGCCCTTGGGCGCGTACAGGCCGTGCCAGATCGTGACCTCGAAGTTCTTCAGGCCCGACTCCTGCAGCGTGGGCAGGTCCTTCAGCGACGGGGTCGTCAGCCGCTTGGTCGTGGTGACGGCGAACGCCTTGACCTTCTTGGCTTCGATCTGCGACGTCGTGTTGGTCGTCTGGTCGCACATCAGGTCGATCTGGCCGCCGATCAGGTCGGTCATGGCCGGCGCGGTGCCCTTGTACGGCACCGTGGTCATGTCCACCTGCAGCGCGTTCTGCAGCAACAGCCCGCACAGGTGCGAGGCCGAGCCCACCCCGGCATTGCCCAGGTTGACCTTGCCCTTGTTCTTGCCGATCCAGCTGACCAGATCCTTGTAGTTGGCCGGCTCCAGCGACGGACGGCCGATCAGCGTCATCGGCACGTCGTTGATCATGCCGAGGTACTCGAAGTCGCTTTCGACCTTGAAGGGAATGTTGCGCACGAGGGTGGGCATGGTGCCCATGCCGATGTGGTGCACCAGCAGCGTGTAGCCGTCCGCGCTGGCCTTGGCGACCTTGTTGGCGCCGATGGAGCCGCCGGCACCGGCGGCATTGTCCACGACGATGCTGATGCCGCCCAGCGGCTTGCGCATCGCCTCGGCCAGGTCGCGCGCGACCCGGTCGGTGGGCCCGCCGGCCGAGAAGGGCACGACGATGGTGATGGGTTTGTCCTTGGCCGGGAAGTCGGCGGCCTGCGCGCCGGCGACGAGGGCAAACGCGGCCAGGGCCGCGAGGGGTTTGAGCATTCGCTTCATGACGCTTCCTTACAAGTTCTGCAAGCCGCGATGGTAGGCGGGGCCCCTGTCGGCGCCATCGCGGAAATTACGTAGCGCCCCACCTGGACGTTGACGCCGCTCAAGAAAAAGGCCCTGCTGACGCCCAGCTTACTTGTAGCTGCGGGCGTCTTCGATGACCTTGCCGTCGTTGGGCAGGCTGCCCGGCGGGACCAGTTCGACCTCGCCGCGCAGCTTGGTGACCTCGCGGATCGCCTCGCCGATGCGCGCGCCCAGGTCCTGCGGCGCCGAACCGGCCTCCACCTTGAGCGTCATCATGTCGTTGGCCATCTCGCCGCTGACCACCAGCCGGGCCTTGCGCACCTCGGGGAAGCGGCGGGCGATGTCGGCCACCTGGCCGGGATGCACGAACATGCCGCGGATCTTGGTGGTCTGGTCGGCCCGCCCCATCCAGCCCTTGATGCGGGTGTTGGAGCGCCCGCTCGGGCAGGGCCCGGCCAGGATCGCCGACAGGTCGCCGGTGCCGAAGCGGATCAGCGGGTAGTCGGGGTTGAGGGTGGTCACCACCACCTCGCCCACCTCGCCCTCGGGCACCGGATCGCCGGTCCCGGGGCGCACGATCTCGACGATCACGCCCTCGTCCAGCACCAGCCCTTCGCGCGCCGAGGTCTCGTAGGCGATCAGGCCCAGGTCGGCGGTGGCATAGCTTTGGTAGACGTCCAGCCCGTGCTGGGCGAACCAGTCGCGCAGCGAGGGCGGCAGCGCCTCGCCGCCGGTCATGGCCTTGCGCATGCTGGAGATGTCGACCCCCGTCTCGCGCGCCTTCTCGACCAGGATGCGCAGGAAGCTGGGCGTGCCGGTGTAGCCGTCGGGCCGCAGCTCGGCGATCGCCTGCAGCTGCTGCTCGGTCTGGCCGACGCCGGCCGGGAACACCGTGCAGCCCAGGGCGAAGGCGCCCGACTCCATGATGAAGGCGCCGGGCGTCATGTGATAGCTGAAGGCGTTGTGCACCAGGTCGCCGGCGCGGAAACCGGCGGCGAACAGGCCGCGGGCGCAGCGCCAGTAGTCGTCCGCCATGCCTTCGGGTTCGTAGATCGGGCCCGGCGAGGCGTAGGCGCGGCGCATCCGCGGCCCGCGCCGGATCGCGGAGAAGCCGCCGAAGGCGTCCTCGGCCCGGCGCGCCTGCTGGCGCTCCAGCAGTTCGTGCTTGCGCGTGACCGGCAGCCGGGCCAGCGCGGCGCGCGAACTCACGGTGTTCGCGTCCACGTCTTTCAGTATCTCGGCAAAGGCGCCGGTGTTCTCGCGTGCGTGCGCGACCAGCCGCGGCAGCGCCGCCATGTATGCGGCTTCCCGTTCGGCGGCGGCGCGGGTTTCCAGCGCGTCGAAATGCTTGTCCATCGCTCCCATCGCTCCCCTCAGGCCAGCCACCGCTTGCGGCGCTTGTAGCTCTTGACTTCGCGGAAGGACTTGCGCTCGCCGCCGCCCACGCCGAGGTAGAACTCCTTCACGTCCTCGTTGGTCGCCAGTTCAGCCGCCGGGCCGTCCATCACCACGCGGCCGCTTTCCATGATGTAGCCGTAGTCGGAATACTTCAGCGCCATGTTGGTGTTCTGCTCGGCCAGCAGGAAGGTGACGCGCTCCTTGGCGTTGAGGTCCTTCACGATCTCGAACACCTCCTGCACGATCTGCGGCGCCAGCCCCATCGAGGGCTCATCGAGCAGCACCACGCTGGGACTGGCCATCAGCGCGCGGCCGATCGCGCACATCTGCTGCTCGCCGCCCGAGGTGTAGGCCGCCTGCGAGCCGCGGCGCGTCTTCAGGCGCGGGAAGTAGGCGTACACCTTCTCGAGATTGGCGGCCACTTCGGACCTGCTGGCGCTGGTATACGCGCCGGTGAGCAGGTTCTCCTCGATGGTGAGGTGGGCAAAGCAGTGCCGCCCTTCCATCACCTGCACCACGCCGCGCCGCACCAGCTCGGCCGGCGACAGGTTCTCGATGCGCTCGCCGCGCAGCTCGATCGAGCCCTTGGTCACCTCGCCACGCTCGCCCTTGAGCAGGTTGGACACCGCGCGCAGCGTGGTGGTCTTGCCGGCGCCATTGCCGCCCAGCAGCGCGACGATGCGGCCCTCGGGCACCTGCAGCGACACCCCCTTGAGCACCAGGATCACGTGGTTGTAGATGACCTCGATGCCGTTGACGTTGAGAACGATGTTGGTTTGTTCCATGCATTGGCCTTTACCAAACGAAAGGGCGTGCCCTTTCGTTTGGCGGCTCCTTCGGAGCCGCTCCCCCTCCCGCCCGGCGGGAGGGGTTGGGGAGGGTGCCGTCAGTTCGGCGGCACCGCCGCGGGCGGGGAGATTGCCAAAGCGTCAGCTTTGGCAGTCTTCGCCAGCCCGCGGCGTGATCTTCTTCTCGCCCGCGTACTTGGCCGCCGTGGAGCGCACCAGCGGCTTGATCACCTGCTCGTCGGCCTGCAGCCAGTCCGAGCTGAACTTCCACTGCTTGCCGTCCCAGGTGTGGATGCGGGCCCAGGCGGCCCCCATGTGGTCGACACAGGAAGTGCTGATCGGCCGCATCACGCCGGCAAAGCCCAGCGCGTCCAGCTTCGGCTGCGTGAGGTTCAGGTTCTCCAGGCCATAGCGCACCTGCTCGCCGGTCATCACCTTGCCCTTGCCGTAGCGATCCTGGGCGGCACGAATGCCTTCGATGCCCAGCATCGCGCTCATGGCGCCTCGCATGTACAACACCTGGCCCACCTCGTCCTTCGGCCCGGTGCCCTGGCCCTTGGCGTGCACCTGCTCCAGGATGTCCTTGACCACCTTGGACTGCGGCTCGGCGCCGTGCTGCATGGTCACCGCGTTGTAGCCCTTGGCGCCGTCGCCCACGTCCTTCACGTCCGGCTCGGCGCCGGCCCACCACACGCCGTACATCTTCTCGCGCGAGTAGCCGGTGGCCTGCGCTTCCTTCAAGGCCGTGGAGTTCATCACGCCCCAGCCCCACAGGAACACGTAGTCGGGACGGCTCTGGCGCACCTGCAGCCAGGTGGCCTTCTGCTCGACGCCCGGCGCGGCCACCGGCAGCAGCTGCAGGTCGAAGCCGTGCATCTTGGCGCGCTCCTGCAACAGCGGGATCGGCTCCTTGCCGTAGGGGCTGTCGTGGTAGACCAGCGCGATCTTCTTGCCCTTGAGCTTGTCGAGGCCGCCTTCCTTCTTGGCGACCGCCTGCAGGATGGCGTCGGCGGCGACCCAGTAGGTGCCGGCGATCGGGAAATTCCACTTGAACACGGTGCCGTCGGCACTCTCGCTGCGGCCGTAGCCGATGGTCACCACGGGAATCTTGTCGCCCGGGGCCTTCTCGGTGATGGCGAACGTGGCGCCGGTGGACAGCGGCTGCACCAGCGAGGCGCCGCGGCTCTTCAGGCGCTCGTAGCACTCGACGCTGCGGGCCGTGTCGTAGCCGGTTTCGCATTCTTCCCAGGCGAGCTTCACGCCGTTGATGCCGCCGCGGGCGTTGATCAGCTTGATGTAGTCGACATAGCCGTTGGCCCAGGGCGTGCCGTTGGGTGCGTACGGGCCGGTGCGGTAGGACAGCACCGGAATGAACTGCTCCTTCGCCTGCGCGAGGGCGCTCGTCGACAGGGCCGACGATGCAGCGGCCGCCACGACGGCCACTGCCAGGACTACTTTGCGCAACTTCATGCTTGTCTCCTTCGGGTTTAGGACTTCGGGGTGAAAAATCAATGCGGGAACGGCCACAGGCGCAGCTTCTGCTTGCCGGTGGACCACAGCTTGGCGAGCCCGTGCGGCTCCACGATCAGGAACCAGACGATCAGCGCGCCGAAGATCATCTGTTCGGCGTGCGACACGCCCGCAGTCGAGATGACGAAGCCGACCAGGCCGGCCGCCCAGGGCAGGAACTGGTTGAGGAAGATCGGCAGCACCACGATGAAGGCGGCGCCGAAGAAGCTGCCCATGATGGAGCCGAGGCCGCCGATGATCACCATGAACAGCAGCCGGAACGACATCTCCACCGAGAACGCGGCCGGCTCCCAGGCGCCGAGGTAAACGAAGGCCCACAGCGCGCCGGCCACGCCGATGATGAAGGAGCTGACCGCAAAAGCGCTCAGCTTGGCATACATCGGGCGGATGCCGATCACGGCGGCGGCCACGTCCATGTCGCGGATGGCCATCCATTCGCGCCCGATCGCGCTGCGCACCAGGTTCTTGGCGGCCAGCGCCACCAGCACCAGCAGCGCCAGGCAGAACAGGTACTTGGAAGTCGCGCTCTCGATCGGCCAGCCCAGCACCTGCAGGTTGGACACCGACACCGAGCCGGAGGGCGTGTCCATGGTGAACCACTTGATGCGCAGGAACATCCAGTCGGCGAAGAACTGGGCCGCCAGCGTGGCCACCGCAAGGTACAGGCCGCGCACCCGCAGGCTGGGCAAGCCGAACAGGATGCCGAAGACCGTGGCGCACAGCCCGCCCAGGATCAGCGCCGGGATCAGCGGCAGGCCCGGGATGCGGGCGAAGAAGTTGAAGGCACCATAGGCGCCCACCGCCATGAAAGCCCCGGAACCGAGCGAGATCTGGCCGCAGTAGCCGACCAGGATGTTCACGCCCACGGCCGCCATCGCCATGATCAGGAAGGGAACGAGGATGGCGCGGAACATGTAGTCGCTGGCAAAGGCCGGCACCAGCACGAAGCCGATCAACAGGATGGCCAGCATGGCCCAGCGGTCCTGCACGATCGGGAAGATCTGCTGGTCGGCCCGGTAGCTGGTCTTGAACTGGCCGTTTTCGCGGTAAAGCATTTCTCTTCCTTCCTTACACGCGATCGATGATCTTCTCGCCGAACAGCCCCTGCGGCCGGACGAGCAGGAAGCCCAGGGCCAGCACGTAGGCAAACCAGATCTCGATGCCGCCACCGACGAAGGGCCCGAGGTAGACCTCCGACAGCTTCTCGCCGACGCCGATGATCAGCCCGCCGATGATGGCGCCCGGCACCGAGGTCAGGCCGCCCAGGATCACCACCGGCAGCGCGCGCAAGGCGACCGTGGTCAGCGAGAACTGCACGCCCAGCTTGCTGCCCCAGATCATCCCGGCCACCAGCGCCACCACGCCGGCCACGCACCAGACGATCACCCACATGCGGGCGAGCGGAATGCCGATCGACTGCGCCGCCTGGTGATCGTCGGCCACGGCGCGCAGGGCGCGGCCGGTGGAGGTCTTCTGGAAGAACAGCGACAGCAGCGCCACCAGCGCGGCGGCGATGAGGGCGGCCACCAGGTCTTCCTTGTTGATCAGTATCCCGCCCTGGAAGGTGGACTCGAACGCCATCATCGGGTCCTTGGGCATGCCGATGTCGATTTTGTAGATGTTGCTGCCGAAGAAGGTCTGGCCCACGCCTTCGAGGAAATAGGTGATGCCCAGCGTGGCCATCAGCAGCGTCGCGCCTTCCTGGTTGACCAGATGGCGAAGCACCAGCTTCTCGATCAGCCAGGCAACGGCAAACATCACCGCGCCGGCGAGCACGAAGGCCGCCACGTTGGCGAACACCGGGCTGGCAATGCCGGTCCAGGCGGGGATCCATTCGGCGAAGCGGGCCATGGCCAGCGCCGCGAACAGCACCATCGCGCCCTGCGCGAAGTTGAAGACGCCGGACGCCTTGAAGATCAGCACGAAGCCCAGGGCCACCAGCGAATACAGCATGCCCGTCATCAGGCCGCCGATCAGTGTTTCAAGAAAGAATCCCATCGCTCTCGAGTCCTCAGTGGCTGGTGCCCAGGTAGGCCTTGATCACTTCGGGGTTGGCGCGCACCTCGTCGGGCGAGCCGTCGCCGATCTTCTTGCCGTAGTCGAGCACCACCACGCGGTCGCTGATGTCCATGACCACGCCCATGTCGTGCTCGATCAGGACCACCGTGGTGCCGAACTCGTCGTTGACGTCCAGCACGAAGCGGCACATGTCCTGCTTTTCCTCGACGTTCATGCCGGCCATGGGCTCGTCCAGCAGCAGCAGCTGCGGCTCCATGGCCAGGGCGCGCCCGAGGTCCACGCGCTTTTGCAGGCCATAGGGCAGCTGGCCCACCGGCGTCTTGCGGTAGGCCTGGATCTCGAGGAAGTCGATGATGCGCTCGACGAACTCGCGGTGCCGGATCTCCTCGCGCTCGGCCGGACCGACGCGCAGCGCCTGCAGCAGCAGGTTGCTTTTGATGCGCAGGTTGCGGCCGGTCATGATGTTGTCCAGCACGCTCATGCCCTTGAACAGGGCCAGGTTCTGAAAGGTGCGCGCCACGCCCATCTCCGCCACCTGGCGGCTGTTCATGTGCCGGAAAGTCTTGCCGCGGAAGGTGATCGAGCCCTGCTGCGGCTGGTAGACGCCGTTGATGCAGTTGAGCATGGAGCTCTTGCCGGCGCCGTTGGGGCCGATGATGGCGCGGATCTCGTGCTCGCGCACGTTGAAGGAGATGTCGGTCAGCGCCTTCACGCCGCCGAAGGACAGCGAGATGTTCTGCACGTCGAGGATGACCTCGCCGATCCTGCGGCCGTTGACGACCTGCGGGGCGCGCTCTTCGGCCTCAGCCGGGACCACCGCGGACGGGATGGCCACTTTGGAAACCAGGTTCATGCGGCCGCCTTCACGGGGTTGAAGACCGAAGTGTCGACGATGCGCAAGGTGGCGCTGACGCTGCCGGTGCGGCCATCCTCGAACTTCACCTGGGTCTGGATGTACTGCTCGGCCTTGCCGCCGTACAGCGCGTCCACCAGCACCTGGTACTTGTCGGCGATGAAGCCGCGCCGGACCTTGTTGGTGCGGGTCAGTTCACCGTCGTCGGCATCCAGTTCCTTGTGCAGCACCAGGAAGCGGCTGATCTGCGAGCCGGCCAGCCGTTGATCCGAGGCCAGGTCGGCATTGACCTTCTGCACGCACTCCTTCACCAGCTCGTAGACCTCGGGCTTTTGCGCCAGGTCGGTGTAGCCGGCATAGGGCAGGTTGCGCCGCTCGGCCCAGTTGCCCACGGCCTCGAAGTCGATGTTGATCATCGCGCAGACGCGCTCGCGCCCGTCGCCGTAGGCCACCGCTTCCTTGATGTAGGGGAAGAACTTCAGCTTGTTCTCCACGTACTTGGGCGCAAACATCGCGCCGTCGTTCGAGCCGCCCTTGATGCGGCCCACGTCCTTGACGCGGTCGATGATCTTCAGGTGGCCCTGGGCATCCAGAAAGCCGGCGTCGCTGGTGTGGTACCAGCCGTCGGCGGTCAGGACTTCGGCGGTGGCGCCGGGGTTCTTGTAGTACTCCTTGAGCAGGCCGGGCGAGCGCACCAGCACCTCGCCGCTGTCGGTCACCTTCAGCTCGACGCCGCTGATCGGCACGCCCACCGTGTCGGCCTTGACCTGGTCATCGGGCTGCAGGCAGACGAACACCGCCGTCTCGGTCGAGCCGTATAGCTGCTTGAGGTTGACGCCGATGGATCGGTAGAAGGTGAACAGGTCCGGCCCGATGGCCTCGCCCGCGGTATAGGCGACGCGCACCCGCGAAAAGCCCAGGTTGTTGCGCAGGGGCCCGTAGACCAGCAGGTCGCCGACCGCGAACTTGATGCGGTCCAGCGTCCCCACCGGCTTGCGGTCGCGCAAGGCCGGACCGACCCGCCGGGCCAGCGCCATGAACCGGTTGAACATGGTGCGCTTCAACCAGCCGGCATCTTCCATGCGGATCATCACCGTGGTGAGCAGCCGCTCGAAGATGGCCGGCGGCGCGAAGTAGTAGGTGGGCCCGATCTCCTTCAGGTCGATCGCCACCGTGCCGGCCGACTCCGGGCAGTTGACCACGTAGCCGCAGGCCAGCCACTGCGCGTAGCTGAAGATGTTCTGGCCGATCCACGCCGGCGGCAGGTAGGCCAGCACCTCCTCGCGGTGCGTCAGCTTGTCGAACTCGGCGCCGGCGCTGGCGCGGTCGAGCAAGGTGCGGTGCGTGTGCACCACGCCCTTGGGGCTGCCGGTGGTGCCCGAGGTGAAGAACATCGCCGCCACGTTGTCGGCGCGGGTCTTCTCGACGGCGGCGGCGAAGAAGTCCGGATGCTCCTGGGCGTACACCGCACCCGCCGCCACCAGCGCATCGAGCGAGTACAGCCCGGGTTCGCTGTAGTTGCGCAGGCCGCGCGGATCGTCGTAGTAGATGGTGGCCAGTTGCGGGCACTGCGGCCGAACTTCCAGCAGCTTGTCGACCTGCTCCTGGTCTTCGGCCAGGGCAAAGCGGACCTCGGCGTTGTTGATCGGGAAGGCGCACTCGGCGGCGACCGCGTCCTGGTACAGCGGGATCGGCACCGCGCCCAGCGACTGGGCGGCCAGCATCATGGCGTACAGGCGCGGACGGTTGGCGCCGATCACCACCAGGTGCTCGCCGGGCTTCAGCCCGGCCGCGTGCAGGCCGCAGGCGATGCTGCGCACGAGCTCGGCCATGCCGGACCAGCTGTAGCCCTGCCAGATGCCGAATTCCTTTTCGCGCATGGCAGCGTCCTGGGGACGCTGGGCGGCATGCTGCAGGAGCAGGCGCGGAAACGTGGTGTCCATGTCTTGCCGTTCGTGATGCAGGTACATCAATGACGCGAATGCTAGGATCGACTTTGACGTCGACTTGTCTTTGCAACGACATTCCTAGGGAATGTCCTAGTAGGGCGTCACCTGAGCAGGATTGGTTGGCTCAACGTTAAATCAAGGCGCAATCGCATTTCGCATGGCCACAGAACTCACGCTCCACCAGCGCCGGCGCGATCCGACCGCGTCGGAGCTGGCCGGCATCCCGTGGCTGAAGGTGCTCAAGTCCGGTGAATACGAAGTGGCCGTGCCCACCCTGAAGGTGGGCGATGCGAATCCGGGCGACTACCTGTGCCGCGTCGGGCGCCCCGTCACTTACTGGTTCGGCGTGATCGAGGGCCTGCTGAAAATGAGCACCGACACCGAGCAGGGCCAGAGCGTCACTTTCAGCGGCCTGCCGCCCGGCGGCTGGTTCGGCGAAGGCACGGTGATCAAGCGCGAGGTCTACCGCTACAACGTGCAGGCGCTGCGCAAGAGCGTGGTGGCGGGGCTGCCGGCCGACACCTTCCACTGGCTGCTCGATCATTCGCTCGGCTTCAACCGCTTCATCATGAACCAGCTCAACGAGCGGCTGGCGCAGTTCATCGCGGCGCGCGAGATCGACCGCATGAACGATCCCGACCTGCGCGTGGCCCGCAGCCTGGCCGCCCTCTTCAACCCGGTGCTGTTCCCGGGCGTGGGCGACGTGTTGCGCATCACGCAACAGGAGCTCGCCTACCTGGTCGGGCTGTCGCGCCAGCGCGTGAACGAGGCGCTGTCGGTGCTGGAGTCGCGCGGGACCATCCGCGTGGAGTACGGCGGCGTGCGCATCCTGGACCTGCACGCGCTGCGATCGAGTGCGCTGCGCGGGTAGCATCGCTCGATGTCTGAGCCTTCCACCACTCGACTGAACAAGCGCATGGCCGAACTGGGCCTGTGCTCGCGCCGCGAGGCCGACGACTGGATCGCCCGCGGCTGGGTGCGCGTGGACGGCCAGGTCGCGGTGATGGGACTGCAGGTGGGCGCGCAGGCGCGCATCGAAGTCGACCAGCGCGCGCAGGGGCAACAGCAGCAGCAGGTCACGATCTTGCTGAACAAGCCGATCGGCTACGTCAGCGGACAGGCCGAGGACGGCTACCAGCCGGCCGCCATGCTGGTGCAGCCGCGCAACCACTGGCGCGGCGATGCCAGCCGGCTGCGCTTTGCGCCGGCGCAACTCCGGGGCTTGGCGCCGGCCGGCCGACTGGACATCGACTCCACCGGACTGCTGGTGCTGACGCAGGACGGCCGGGTCGCCCGCCAGCTGATCGGCGAGGACAGCGGGGTCGAGAAGGAGTACCTGGTGCGGGTCAGCTTCGGCCCCACCGCCGCCAATGTCCAGGCGGCTTTCCCGCCCGCGCAGCTGGCCCGCCTGCGTCACGGCCTCAGCCTGGACGGCCAGCCGCTCAAACCGGCGCAGGTCGACTGGCAGAACCCGGAGCAGCTGCGCTTCGTGCTCACCGAGGGCAAGAAGCGCCAGATCCGCCGCATGTGCGAGCTGGTCGGACTGAAGGTGGTGGGCCTCAAGCGGATCCGCATCGGCCGGCTGGTGCTGGGGCAGTTGCCGCTGGGGCAGTGGCGGTACTTGGGGGCGGAGGAGCGCTTCTAGCCCTAATACGTCACGATGACCTGATGCGTCGCACTTTGGGTGCAGCCTGTGCTCGTGACGCAATTGTCCGCCTGGTTTGCCGGAATCGTGGCGGTGATCTGGAACGATTGTGGCGCACCGGTGCCGTTCGCCGCGGTGGGACTGACCGACAGGATGTAGCGCAGGTTCATCAGGACGCCTTCGGTCACGTTGGTCGTGACCGTGTAGGGCATGCCGTTCGTGCACTGGACGGCGAAGGAGGTGGACCTCTGCACCTGCGGCCCCAGGGCGACGTAGTTCATCGCAATCGCACCCGGCGCGCTGGTGAAAGTGCACTGGGCCGGGGCGAAGATGCTGACCGGGATGTTGCCGGTAACGGTCGTGCCACCCGGATAAGAGAGCGTCATCGACACGGAGTCGGTGAAAGTTCCTGATGCCGCGGGGGTCTGGGCCGTATTGATGCACCCCCAGTAAGAGCTGGTCCTGGTGATCGGGCCGGTGCTGCCGGCGGTCCAGGTGATCGTGTCCGAGATCTTCTGGTTTCCCTTCCACTGGTTGCTGCAACCCGAGTCCCTGTAGACGTCGTAGCGCAACCTGGCGGCGCCCAGTGACGCTTGATTGTTTTGCCCCTGGGGATTGTTCCCGTTGCCCGCCTGAACGTCATAGGTCACCGAGGTCGCCGCGTCACCGGCGGCCCGTGTGCACGTCACTGAGAACGTGGCCTGGACCGAGGTCGTGCTGCCGCTCGCGTAGTAGATGAGGAAGCCGCTCGATGTCGGGGCCGTGCAGGTGATGGCAGCTGCGGGCTGCAGCACCGTCATCAGCATCAAGAAACCGGCGAGCCGGAACAACAGGCGCTGGATCATCGGGCCACTCCCATGCAGCGATAGGGACCCAGGCGCAGGACCTCGTCGTTGGCCGCTGCGGGCAGCTTCACCTGGAAACTGCAGGCCCGGTTTTTCCAGGTCAGCTTCACCACATTGGAGGGCTGGAGTCCCGTGACGTAGGCCTCGCCTTTTCGAGCCACGTAGAACTCCTCCTTGTCACCTTCGATGGCCAGCACGGCGCCCGCCGGTGCCGCTTGTGCGTCGTCGAACTCCACCTTGATCAGGGCAGCCTTGCCCGATCGAACCGCGAACTGTGCTTTCACCGCACTGCGCCAGGCCGGCACGACCACCTGTTCGATCGACTCGACTTCGGCGCTTAGTGGAAGGTCGTTGGCATTGAGCCGCACCTGGTTGGCCTGGTACGGTGACACGTAGGGCACCAGAGCGATGCCGTCGGCATTCGTCTTGGTCGTCGGATAGCTGCCGAGGCCGACCCCGACATCGCCATATCCCTTCACTTCGGCGATCACGAAGCTCTGGTCCACACGCTTGGTAAAGAAGGTATGGCCATCGGCCCACGCGATGCCTCCGGTGGCGCCGCCGCGAATCGTCTGCTGGTTGCCGGAAGCACTCAGGTCGGAGTAGACGCGTCCGTATTGGCCGCCGTAATAGAGACCTGCTTCGGCATGGGCCTCGTCATTGATCCGCCCGCCAAGGACGCGCCAGCCAAAGTCCAGGTCAATACTGGAGTTGCTGGTCGCGCTTGCATAGAAGTCGGTCCCGCCCTTGTGCGCGTTCACGGCCGTGTCGACCACTCGCTGCTGGTCAAGCGGAATCGTGACACTGACACCAAGCATCGATGCCGAACTGCCGCGCATCGCGCGGCTCAGGTTCACGTTCAGCCAACTGTTCTTCGGCAGCCGTTTCGACCACTGTGCCGAAGCCGTGGTGATGGAGGGCGCCTCGAAGCGCTCCACGCCGACAAGGTTGAAACCGACCCGCCCCAAGGCGCCCAAATCCCGCGCTGCGCTGGCGGCCCATTCGAGCTTCGATGGGATCGGGCGCCCCAATTCCACGAAATCCCGAGATGCGCCGGTGGCCTGGAAAAAAACCGCAGAGTCGGTCCATTGCCGCTCCGCTCCGACCAGCCAGCGCTGTCCCGAGCCTCTCCGTGATGCCGTACTACCAGCCAAAGCCGCGCGTCCCAGGAAATCGAAGGGAAGCCCCGCGAGCAGGCCCACGCCTGCGGTTTGGGTGTCAGCGGTGAATTCGCCGCGCGCCTCGACCGTCACCAGGTTGGTCAAGCCTCGACGCCAGGTGCCGCTGGCGAAACCCGGTCCGTATTCGTTGCTGGTGAGCCCGATGCCCCGTCGCAGAGAGCCCGCGGCGACGTTCCAGTCGGACAGGCTTGGAGCCAGCAGCTGCCCGCTGGTGAAGTACCGCTGCACGATCACCGTTTCACGGCCCAGGATATCCCGGACCACGAGCTTGGCCTCGCCACTGCCCATCGGCTCGTTGAAGTTTTCGATCACGAAAGGGCCCGCGGGCACGTCAGTCGTCTTGCGCAGCACATCATTGACGTATAACTGCACCGTCGAGGGCGCGGCCGAGACGCCCGATACCAACGGCAAGGGCTGGGTGATCAATCCCGGGCTGAGGGTGTAGTTGGTGCCGAACTGGACACCGCCGAAATAGACGCTGCTGCCCCAAAGGCCTGGCACGGTGGCCGAATCGCCGATACGCAAGGTTCGGTTGATCTCCGGCATGTGGCGCGTGAATGTGGTTTCCAGCCTGAGCCATCCCGAATCCAAAGCCTTTGAGTGGCTGAGGTCACGGCCCACGTGGCTGCTCGTCAGCACCCCCCATCGCCCGGATGTGCCGAGCTCCACCAAGGCACCCAGATTGTTGACGGTCTGGGTGTCCCGGACTTTGGTCGCCTGGAGATTGAGGTCGTAGTTGACGAAAAAACTGGTCAGCACCGGGCTCAACCTGGTTGCGACCTGCGGTTGCGCGAGCCTGGTCGCGGCGAACGCTTCAGGCGCAAAGTTGATCTCAACCGACTGTTGGGAGTAGTTGACCTTGAAGCTGAACCCGGGAACGCTGTCCAAGGGCCAGTATTCGGCGCCGCGCACTGCAATGGGTTGTGTTCCTGGGCGCATCTCCAGGCGCCACTCGTCCAGCGCATCCTTGCCGACGAACAGCTGCCCTTGCCGCTCGACGAAGGTCCAGGTGCCGACCTTGAGACCGTTGACGGTGGCTTCCAGCGGAACAATGCGAACCGCGAGTGGGGACGCCGTCGGCGCCTCCGAACGGATCGGCTGTGCTCCCAGGGGCATTGCGAGAACAGCCGACACAGCCACTGCGCCCCACCTGCGTGCGATCACACCGCTACTCGAGCAACTTGCCCTCGAATGACTGGGTCGTTCCGTCATCGAGAGCCACTTGGAGCGTGACAGCGCCGCCGGGGATCTTGCCCGCCGCACGCTTCAGCTCGAAACTTCTTTTCACCCCCGGCAGGATGTATCCGCCGTTTTCGCGGGCCGCCAGCTTTTCGCTGTTGCCGCCCTGGAGTTCGAATGTGCGGACCTGCGCGTACGCCCGTCCCGCGTTCTCGCATGTTGCCAATACGGCGTCGGGAGCGCTGCGCTGGATTTCGCAGGCGAGCGAGCGCTTGGCGCCCGGCGGCGTGATGAACACGGGCAGCGAAAAAGCCAGGGCGAGCTGGACGCTGAGCTTGTCTTGCGGCTTGGCTTCAGGGACTTCGCGCACGATGAGCCGATAGGTCTGCTCCTGCCCGGCGGGCGGGGGCGTCAGGCGCGCCAGGCGCACCACCTGCCGGGACTTGCCGGGCACTTTCAGGATCGGAGGCGACAGGACCACGTCATCCGTTAGTTCCAACTGGTCCACGCCGTCAGGGCTCTGCTTCCAGCTGTAGAGCTCCGCCTGCATGACGATTTCATCGCTGCTGTCGTTGGTGATCGTCACCGCGACGGCGCGGTCGCGGGGAGTCATGAAGATGCGGACCGGAGTGACGGTGAACTCTGCAGCAAGAGCGACGGGCGCAGCAGTGGCGACGCAGAGGGCCAGCAGGGCGGCCCTGAGGATCGGATTCATGGTTGTTGGAGTCCCGAATGGTTCGACCGGCTGAGCTTACCAACTCACCAGGTGACGGTCATTTCCAGATATTCGCGATCGTTCAGCCAGACCACTCTTGATGAATATTCCCCCACAGCTGTCGGGGACTGGACACGCGCGCTGCGGTCCACCACAAAAGACAGCAGGCGGTCGGAGTCCCAGCCGCCGTCGGACGGCTTCGGGTCCGGGGATCGATATCCGACCTGGGGGTCTGAACCGGGGACGGCCACCACGGGGGAAGACCCAGGCCGCTCCAAGACCACCCCGATGACCGGGTTGCCGCCTTCGCATGAAACGCTGAGCGAGCCGAAACCGCTGGAAACGCTGCACGCAGGCGGCGCCAGGGTCACGCTAACCAGAAAGGACGAACTGGACTGTCCAGCATGCGAGGGAATGCCGGACCCCAGCGAAAGCGCCGCGGCAATGACCGGCGCGATCCCAAGGTAGGGGCGCTTTCGGCTCCGCCCTGGCCCGAATCCGCCCGAAAATCCGTTGAACGTGAGTCGCGCAGACTTCATTGCGACTGTCGAACTTACGGGATTCCCGGTTTGGACTTTGTCAGCAGTTGCTTAGTACGTCATCATCAGCGTGCGCTGATGGCTGGTAGTGCCGCTCGTGTCACCGGCCTGGCCGCCAGCCATGACGGCACTGATGCTGAAGGTGTACTCCTTGGCAACGCTGTCGACACCGCCGGTGCCGCCCGCCCCAGCAACCGCGACCGTGCCAGCACTGCCCGCCGACAGCGCAGCCGCCACGGTCGAGCCAGTCATCGTATAGCGCAAGCCAGCCAGGACGCCCTCGGCCGTGGGCGCCCCCGTGCCGGTGGCGCTGGCAGTGCGAGCGGCATCCGAGGCGTCGAATCCGATCGTGGGGGTCAGGCCGTGCGAGCACCGAAAGGTTGCCGAGGTCGCGTTCGCCAGCGTGATGGTCGTCTGCGTGAACGGCGTGTAAGTACCAAAGTTGATGTCCGAAGCGCCGGTCTTGATCTTGCACACGGGGGTGACGCTGACGCTCACGTTGAAGTTGGTCTGGTCCGTTCCTGCGGAAGCTGCGGCCGAAAACGCCAGAGCCGCCGCGATGAGTGTGAACTTTTTCATAAAGACTCCGGTGTAAACCCGTAGGAATTTGGAAGTTGGGACAGGTGGCTCGACTGTACTGGACTTGTAACGTTTTGCAAACACATCGTTGCAGATTCTCCACAACTTGGATGAGGTGTTTTTTGGTTCGAGACTTTTGTCACTCTTTTGAGTCCGTTTGCCGTCCTGATGCATTCTGATAATGTTTTCACAGTTGAAAACATTTAGTTACTCTGCACCGATGTGGTGCCTGAGTGGACAGGCACTCAGCGCGCGATCCGGCTTGTTTGGAATGGGTACCGGCTAATTCAGCGCTAAATCGACAGCCCTAAAGTCCTGCCTGACATCCACACCAGTCTGAGGACGAGCCACCATGCACTCCCATCGCTACTACCATTTGGCGCTGGCCCTGTTGCTGCTCTGCGCGCTGGCGGCGCTTGTGCTCGCCGGCATCACCGTGATGGGCATGGAGTTGACCGCGGGCGTAGCGGCCGGCGCGTTCGTCGTGGCGGGGGTGCTGTTCGCCGCCATGGCCTTCGTGCACGACGCCCTGCGAACAGCGCGCTGGGACGCGGGCCACCGTTTGCGCTAGGACCTCACTAGGAAAGCCATGCGAGTCCTGCTGGTCGAAGACGACGAGATGATTGGCCAGAGCCTGAAGCAGGCCCTGGGCGCGAACGGCTGGTCGGTCGACTGGGTCAAGGACGGCCTGCTGGCCGAGAGCGCGCTGGACGACGGCGACTACGCCTGCGTGCTGCTCGACCTGGGCCTGCCCAAGCGCGACGGCATCGAGGTGCTTCGCAAGGCCCGCTCCGGCGGCGACCGCACCCCCGTGCTGGTGCTCACCGCCCGCGACGGCGTCGACGACCGCATCACGGGCCTGGACGTCGGCGCCGACGACTACCTGGTCAAGCCCTATGAATTCCGCGAGCTGCTGGCGCGCATGCGGGCGGTGATCCGCCGCCGCGACGGCAGCGCGCATTCCCTGATCGGCTCGCCCGAGCTGCAATTGGACCTGACCACGCGCGAGGTGATCGTGCGCGGCGAGCGCTCGCAGCTGTCGGCGCGCGAGTTCGCCCTGCTGCACGCCCTGCTGGAGCGTCCGGGCGCGATCCTCTCGCGCGAGCAGCTGGAGAACCACATCTACGGCTGGGGCGAAGAAGTCAGCAGCAACGCCGTCGACGTGCTAATCCACGGCATGCGCCGCAAGCTCGGCGCCGACACCATCCGCAACGTGCGCGGGCTGGGCTGGCGCATCGCGCCGGCCGGCGCTTCGCTTGCCAACACCAGCACGTCCGCCACACCATGATGAAGTTCCACGAAGGCTCGATCGAGGCGGGCGGTTGGGGCCGCCGCCACCGCGGGGAACCCTGGCACTTCCATGTGTTCCCGGAGGGCCGGCTGTGCTCGCTGCGGCGCGCGCTGCTGCTGTGGCTGGTGCCGATGTTCCTCATTGTCGGCGGCCTGTCGGCGGCGTTTTCGTACTGGAGCTACGCGCACATGGTGCGCGAGTTCATGGACGACCAGATGGAGCAGCTGGCCCATTCGCTGGCCGACAACAAGGGGCAGCTGATGCCCCCGCCCACCAACGAGGAGCGCGTGCACAAGTGGGGCACGTACGTGGTGCAGGTGTACGCGCTCGACGGGCGCCTGCTGCAGTCGACCTGGCCCGACGGGGCGAACGTCGAACTGCAAGCGGCCCAGGGCTTCGCCGATGTCCGTATCGACGGCACCGGCTGGCGCGTGTTCACCAACGCAGCCGATACGAGTACGGCGCGCGTCGTGCAGGTCTTGCAGAGCGGAAAGTTCCGCACGCACCTTGCCTTCGAGCGGGCGACGGCCGCCATCGCGCCCGTGCTGATCCTGCTGCCCCTCGCCTTGCTGGTGCTGTGGGGCCTGTCGGGCGCCGTGTCGCGCGCGGTCCGGGACATCGGCGACGAAGCGGCCCGGCAGAACGCCGAGAACATCACGGAGCTCTCGCTCGAACGCGTACCGGCCGAACTGCGGCCAATGGTCGAATCCTTCAACAGCGTGCTGACGCGACTGCGCGACGCCTTCGCGGCCAAGCGCCGCTTCGTCCAGGACGCCGCCCACGAGCTGCGCACGCCGCTCACGGCGCTCTCGCTGCAATTGGAGAACCTGCGCCGCGACCTGCCGCCGAATGCCTGCGCGCAAAGCTTCGCGCAGCTGGAGCAAGGGGTGAAACGGGCCGAGCGGCTGGTCGACCAGCTGCTCAAGCTGTCGCGCCATGAAGGCACGGGTGGCGAGGTCACCACTTCCATCGACCTGCATGCGCAGGTCCACGAGAGCATCAGCACCTTGATCGCGCTGGCCGACCAGCGCGGCATCGACCTCGGCGTCGCCCAGGGCGGCGCACCCGGCGTGGTCCAGCTGTGCTGCTCGCCCGGCGACCTGCGCAGCGCGCTGGACAACCTCATCGAGAACGCGCTGCGCTACACGCCGGAAGGCGGCGTGGTGGACGTGCGCGTGGTGAACGAGCATGGCCGGGCTGCGATCGAGGTGATCGACACCGGTCCGGGCATTCCGCCGGAGCTGATGGAGCGCGTCTTCGATCGCTTCTTCCGGGTGCCCGGCACCAGCGCGCGCGGCAGCGGCCTGGGACTGGCCATCGCGCAGGCGGCCGCAGAGCGCTGCGGCCTGCGGGTGGTGCTGCGCAATCGCACCGACCGCAGCGGGCTCGTTGCCCGCCTCGAACGCGCCGCCTGATCGGCCAGTCCTAGACCGTCGCTGAAGCGATGGTTCATGGTGGGCTGATGGCTCGGGCGAAGATTCATCAGCTTGCTTCTCTTTCTCTCTTTCCTCGCGGGGCGCGCCGATCCGCTTTCACGGATGAATTCAATCGGCGAATTGACGAGCGCCGCCCTAATTCGCAGCTAAAGAAACGCTAAGCGTCGCCTAAGCGGCGGCTCCTACAGTGACATCACGGTTGATCGTTCAACCGAGCAAGGTTCGCAAAGTCACTGAAAGGAAGCAGCCATGAACGCCAAGACCATTTTCGCCGTCGCCGCCTTCGCCGCGCTTGCCAGCGCCGCCGCGCGCGCCGATGACATCACCATCGACAACACCCCGTTCCAGAGCTCGCGCACCCGCGCCGAAGTGCGCGCCGAGCTGATGCAGAACAGGCAATCCGGCTACGACACCTATGCCACGGACTACAACCAGCTCTCGAGCTTCCAGTCGTCGCTGACGCGCGACCAGGTGCGCGCCGAATACCTGGCCGACCGCAACGTCGTGGCCGCGATGACGGGTGAGGACGCAGGCTCCGCATACCTGACGCAACTGGCCGCCGCGAACGCGCGCGCCGACCGCATGCACCTCGCCGGCACCTCGGCGAATGCGCGCTGAACGGCAGGCGCCGCCGGCTAATTCCCAGCTAAGCCAACGCTAAGAGGCAGCTAAAAGGCGGCGCCTACATTGAGATCACGGTTGATGCACCAGTCAGCGCAGCAGCCGGGAGAAGCAAGAAGCGATTGAACCCTCAACCACTGAAAGAAGAAAGGTCCCTCAAATGAACGCCAAGCCCCTGATCGTCCTGGCCGCCTTCGCCTCCATCGCCGCCGGTGCGGCCCGTGCCGACGATATCGACCCGTCGCAGCAATTCGCGCTGCAGATCCAGAGCACGCGCACGCGCGCCGAAGTGCAGGCCGAAGCGGCCCGCGTGCCGACCACGCGCAGCACCGAGCCGGCCGGCTCGCGCGTGCATCCCGTGCTGCAGTCGAACACGCAAGTGAGCGACGTGCGCGCCGAAGCGGTTCAGGCCGTGCGCCTGGGCCAGATCAGCCGCGGCGAAGCCAGCATGTAAGCACCGCCGGCTCCGGCAGCAAAAAAGCGCCCTTCGGGGCGCTTTTTACATGGGCGCTTACCATTGCACGAAAATCGCCGGGCCGCCCCCGCTGTCCGGGGGCGATTTTTCCGTCATTGCGAACATGAGCCAGAAACAGAAGCTTTCCTTCCAGGCCGAGGTGGCGCAGCTGCTCCACCTGGTCACCCATTCGCTCTATTCCAACAAGGAGATCTTCCTGCGGGAACTGATCTCCAACGCCTCGGACGCCTGCGACAAGCTGCGCTTCGAAGCCCTGGACAACGCCGCCCTGTACGAGGACGCGCCCAGCCTCGAGGTGCGGGTCGGCTTCGACAAGGACGCCCGCACGCTCACCATCACCGACAACGGCATCGGCCTGTCGCAGATCGAAGCCGTGGAGAACCTGGGCACCATCGCCAAGAGCGGCACGCGCGAGTTCATGAATCGCCTGTCGGGCGACCAGAAGGCCGACGCCCAGCTGGTCGGCCAGTTCGGCGTGGGCTTTTATTCCGGCTTCATCGTGGCCGACAGGATCACCGTGGAGTCGCGCCGCGCCGGCCTGCCGCCTGAAGAAGGCGTGCGCTGGGTGAGCGCCGGCGCCGGCGACTTCGAGGTCGAGACCATCAGCCGGCCGGCGCGCGGAACCAGCGTGACGCTGCACTTGCGCGAGGACGCGGCCGACTACCTGTCGACCTGGAAGCTCAAGTCCATCATCGGCAAATATTCCGACCACATTTCCCTGCCCATCCTGATGCGCAAGGAGGAGTGGAAGGAAGGCGAGGACAACCAAGGCGGCGAGATGGTGCTCACCGACGAATGGGAGCGCGTCAACCAGGCCAGCGCCCTCTGGTCGCGTCCCAAGAAGGACATCACGGCCGAGCAGTACCAGGAGTTCTACAAGCAGATCAGCCACGACTGGGAGATGCCCCTGGCCTGGTCGCACAACCGGGTGGAAGGCGCGACCGAATACACGCAGTTGCTGTTCATCCCCTCGAAGGCGCCCTTCGACCTGTGGAACCGCGAGAAAAAAGCCGGCGTCAAGCTGTACGTCAAGCGCGTGTTCATCATGGACGACGCCGAGGCGTTGATGCCGGTGTACCTGCGCTTCGTCAAGGGCGTGATCGACTCGGCCGACTTGCCGCTCAACGTCAGCCGCGAGCTGCTGCAGGAGAGCCGCGACGTCAAGGCGATCCGCGAGGGCAGCACCAAGCGCGTGCTGGCCATGCTGGAAGACCTGGCGAAGCAGGAGAAGGACGAGGCCGCCAGCGAAGAGGACAAGGCCAAATACGGCAAGTTCTACGCCGAGTTCGGCGCGGTGCTCAAGGAAGGCCTGGGCGAGGACCACGCCAACCGCGAGCGCCTGGCCAAGCTGCTGCGCTTTGCCTCGACCCAGTCCGACGCCGTCAGCGTGTCGCTGGCCGACTACAGGGCGCGCATGAAGGAAGGCCAAGAGGCGCTCTACTACATCACCGCCGACACGCTGGCTGCGGCCAGGAACAGCCCGCAGCTCGAAGTCTTCCGCAAGAAGGGCATCGAGGTGCTGCTGATGACGGATCGCGTGGACGAGTGGGCGCTGAACTACCTGACCGAGTTCGACGGCACGCCGCTGCAGTCGGTGGCCAAGGGCGCGGTGGACCTGGGCAAGCTGCAGGACGAAGCCGAGAAGAAAGCCGCCGAGGAAGCGGCCGAAGCCTTCAAGCCGGTGCTGGCCCGGCTCAAGGAAGCGCTCAAGGACAAGGCCGAAGACGTGCGCGTGACCTCGCGCCTGGTCGACTCACCTGCCTGCCTGGTGGTCACCGAGGGCGGCATGAGCATGCAGCTCGCGCGCATGCTCAAGCAGGCCGGCCAGCAGGCGCCCGAGGTCAAGCCGGTGCTGGAGGTCAACGCCGGCCACGCGCTGGTGAAGCGGCTGGAGACCGATGCGGTGCACTTCAACGAACTGGCGCACATCCTGTTCGACCAGGCGCTGCTGGCCGAAGGCGGACTGCCGGAAGATCCGGCAGCCTACGTGAAGCGGGTGAACGCGCTGCTGGCCTAAGCCTCGAAGCCGCAGGCCGCGCGATCGGGCGCAGCCTCACTGCCGGCCAGCAGCCGCACGAAGGCTTCGGCCGCTGCCGGCGACTGCGCCTGCGTGCAGACCGCGGCGGTGTAGACCGTGGCGAGTTCGAACTGCCGGGGCAGCAGGGCAACGAGCTCCACGCCCGGCACATGCAGGATCTCGGTGACCTGGGTGCAACCGATTACGCCCGGCTCCGGCGCCTGCGCCATCTTGCCCAGCGCGGTCGCGCCGTTCGGGAAGGTGCGGATGCGCTCGCGCAGCTCGGCGTCGATACCCAGCGCCCTGAGCACCTTCATGAAGTGAATGCCGGCCGTGGCTTTCTCGGGATCGGGAAAGTAAATGCCCGGTGCGCGCTGCAACGCGGCCTTGAGCGCATCGGGCGTGGACACGTCGGGCCGGGCCTCGCCCGCTTTCACCGCCACGCCGGTCTTCACGACCCCGAGCGCCGCCGCCGTGTCGCGCCGCACATGGCCCTGCGCCGCCAGGGCGTCGATCAGCGCCTGCGTCAGGATCAATACGTCGCAGGGCTGGCCCGCCAGCAGCTTGTCGCGCATGGCGCCGACGGCGCCGAAAGTCCCTTCGACCGGCAGCGCGCAGCGGTCCTGCAGCCGGCCGACCAGCGCCTGGGCGGCGCCGCCGCTGATCAACTTCAAGCTCATTTCAATCGGCCTTGATGTTGGCGGCCCTGATCACGCGCGCCCATTTCGCGATGTCGTCCTGGATGTACTTGTCGAACTGGGCGGGGTTCATGACCATGGCCGTCGCGCCCTGGCGCGACCATTGCTGCTGCACCTCGGGCTGGCTGGCGATCCTGGACACCGTTTCGTTCAGCTTGTCGACCACGGGCCGGGGCGTGCCCTTGGGCGCCAGCAGGCCCAGCCAGATCGTCGCCTCGTAGTTCGGCACGCCCGACTCGTGCACCGTCGGCACCTCGGGCAGCACGGCCGAGCGCTGCAGGCCGGTGGTGGCGAGCGCCTTGACCTTGCCGGCCTTCACCACTTCGGCCATGGTCGTCACCGCATCGAACATCAGGTCGACCTGGCCGCCCATCACATCGGTGCGTGCGCCGGAGCTGCCGCGATAGGGAATGTGCACCAGGTACACACCCGCCATGCTCTTGAACAGCTCGCCGGCCATGTGATAGGGCGTGCCCGGCCCGGAGGAGGCGTAGTTGATCTTGCCCGGGGTGGACTTGGCCTGCGCGATCAGCTCGCGCACGTTGGCGGCCTTGACCGAGGGATGCGCCACCAGCACCAGGTCCGAGTAGTTGATCGGCGCAATGCCCACGAAGTCACGCGTCAGCACGAAGGGCTTATTTGCCAGCAGCGTCTCGTTCACGGTGTGCGTGTTCGACATCAACAGCAGCGTGTAGCCGTCGGGCGGCGCCTTGGCGACGAGGTCGGTGCCGATCACCGATCCGCCGCCCGGCTTGTTGTCGATGACGAAGGGCTGGCCCAGCGTGTCCTGCAGGCGCTGCGCCAGGAAACGGGCGTAATTGTCGGCCGGCCCGCCCGCGGCGAAGGGCACGACGATTTTGACGGGCCGGTCGGGCCAGGACTGCGCGTGGACAGTCGTCACGGCCAACGCGGCCGCTGCCCACAGGAAGAATCGCTGCATCGGTTTCATGTCTTCGCCCTCCTTGTCATGGCCGGCCTGGCCGGCGGCCGCGTTGTCGGCTATTCCACCTTCCCGATCTTCTTCACCACATCGGCCATCCGCCGGGCGTCGGCCTGCACGTATTTCTCGAACTCGGGCGCATCGAGGTAGAGCACCGGGCTGCCGGCGTTGAGGATCACTTCCTTGACCTTCGCATCGTTGGCGGCGGCGCGGGCGGCCGCGCGCAGACGCTGCGCGATGGGTTCGGGCGTGCCGGACGGGATGAACAGGCCCGACCATTGCGCGTACTCGGCCTCGTAGCCGGCCTGCCTGAGCGAGGGCACCTCAGGCATGGATTCGAGCTTGCCGTTGCCCCAATGCCCCAGCACGCGCAGCTTGCCGGCCTTGACGTGCTGCAGCACCGTGGCCGGGCCGGAAGACACCGCCTGGATCTGGCCGCCCAGCAGCGCGACCACCGCCGGCCCGGCGCCGGTGTAGGGCACGTGCGTGAGCTTGATGCCGGCGTTCTGCGCCAGGATCTCCATCGGCACATGCATGGTGCCGTAGTTGCCGGAGGAGCCGTAGTTGATCGCGCCGGGGTGGTGCTTCGCGTGGTCGACGAAGTCCTTCACCGTCTTCCACGGCGCGTCGGCGCTGACCGCCAGCACCGTGGGGTCGGCGGTAAAGCGCGCGAGCGGGCGCAGCGAGTTGGGGGCGAACATCTGCGCCCGCCCCAGCACCACGTCGGCTTCCGGGATCACCGTCAGGGAGGACAGCGCCAGCAGCACGGTGTAGCCGTCGGCCGGCGACTTGGCCACGTGGGCCATGCCGATGCCGCCGCCGGCGCCGGGCTTGTTCTCGATCACCACCTGCTGGCCGAGCTCGCGCGACATCGATTCGGCCACCGGCCGCGCGACGATGTCGGCCAGCCCGCCGGGCGGGAACGGCACGATCATGGTGATCGCCTTGGTCGGATAGCCGCCCTGGGCGAGCGCCGGCCCGGCCAGGCCGGCCATGAGGACCGCGGCCAGCGCGGCGGTGAACACGGGTCTGCGTTGCATGCGAACCTCCTGATGTGGTTAGCATCACCGGATAGCCCACTCGCCCTGAACAGAGTTTTCCCGATGAAGATTGCCGCCTACCTCGACAACGGCCGCCCCGGCGTCGGCCTGGTTTCAGCCGACCTGCAGTCCATCCGCCCGGTCGAGCTGCCGGCCACGGCGGCCGGCCTGGGCGCCCTGCCCCTCATCGAGCTGCTGGCGGCCGGCGGCGCCATGCCGGCCACCGGCCAGCCGGTCGCGCTGGACACGGTCCGGCTCACGGCACCGCTGCCGCGGCCGCGCCGCAACCTGTTCTGCGTCGGCAAGAACTACCACGCGCACGCCCGCGAGTTCGCCGGCAGCGGTTTCGACAGCAGCGCCAAGACCGGCGGCGACATTCCCTCGCACCCGATCATCTTCACCAAGGTGCCCGAAAGCGTGATCGGCCCGGGCGACCCCATCGTCATCCCGCAGGGCGTGTCCAGCGCGATCGACTACGAGGCGGAACTTACCGTGGTGATCGGCCGCGGCGGCAAGGGCATCCGGCGCGAGGACGCGATGAAGCACGTCTGGGGCTACACCATCATCAACGACGTCACCGCGCGCGACTGGCAAAGCCGCCACCACCAGTGGCACATGGGCAAGTCCTTCGACAGCTTCTGCCCGATGGGGCCGTGGCTGGTCAGCGCCGACGAATGCGATGGAACCGACACCACGGTGCGGCTCTGGGTCAACGGCGAGCCGCGCCAGAATGCGGGCACGATCGACTTCATCTTCGACGTTCCCGCCCTGGTCGAAACGCTGTCGGCCGGCATCACCCTCTATCCCGGCGACCTGATCGCCACCGGCACGCCGGTGGGCGTGGGCATCGGCTTCAATCCCCCCCGCTACCTGAAGACCGGCGACGTGGTGAAGATCGAGATCGGCGGGATCGGGACGCTCGAGAACCCGGTGCGCTGAGCCCGCGCGCGGGCCGGCGAAGGCGGCGAGGGCCTCAGGCGCTCTTGGGGCCCGCGATGCTGCCGCTGAAGGGCACCTTGCCGGTGAGCATGTGCCACCACATCACCCAGTCGCTGGCCAGGCTGTAGAAGGGATGGCCGAAGCTGGCCGGCTTGTTCTTCTCGAATCCGAAGTGGCCCACCCAGGCGAAGCCGTAGCCGATCACCGGCACGGCAAGCAGCGCCCACCAGTTGCCCGTGGCGATCGTCCAGGCCAGGACCGCCAGCACCAGCGTCAAGCCGATGAAGTGCAGTGTGCGGCAGACCGAATTGGAATGCTGCGTCAGGTAGTACCGATAGAACTGCGAGAAGGAATCGAATTGCATCGTTGTCTCCCGGAACGCGGCCGCCACATTATGAACCTGGGTTTCGCGCGCTGAGGGCAGCCTCTTTCCCCCCGGACAAGAGGGGGCTTACGCGGCCTGCCTGACGCGGAACTTGCAGCCCCGTCTGCGAAAATGGAGTGGTTTCCCAGCAGTCCCCTCCTGAGCAGTCCCCCATGCAACACCAGTCCCTGGACAGTTTCCTGTCCGACGTCGCCGCGCGCAATCCCCACCAACCCGAGTTCCTGCAGGCCGTCACCGAGGTGATGCACAGCCTGTGGCCCTTCATCGAGAAGCATCCGCGCTACGCCGAGCAGGGCGTGCTCGAGCGCCTGGTGGAGCCCGAGCGGGTGATCATGTTCCGCGTGAACTGGCTCGACGACCACGGCAGCGTGCGCGTCAACCGCGGCTACCGCATCCAGCACAGCATGGCGATCGGCCCGTACAAGGGCGGCCTGCGCTTCCACCCCTCGGTCAACCTGTCGATCCTGAAGTTCCTGGCCTTCGAGCAGACCTTCAAGAACGCGCTGACCACCCTGCCGATGGGCGGCGGCAAGGGCGGCTCGGACTTCGACCCCAAGGGCCGGAGCCCGGGCGAGGTCATGCGCTTCTGCCAGGCCTTCGCCACCGAGCTGTTCCGCCACGTCGGCGCCGACACCGACGTGCCGGCCGGCGACATCGGCGTGGGCGGCCGTGAAGTCGGCTACATCGCCGGCATGGTCAAGAAGCTGACCAACCGCTCCGACTGCGTGTTCACCGGCAAGGGCCTGTCCTTCGGCGGTTCGCTGATCCGTCCCGAAGCCACCGGCTACGGCACCGTGTATTTCGCGCAGGAGATGCTCAAGCGCCAGGGCAAGAGCTTCGAGGGCATGCGCGTGGCGGTGTCCGGCTCGGGCAACGTGGCCCAGTACGCGGTGGAGAAGGCCATGGCGCTGGGCGCCAAGGTGATCACTGTGTCCGACTCCAGCGGCACCATCGTCGAGGAGAACGGCTTCACCGCCGAGAAGCTGGCGGTGCTGATGGACGTCAAGAACCACCACTACGGCCGCGTAGCCGACTACGCCGAGCGCACCCACGCCAAGTTCCTGCCGGGCGCCCGGCCCTGGAAGCTGCCGGTGGACATCGCCCTGCCCTGCGCCACGCAGAACGAGCTGGACGGCGAGGATGCCCGCACGCTGGTGAAGAACGGCGTGCTGTGCGTGGCCGAAGGCGCCAACATGCCCTCGACGCTGGAAGCGATCAAGGTGTTCGAAGGCGCGGGCGTGCTGTACGCGCCGGGCAAGGCCAGCAACGCCGGCGGCGTCGCCACTTCGGGCCTGGAGATGAGCCAGAACGCGGCGCGCCTGTCGTGGCCGCGCGAGGAAGTGGACGCGCGCCTGCTGCAGATCATGCAGGGCATCCACGCCGCCTGCGTGCAGCACGGCGGCCAGGCCGACGGCAAGATCAGCTACGTGCAGGGCGCCAACATCGCGGGCTTCGTGAAGGTGGCCGACGCGATGCTGGCGCAGGGCGTCGTCTAAGCGCCGGGATCCACACAGCGCGCGGGCGGCCGCCCGCCCGTTACCTTCCCTGGCCGGGCATCGGCTCGAGCCTCAGCTCGCCGCCGATGCCGGCCTGGTGCAGTTCGTCCGACAGCAGGCTGGCCGTGATCCGCAGCCGCCTGAGGTCCATCTCGCTCACGCCGTCCTTCACATCCTGGCTGAAGCAGCACAGCGTCCCGTAGACCTGGCCGTTCTTCAGCACCACCGGCGTGCTGAGGTGCGTGCCGATCTCGAAGCCCGGCACCGGCAAGGTTCCATCCTCGACGAAGGGCCGGGCATCCTTCATCAGCTGCGGCGCGCGGCCCGACACCACGTACTGGCACCAGCTCTCCTCGAGCGGGTCCGACTGGCCTGCCACCACCTTGGTCATGTTCGGCTTGCTGTCGACCACCCGGAAGGTGCGCCGGCCCTGCTGGAACTGGGAGACGAAGACCACGTCCATGTCCAGCGAGTGGCGCAGGATGCCCAGCGCCTCCTTGACCTTCGCGTGCACCAGCGGATCGCCGCCTTCGTGCGTGGCCACCAGCAGTTCGGCGATGCGGACTTCGATGTCGGCGGGGTCATAGTCTAGAAAGTGCGGCAATGGCGGCATGGCGGGCTCCGTGATACCGCAGAGGTTAAGGGAGCCAGCCTCATCCTGCAATCGTGAGCCGTCAGTGGTCGCGATCGGCGATTGCGGGGCGCGGCAATAGCCGTCACATGGTTAGAACTTCGCCACACGGCCACATCCCCCGGGCATAAGCTGCCCTTGCGAGCCCCGACGCGCCGGGCAGCAGCAGTTCAACCACGACAGCAAGGAGCAGC
This sequence comes from Ramlibacter tataouinensis, assembly GCF_001580455.1. Taxonomy (NCBI): domain Bacteria; kingdom Pseudomonadati; phylum Pseudomonadota; class Betaproteobacteria; order Burkholderiales; family Comamonadaceae; genus Ramlibacter; species Ramlibacter tataouinensis. The sequence goes on from NZ_CP010951.1 coordinate 1,723,990, forward strand.
CATGGCTACGTACAAGGTCGGCTATTTCGTCGGCAGCCTGTCATCCAAATCGATCAACCGCCTGCTGGCGAAAGCGCTCGTGAAGCTGGCGCCCAAGGAACTCGTGATGAGCGAGATCCCGATCAAGGAGTTGCCGCTCTACAGCCAGGACTACGACGCCGACTTCCCGCCGGTCGCGCGCACGTTCAAGCAGGCCATCTCCGAGGTCGATGCGGTGCTGTTCGTCACGCCCGAATTCAACCGCTCGATCCCCGGTGGCCTGAAGAACGCGATCGACTGGGCCAGCCGCCCCTGGGGCCAGAACTCCTTCGCACGCAAGGCTTCGGGCGTGATCGGCACCTCGCCCGGTTCGATCGGCACCGCGGTGGCGCAGCAAAGCCTGCGCGGCGTGCTGTGTTTCTGCAATTCGCCGCTGATGAACACGGTGGAGGCCTACATCCAGTTCACCCCCGGCCTGATCAGCGCGGAGGGCGAAGTCACCAACGAGAAGACCGCCGAGTTCCTGCGCAACTACATGAAAGAGTTCCACCTCTTCGTCGCCCGGGTCCTGACGGTGCTGCCGCGCGACGCCTGAAGGGAGGTGTCCTGTGCAAGCTATTTGTGGGACAGGACACTAGCGCCGCAGCAACCACTTGCGCGCTTCGGAGAACCACAGCACGCTGCTCGCGGCGGCGACGCACACCGCCCATTGCCCCGGCGTGAGCGGCACCGTGCCGAAGGCCACGTTGAGCACGCCGACGTGGACCACCGCCACCTGCAGCAGCAGCGACAGCCCGATCGCGCCCCACAGCCAGCGATTGGCGAACAGGTGGCGAAAGGCGCTGGCGGTTTCGGACCGGGCGTTGAAGCAGTTGAACAGCTGCGCCAGCACCAGCACCGTGAAGCCCGCGGTGCGGGCGCCGTCGAGGCTGCCCTCGCCTTCCACCAGCCCGCCCGGCAGGTAGAGGTCGATCGTCAGCAGCGTCGCCAGCGCCATCACCAGCCCGCCAGCGACCACCCCTTGCCACATGCGCGCATCGATGGCGCGCTCATTGCGCCGCCGCGGCGGCCGCGCCATCACGTCCTCGGTCTGCGGGTCCACGCCCATGGCCAGCGCGGGGGCGGCATCGGTGATCAGGTTGATCCACAGGATCTGGGTGGCCAGCAGCGGCAGCACCAGCGCGCCGGCCTCGCCGCCCGCGCGCAGGCCGATCACGCCGGCGCCGACAACGCCGAGGAACACCGTCAGCACCTCCCCCATGTTCGACGACAGCAGGTAGCGCAGGAACTTGCGGATGTTGTCGAAGATGACGCGGCCTTCACGCACGGCCTCGACGATGGTGGCGAAGTTGTCGTCGGCCAGGATCATCCGGGCCGCCTCCTTGCTCACCTCGGTGCCGGTGATGCCCATGGCCACGCCGATGTCGGCGGCCTTGAGCGCGGGCGCGTCGTTGACGCCGTCGCCTGTCATCGCCACCACCTGGCCTTGCGCCTGCAGGGCGTTGACGATGCGCAGCTTGTGCGCGGGCGCCACCCGCGCATAGACCGACACGCGGCGCACCGCGGCGGCAAAGGCCGCTTTGTCCAGCGCGTCGAGTTCGGCGCCGCTGAGGGCCTGCGCACCCGGCTCGACCAGGCCGAGGTCGGCGGCGATGCGCCCGGCCGTGCGCGGGTGGTCGCCGGTGATCATGATCACCCGGAGGCCGGCGCGGCGGGCCTCGCGCACCGCGACCCCCGCTTCCGCGCGCGGCGGATCGATGATGCCGACCGTCCCGACGAAGATCAGGTCGCGCTCCAGCGCGTCGGCATCCTGCGAACTCTCGCCGGGCGCCAGCGGCCGGTAGGCCACCGCCAGCGTGCGCAGCGCGGCGCCGGACAGGCGGGCGACGTCGGCCTGCGCGCGCTCGCGCATCGCCGCGTCGAGAGGCCGCACCTCGAGGCCGACGCGCACCTGGGTGCAACGCCCGATCAGCACGTCCGGTGCGCCCTTGCTGACGACCACCAGCGCGTCGCCGTGCTCGTGATCGCGCTCGATGCTGGACATCATCTTGCGGTCCGAACTGAACGGAATCTCGGCCACGCGTTCGAAGCGCTGCGCGCGCCGCTCGTGCGCCCCCAGCTTGCGTTCGGCCACCAGGAAGGCGGCCTCGGTCGGGTCGCCCCCGATCACCCACTGGCCGTTCTCCTGGCGCAGCGCGGCGTTGCCGGCCAGGCTGCCGCCGCTGAGGACGACGACCTGCTCCGCATGCACCGGCCCGGCGGCCAGCCGGCGGCCCTCATGCTGCACCTGCCCTTCGGGCGCGTAGCCCACGCCCGTGACCTGGCTGCTGCCCGAGGCCGTCACCACCCGCTCGATCGTCATCTCCGCGCGCGTCAGCGTGCCGGTCTTGTCGGTGCAGATGACCGAGGCCGAGCCGAGTGTTTCCACCGACGACAGCTTCTTGACGATCGCCTGGTGCCGCGCCATGCGCTGCACCCCGAGCGCCAGCACCACCGACAGGATCGCCGGCAGGCCCTCGGGCACGGCCGCCACCGCCAGCGAGACGCCCAGCAGCAGCACTGCGATCAGGTCGGAGGTGCTGCGCAGGTCGGACAGCAGCAGGATGGTCGCCACCACCAGCACCGCGATCACCACCACGGCGATGCCCAGCATGCGGCCGATGTGGGCGACCTCCTTCTGCAGCGGCGTGGCCTCTTCCTGCGTGGCCTCCAGCATGCCGGCGATGGCGCCCATCTCGGTGCGCATGCCGGTGGCCGTGACCACGGCGCGGCCGCTGCCCTGGACCACCGCCGTGCCCTTGAACACCATGCACAGCCGGTCGCCCAGCGGCGCCGCCTGCGCCAGCGTGGCCGGGTCCTTCAGCACCGCCTCGCTCTCGCCGGTCAGCGAGGCCTCCTGCACCCGCAGGCTGGCCGCCCGCAGCAGCCGCGCATCGGCGCCCACCGCATCGCCCTCGGCCAGCACCAGCAGGTCGCCGGGCACCAGTTCGCTGCTGGGGATGCGGCGCAGCTCGCCGGCGCGCAGCACGGCGGAGGTCACCGCGGTCATGCGGGCCAGCGCGGCGACGGCGCTCTCGGCCTTGGCCTCCTGCACCACGCCCAGCAGCGCGTTCACCAGCACCACCGCCGAGATCACGACGGCATCGACCGGCCAGCCCTCGCCGCCTTCGATCGTCCAGGCAAAGAGCGAGACGCCAATCGCGGCCAGCAGCAGGTACACCAGCGGATCGTGCAGCTGCGCGGCGGCGCGCCGCCAGAGCGGCCGCGGCGGCTTGGCCCTCAATTCATTGGGGCCGTGCTGCTGGAGCCGGCGCGCGGCCTCGGCGCCCGTCAGCCCGCGCTGCGCATCGGTGCCGAAGGCGCGTGCCGCCGCCGCGGCGTCCTGCAGCGAGAAATCCTGTGGCGGCGACGAAGCGGCGGCGGTGTCGATGGGGAGGTCCTCGGGCTGCGGCCCAGTGTAGGGCCGGCCCGTGACCTGCGCGCTACGCCGCCCGGCCCACCGCGCGCTCCGCTTGCCGCTCGCGCCGCTCGGACGGGAAGACCAAGGCACCGGCGATCACCAGCAAGCCCAGCGCGCCGAAGGCCCGGAGCATCAGCGCGAAGCCGCCGAGCTCATGCAGCCAGGCCACCAGCCCGACGGAGGCGCCGGCGGCGGTGAAACCGAGGAAGTAGCGCACCGAATAGGCGCGCGCGCGCCATTCGTCGCTGGTGTACTTGCCGATCATGGCGTCGTTCACGGTGACCTGGCCGAAGATGCCGATGATCACGCCGACGCTGGCCGCCACCAGCGCGATCCCCGACAGGCCGGCGCTGGCGAACAGCAGCGGCGACAGCAGCAGCGACAAGGGCAGGAAGACCGTCTTGAGCGAATGGCGGTCCAGCAGGTTGCCGATGGTGTATTGCGCCAGGGCGCCGAACACATAGGCGCCGGCCGCGACCGCGCCGATGGTCGCCGGACTGCCCGCCAGCGCATCCAGCCGTTCCGCGAACAGCTTGGGCAGGGCGACGGTGAAGGCGTTGAAGGTGGTCGAGCTGGCGATGATGGTGAGCACCAGGGACGCGATCACGCGCCACATCACCTCGCGCGACACCCGCGGCGCCGCGACCGCGGCCGGGCCGGCGGACTTGGCGGGCGGCGCCTGGTGCCGGACGCGGGCGGCGAAGGCCAGGCCCAGCAGCGCGGTGATCACGCCCGGCAGGATGAAGGCCCAGCGCCAGCTGAGGTACTGGCACACCAGCCCGGTCACCAGCGCCGACGAGGCGACCCCCAGGTTGCCCCAGACGCCGTTGATGCCGATGTCGCGGCCCAGCCGCTGGGCATGCGCCACCAGCATCGCGGTGCCCACCGGGTGGTAGATCGAGGCGAACAGGCCCACCGCCAGCAGCGCCGCGCCCAGCTCGAAGGGCGTGCGGGTGAGGCCGACCGCGACCAGCGAGGCCCCCATGCCCAGGAAGAACACCAGCATCATGTGGCGGCGGCTCCAGCGGTCGCCCAGCCAGCCCGACAGCAGCGAGCCGGCGCCGAAGGCGATGAAGCCGGGCGTGGCGTAGGGCAGCAGGTCGCCGTAGCGCATGCCGAACACCGGCGCCATGACCAGCACGGCGGCGGCGAACACCAGCATGGCGTAGTGGTCGATGAAGTGCGCGGCGTTGATGAAACTGATGACGGTGCGGGGCGTGTTGCTCATGGGGGATGGCCTGTGCCGGCGGCCGGCGAAAGGGATGCCGCAAGATTAGACTGGCGGCTCATCGACCGGAAGCCAATGCGCATCGCCAAGCCGCCAGTCGCGCCCGCCCGCGCCCCCGCCGCGCCCTTCTCACGCGCCGGACCGGCCGACAACGCCCCGCCCGTGCTGCCGCGCTCCTACCCGCGCGGCACGCGCCTGGGCCTGCACATGCACCGCGAGGCGCAACTGCTGTTCGCCGCCGAAGGCCTGATGCAGGTCACCACGCCGCGGGGACGCTGGCTGGTGCCGCACGACCGCGCGGTGTGGATTCCGCCGCGCGTCGAGCATGCGGTGGACGTGCTGGTCGACATCGAAATGCGGGCGCTGCTGGTGGATGCGGACTGGCTGGCCGTGCACCCGGAGGCCGACCGCCTGGACAAGGAATACGTGGTGAACGTCGGCCCGCTGCTGCGCGAAGTCATCCTGGCCTGCTTCGGACCGGCCGGCCCGCACCCGCGGCGCGCCGGCCTGCTACTGGAGCTGGCGCTGTTCGAGCTGCCCGAGGCGGAGGACGTGAGCACCTTCATGCCGCTGCCGTCCGATTCGCGCGCCGCGCGCGTGGCGCGGCTGGTGCTGGCCGATCCCACCGGCGCGCAGGACCTGGAACAGCTGGCCGCCGATGCCGGCGCGTCGGCGCGGACCATCACGCGCCTGTTCAGCGCCGAGACCCGGCTAAGTTTCAAGGAATGGCGGCAACGCGCGCGCATCATGGCCGCGGTGGAAGCGCTGGGCACGGGCCGCCTGTCGGTCAAGCAGGTCGCGGCGCAGCTGGGGTTCTCCAGCAGCGCCGCCTTCGCCCATGCCTTCCGGCAGGTGATGGGAACCACGCCGGGGGCGATGCTGCGCACGCCCGGTTCACTGGATCAAGGCGGGGAGCGGCCGTAGACGATGGACTGCACCGTGCCACGACGCAGGTAGATGGTCGCCGTGAGCGCGCCCGGGCCGCGTTCGTAGAGCCACTGTTCAATCGGCTGGCAGGGCACGGCGTACGAGGCCCAAGGTTCCGGCACCACGTGCAGGCCGCCCGGGTAGAACACGGGCGCGCAATACGTATCGGCGAGCACAGGGGGACCGCACTTGTACACGATCGAGATGCGTGAGTCGCCTTCGGACACGATGCCACCGGAGCATCGCAGCGTCTCCCCGTGAGCCAGCACGGGCCCTGCCGCCAACACCAACCACGCGAGATGAGAGAGCTTCATGGCCCACTCCTGCAGGCCGCCGCGGCCCCTTGGCGGGCCGGCGACCTGATGTCATGCCAGTCGTGATTATCTGCCGCTGACTGCCACGTGAGGCTCAGCAACGCCCACGCACGCCTCAGCGGCGCTGCGGCGGGCGCCTTGCATCAGAAATCGACCTTCTGGCCCGGCTCGGGCACCACCACCCGCGTCGTGGACTGGCTGCCGAGCGCCGAAATGAATTCCGCCGGCGTGCCCTTGGCCAAGGGGTTGGTGCCATAGTGGATAGGGATGGCGTATCGGGGCCTGATCATGTCGCGCACGGCGATGGCCGCCTCGTTCGGGCCCATGGCGGTGTAGCCGCTGATCGGGATCAGCACGAGGTCAGGCTTGTAGAGTTCCCCGATCAGCCGCATGTCGCCGAACAAACCAGTATCGCCCATGTGCCAGATCTTGAACCCGTTCTCCATCTCGATGATGTAACCCACCGGCTCGCCGCCGTAGTGGACTTCGTCCTTGTCGGTGGCCGGGTTCTTCCAGACCAGTTCGGAGGCGTGTTCGGCGCGCACCGCCGTAATCTTCGGCCCGCCCGGACCGAAGGGCGCGGCGGTGCCGCTTTTGCCGAAGCGCTGAGCCAGGGCTGCCGGAACGATGTTGAGCGCGACGAGGCTCTGGCCGATGCCGCCCCCGTTGTAGATCGGCGCGTTGTGCATCTTGGCCAGCGCCGGTGCGTCGCCGAGGTGGTCAGCGTGCGCGTGCGTGACGAGGATCATGTCCACCTTGCCGAGCGCGCCAAGTTGCTTGTACGCCGCCGGCGTTTTCGGATTGTTGACGAGCCAGGGATCGATCATGATCACCTTGCCGCTCGGTGTCGTGATGCGTACCGCCGCCTGGCCGAGCCACAGCACTTCGCCCTTTCCGGCGGAGATGCTGCCGGGCGCCGCCGGCTTGAGCTCCGGCGCCATGGAAGTGACGGGCGCGTTGGCGCAGCCTGCAAGTGCTGCGGCCGCGAGAAGGAAAGCAACGGTTAGCTTCGTCATCCTTGTCTCCCGAGTTGGTTCCGGCCGATCAATCGACCCCGGCCGTGGGTTGCGCCCGCATGGAGGACGCGGTTCGGCCTCCCAAGCGAAGCACGATTTTCCCGAGGTGGCCGCCGGTTTCCATCCGGACCTTCCCATCCAGCAGCCGGTCCAGCGGCAATACCTCGTCGACCTGCGGCCGCATCGCCCCCGAGGCGAAGCGCGGCAGCATCTCGAGCGCGAACCGCGCGACCCCGGCCGCGCGCTGCGCCGGGCTGCGCAGCTTGTTGGACACGCCGAACAGCGTCAGGCGCTTCGCGTGCAGCGCCGCGAGGTCGAGCTCGGCATTCAGCACGCCATCGACATAGCCCACGGTCGCGAGCCGCCCCTCGAAGGCCATGCAGCGGATGTTCTCGGCGAAGACCGAGCCGCCCACCGCGTTGACGACCAGGTCCGCGCCGTGCTGGCCGGTGATCTCCATCACCTGCGGCGCGAAACCGGCGCTGCGCGTGAGCAAGCCCCTGTCGAGCCCAAGCGCTTGCAGCCGCTCCAGCTTGTCCGGCGACCCCGAGGTGCCGATCACCTGGGCGCCCAGCGCCTTGCCCATTTGCAGCGAAGCGACGCCGACCCCGGAGGACACGCCGTTGACCAGCAGCCACTCGCCCGGCTTCAGGTGTCCCTGCAGCACCAGCATGTCGAAGGCGACCAGGTAGGTCAGGGGGATGGCGGCGGCTTCCTCCCACGACAGCCGCGCCGGCACCGCCATGGCCTCGGTCGCGTTCATCAAGGCGTACTCGGCGAACGCGCCGGTGCAGCGCCCCATGACGCGGGCACCGGGCCGGCAGGTGGAGACCCCCGCGCCGAGCTGCACCACTTCGCCGGCCCCTTCGCCACCGAGGGCCTTCCAGGCGCCGGCGGCGCCGTGCAGCCCGTGGCCGGCGATGAACTCGCCCCGGTTCAGGCCCGCGGCCTCCATGCGCACCAGCAGTTGGCCGGGCCCGGGTTGCGGCACCGGCGCATCGCGCATCTCGAGCATCGCGCCGGCATCGTCCAGTTTCATCCACCAGGACTGCATGCCGCGTTCCCCTATCGTGCGTTGCGGAGCTCGCGCAGGATGGCCTGCGTGAAGGTCGCCGTGTTGCCGCGGCCGTGGACGTCGCCGGTGCGGGCTTCGGCATCGGCCAGCGCCGCCGTGGTGGCCTGCGACATCGCGGCGGCCATGCGCACCGCGCCGGCGTTGCCGCGGCTGTGGCCCAGCCAGTCGAACATCATGCGGGTCGACTCGATCATCGCGTAGGGGTTGGCGATGCCCCGGCCGGCGATGTCGGGCGCCGAACCGTGCGTGGCCTGCGCCATCGCCACGTCGCCGTCGCCGATGCACAGGCCCGGCGCCATGCCCAGGCCGCCGACCAGGCCGGCCGCCTCGTCGGACAGGATGTCGCCGAACATGTTGGTGGTGACCACCACGTCGAAGGACTGCGGATCGCGCACCAAGCGCATCGCGAAGGTGTCGACGATCACGTCGTCCACGCGCACGTCGGGGTACTCGGCCGCGAGCTTCTGGCATTCCTCCACGAACATGCCGCAGGACAGCTTGAACACCGTGTCCTTGTGGACGTAGGTGAGGTGCTTGCGGCGCTGGCGCGCCAGCTCGAAGGCGGCGCGGGCGACACGGCGGCTGCCGGTGCGGGTGATCACGCGCACCGACAGCGTCACCTCGTCGGTGGGGCGGAACTCGCCCGAGCCCATCACCATGTTGCGGTCCGGCTGGAAGCCTTCGTTGTTCTCGCGCACGATCACCAGGTCCACACCGTCGTGCAGGCAGCCGAGGTCCGGGTAGGAGCGCGTCGGCCGCACGTTGGCGAACAGGTTGAACTGTTTGCGCAGGATCGGGTGCGGGTTGATGGCATGGGCCACCTTGGGATAGGCGCGGTGCCCGATCGGGCCGAGGATCCAGCCGTCCAGGGTCTTGAGCGCCTCCATGGTCCCGGGCGGCAGCGTGTGGCCATGCGACTGCAGCGCCGCCGCGCCTATGGGCAGCGGCTGCCAGTCGATGGCGACGCCGTACAGGCCGGCGGCCGCCTTCGCGACCTCGACCGAGGCCGGGACGATCTCGTGCCCGATGTCGTCGCCGTGGAGGATGCCGATGCGAAGCGGATGGCCGGACATCCGCGCCTCAGGCCTGGCACAGCGCGGTCAGCGCGCGCACATCGGGCACGGTCGCCAGCGACCAGCACATCCCGGTGATGTCGCGCGCCTTGCCCGCGCCCAGCACCGGCTCCACGAGCTGGCCGAATTTCTCCTCCAGCTGCCGGTCCGACAGCGGGTTCTGCAGCGAGCCGATCGCGTGCTCCACGCGCACTTCGATGCGGCGGCCATCCTTGAGCACCGCCGCCACCCGCACCGATTGCTCGTCGATCGCGTCGTCGACCGTGGCCACCACCTTGTTGCGCGTCTCGACCACCAGCGGGTCGTTCACCACCGCGTCGGAGAACTCCGCCTCTCCCGCGCGGCCGTAGATCAGGCCGGCGGCGCATCCGTGGTAGACGCTGAACTTGCCTTGGAGGCCGTCCCGGGGTTCCTTTTTGCCCGTGAGCTCGAGCACCAGCGAATGCACGCGCAGCTCGATGCGCTCCACCTGCTCGGGCAGGACGCCCTGCTCGCGCAGCTGCACGCAGGCATCGATGCTGGGATGGATCACGATGCCGCAGGCGAAGGGCTTGTAGCTGTTGAAGGAGATCTCGAAGCGCTGGCCCAGCTCGTCGGTCACCTCGTGCCAGGCGCGCTTGTCCGAGACCACCTGCACCAGGCCGCGCGGCGCTTCCAGGGCGCGCGGGCTGGAAGTGAAACCGCGGCTGGCCAACAGCGCGGCCATCAGGCCGGCGCGTGCGGCGGCACCCGGATGCAGCGGCTTGGTCATGGTGCCGAACTGCTCGCGCAAGCCGACCGGTTGCGAGGCGGCGATGCCCAGCGCCATCGTGGTCTGCTTCTCGTCGAGCCGCATCAGCCGCGCGCAACCGGCGGCGGCGCCCAGCATGCCGGTGGAGCCGGTGATGTGCCAGCCGCGGTCGTAGTGGTCCGGGTACATGGTGTTGCCGATGCGGCAGGCCACGTCGATGCCCAGCACCAGCGCATCGATCACCTCGCGGCCGCTCGACTCCTCGAACTCCGCCAGCGCCAGCACGGCCGAGGCGACCGGGCCGGCCGGATGGATGATGGTCTTGAGGTGGGTGTCGTCGAAGTCGAAGGTGTGCGAGGTGATGCCATTCACCAGCGCCGCGCTGCCGATGTCCACCCGCTCGCTGCGGCCCATCAGCGTGGCCTGGGGCGCCGGTCGCAGCATCTGCACGGCCGCGACGGCGGCATCGGCCGCTTCATGGCGCGCCGCGCCGATGGCGCAGCCGAGCCAGTTGTAGAAGGTGCGAACGGCCTCGTGCTCGACGGCATCGCTCCAGCCGCGCGACGGATGCGTCGCGGCGAAGCGGGCCAGGATGGAGGTGACGGGGGGCGCCGTGGTGTCGGCGAGGACCTGGGTATTGCGAGCCAATTGGAAGCTTCCGGAAACGCAGCAATGCGGAAAATGCGGATATGCGGAAAAAAGGGGGAGATCACTCGTCGAGCTGGATCTTCCTGGCCTTGGCCAGCGCGCTCCAGCGCTCGATCTCGGAACGGATGTACTGGCCGAACTGCTCAGGCGACATCGGCCAGGGTTCGACGGCTTCGCCGGCGAGCTTCTCGGCCAGGTCGGGCGCCTTCAGCACCGCCACCTGCGTTTCGTTCAGCCGGCGCACGATGTCGGCAGGCAGGTTGGCCGGGCCGACCGAACCATACCACTGCATGGCGTCGAAGCCCTTGAAGCCGGCCTCTTCCATGGTGGGAATGTCCTTGAGCTGAGCATTGCGCTGCTTGCCGGTGACGGCCAGCGCCCGCATGCGTCCGGAGCGCAGGTGCGGCAGCGCCGCCGCCAGCCCGGGGAACATGGCCTGGGTCTGCCCGCCCAGCAGGTCGTTGATGGCGGGCGCGATGCCGCGGTAGGGAATGTGCAGCATGAAGGCGCCGGTCTCCTGCTTGAACAGCTCCATCGTCATGTGCGTCAGCGAGCCGGCGCCGGCCGAGCCGTAGCTCACCTTGCCGGGATTGCGCTTGACGTAATCGATGAACTCGGCGACGTTCTTCGCCGGCACGCCGGCATGGATCGCCAGCACGTTGGGCGTGGCGCCGATCATGCCGATCGGCGTGAAGTCCTTCACTGCGTCATAGCTGAACTTGCGCGTGGCCGGCGTGGTGCCATGGGTGGCCACGTAGCCCTGCATTAGGGTGTAGCCGTCGGCCGGCGCGCGCATCGTGGCCTGGCAGGCCACCACGCCGCCGCCGCCGCTCTGGTTGTCCACGACGAAACTCTGCCCCAGCAGCTTGCCCCAGCGCTCGGTCACCACGCGGGCAATCATGTCGTTGCCGCCGCCGGCCGCCACCGGGACGATGTAACGGATGGGCTTGGATGGATAGGCCTGTGACAGGGCCAGCCGCGGCAATGCGATCGCCGCTGGGGCCGCAACGAGCAGGTGCCGGCGTTTCATGGTGCTGTCTCCTTCTGCCTCATATCTTGGTGCCATCCGGTTCTGCTGTAAATTGCATCTTTCAGATGTCTTGTTGCACGCGCTGCATCAATAGGAGGACCGCTTCGTGCATGCGAAACCCACATTGGCGGACCTGCGCGCCTTTGCCGCCGTCGGGGAACTGCAGAGCTTCGCGGCAGCGGCGCGCACGCTGCACCTGTCGCAGCCGGCACTGTCGAGGCGCATCGCGCACCTGGAGGACCAGCTGGGCGTGCGCTTGCTCGACCGCACCACCCGCAGCGTCGAGCTGACACCCCTGGGGCAGCGCTTTCTCGGGGAGATCCGCAGCCTGATCGCCAGCCTCGACCGTTCGGTGGTCAGCCTGCACGACGTGGCTCAGCTGGAGGCCGGCGACGTCACGGTCGGTTGCGTGTTCTCAGCGGTCCATCACTTCCTGCCCGGGGTGATCCGCTCGTTTCGCGCCCAGCATCCGCACGTGCTGGTGCGCATCATCGAGGAAGGGGCTGACGAGGTCCTGACCTTCGTCAAGACGGGCGAAGCCGACTTCGCGCTGAACTACACCGGCATGCAGGACCCCGAAGTGGAGTTCACGCCACTGCTGCGCGAGCCATTCGTGGTCGCCTGCCCCGCGGACCATCCGCTGGCTCAGCGGCGCGCGGTGCGCTGGGACGAACTCGCCGACCATCCCTATGCGCTGGTCTCGCATGCCAGCCGCAACCGCGTGCTGATCGACCAGGCGCTGGCCGAGGTCGCGCGCCTGCCGCGGCCGGTGTGCGAAGTGCGGCACGTTTCCACCTTGATCGGCCTGGTGGAACACGGGCTGGCCATCGCGGTGGTGCCGCGGCTGGCGCTGCCGCGCAAGCCGGGCTCGGTGGTGGGCGTGCCGCTGGACAAGCCCGCGATCACCCGCACCATCGGCCTGGTGAAGCGCACCGGACGCAGCCTCTCGCCCGCCGCGGCCGCGTTCGCGCGCATGCTCACGCAGGCCAGCCGGGCCAGTGGCCAGGGGGCGGCACGCAAGGCGGCCTGAGCGCGAGAATCAGTCGGGCGCCAGGTGCCCGCGCCGGATCGCAGCTTCCTGGTCCTCGAAGATGGCCATCGCGGTGCGCATCGGCAGGAAGCCGAACTGGCGGTAGAAGTCTTCCTTGCCGGGCACGGCGTACAGGATGATCTTCTTGTGGCCGTGCGAGTCGGCCACCAGGCGCGCGACCACTTCCTTGCCGATGCCCGTGCCCTGGTGGCTGGGCAGCACGGCGACGTCGCAGATGTAGGAGCAGTCGCCGCCGTCCGACAGCGCGCGGCCGGCCGCGACCAGCTTGCCCGCGTCGCGGACGAACCACTTGAAGCGGCTGTTGGCGAACACCGTCCGCAGCAGCGCCTGGTCCTTGTTGCCCAGGGGCGCCAGGCGATAGAGCGATTGCAGTTCGGACCAGTCGAGCGTCTCGAGGGACGAGGACCAGTCGAGCGCTGCCGGATGCCGGACCAGGGAAGTGCGAGTGTGCGTTGTCACCAAGAACTCCAATGCGCATGGACGGTCAGCTGCCCTGCCAAGACGAGTTCCAGTCGCCCGCAGACATCGTGTTCGCATGCTACAGCCAGCCGCGCTGAATCGACGCGCACCGGTGTTTGCGAGTTGTCAGGCCACCCTGGCAAGCATCAACCAATAGTTGTTCCGGCGCTCCACCTTGCGAAAGCCGCATTGCTCATAGAGGCGCTGCGCCGGGTTCTCGGGGTGCACGGTCAAGGACGCCTGCCGGTAGCCGGCCTGCCGGGCCGCGGCGAGCGCCGCCAGCATCAGCGGGCGACCGTGGCCCCGGTGCTGGAACTGGGGCTCCAGGGCAATGCCGAGTTGGGGCGTGGACTCGTCCACGAAGCCCAGGCCGACGCCTGCGGGCAGAAGGCGCAGCCAGCAAGCCCCGGCATCCACGCCACCCACTTGCGCCACGACGCCGACGTCGGAGGCATGGCCCCAGTTCTGCGCATAGATGCGGACGCCCTCCGCCTGCAAGACCTCGATCGGTCGCAGGCCTGCCGGCGGCGGGTCCCACAGTGCGATGTGGAGCCAATGCCAGAGCTTGTCCTGGTCGGCGGCCGTGAGCGAGCGAAATCGGAGCAATTCGGGCGCGCTACTGCAGCACGAAGACCAGGCCCAGCACACCAATGGACAGCGTGCGCTCGCCCGCGGTGGTGTACGACGCGACACCCAGCGAGTGGTAGGTCGATGCAAAGGCCGCCAGCGAACCGATCCCGAGCGCGCCTGCAATCGGGCTGCGCTGGGCCATGACTTCCTTGATCTCGCTGCGGTGCCGCTCGGGCGACGGATTGAACACGGCGGCAAGGGCCAGCAGGGCGACCGCCGCAATCGATATGAACTTTGGCTTCGACATTCAGGGATTGAGACTCAACCCTGTGATTGTGCCGCCTTGCTCGGCACGGCGGCACTGTTCGTGGGAAAGCGGGGCAGCCGGTCGTCGATCCGGAACCAGGGGATCTGCTCCTGCGTCCACACGTGATCGTCGATGCGCACGCGCGCCGGGTCGTCCAGGCTGCCCACCGTGACCTGGACCCGGTCGGCCAGCACCTCCTCATGCATGCTCAGGGTGCTGCCACAGCGTGGGCAGAACCCGCGCTGCGCGAACGGCGAGGAGGCATACCGCGCCGGTTCGCCCTGCAGCCAGCTGAAGTCCTGGCGGCGGAAGTGGACGAAGGCGAGCGCCGGCGCCCCCGAGTGCTTGCGGCACATGCCGCAATGGCAGATCACGCCCCGCAGCGGCGCCGACGTGGCGCGATAGCGGATGGCGCCGCAGAGACAGCCCCCTTCGAACACCGCCGTTTCGCTCATGCGCACTCCTTGGCCCTGGACGGCCGCCGCGATCAGCCCGGGCGGGCCGGCGCCTGCCTCGCATAGCTCACCGTCAGCGCTTCCCACACATGCCCGTCCGGTTCGTTCCAGTACATCAGGCGCCCGCCCCCATGCGTGTTGATCTTCATGTCGGTTTCGCCGCCCGGCGTGCTGCGGTAGGGGATGCCGGCGGCCGTCAGGCGCTGGAGGATCTCGTCGAACTTCGCCTCGTCGACACGGAAGCAGAAGTGCAGCACCGGAAAGGGCGCGTCGTGCTGGTCGAAGTCCAGCGTGAGGCTGTCGCTCACGTAGACCTCGGTGAACGGCGCGACGGCCGACTCCGACCAGGGCACATCCAGGAGCCTGGCCAGCAGCTGTGCCGAGGCCGTGCGGTCACGCGCCGGGACGATCAGGTGGTCCAGTGCGATTGCCATGTCACGACTCCCTCAAACAAGCAGCGGCCGCTCCGCCATCGCCTCGATCTGCTCCTCGAGCATGCGCACCTGACCCTGCCAGTAGTCGCTGCTGCCGAAGAACGGGAAGTTGATCGGGAAGATCGGGTCCTTCCAGCGCCGCGCCAGCCAGGCGCTGTACTGGATCAGGCGCAAGGTGCGCAGCGGTTCGATCAGCGCCAGTTCGGCGCGGTCGAATTCGCGCAGCTGCTCGTAGCCGTCCACCAGCGCGCCGAGCTGCTTTTGCCGCTGGCCGCGTTCGCCGGCCAGCAGCATCCACAGGTCCTGCACTGCCGGTGCCAGGCGCGCGTCGTCCAGGTCTACGAAGTGCGGGCCTTCGTCGGGCGTCCACAGGATATTGCCGGGGTGGCAGTCGCCGTGCGCGCGCAGCATGCGGATGCCGCCGGCGCCACCCTCGCCGAGCGCCGTGTCCGCGATCATCGCCAGCGCCTCGTCGCAGCGAACTTGCCAGGCCGACTGCACATCGAGCGGAATGAGGTGATGCTCGAGCAGCCAGTCGCGCGACTCCAGGCCGAAGCTGCGCATGTCGAGGCGCGGCCGGGTGTCGAAATCGCGCCGGGCCCCCACCAGGTGGATGCGTGCCAGGAAGCGGCCGATCCATTCCAGCACCTCGCCGTCCTCCAGCTCCGGCGCGCGGCCGCCGCGGCGCGGGCTGACGCTGAAGGCAAAGCCGCCGAACTCATTGAGGGTGCCGCCCTCCAGCCGCAGCGGCGCCACCGCGGGCACCTCGCCCGCCACCAGTTCCGCGGCGAAGGCGTGCTCTTCCAGGATCTGCGCGCGGCTCCAGCGGCCGGGGCGGTAGAACTTGGCCACCACTGCGCGGTGGCCTTCGAATTCATCCTCGAGCCAGAGCTGGTAGACGCGGTTCTCGTAGGAGCTGAGGGCCATCAGCCGGCCGTCGCACAGCAGGCCCACGCTGGCGAGCGCGTCCAGCACCACGTCGGGGGTCAGCGCGTCGTAGGGGTGCGCCGTCGTCGGGTTCATCCGGCATTGTCGCCCGCCAGGCTGGTCTCTTCGCCCAGCCGTTCGAAGGGCAGCGATTGTTTCACCAGCATCACACTGCAGGGCGCCTCCATGGCCACCCGCACCGGCACGGTGGCCACCAGGCGCTGGAACTTCAGGCCGTGCGTCGCGGCGCCCAGGACCATCAGGCTGATGGCGTTGGCGCGCGCGTAGTCGATCAGGGCGCGCGCCACATCGCTCGCCTCCAGCACGTGGAAGGAGGCCTGGTGGCCTTCGAGGTCGAGACCGCGCGCCCACTGGCGCAGCCGGTCCAGGTGCGCGCGGTGCACGTCGGTCTCGGCGCGCCCCGGCACCATGTGGTCGGTGGCGCCGGGCGAGAGCACGGTCACGCAGGCCAGCCGCGCGCCGGGACGCATGCCCAGCGAGCGGTTGGTCGCGGTGCGCAGCGAATAGAGGGTCGCATCGCTCGCGTCCTTCCACGGCACCGCCACCATCACGATCGGCACCTGATCCACCTGCAGGCTGGGCAACGGGCTGGGCTGGTAGTGCATGCCCGCCGCCTTGATCCAGCGCTTGAAGCGCGCGCCCACGCCTTCGCGCATGGTGCGCCGGCCGCGCTCGCCCACCAGCACCTGCTCCGGATGCGCGAGGTCGAACGCCAGGTGAGCCGCCGACGGATAGCGCCGATCCGCTTCGGGCTCCAGGCAGCGCAGGATGATCTCCTGCAGCCAGTCCGGCGTCGCCGGCGCGACCACGCGCGGCGGCACCGGATCCATCCACAGCCGCTGGCGCAGCCCGCCGCGGGTCTGCGGGTCGCCGAAGGGCAGCTCGCCGCAGGCCAGCTCGTACAGCATCACGCCGATGGCGAAGATGTCGCTGCGCGGGTCGCCGCGCATGCC
This sequence comes from Ramlibacter tataouinensis, assembly GCF_001580455.1. Taxonomy (NCBI): domain Bacteria; kingdom Pseudomonadati; phylum Pseudomonadota; class Betaproteobacteria; order Burkholderiales; family Comamonadaceae; genus Ramlibacter; species Ramlibacter tataouinensis. The sequence continues at coordinate 1,740,647 of NZ_CP010951.1, forward strand.
CACCACCTGCTCCGGCGCCATCCACACCGCCGAGCCCACCGGCAGGCGGGTCTCCTCGGCCAGCAGGTCGGGGTAGTGCCCGTGCCAGCTCAGGCCGAAGTCCAGCAGCACCGCGCTGCCGTCGGGGCGGATCATCACGTTGCCGGGCTTGAGGTCCAAGTGCACCGCGTTCTGCATGTGCAGGCTGTGCGCGGCGGTGGCCAGGGCGGCGCCGAGCGCCGCGGTCTCGGCCGGCGCCGGACGCTGCCGTGCGCGCGCCGCTTCATCCAGCCAATGCGAGAGCGGCCGGCCCTCGATGTACTCCATCACCAGGTAGGGCACGCGCGTGAGGTCGCCGGCCGCCACGAAGCGCGGCACGTGCGGGCCGTGCAGCACCTGCAGCAGCTGGTGCTCCACCTCGAAGCCCACGATGTTCTCGGCGCCGTCGCCCGCGGTCATGCGCGGCACCTTCATCGCCAGCGGAAAGGGCGGCTCGCGCTCCGGCTGGGCGTAGCCGACCCGGTAGATGTGCGCCATGCCGCCCGCGTGCAGGCACTCGCCGACGACGAAGCCGTCGATCTCGGTGCCGGGCGCCATCAGTTTCATGGCTAGGGCCTGCTAACACTATGGGAGGGCTCGCGCCGGTGGCTGGCAGGCTGCAGGGCTAGGCGCGGCCGAGGCCGTGTGCTCGCGCACACAACGAGGCCGCAACGACGCCCTGCGGCCTGCCAGCCACCGGCCCGAAGGGTGACCCAGGAAACGGGCGCCCTCCGCGTTGCAAATGCTCGCCGGGGCCCCACCCCGGCTGTGCTTTGCGCCTTAATGGCGCCCGTTTCCTGGGTCACGCGAGCCCTCCCATAGCGTTAACAGGCCCTACTGCCCGATGCCCAGGCGCACCGCGTTGAACGCCGGCAGGCCGGCGTGCACGATCGCCGTGGCGGCCGCGCGCCAGTCGTACGGCACGCGCAGGAAAGTCAATTGCAGCGCCGCGACGTCGAGCATGGCGTACATCGCGTCGGCGTTGCCGTCGCGCGGCTGTCCGACCGAACCGATGGTGGCCAGCCACTGCCGGTGCGCCGGCACCGGCAGCGCCACCCCCGGCGTGGGCTCGAAGGCCATGGTGCGTCCGGCAGCGCCGGTGTAGAACAGGCGCTGCTCGTGCACATGGCCGCAGAACACATGGGTCGCCTGCTGGGCCTGCGCCGCGGTCATGCTCTCGGTGGCCTCGGCCGGGCGCGTGATGTAGGTCCAGCGCTCGGGTTCCACCGCGCTCGCGTGGACCAGCAGCAACTTGCCGTGGCGCACCACCAGCGGCAGGTCGGCGAGGAAGGCACGGTGCTGGCGGCCCAGCCGGCCATGGGACCAGCGCCCGCCCACCTGGTCGGCGCGCTGGCTGCCCGGCTGCGGGTTCACCGCCGCGTCGTCATGGTTGCCCTTGACCACCCAGGCGCCCTGCTGCGCCAAGGTCATCACGATGTCCAGCACCGGCGCCGGGTCGGCGCCGTAGCCCACCAGGTCGCCGAGAAAGGCGTAGTGGGTGGCGCCGCGCGCACGCGCGTCCGCCAGGCAGGCTTCGAGCGCCTGGAGGTTGGCATGCAGGTCCGACAGCAGCGCGAGCTTCATGGGGCAATGGTCGAATCATCCCTCATCGCGCTGGCCCTAGGAGGGCCGAGTTTTGCGGGCGGGGCGACCGTCCGGCGGGCTGGAGGCATACAGCTCGGCCTCGGTCGCCAGCCATTTCCCGAATGCCACCAGTTCCGCGCGGGCCGCGTCCTGCTGCGGATAACTCAGGTAGTAACTGCGTCCGCTCAGGAACACCGGACCTGCGCTGACCAGCACGCCCTTGCGCATCTCGTCCTCGACGAAGAACTGCGGCACCAGGGCCGCGCCCATGCCATGGAGGGCGGCCTGCACGACCATGGAGAACAGTTCCATGCGCGGGCCGGACAAGGCGTGCTCCGGGGCCAGGCCCTGCGCCTGGAACCACTCGCGCCAGGCATAGGGCCGGGTGCTCATTTGGATAAGGGGCAGCTCGGCGACCTGGGCGGCCGTCAGGCGCCGCCGGGCGCCTGCCAGCCGGGGCGCGCAGACCACCCGCATCGGCTCGGGCATCAGCCGGACCGCCGTGGTGCCGGGCCAGGGCGTCGCCCCGGCGTAGATGGCCGCGTCCAGCTTTTCCTCCTCGAACAGGAAGGGACGCGAGCGGGCGTGCAGGTGGATCGTCAGCTGCGGCTGCAGCTGGCGGAAGCGGGCGAGGCGCGGCAGCAGCCAGTGCGTGGCGAAGGTGGGGACGACCCCCAGGTCGAGCGAGCCGGCGCCGCCCGCCCGCGCCATCAGGTCGAGCGTATCCCGCTCCACATCGTCCAGCCGGTTGCGGATGGTGCGGCTGTAGTGCTGCCCGGATTCGGTCAGCACGACGCCGCGCTTGGTGCGGCGAAACAGCTTCACGCCGAGCTGTGCCTCCAGGTTCGCCACCTGCCGGCCGACCGCGCTTTGCGTCAGGGCGAGCTCTTCACCGGCCAGCGTGAAGCTCTGGTGCCGGGCCGCCGCCTCGAAGGCGGCGAGGGCCATGGTGGAAGGAATCTTGCGGCGCATTCAACAAGTGCGTTTTCCGCACATCTTGGGGAAAAAGAATCGTTTGTCAATGCGCCGGTGCCGGCGGATAGTTGGACGCTACACAGGAGATTTCCCATGGCCGCCAAGGCAAGCTTCAACTGGGCCGACCCCTTGCTGCTGGACCAGCAGCTGACCGGCGACGAGCGCGCGGTGCGTGACGCCGCCGCGTCCTATTGCCAGGAGCAACTCGCTCCGCGCGTGCTCGAGGCCTTCCGCCACGAGACCACCGACGCCGCCATCTTCCGCGAGATGGGCGCGCTCGGGCTGCTGGGCGCCACCATCCCCGAGCAGTACGGCGGAGCGGGGCTGAACTACGTGTGCTACGGCTTGATCGCCCGTGAGGTCGAGCGCATCGACTCCGGCTACCGCTCGATGATGAGCGTGCAGTCCTCGCTGGTGATGGTGCCGATCTTCGAGTTCGGCAACGAGCAGACCAGGCGCAAGTACCTGCCCAAGCTGGCCAGCGGCGGGTGGATCGGCTGCTTTGGCCTGACCGAGCCCAACCACGGCTCCGATCCCGGCAGCATGGTCAGCCGTGCCCGCAAGGTCGACGGCGGCTACAAGCTCTCGGGCAGCAAGATGTGGATCACCAACTCGCCGATCGCCGACGTGTTCGTGGTCTGGGCCAAGGACGACGAAGGGGCGATCCGCGGCTTCGTGCTGGAAAAGGGCTGGAAGGGACTGACCGCGCCCAAGATCCAGGGCAAGGTGGGTCTGCGCGCCTCGATCACCGGCGAAGTGGTGATGGACGAGGTGTTCTGCCCCGAGGAGAACGCCTTCCCCGAGGTGCGCGGCCTGAAAGGGCCCTTCACCTGCCTCAACTCAGCGCGCTACGGCATCGCCTGGGGCGCCCTGGGTGCGGCCGAAGACTGCTGGCACCGCGCACGCCAGTACACCCTGGACCGCAAGCAGTTCGGCAAGCCGCTGGCGGCCAACCAGCTGGTGCAGAAGAAGCTGGCCGACATGCAGACCGAGATCACGCTGGGCCTGCAGGGCTGCCTGCGGCTGGGGCGCATGAAGGACGAGGGCACGGCGGCGGTGGAGATCACCTCGATCATGAAGCGCAACTCCTGCGGCAAGGCGCTGGAGATCGCCCGCACGGCACGCGACATGCTGGGCGGCAACGGCATCAGCGACGAATTCGGCGTGGCACGCCACCTGGTCAACCTGGAGGTGGTCAACACCTACGAAGGCACGCACGACGTGCATGCGCTGATCCTGGGCCGGGCGCAAACGGGGATCAGCGCGTTCTGAGCGTGCGCCCCGGAGACCGGTGCGCGCGGCTTCAGTTCAGGGAAAGAATGTGGCCCTGGCGTGGATCGCCGCGGCCAGCCAGCACCTGCGCATAGGCCGCCTGCACCGCCTCCGGGCCGCGATGGTGCGCAACCAGCAGCCAGGGCGCGCGCGCCTCGGTGACTACACGGGCAAAGTCCTGCCACGCGCCCACCAGCTTGCGGCCGAATTCCGCCGGCCCCCAATCGGCCTGCCGCTTCTTGGACTGCGCCGGCGCGAAGAACAGGGTGGCGCGCGGTCCGGGCAGGTCCTTCGCGCCGCCGAGCTGCTCGACATGCGTGCCGCCCACTGAGCAGCTGTACTTCAGCTGCGAGAAGCGTTCATGGATCTGGCGCCGCAGCGGCGCATCGCCGGCGAAATCGACGTAGACGCAGGGCGTGTTCGCATCGATCGCGCCCAGTTCCTCATAGCCCAGCACGCGGCCGTAGCAGCCCAGGCTGTCGCAGAAGGCGCGGTTGCGCGGCGAGGTGAGCCCCACCACCTCGATGCCGCCACGCTGCGCCAGCAGCCAGGCGGTGCCATAGGCGGTCTTGCTGGACGCGCTGGACAGCAGCACGGTGCCGGCGCCGAAGAAGCCGCTGTCGGCCAGGAAGTCGTCGATCAGCCAGGAGGTGACGAACAGGGGCCGCAGCAGCGCCTGGATGTCCTCGGTGTCCTGCGCGTAGAAGGGGTCGGTGCTGCTGCGCAAGTACCGGTTGTAGATCGCGTGCAGCGCGGCCCGGTGCGGCGCGCCGTCGGAAAAACCCGAGTCGTTGAGGCGCTCCGGCTGCAGCACCGCATGGCTGGCCATCGGCCAGTAGCCGTACAGCCGCTCGCCGACGGCCACGCCCGGGTGCGTCGACTGCACCACCTGCGCGAAGCCCCAGACCGGCACGATGCCCCAGCCGTCCTCGCCGCTCGGGAAGAACTGCCAGTAGCTCATGGCCTCGCCGAAGGCGGCGTAGGTGATGTTGTTGGCGGTCAGCGCGAACGAATCGATGCGCACTCGCACCTGGCCTTCGTTCAGCCGGACGTCTTCGGTGGTGCGAAGGCGCGCCGTTGCCAGCTGGTCCTGCCGCACGAGCAAGGTGGTGGTGACCATCGGCGCACGGTACCCGAAACCGCCGGCGCGTTCAACCAGCTCAGGCGACCGTCAGCTTCACGTCGATGTTGCCGCGGGTGGCGTTGGAGTACGGGCAGACCTGGTGCGCCGCATGCACCAGCGCCTCGGCCTGCGCGCGCTCCAGGCCCGGCAGGCTCACCTTGAGGCGGACGGCGATGCCGTAGCCGCTGGCGGTGGGCCCGAGGTCCACTTCCGCGTCGACCGCGACATCGGCGGGCACCGGCACCTTGACCCGGGGGCTCACCGCCTTGAGCGCGCCGATGAAGCAGGCCGAATAGCCCGCCGCGAACAGCTGTTCGGGATTGGTTCCGGAGCCGGCCGTGCCGGGCGGCGACAGCTTCACGTCGAGGCGGCCGTCGTCGGTGCGCGAAGCACCGTCACGCCCGCCGGTGGTGTGGGCACGCGCGGTGTACAGGACTTTGTCCAGCGTCTTCATGGTGATCCTTTCAGGAACAGAGAGGGGAAAAGCGGGAAGGGAAGTTTCAGGCGGCCAGCCGCTCGCGCAGGCCGCGCAGTTCGCGCGTCAGGCGGATGATCTCGGGCATGGTGCACTGGGTGGCTTCGACCATGGAGCCGGGCACCTTGCGGGCCCGCGCCTTGAGCCGGCGGCCGGCGGCGGTGAGGGAAATGTGCACGCGGCGCTCGTCCTGGGCGTCACGGGTGCGCGCCACCAGCCCAGCCGCTTCCAGGCGCTTGAGCAGCGGCGTCAGCGTGCCGGAGTCGAGCGACAGGCGCTCGCCCAGCTCCGAAACCGTCAGCTCGTCGCACTCCCACAGCGCCAGCATGGCCAGGTACTGCGGGTAGGTCAGGCCCAGCTCGTCGAGCAGCGGCTTGTACAGCTTGGTCATCGCCAGCGACGCCGAATACAGCGCGAAGCACAGCTGGTTGTCCAGCAGCAGGGCGTGGTCGGAGTCGGCGGGATGCGGCATGGGCTGAATTATAGCACTCAATTCAATTGCGTGCAATTCATTTGCCGCCGGCCACTCCGGGAGACGGATTGCGGGGATGGCCGTCAGCGCCCGCTGAACCTGGCCGAACGCTTCTCGACGAAGGAGCGCACGCCCTCGGCGGCGTCCTCGGTGTGGGACAGGCGCTGCTGCACCGCGATGAACTCCCGCATGGCCGCGATCGGCCCGGCCTCCACGGACTTGAGCGCATTCAGGCGCGTGGCCACCACCGCCAGCGGCGCCTGCGCGGCAATCGCCTCGGCGATCCGCAGGGCCTCCCCGAGCTCCTGGCCGGCGGGCACGAGCTTCTGCACGAAGTTCAGGCGCAGCGCTTCGGCGGCGCCGAACTCGTCGCCGGTGAGCAGGTGCAGCAGGGCGTTGCCCAGCCCGGCGCGTTGCGCCATGCGCAGGGTGGCGCCGCCGGTGGCCATGATCCCGCGCTTGACTTCCAGCTGGGAGAACCGGCAGTCGTCGGCGGCCACCACCACGTCGGCCGCCAGCATCAGCTCGATGCCCAGGGTGTAGGTGATGCCCTTGACGGCGACGACCATGGGTTTGGTGCGCCGGCGGTAGCCTGACGTGCCCAGGTCCATGGGTTCGACCAGCCCGGGCGGGATCGCCTTCTCGCCGCTGCGCATCAGCGGCGCGATGGTCGGCAGGTCCAGGCCCGCCGTGAAGTGCGGGCCGAAGGCGTGCAGCACGCCCACCCGCAACTGCGGATCGTCGTCCAGCCGGGTGTAGGCCTCGCCCAGTTCGCGGAACATGCGCGGCGTGAATCCGTTGTACTTGGCGGGCCGGTTGATGCCGATCAGCAGCAACTCGCCGCGCTGCTCGCAGCTGATGCAGCCTTCGGGAGGTGACGGTGGAGCTTGCATGTCCGAAGCCTGGAGATGATTAGACGGAGTCCACTATAGGTGTTGCCCTTGGTGCCGGCCGGATGGGCAGGCGGCGGCTTTCCCGGTATGGTTGTCCATCTTCTTCAGACCCATCCATGGTTGACTTCGACTACGTGATCGTGGGCGGCGGCTCCGCCGGCTGCGTGCTGGCCGCGCGCCTCTCGGAAGACCCGGGCGTGCAGGTCGCCCTGGTCGAAGCCGGGCCGCCCGACCGCAGCGTGCTGATCCATTGCCCGGCCGGCCTGGCGCTGCTGGCCAAGAACGGCCAGGCGAACTGGGCCTTCGAGACGGTGCCGCAGCCGGGCCTGGGCGGCCGCCGCGGCTACCAGCCGCGCGGCAAGGTGCTGGGGGGCTCCAGTTCGATCAACGCGATGATCTACGCGCGCGGGCACCACAGCGACTACGACGAATGGGCGGCCCAGGGCAACGAGGGCTGGAGCTGGCGCGAGGTGCTGCCTTACTTCAAGCGCGCCGAGCACAACGAGCGCGGCGCCGACGAGTGGCACGGCACCGGCGGCCCGCTGAACGTGATGGACCTGCGCAGCCCCAGCCGCTTCGCGCAGGTGTTCGTCGACGCCGGCGCGCAGGCCGGCTTGCCGGTCAACCGCGACTTCAACGGCGCCGAGCAGGAGGGTGTGGGCCTCTACCAGGTCACGCACAAGAACGGCGAGCGCTTCAGCGCCGCCAAGGCCTATGTCACGCCCAACCTCGGCCGCCCCAACCTGAAGGTGATCACCGAGGCCCACACCACGCGCGTGCGGCTGGAAGGGCGCCGCGCCACCGGCATCGAGTACCTGCAAGCCGGCGCGCGCCACCAGCTCCGGGCCGCGCGCGAAGTGATCCTGTCGGCCGGCGCGCTGATGTCGCCGCAGCTCCTGATGCTGTCGGGCATCGGCCCGGCGGCGCAGCTGCAGCAACACGGGATCGCCGTGGCGCACGACCTGCCCGGCGTCGGCGCCAACCTGCATGACCATGTGGACGTGGTGCTGGTGGTCGATGCGCCGCACCTGAAGGACCTGTTCGGCCTGTCGCTCAGCGGCCTAGTGCGCACCGTGCGCGGGATCTTCGAGTGGCGCGAGCGGCGCAGCGGCATGCTCACCAGCAACTTCGCCGAGGCCGGCGGCTTCGTGAAAAGCGCGCCGGGCGAAGCCATCCCGGACCTGCAGCTGCATTTCGTCGTCGCCAAGCTGGCCGACCATGGCCGCAAGACCATGCTCGGCCATGGCTACTCCTGCCATGTCTGCCTGCTGCGTCCGCTCAGCCGGGGCAGTGTGCGCCTGACCAGCGCCGACCCGATGGCGCCGCCCCTGATCGACCCCAACTTCCTGGGCGACGCGGACGACCTGCAGCGCCTGGTGCGCGGCTTCAAGCTGATGCGCAGGGTGCTCGCGCAGCCGGCGCTGGCGGGCCTGGGCGGGCGCGAGCTCAGCACTTCAGCCAGTGCGCAGAGCGACGCGGAGATCGTCCAGTTCATTCGCAGCCATGCCGACACCGTCTACCACCCGGTCGGCAGCTGCCGCATGGGCGCGGGCCCGATGGACGTGGTCGATGCGCGGCTGCGGGTGCGCGGCATCGCCGGGCTGCGCGTGGTCGATGCGTCCATCATGCCGCGCATCGTCAGCGGCAACACCAACGCCCCCACCATCATGATCGGTGAGAAGGCGGCCGACATGATCCGGCAGGACGCGCGCGGCAGGGCGGATGTGGTCCAGGGCGCGGCGGCAGAGGGTGCGCTGGCGGCCTGAGCGGCTGGCTTAAGGAAATTTGAGGGATTGCCTAAGCGATTCTTAGCGGCGCGCCCGCGCCCCGGTTTCTAGACTGCTTTCCAGGCGACGGCGCATGGGGCGCTCGCCACATGGCCTCCCTTGAAAGAGCTGGAAATGAAGATCGAAACCCAAGAGCTGCGCGAGGTCGCCGCCGCCGAGACCCCGCGCCTGGACCTGTATTCGGGCATCCACAAGGCGCTGCGCGCGCTGATGGCCGACACCCTGCTGGCCGTGGGCCGCATGGACCCGGCGGACGAGCAGGACGTCGGCCAGGCGAGCGCCCGCGTGGCCGAGCTGCTGGCGATGTGCCATTCGCACCTGGAGCACGAGAACGAGTTCGTGCACCGCGCGATGGAAGCGCGCGCGCCGGGTTCGACCGCGCAGGCCGAGCGCGACCATCGCGGGCACCTGAAGAGCCTGGCGGAGCTCACGCAGGCGGTCGAGGCGCTGCGGCTGGCGCCCGCCGCGCAGCGCGCCGGCATCGCGCAGGCCCTGTACCGGCAGCTCGCCCTGTTCGTGGCGGAGAACTTCGAACACATGAACGTCGAGGAAACCGCGCACAACGCGGTGCTCTGGGCCCGCTACACTGATGCCGAGCTGCAGGGCATCCACGACGCACTGGTGGCCTCGATCCCGCCGCAGGAGATGATGCTGGTGATGCGCTGGATGGTGCCGCAGCTGAACCCGGCCGAACGCGCCGGCATGCTGGGCGGGATGAAGGCCAACGCGCCGGCGGCGGCGTTCGAGGCAGTGCTGGACACGGTGCGGCCGCATCTGACGCCGCGCGAGTGGGACAAGCTGGCACGGGCGCTGGAATTGACGGCGGGGGAGTAGTCGCGGCCCAGCGCCCTCACCCCTACCCTCTCCCGGAGGGAGAGGGAGTACCCGCCCAGCCTATCAAGCGGTGAGGGCGGTCCAGACCTTGGGCGGCGTGAGCGGCATCTGCAGCTCGCGCGCCTGCTGCACGCGGCCGGCGCGGGCGAAGGCGTCGGCCACCGCGTTGACGATGCAGGGCGTGGCGCCGATGGTGCCGAGTTCGCCCACGCCCTTCACGCCCAGCGGGTTGTTGGTGCAGGGCACCGAGGTGTCCATCTCGTTGACCAGCTCGCAGGCGATGATGTCGGCGCGCGGCGCCGCGTAGTCCATCAGCGTGCCGGTGAGCAGCTGGCCGCTGTCGGCGTCGTAGACCACGCCTTCGCACAGGGCCTGGCCCATGCCCTGCACCACGCCGCCATCGAGCTGGCCGCGCACGATCATGGGGTTCACCACGCGGCCGACGTCGTTGACGCTGGCATAGCGCACCACCTGCACCTCGCCGGTGGCCGGATCGATCTCCACCTCGCTGGTGTGGCAGCCGTTGGGCCAGCTCGGCCCAGCCACCGCGCTGGTGCTCTCGACATGGATGCGCTGGCCGTCCTGCCGGGCCGCCAGCTCGAACAGGCCGATGCCGAGGTCCGTGCCCTTCACCATGAAGCGCCCGGCGCGGTAGTCGAGGTCGGCGGCAGCGGCTTCCAGCGCCCGCGCCGCCAGGGCGCGCGCCTGGTCCAGCGTCTTGTTCGAGCCGATGGCCAGCGCCGAGCCGCCGGTGAAAATGGAGCGCGAACCGGCGCTGCCGAAGCCGTCGCCGCGGTCGGTGTCGCCCAGCACCACCTTGACCTGCTCCAGCGGCACGCCGAACACATCGACCACCAGCTGCGCCAGCGTGGTGGCAATGCCCTGGCCCATCTGGTTGACCGCCGAGAACACCTCGATGATGCCGTCGGCGCGCACGGTGACGGTGACGCGCTCCTCGAGCACCATGCCGCCGGTCCATTCGAGGAAGGTGGCGATGCCCTGGCCGCGCAGCCGGCCCGCTGCCCGGCTGGCCGCGGCGCGCGCCTCGAAGCCCTGCCAGTCGGCCAGTGCCAACGTCTGGTCCATGATCTTCTCGAACGCACCGACGTCGTACTCCTGGCCCATGGGATTGCGGTAGGGCATCTGCGCCGGCTGGATGAAGTTGCGCCGCCGCAGCTCGACGCGGTCGATGCCGGTCTGGCGCGCCGCCTCGTCCATCAGGCGCTCCATGCTGTAGATCGCTTCGGGCCGGCCGGCGCCGCGGTACGGCCCGGTGGGCGCGCTATGGGTGAGCACCGCCTGCAGGTGGAAGTCGATCGCCGGCACGTGGTAGACGCTGGTCTGCACCCAGGGGCCGATCATCAGCTGGATCGCCACGCCGGCGCCGGTCGCGTAGGCGCCGACATTGGCGCGCGAGCGCAGCCGCAGGCCGAGGATCCGGCCGTCGGCATCGAGCGCCAGCTGCGCGTCGCTGCGCAGGTCGCGCCCGTGCGAGGTCGACAGGAACTCCTCGCTGCGCTCGGACACCCACTTGACCGGGCGCTTGAGCTGCCAGGCGGCCCAGGCGGCGGCCGCGTCCTCGGGGTACATGCCGGTCTTCATGCCGAAGCCGCCGCCGACGTCGCCGACAAGCACGCGCAGTTGCTCACGCTTCAGCCCCAGCACGTCCTGCAGGCTGTTGCGCACGCCCGAGGGCATCTGCGTGCTCATGCGCAGTGTCAGGCGCCCGTCATCGGCAATGAACGCCAGCACCGTGCGCGGCTCGATCGCCAGCGCCGCCAGCCGCTGGTTGACGATGGACAGCTGCACCACGTGGGCGGCGCGCGCGAAGGCCCGGTCACAGGCGCCGGCGTTGCCATGATGGGATTCGGCGCAGATGTTGTCCGGCGCCTCGGCGCACAGGGCCGGCGCCCCGGCCGCCGTGGCAGCGGCGACGGTAACCGCATGCGGCAGCGCTTCGTAGTCGATCGCGATCGCTTCCGCCGCATCCTTGGCCTGCTGCACGGTGTCGGCGACCACCGCCGCCACCGCCTCGCCCACGTAGCGCACCTGCCCCAGCGCCAGCACGCGGCGCGCCGGCGTGGCCCCGGGCGTGCTGTCGGGCCGCTTGAAGCCGGTGGTGCCGGCCAGGGGCTGCAGGCCATCGGCCTCGAGCTGCTCGCCGGTCAGCACCAGCCGCACGCCCGGCATGGCGCGCGCGGACCGGGTGTCGATCGACGCGATGCGCGCATGCGGATGCGGCGAGCGCAGGAACACGATGGACAGCTGGCCCTCGGGCACCACGTCGTCGGTGTACTGTCCCTCGCCGCGCAGCAGGCCATCGTCCTCGATGCGCCGCACCGATTGCCCGCTGCCGAAGCGCTGGGCCAAGTCTTCAGGTTGAGTCATCTTCAGGCACCGAAAAAATTCCACCTCACTGTGCCAGCAATCGGAAATGCCTGCGGGCAGCCGGCCCGGCGGACTCAGGCGACTTCGGTGAGGCTCACCGGCCGGGTCAGCGCCAGCCGGAAGCGGCCGCGCCCGGTCTTCTCGATGCGCAGGTGGGGCCCGTGCTCGTCCAGCCGCCGGCGCAGCAGCACCAGGCGCGCCTCCAGGTTGTCGCCGACGTCCGGCAGGCCGATCGCCGCATCGAGCCGCAGTTCGCGGTTGGAAAAGTCGCAGCGGCCCTGCGCGTGCTCCTTCAGCAGCTTCCACAGGATGGCGCCGGCCACCCCCTTGATCAGGTACTCGCCTCCGATGAAGATGCTGCCGTTGCTGGCGAAGCGCCGGACCTGCAGCGGCTCGCCGCTGGCGCTGGGGCGCGGCGGCGCGGCGGGCGCCGCCTCCGGCGCCTCGCTGCCGGCCTGCAGCAGGTCGATGGCAGCGCCCAGGTGGCCGGCCATCGCCACCAGCATGTCCTCGTCCTCGAAGCCGAACACCATGTCGCGCGGGCTTTCGACGAACAGCACGCCGAGCAGCCGGCCCGCCGACATCACCGGCACCGCCAGCTGGCTGTGCGGCTCCTTGAGCCCCGGGTAGGGGATCTCCGGTCCGGCCGCGGCGTCGGGCGCGCTGCCTTCGAGGCTGCTGCGCATGGCCTGGCTGTACAGGTAGGCGTTGGTCATGTGCATGATGCGCACCGGCGTGCGCTCGCGCGCGGCCATCCCGATCACCCCTTGCCCCAGGCCGATCTCCGAACCCACGCCCGAGGTCGGGTAGCCGCAGCTGGCCACCGTGTAGAGCCGCTGCCCGGCGCCGTCGAGCATCAGCACTATGGCGTGGCGCACCTCCATGAAGTCGGTGAGCGTCGCCAGCACCGCGTTGAGCGCTTCGTCCAGCGAGGTGCCGCGCGCCAGCCGCTCGCTGCAACGGCGCGCGGCAGCGAGCATGCCGCCGCGCGCCGGCGGCGCCGGCATCGGCTCGCCCGCCAGCGCCTCGATCCGTTCGACCGCGTAAATGTCGGAGCCGAGCAGGCGGAACACGTCCTGCATGCCGGTGTGCGAGGCGATGCCGGCCAGCTGCGCCTTCATGCCCTCGAACAGCGGCCCCTCGGTCTCGGTGCGCAGGTAGCGCAGGTGCAGCCGGTAGTACGCCGCCGTCTGCGGATGCAGCAGCAGCACCGTGGCGTACGGGTTGGCCAGGATGTTCTGCCGCGTCTTGTTGAAGAACTGGAAGGACAGCGCCACATGGCGCTCGTCCACGTAGTACACCTGAGAGATGTAGGCGACGTTGGGCGTGCCGTCGGCGGCGCAGGTGGCCATCACCGCGGGGATCACGCCCTCCAGGCAGGGCCGGATGTCGCACAGCTGCGGCCCGTTCACGGCTGGCCTCCCAGCGCGGCGCCGGCCTTGGGGCCCGGGGTCTGGTCGAAAGCCTGGTCCGGCGTGAAGCTGACCGCCACCAGGTCCTCGATGCGATGGGCAAGCATCGCGCGCGCCATGCGCGGGGCATGGCCGACCGACTGCACCGCGCGCTCCATGGAGGCGAGGTAGCGCGCCAGCACCGCCTCGTCGGCGGCCACGGCGTTGCGCAGGGTCGCGCGCGTTGCCTTGAGCTGCATCGCGCGGTGCGAGAGCGGCTCGCTGACCACCACCGCCACGTGGCCGTTGGCGCTGAGATCCAGCACCAGCTGGCCCGCCTGTTCGCGCGAGACGAACACGGTGATCCGACCGGCCGCCAGGTCCAGGTCCAGGCCCAATCCGCGCATCACGCTGGGGCGCATGCGTGCATCGCGCGAGGCGACGTGCACCGACACGCCGCGCCCCACCATGTCGACCAGCGCGGCCGGGATCGGCGGGACGCTCATGCCCGGAACCGCCGGCGGGTGAGCGCCAGCGCCACCCAGAATGCGCCCACCGCGTAGGCGGCCAGCACCAGCGCATGCCGCAGCGGCTGCGCCGGCCACTGGTCCATGAACATGGGCCGCACCAGCTCCACCGCGTTGGTCAGCGGCAGCCAGTCGGAGAACGCGCGCAGCGGCACCGGCAACTGATCGCGTGGAAAGAACACCCCGGACAGGAACATCATGGGCGTGAGGAACAGCGTGAAGTAGTAGGTGAAGAAATCGTAGTTCTTCGCCAGCGCATTGAAAATCAGGGCAATGCAGGAGAAGGCGATGCCCACGCCCAGCAGCACCGGCCAGGCGGCCAGCAGCTTGGGGCTGTGGCTGATGTCCAGCACCAGCATCACGCCCAGGATGGCGGTGACGGTGAACAGGGCCTTGAAGGCCGCCCACAGCATCTCGGCCAGCACGATGTTGTCCAGGTTGACCGGCGCGTTCATGATGCCGTCCCAGGTCTTTTGCACGTGCATGCGCGAGAACGCCGAGTACAGCGCCTCGAACGAGGCCGCATTCATCGCGCTCATGCAGATCGAGCCGCTGGCCAGGAACAGGATATAGGGCACCTCGACCCCGGCCAGGCGCACGCTGCCCACCAGCGCGCCCATGCCGTAGCCGAAGGCCACCAGCCACATCAGCGGCTCGGCGATGTTGCCCACCAGGCTGGGGATGGCCAGCTTGCGCCAGACCAGCAGGTTGCGCAGGAACACCGGCCACCAGCGCAGCGACAGGTCGGGGACGCGCCAGATGGAAGGGGCGATCAATACATCGTTCATGTCAGCCTCCGCAGGTCAGCCTCCGCCGAGCCGCCTCAAGGAGGCTGAGGCCCCCTCGGGGGGCAGCGTAGTACACGAAGTGACAAGCGTGGGGGCCATTTTTTTCATGCTTCCTCCCGGATCTGCCGGCCGGTGAGCTTGAGGAACAGGTCCTCCAGGTTGGCCGGCCGGTGCAGGATGCGCAGCATCGGGTGCGCGGCCAGGGCATCGAGCAGCGGCTTGGCCCGGTGGGTGTAGAAGAACACCGTTTCGCCGTTCACCTCGACGCGCGACGCGTGCGACTTGACCGAGGAATCCACCAAGGCCATCGCGCCGTTGCCGTAGGCCTCGACCACGTCGGGTTCCAGGTGCTGCTGGATCAGGTCGCGCGGGCGGCCCTCGGCGATCTTGCGCCCATGGTCGAGCACGATCAGGCGCGTGCACAGGCGCTCGGCTTCGTCCATGAAATGCGTGGTCAGCAGGATGGATTTGCCCTGCTGCAGCAGCACTTGCAGCCGCTCCCACATCAGGTGGCGCGCCTGCGGGTCCAGCCCGGTGGTCGGCTCGTCCAGCAGCAGCAGGCGCGGGTCGTTGACCAGCGCCCGCGCCAGGCTCAGCCGGCGCCGCATGCCGCCGGACAGCTCCACCGGCTTGGCGTTCGCCCGGTGCGTCAGCGCCGCGAATTCCAGCAGTTGCGGGATGCGCGCGCGGATCTGCGCGTCCTTCATGCCGAAGTAGCGGCCGTACACCAGCAGGTTTTCCGCCAGCGTGAAATCCGGGTCGAGCGTGTCGAACTGGCTGACCACGCCCAGCTGCGCCTTGATCGCCAGCGCATCGCGCGGCATTTCCAGCCCCAGGGCCTTGACCTCGCCCCGGTCGGGCACCGTGAGCCCGAGGCACATGCGGATGGTGGTGGTCTTGCCGGCGCCGTTGGGGCCGATCACGCCCAGACACTCGCCGGCGGCGATGGAAAAGGACAGGTCCCTCACCACCTCCTGGCCGCCGTAGCGCTTGTTGAGATGGCTGGCTTGGAAGAGGAGTTCGCTCATTCGAAAACCTTGGCCCTCCAGGGTGCGGTGCTATGGGCCTTCGGAGCGGCCGGGCGGCTCATGAAAACCTTCGCCCTCCGGGCTGCGGTGCTATGAGCCTTCGGAGCGGCCGGGCGGCTCATGGGCGGTGCTGCTATTGTGTCGCACCCTTGGCGTCTGCGCGGCAGCTGCCGCCGTCCGGTCACCGCTAGAATTTTTCCCTTCATCAGTCGCACCTCATGTCCACCCGCCTCGCCGTCGCGCCGCAGTACCTCCTTCCCAAGCGGCTGCTGACGCAGGTGATGGGGCTGCTGGCGCGCTGGCACGGCGGCGCGATCACGCGCTGGGCGATCCGCAAGTTCATCGCGCGCTACAAGGTGAACATGGCCGAGGCGGCCGACCCGCGCGTCGAGAGCTACGCCACCTTCAACGAGTTCTTCACCCGCCCGCTGCGCCCCGGCACGCGCACCATCGCCGATGCGCCCTTCGTCTGCCCGGTGGACGCCGCCATCAGCCAGTTCGGGCCGATCGAGCACGACCAGATCTTCCAGGCCAAGGGCCACAGCTACTCGACGCGCGCGCTGGTCGGCGGCGATGCGCAACTCGCGCAGCAGTTCGACCACGGCCACTTCGCCACGCTGTACCTCGCGCCCAAGGATTACCACCGCATCCACATGCCCTGCGACGGCGTGCTCAAGCGGATGATCTACGTGCCGGGCGACCTGTTCTCGGTGAATCCGCTCACCGCGCGCCACGTGCCCGGCCTGTTCGCACGCAACGAACGCGTGGTCTGCGTGTTCGACACCGAGTACGGCCCCTTCGTCAACGTGCTGGTGGGCGCCACCATCGTCGGCAGCATGGCCACCGTGTGGCACGGCGTGGTCAACCCGCCGCGCACCGGCCACGTCCGCGAGTGGCGCTACGACGGCAAGGACATCCGCCTGGCCAAGGGCGACGAGATGGGCCGCTTCCTGCTCGGCTCCACGGTCGTGATGCTGTTCCCGCAGAACGTCGTCACCTTCAACGCCGACTGGGCGCCGACCCACCCGGTCAAGCTGGGCGAAGCGATGGCGACCTTCGCCGGCGCCGAGAGCGTGATCTAGGCTTCATCTCAAGACTCGCTCGATGCTGGCACCCGCCCCGGCGGGTACGGCAAGCACCAAGTCCCCGCAGGGGCAGCGTCCGCGCGTAGTAACACGCAGCGCGGGCACCTCATGAGGCCGGGTCCGGCTTCGCCGGTCCGGCCTCATCAAATCGAACCACTCGAAAAACGCGCCAGCGTTTTTCGAGTGAATCATTGAAATGCGACTTCGTCGAAGCTGCGCAGCTTGCGGCTGTGCAGCCGCTGGCTGCCTTGTGATCTGAGGATCTCGATGGCGCGCATGCCGATGCGCAGGTGCTGGTCGACGCGCTGGCGGTAGAACTCGTTGGCCATGCCGGGCAGCTTGATCTCGCCGTGCAGCGGGCGGTCGCTGACGCACAGCAGGGTGCCGTAGGGCACGCGGAAGCGGAAGCCGTTGGCGGCGATGGTGGCGCTTTCCATGTCCAGCGCCACGGCGCGGCTCTGGCTGAAGCGGCGCTGCGGCGTGTTGAAGGGCAGCAGCTCCCAGTTGCGGTTGTCGGTGCTGGCCACCGTGCCGGTGCGCATGATGCGCTTCAGGTCGGCACCCTTGAAGCCGGTGACATCGGCGACGGCGTGTTCCAGCGCGAGCTGGATCTCGGCCAGCGCCGGGATCGGCACCCACAGCGGCAGGTCCTCGTCCAGCACATGGTCCTCGCGCACGTAGGCGTGCGCCAGCACGTAGTCGCCCAGCTGCTGGCTGCTGCGCAGGCCCGCGCAGTGGCCCAGCATCATCCAGGCGTGCGGCCGCAGCACCGCGACGTGGTCGGTGATGGTCTTGGCGTTGGCCGGGCCGACGCCGATGTTGACCATGGTGATGCCGCCGTGCCCCGGCCGGATCAGGTGGTAGGCCGGCATCTGCGGCAGGCGCGGCGGCGCGGCGCCCAGCGCATCGCCTGGCGCCGACGGCGTGCCGGCGCGCCGGGTCACCACGTTGCCCGGCTCGATGAAGGCGGTGTACTCGCTGGCCGGGTTGGCCATCGCCTCGTGCCCGAGGCGCACGAACTCGTCGATGTAGAACTGGTAGTTGGTGAACAGCACGAAGTTCTGGAACCACTCGGGCGCGGTCCCCGTGTAGTGGCGCAGCCGATGCAGCGAATAGTCCACCCGGGCCGCGGTGAACAGCGACAGCGGGTAGGACTCCCCGGGAAGGTGCTCCCAGGTGCCGTTGGCAATGCCGTCGTCCATGGCGCCCAGGTCCGGCAGGTCGAACACGTCACGCATGAGGTGGCGCCGGTCGGGCGACATCACGCCTTCGATGTGGTCGTGCTCGGCGAATGAGAAGTGCACCGGGATCGGCTGGGTGCTGGTGCCCACTTCCAGGTCCACGCCATGGTTGCGCTGAAGCAGCCGGAATTGCTCCAGGTAGTAGTTCGAATACAGGTCGGGACGCGTGAGCGTGGTCTCGAAGCGGCCGGCCCCGGACACGAAACCGTAGCTCAAGCCCGAGTTCTCCAGCTCGGCCTGGCGCCGCAACGTATCGATGTGGATGCGCACGAAGGGATAGCAGGCCCGCACGTGTCCGGGCAGGCTGTCGCCCGCCACGAAGCGCTGCATGGCCTCGCGCAAGTGATTGATCTGCTGGGAATAAATGGCGCGGACCTGGGCCAGCGCGCTGTCCGCATCGCTGTGGCGCGTGGGCGCAATAAAGGGCGGCAGATAGGGCATGAACACCATTTTGCCCATGCGCGCGGGGCTGCTGTCGCGCCGGGAAACCGTCCTACAGGGTGTAACGAAAGCCCCTGACGTTACAAAACTGAGCACCCTGCCACATTGGGGGACATCGACATCTGCCCTTCAGGAGTGAGCGAATGACAACAGCAACGACGGTCGACAACCCTTTTGCGCTGATGATGGACCCGGCTGCAGTGCGCCAGAGGGTTGACGGCTCCGAGTCATTGAGCCGCCTCAGCCAGCGTCAATGCCATCCGCTTGACCGCGCCGTGATCCGCAGCGCCACCGCCGAATTGGCGGCTTATGACGCCAAGATCGACCGCACCACCGTGTACCTGCCGCCCGAAGAAGACAAGTCCTCCCCCGTCACCCGTTCGCACGCCAAGACGCTCAACTGAGTCAGCCGTCTTCAATGCCGGCCGCGTCCGCGGCCCCGGTCTCCATCCTCTTCCGTCCCCGGTTCGCGCGCGCCGCGCTCCTCGCGGCCGTGCGCGCGGGCGTGCCCGGGCGCTGAGGGTCGCTGCGGCGGCTTGTCGGCGCCGGACCGCTCGTGCCCGGGGGGCTGGTGCCCTGGCCGTGGCAGGGCCGGCGGCTGCGCCTGCATCTGGACCGGGCGCGGCTGCTCCCGCTGCACGAATCGCGGCACTTCCGCCGGCCGCACCGGATGCGGCAAGGTGCGGGGTTCGGCAGCAAGGCTCGGGATGCGCTGCTCATCCCGCTGCTGCGGCGGCCGGTGGTCACGCGTGCGATCGTCGCGCGGCCGCGGCACGATCTGCGGCGGCACCTGCGGCGCAGCGGGCTGGGGCGCCGCCTGGGCCGGCGGCGGCACGATGCGCAAGCCGGGTCGGGCGCGCTCGTTGCCGGGGCGCGCTTCCGGCGAGGGCGCCGGGGGCGTGACGCTGCGTCCGCGCTCCAGGTCCGCAGGATCGACCCGCGCCCAGCGGCGGCCGATCGGGGCGCCGCGGTGGAAATCGTTGACCCGTACCGCGGTGATCGCCTCGGGCCGGCGCTGGAAGTAATGCGCCGCGCCGTCGGGATGACGGTGTCCTGGCCCCAGGTGGCGGTTGGCGTTGCGCAGGTAGACGGCGCTGGCATGGAAAGCGGGCTGCCAGGCTTCGCCGGGCGCCAGCGGATACCAGCCGATGCCCGGCCCGGAGCCGACCGCCAGGCTCCAGCCCTGGCCGCCGACGAAGGCCACCAGCGCCGGCGCATAGACCGGGCGCGGCCCGATGGGCCCGGGCACCCAGGCCCAGCGCGAGCCGATCAGCGCCCAGCGCCCGTAGTGGAAAGGCGCGAAGCCCCAGGGTGCATCGTCGATCCAGGTCCAGCCCCAGGGCGCGATCCATTCCCAGCGTCCGTAGCGATAGGGCGCCCAGTCGGCCATCGCGTGCCGCGGATACCACACCGCGCCGTACGCCGGGTGCTGCGACCAGCTGCCGTGGCGATCGAGTTCCGGATAGGCGACCACCTCGCGCGGCAGGTGGTGGGCCGCGAGCGACTCATCCTCGACGCGGTTGCGCTCGGCGGCCCAGAGGTCGAAGGCATCCGACAGCGGCGCCGGCACGCCCGCCACCGGCGCCAGCTCGCGGCCGGCGAACATCATCTGCTGGCCCGCCTGCAGGCGCATCCCGGCGCCGCTGTCACCGTGCACCATGACCGCCCCGCCATGCACCGTCACGCGCGTGAAGCCGCCTGCCAAGTCCACGTCGATGCGCCAATCGCCCGTTTCGACGGCGCGCAGCGCCAGCTGCGGCGTCCCGATCTCAAAGCTCTCGCCGGCCGCCAGCTCGCGCACTCGCGCATTCAGGCTGCCCTCGCCGACGGCGAACCGCGCCGCCTGCAGGTCGAGCGCGACGGTTTCAAGGTGGGTGTTGCGGTCCAGATGCAGCACGGCCGTGCCCAGGTGCAGCTCGGCGCGCGCGTCGGCCTCGGTGCGCAGCCGGTCGCCATTGGTGATCGGGCGGTTGCGCACGGCCTCGGTCCACTGCGCCTCGCCGGCCGGCGCGAAACCGATCCGGCCCTCGATCTGCGTCAGGGTCGCCACCCGGCCCGGCGGGTCGGTCTGCGCCAGTGCCGCCGCGCAGGCGCCGCCCAGTGCGATCGCGGCCAGCCCGCGCCAGAGGAAGACAGGCACTCTCATGATTCGACTCCGTGGGCAGGCTCCATAGCGCTACAACGCGCGAGGGCCGCCGGTGGATGAAAAGGATGTGTAAAGACCGGCCGCGGGCGTGTCACCCGCTCTGCCCTTGGGGCGGCCGCCCGGCCCCGCCGCGCAGGCGCTCCTGCTGCGCGCGCCGCCGCTCCGCTTCCTCGAGCTGGGCGCGCAGCAACTGGGCGTCGCGCTCGGCGGCGCGGCGTGCCGCCTCGACGTTCTGGGCGTGGGCGCTGGGTTCTTCCGGTGGCTTTTTGGCCGCCGGGACGGCGCGCGGCGCGGGCGGCGACGCGCGGGCCGCCGGGGTCTCGCGCTTGGCGACGGGCTCGGGACGGGCGGCCGCCGCGGCGGGCTTCGGCTTCGGTGGACTGGCCTGCGCCTGCTGCATCTTCTTCGCCTTCGCCTGCTCCGCCTTGGCCTGTTCCGCCCTCGCTTTCTCCGTCTTTGCCTTGTCCGTCTTTGCTTGCGCCGCAGCCCGTTCGACGGCCACCTGCTGCGCCCTCGCCTGCTCCGCTTTGGCCTGCTCCGCTTTGGCCTGTTGCGCCCGCACCTGCGCCTGGGTCGACGCCGCCTGCTGCGCCCGGGCCTGCTCGGCCTTGGCTTGTTCCGCCCTCGCTGATGCTGCTTTGGCCTGCTCCTCCTTGGCTTGTTGCGCCTTGGCCTGCGCCGCTTTCGCTTGCTCCGCCTTCGATTGCGCCTGGTCCCGTTCGGCAGCGGCCTGTTGCGCCCGCGCCTGCTCGGCGGCCTGCACGCGCTGCTGTTCCTGCTGCCGGGCGGCCTGCTCCTGCTCGGCCTTGCGCGCCTGCGCCGACTGCGCCGGCAGCTGCGCCGGATCGGTGGCCCGCTCGAGCGCAGGCGGGGGCGCCACCACCTGCGCGCGGGCCAGCACGGTGTCATTCACCGCCAGGCGGCCGGCGCGCGGCTTGCCCAGCGTGAAGTCGGCCGCGGCGATGGCCGTGACCGCCTCCGGCCGGCGCTGGTAGGCGTACCCGTTGGCCGGCGGCGGCTTGGTGTGCAGGTTCACCACACCGACGTAGGGCCCCTCGCTTCGCCCGCCCGGCTGCCAGGGCTCGCCGGGCGCGAGCGGAAACCAGGCCACGCTGGCCTTGCCACCGAGCGACAGGGCCGCCGCGCCCGCGTCGCCGACGAAGGCGACCAGCGCCGGTGCGTAGGCCGGCCGCAGCGGCAGCCGCCCCGGCACCCAGGCCCAGCGCGCACCCACCAGCGCCCAGCGCCCGTAGTGCGAGGTCGCGAAGGCCCACGGCGCTTCGTCGATCCAAGTCCATCCCCACGGGGCGATCCAGGCCCAGCGCCCGTGGCGATACGGCGCCCAGTCGTCGGCCCGGGCGTTGGGGAACCAAACGGTGCCGAAGGCGGGATCCTGGCCCCACTGGCCGTTGTCGTCGAGCGACTGGTAACCCACCAGTTCGCGGGGCAGGTAGCGCGCCGCCAGCGACTGCGCATCACGCCGGGTGCGCTCGGCCACCCAGCGGTCGAAGTTGTCCGGGGCCCGGGTCTGGCGCTGCGCCACGCGCTCCAGCCCGCGCCCGCTGAATGTCAGCTGCTGGCCGCCGCCCAGTGGCAAAGTCTGTCCGCGCTCGCCGAACACGGCGCCGGCGCCCGAGCTGACCGTCACCCGCGTGCGGCCTTGCGCCCGGTCGACATCGATGCGCGCCTCGCCCGGATAGGCGACGCGATAGGCGAGCTGGGGCGTGTCGATCTCGAAGTTCTCGCCCTCGGGCAGGCTGCGCACGCGCAGCTGCACCGAACCTTCAGTCACGCCCAGCTGGGCCGTGTCGTCCGCCAGCGCCCGCACCTCCAGCCGGGTGCCGCCGTCGATGCGCAGCACCGCCGAGCCGACCTGGATCTCGGCCCGGGTGCCCTGCTCGGCCCACAGCCTGTCGCCGCGGACCAGCGGCCGGTTGGGCTCGGCGGCACCCCATTCGGCGGCGCCGGCCGGCGCGAACATGACGCGGCCTTCGACATGATTGAGCCGCGCCACGCGCGCAGGGGGTTCCACCTGCGCCATCGCGCTGCCGCCCACGGTCACCAGCGCGAGCGTGCACCAGCGGACGATGAAGGGGAGCAAGCGGCCCACGGCAACAACCTCTTTAGGGAGTAGAACGCTGGGGCTGGGGTCCCTGGGGGCAAACGGCGCGTCAGGCATGCGATTTTTTGTAATCCGCTGTGTGAAGCCGTGCGCCTGCCTCAGCGCGCCGCTGGCTATCATCGGCGCATGACGCCCCTGTCCTGGCAACAGCGTGTTGGCCACGCCGGCAGCGCCCCGCTGCGCTGGCTGGCGGGCTGGTGGCGCATCCTTCTTTTTGGCGCCTCGCTGCTGGTGCTGGGCGGATCGCCGTCCAGCTACACGCGCGACACGCGCCGCGCCTTGCTGCGCCACATCTACGTGGACACCGCGCCCATCCTTTTGGGGTTCACCGTTCTGTGCGCCCTGCTGACGCTGATCATCACGCGCATCGTCGTGATCACGGCGCTGAGCTACGGACTGTCGCAGTACGCGCTCGAGATGGTGATCCGGGTGCTGGTGCTGGAGCTGATCCCGCTGACCGCGGCGCTGTTCGTCGCCCTGCGCTGCACAATCCCAAACGGCGCCGCCCTGGCCGAGATGCGGCGCACCGGCCACTTCGAGCGCCTGCAGCGCGCAGGGCGCGACCCCGTGCGGACCGAAGCCTTGCCGCGCGCGCTGGCGGGCATCTACGCCACCATCACGCTGGCGGCGCTCAGCTGCGTGGTCGCGCTGGTCATCGCCTACGTGGCGGTGTATGGCTTCACGCTGGCCGGCATCCCGGCCTACACGCATGTGTTCGGCCACGTGTTCAACCACGCGGTGTCGCTGATCTTCGTGCTCAAGACCGTGTTCTTCAGCCTCGCCGTGTCCATCATCCCCATGGCCTCGGGGCTGTACGACATCGAAGGCGTCGGCTCGCGCGAGAGCGCCGCGCTCCAGGGCCTGGTCCGCATGTTCGCGGTGCTGCTGGTGATCGAAGCCGCCTCGCTGGCGGGCAACTACTACTGAGGCCTTGAGCTGAGCCCATGATGGAAGAGCCCGATTCGCCCGTCCAGCGCTCCGAGCCTTCGGCCGGGACCCGGGCCGTGCGGCATCTCGAACTCAAGGCGCTGCTGCTGCTGCTGTTCAGCGCGCTGCTGGTGGCCGGCGCGGTGCTTTACCTGCTGTATGCGCGCGGCGCGTTCCAGGCCAAGCAGACGGTGGTGCTGCTCACCGATGATGCCGAAGGCGTGGTGGTGGGCATGGACATGACCTTCTCCGGTTTTCCGATCGGCCGGGTGCGGCGGGTCGAACTGGCCGAATCGGGCGGTGTGCGCATCATCGTCGACGTGCCGACCCAGGACGCGCGCTGGCTGCGCACCTCCAGCGTCTTCACGGTGGTCAAGGGCCTGGTCGGCGGCACCAGCATCCGCGCCTTCAGCGGCGTCCTCACCGATCCGCCGCTGCCCGACGGTGCTGAGCGGCCGGCGCTGCGCGGCGACGCCACCGCCGAGTTGCAGCGGGTGGCTTCCTCGGCCCGCGAAGTGCTGGAGAACGTCGCCGCGTTGACGGCGCAGGAAGGCGCACTGCGAGCCACGCTGGCCAACCTGCAGGAAGTGAGCGAGCGGCTCAAGGGCCCGCGCGGCTTGGCCGGCGCGGCCCTGGGCAACGATGCCGATGCGCAGAAGCTGGTCACGGCGATCGAGCGGGCCAACAGTTTGCTCGCGCGGATGGATGCACTCGCGGCGAAGACCGACACGCAGGTCTTCGGCCCCGACGGCATGATGAAGGACGCGCGGGCCAGCATGCAGCAGCTCAACCTGCTGCTGGGCGACGCTCGCACCAGCCTGAAGAAGGTCGACGCCGTCCTGGTCGAGGCACAAGGCATCGCCACCGATGTGCGCGGGGCGACCACCGACCTGGGCAAGCTGCGCGCCGAAGTGGAGGTCAATTTGCACAGGATCGAAGGCATGATCGAGGAGCTCAATCGCAAGTGGCCGTTCGCCCGCGACACGGAGGTCAAGCTGCCATGAGCTGGCGCCCGGCCGCGCTCGCGCTGCTGCTCGCGCTGGCCGCCTGTGGCAGCCAGCCGCCCGCCCCCGGCTGGCAGGGCAGCGCCCACGACTCCCTGGGCCGGTTCACCACCGCCTACCTGAAGGGCGACAGCCGCGCCGACAGCGAGTTCCAGCGCGCCCGCGGCGAGCTGGCGAGCACCGGCCAGGCCGGCCTGGTGGCGCGCGCCGAGCTCACGCGCTGCGCGGCGATGGTGGCCAGCCTGGTGCAGGAGCCCTGCGAGGGCTTCGAGCGCCTGCGCGCCGATGCACCGGCCCCCGAGCGGGCCTACGCCGACTACCTGGCCGGGCGCGTGGCGCCGACGCAGGTGGCGCTGCTGCCGCCGCAGTATCGGGCCGTCGCCGGCGGGCGCGAGGACGCGGCGGCCTTGCAGGCGATCGGCGATCCGCTCTCGCGACTGGTGGCGGCAGGCGTGCTGTTTCGCAACGGACGCGCATCGCCCCAGGTGCTCACCCTCGCGTCCGACACGGCTTCGCAGCAGGGCTGGCGGCGCCCGCTGCTCGCCTGGCTGGGCGTGCAGGCGCAGCGCGCCGAGCGGGCCGGCGCGCGCGACGAGGCCGAACGCATCCGCCGGCGCATGCAGCTGGCCGGCGAGGGGCGTTGACGTCGTTCGAGTTGAGAGGCTAGAGGCCTTAAAAGAAAAAACCGGCGCCGAAGCGCCGGTTTCTGAGCGGAGTGTCCGCCTGCCTCAGGGCTTGCCAGCCGTCGGGAACGGCCAGGCAGCTTGCGGGTTCAGTGTGGTCTGAGCCGCAGGGGCAGCCGGAGCGGGGCTCGTCGCAGCCGGCTTGGCAGCAGGTGCTTTCGCGGCCTTTTTCGCAGGAGCCTTTTTCGCAGCCTTTTTCGCAGCAGGCTTTTTCGCAGCCTTCTTGGCCGCCGGCTTCTTCTTGGCCGCGGCCTTCTTGGCCGTGGTCTTCTTCGCCGCCGCCTTCTTCGCGGGGGCCTTCTTCGCCGCCTTCTTCGCGGCCGGGCGCTTCGCCGCTGCCTTCTTCGCAGCGGGGCGCTTCGCGGCGGCCTTCTTCGCCGCCGGACGCTTGGCCGCGGCCTTCTTGGCCGGGGCCTTCTTCGCTGCGGCCTTCTTGGCCGGGGCCTTCTTCGCCGTCGTCTTCTTCGCGGCCTTCTTGGCCGGGGCCTTCTTCGCGGCCGCTTTCTTCGCAGTTGCCATTTCTATCTCCTGTTCAAGTTGATCAACATCAACCAAAGAAGCACCCCATGCCTTGTTGGGTGGCATGGAGCGATCCATGAAGTTGGGCACGCGCCCAGCTGCATGAACACCGTTGCCCGCCTTGCGCCGCGCTCTTCTGTGGCCGGTCAATCAAGGCAGGCGATTCAATCCCAGGAAAGAGCGCCCCCCGTCTGGTACTCGATCACACGGGTCTCGAAGAAATTGCGCTCTTTCTTCAGGTCAATCATTTCGCTCATCCACGGGAACGGGTTTTCCTCGTTCGGATAGAGCGCTTCCAGGCCGATCTGCGTGGCGCGCCGGTTGGCGATGTAGCGCAGGTAGCCCTTGAACATGGAGGCATTGAGGCCCAGCACGCCGCGCGGCATGGTGTCCTCGGCATAGCGGTATTCGAGCTCGACGGCCTTGAGGAACAGCGCCTTGATCTCGGCCTTGAATTCCGCCGTCCACAGGTGCGGGTTCTCCAGCTTGAGCTGGTTGATCAGGTCGATGCCGAAGTTGCAGTGCATCGACTCGTCGCGCAGGATGTACTGGTACTGCTCGGCGGCGCCCGTCATCTTGTTCTGCCGGCCCAGCGCCAGGATCTGGGTGAAGCCGACGTAGAAGAACAGGCCCTCCATCAGGCAGGCGAACACGATCAGGCTCTTGAGCAGGCGCTGGTCGGCCTCGGGCGTGCCGGTGTGGAAGTTGGGGTCCATGATCGCCTCGATGAAAGGGATCAGGAACTGGTCCTTGTCGCGGATCGACGCGACCTCGTTGTAGGCGTTGAAGATCTCGGACTCGTCCAGGCCGAGCGACTCGACGATGTACTGGTAGGCGTGGGTGTGGATCGCCTCTTCGAAGGCCTGGCGCAGCAGGAACTGGCGGCACTCGGGCGCCGTGATGTGGCGGTAGGTGCCCAGCACGATGTTGTTGGCGGCCAGCGAATCGGCGGTGACGAAGAAACCGAGGTTGCGCTTGATGATGCGCCGCTCGTCTTCGGTCAGGCCGTTCGGGTCTTTCCACAGCGCGATGTCGCGCGTCATGTTCACTTCCTGCGGCATCCAGTGGTTGGCGCAGGTGGCCAGGTACTTCTCCCAGGCCCACTTGTATTTGAAGGGCACCAGCTGGTTGACGTCGGTCTGGCCGTTGATGATGCGCTTGTCGGCGGCGACCACGCGGCGCGTGGAGGTGGACTGCACGGGGGCGGCCGGCGCGAGCGGCGCGTCGTTGAACGACTGCAGCGCGCTTTCGGAAGGGCCGTTGGTGAAGGAAGTGACAGGCGAGGGAGAGAGTCCCACCTCGCGGTTCGGCAGATGCGAACCGCTGTTGAATGATGCTGGCGATGCGGGCTTGACTTCGTCGTCCCAGGTCAACATAAGTATTCCAGTGCTCGGATTATGTGAGCAGCGATGTGAAAGTCAAAGTGTCCGTTCACATCACCGCGCGATTTTGTTGCTCAATTGCATCGGCGTTCTGTCGGAGAACGCCGATACATCGAAGCGCCCTTTCATGTCGAGCGCTTCCACGAATTACTGGCAGGCCTCGCAACCAGGATCGTCGATGGCGCAGAACTTGATGTCCGTCGCCGGCCCGCCGTCGGTGCTCGCATTCATCTGCGTCTGCGCCGCGGCCGCCGCCTTCTCCAGCGCGCTCATGCCGCCGTTGGCCGCACCGGAGGACACCGCGTTGAGCCGGCCCGACTGCACGGTCGATTTCTCGGCCTGCGTGGCGCTGGTGGTGCGCAGGTAGTAGGTGGTCTTCAGGCCGCGCAGCCAGGCCAGCTTGTAGGTCTCGTCCAGCTTCTTGCCCGAGGCGCCGGCCATGTAGATGTTGAGCGACTGCGCCTGGTCGATCCACTTCTGGCGACGTGCGGCGGCTTCCACCAGCCACTCGGGTTCGACCTCGAAGGCGGTGGAATAGAGCGCCTTGACGTCCTGCGGCACGCGGTCGATCGGCCGCAGCGAGCCGTCGAAGTGCTTCAGGTCCATGACCATCACGTCGTCCCACAGCCCCAGGCGCTTGAGGTCGCGCACCAGGTAATGGTTGACCACGGTGAACTCGCCCGACAGGTTGGACTTGACCGAGAGGTTGCCGAAGCACGGCTCGATCGAGGCGTCCACGCCGATGATGTTGGAGATGGTGGCGGTCGGCGCGATGGCGACGCAGTTGCTGTTGCGCATGCCGTCGCGGGCGATCTTCTGGCGCAGCGCGTCCCAGTCCAGCGTGGCCGAGCGGTCCACTTCGACATAGCCGCCGCGCTCGCGCGCCAGCAGCTCAAGGGTGTCCAGCGGCAGCACGCCCTGGTCCCACAGCGAGCCGCGGTAGCTGGAATAGCGGCCGCGCTCGCGGGCCAGCTCGGTCGAGGCCCAGTAGGCGTGGTAGCAAACCGCCTCCATCGACTGGTCCGCGAATTCCACCGCCTGCTGCGAGGCGTAGGGGATGCGCAGCTCGTACAACGCGTCCTGGAAGCCCATGACGCCCAGCCCGACCGGGCGGTGCTTCATGTTGGAGTCGCGCGCCTTCTTGACCGCGTAGTAGTTGATGTCGATCACGTTGTCGAGCATCCGCATCGCCGTGGCGATGGTCTTCTTCAGCTTGTCGTGGTCGATGCCGCCGTCTTTCAGGTGCTGCAGCAGGTTGACCGAGCCGAGGTTGCAGACCGCCGTTTCGGTGTCGCTGGTGTTGAGCGTGATCTCGGTGCACAGGTTGGACGAGTGCACCACGCCGGCGTGCTGCTGCGGCGAGCGCACGTTGCAGGCGTCCTTGAAGGTGATCCAGGGATGGCCGGTCTCGAACAGCATCGACAGCATCTTGCGCCACATGTCGGTGGCCGGCAGGGTGCGGCTGGGCTTGATCTCGCCGCGCCGGGCCTTTTCCTCGTAGGCGACGTAGGCCTTCTCGAATTCGGCGCCGAACTTGTCGTGCAGGTCGGGCACCGAGGACGGCGAGAACAGCGTCCACTCGCCCTTTTCCATCACGCGGCGCATGAACAGGTCCGGGATCCAGTTGGCCGTGTTCATGTCGTGGGTGCGGCGGCGGTCGTCGCCGGTGTTCTTGCGCAGCTCGAGGAATTCCTCGATGTCCAGGTGCCAGCTTTCCAGGTAGGTGCAGACCGCGCCCTTGCGCTTGCCGCCTTGGTTGACCGCCACCGCGGTGTCGTTGACCACCTTCAGGAACGGCACCACGCCCTGCGATTCGCCGTTGGTGCCCTTGATGTGCGAGCCCAGCGCGCGCACGCGCGTCCAGTCGTTGCCCAGGCCGCCGGCAAATTTGGACAGCAGCGCGTTCTCCTTGATCGACTCGTAGATGCCGTCCAGGTCGTCCGGCACCGTGGTCAGGTAGCACGAGGACAGCTGCGAGCGCAGCGTGCCGCTGTTGAACAGGGTCGGGGTCGAGGACATGAAGTCGAAGCTCGACAGCACCTCGTAGAACTCGATGGCGCGCGTCTCGCGGTCGATCTCGTTCAGCGCCAGGCCCATGGCCACGCGCATGAAGAAGGCCTGCGGCAGCTCGATGCGGGTCTTGCGCACGTGCAGGAAGTAGCGGTCGTACAGCGTCTGCAGGCCGAGGTAGTCGAACTTCTGGTCGCGCTCGGCCTTCAGCGCCGCGCCCAGCTTGGCGAGGTCGTAGTTCAGCAGCTCGGGGCTGAGCAGCTCGGCTTCCACGCCCTTGCGGATGAAGCCGGGGAAGTACTCGGCGTAGCCGGCGGCGGCGTCGGCCGGCGCGATCTCGCGGCCCAGCACTTCCTTGAAGATGGTGTGCAGCAGCAGACGGGCGGTGGCGTAGGTGTAGTCGGGATCCTTTTCGATCAGCGTGCGCGCGGCCAGGATCGAGGCCTTGTAGACTTCGTCGATCGGCACGCCGTCGTACAGGTTGCGCATGGTTTCGGCCACGATCGGATCGGCCTTGACATCGGCCGACAGGCCGGCGCAAGCCGACTCGATCAGGGCCTTCAGCGCGTTCAGGTCCAGCGGCACGCGCCGGCCGCCGTCGAGCACCTGCAGTTGCGGCGCCTGGGGTTCTTCGCGGACCTGCTTGGCGGCGCGCTCCTGCGTGCGGCGCTCGCGGTACAGCACGTAGGCGCGGGCGATCTCGTGGTGGCCGCCGCGCATCAGGCCGAGCTCGACCTGGTCCTGCACGTCTTCGATGTGGAAGGTGCCGCCGCCCGGGCGCGAGCGCACCAGCGCGCGGATCACGGCCTGCGTGAGCTGGTCCACCACCTCGCGCACGCTGGCCGAGGCGGCTCCCTGGGTGCCGTGCACCGCCAGGAAGGCTTTCATCATCGCGATCGCGATCTTGTTGGGCTCGAACGGAACCACCGCGCCGTTGCGGCGGATGATCTGGTAGTGCGCCAGGGGGGTGGCCGCGGTTTGCGCCGGCTGCGGGGCACTGAACATGGCGTTGTTGCTGACGCTGGTTTCGGTCGTGCTCAGGACGGATTGCATGCTGCTGGTTTCCTCGGCTGTAGTCTTTATTTGGGACGCGAAGTGTACCGCCGTGCGGCTCAGTCAGGCACTATATATGGGGTCTGTACGGAGTCAAGCTCACTACATCTAGTGGTTTTGCTAGGTTGTCGATATTTTGTGGACAGGCTGTTGAAGAGCCTCTCCGGCTGAGTTCGCACAGCCGCGCCAATGCTCGATTGCGCATCCACAAGGTGCTTGGCAGCTCTGCCTCTGCATTGCCGCGCGCAGCGGCTGCGGCACCGTAACAGTTTGTTGCCTATCAGGCGGCGAACTGCTCGCCCGGCCAGCCGAGCGAGCGGCGCAACTCGGCCCAGTCGAAGCCGGGGCCGGGGTCGCACTTGCGCCCGGGCGCGATGTGCTCGTGGCCGGCCACGTGCGCGATCGGGTAGCGCTGCGCCAGGGCGGCGCACAGCTGCGCCAGCGTCTCGTACTGGGGCGGCTCGAAGCTGGCGCCTTCCAGGCCCTCCAGCTCGATGCCGATGGAATCGTCGTTGCAGTTGGCGCGGCCGCGCCAGCTGGAGGCGCCGGCGTGCCAAGCGCGGTGGTCGCAGTCGACGAACTGCCAGAGCTGGCCGTCGCGCCGGATATAGAAGTGCGACGAGACCTCCAGCCCCTCGATGCTCTTGAAATAGGGATGGGCGTCCCAGTCGAGCGTGTTGGTGAACAGCTGCTGCACCGCGTCGCCGCCGTACTCGCCGGGAGGCAGGCTGATCGAGTGCAGCACGATCAGGTCGACCTGGGCGCCCGCCGGCCGCGGTCCGAAGTTCGCTGAATCCAGGCGCCGGGCGAAGCGGTACCAGCCCGCGTCCCACAGGGCGCCCGATTCAGGCATCGTCGCCTTCGTCGGCGCCGCCCGGCACGGGAATCTGCAGGCGCGCGATGCGATACCGGATCTGGCGCAGCGTCAGCCCCAGGCGTTGCGCGGCGGCGGTGCGGTTGAAGCCGCTGTCCTGCAGCGCCTTCACCAGGACGTCGCGCTCCTTCTGGTCGAGCCAGGCCTGCAGGTCGTTCGGCATCTCGGGCTCCGGCGCCAGCGCCGGAGCCGCTGCCGGCTCGAGGTCCAGATGCATTTCATGACCGTCCGACAGCGCGACGGCACGGTGCAGCAGGTTCTCCAGCTCGCGCACGTTGCCGCCGAGCGGATGGGCCCACAGCTGCGCCATCACCTCCGGCGTCAGCACCGGCGCCGGCACGCCGGTGTCCTGCGCGATGCGCGCCAGCAGCGCCTCGCACAGCCGCGGCAGGTCCTCGCGGCGCTCGCGCAGCGGCGGCACCACGATCTCGATGACATTGAGGCGGTAGTACAGGTCCTGGCGGAAGCGGGCGGCCTGGACGTCGGCCACCAGGTCCTTGTGCGTGGCGCTGACGATGCGCACGTCCACGGCGTCCTCTTGGGTGGAGCCGAGCGGCCGCACCTGGCGCTCCTGGATCGCGCGCAGCAGCTTGGACTGCATGGGCAGCGGCAGGTCGCCGATCTCGTCGAGGAACAGCGTGCCGCCGCGCGCCGCCTGGAAGTAGCCCTCGCGGTCGGCGGCCGAGCCGGTGTAGGAGCCCTTCTTGGCGCCGAAGAACTCGGCTTCGAGCAGGGCCTCCGGGATCGCGCTGCAGTTCACTGCCACGAAGGGCGCGTCGGCGCGGTGGCTGCAGGCGTGGATCGCCCGCGCCACCAGTTCCTTGCCGGTGCCGGACTCGCCGCGCACCAGCACCGGCGCCATGCTGCGCGCCACCTTGGCCACGCGCTCCTTGACGGCGCGCACGGCCTGGGACTCCCCCACCAGCCGCTGCAGGGCGGCATCGCCACCGGTCGGCCGCTCTGCCGGCGCGGCAGTGCGCGCCGCGACGCGGCCGCGCGCCGGCGTGACTTCCTGGATCGCCGATGCGACCACGTTGCGAAATTGCCGCAGGTCGACCGGCTTGGTGAGGTAGTCGAAGGCGCCGGCCTTGAGCGCCTCGACGGCGTTCTCGGCCGAACCGTAGGCGGTCATGACGATGCAGCGCTCGGGCCGCTGCTGCTGCGACATGCGCTGCAGCAGCTCCAGCCCCTGCCCGTCGGGCAGGCGCATGTCGGTGATCACAGCGTCGAAGCGCTTGGCCTCCAGCTGCTGCCAGGCCTCGGCCACGCTGCCGGCGGCGTCCACGCGGTAGCCCTCCCGCAGCAGCGTGAGCTCGTACAGCGTGCGCAGGTCGGGTTCGTCATCGACGACCAGTACCTGCGCGGTGGAAGTGGCGGACATTAGGCGTTTATTTTGTCAAAGGTTGTGTTGCCCGTCGCCCTCGCGTTCAGGGGTCCGAAGGTCACGACGAAGTCGTTCCCCTCGCGCTGGGTCCCCACCGTGCCTCCGATGCGGCGCTGGTAGGCCATGGTCGCACCGTGACGTTCGCACAGCTCGCGGCAGATGAACAGCCCCAGGCCGCTGGATCGGCTCTCCGAGGTGAAAAAAGGCTCGAAAAGGTGGCGCTGGACCGACGCTTCCATCGGTTCGCCGTCACTCCAGACGTGCAGATTCACCTGGTCGGCCGACTCGCGCGTGAGCACCCGGATCGAATCCGGGCGTTCGCCGCAGTAGCGCAACGCGTTGTCCAGCAGGTTGACCAGGACGCGCCGCAGGTGGTCGGGCTCGAAGCGCACCCGCACGCCCGGCGCGCCCAGCGACAGCTGCAGGCGCGGGCCGCTGCCGGTCTGCGCCGCCCAATCCTTGCAGGCCGCCGCCACCGAGGCATCGAGCGCCAGCGGCGGCGAGCCGCCGGCCGCAGCGCGCGCGCGCGAGACGTCCAGGATCTCCTCGACGATCTGCGCCAGCCGCTGCGCATTCTTGCGCACCAGCGCGCTGAGCTGGCGCAGGCCCGGCTCGCGCAGGTCTTCTTCCAGCAGCGCATTGGCCTGGGCGATGGCGGCCAGCGGGTTGCGGATCTCGTGCGCCACGGCCGCCGACATCCGGCCCATGGCCGCCAGCTTCTCGGTGCGCAGCCGCGCTTCCATCTCGCGCAGGTCGTGCAGGAACATGACGCACAGCCCCTCGCCGTAGCTTTCTTCCGTCAGGCGGGTGCGCACATGCATGCGCCGGCGGCCGGCGGCCGGCTCGTCCAGCGCCAGCTCGCGCAGCTGGGGACCGCGCAGCTCGAAGGTCTGCCGCGCCAGCTCGCGCAGGGGCTCCCAGCCGGCCTGCGCCGCCAGCGCGAAGGACGACTGACTGGCGACGTCGGCCAGGCCGAGCAGCATGCGGGCGGCCGGATTGGCCGCGTGCACGCGGCCGCTGGCGTCGACCACCAGCACGCCTTCGCTGAGCGCCTCGATCACCAGCTCGTTGACCTGCGCGTGGGTGCGCGCCGCCCGGCGCCCGCGAAGCGCCGCCTGCTCCTCGCGCGCCAGCCGCGCGGCCAGCTGGTTGACCAGGAAGGCCAGGGCGAAATAGCCGACACCGGTGAGCCCGGCCTGCAGGAAGCGCGAAGGCAGCTCGGTCGACTCCGGCGCCAGGTGCGGGATCTGGATCCAGACGTCGACCAGCAGCAGCAAGGCGACGCCGGCGGCGGTGGCCAGCGCCGCCACCGACGACCCCAGCACCGCCGACATCAGCACCGGCAGCGCGAACAGCGGCGAATAGTTGATGCTGGCGACCTGCAGGAACTGCAGGGTCGAGATCGCCAGCAGGTCCGCCCCGGCGGTCGGCAGCCACTGTCGATCGAAGGTTCGGCCGGGCGGCGCCGGCACGAAGAACACCCGCCCCGCCAGCGCCACCAGCAGGTAGCCCGCGCACAGCCCGATCAGCCAGCGGGTCACGCCCAGCGCCGGGGCCAGCGTGTGCAGGGCGCCGAGCAGCACGGTGAGGACCAGCGCGATGGTCGTGCGCGCGGTCATGAAGCCGCGCCACAGGCGGTCGAAGGCCGACCCGCGCGCCCGCTCTTCGGCGCCGTCGCGCGGGGCTTCGGTCAGCGGTGCCAAGGTATTCAGCCTTCGCCCCGCAGCCGGTGTTCGGCGCAGCAATAGAGCTGCCCGCCCGGTCCGGGCAATGCGTCGGCGCGCGGCAGGTGCACATGGCACACCGGGCATTCCACCATGTCCTGCGGCGCGGATGGCGCGGGCGGCGCGGCGCGCCGCGCCGCCTGCTCGCGCCCGGCTTCGTCCGGCCGGCGCGCGCCGCCGCGCAGGAACCAGATCACCACCAGCACCACGGCCAGCAGCAACAGGAACTTCATCATGCGGCGCGCCTCAGGATCACTTCGAGCACGAAACGCGAGCCGGCGTAGGCGAGCAACAGCAGCACCGAGCCGGTATAGAGCACCCGCACGGCCTTGCGTCCACGCCAGCCGAAGCGCAGCCGGCCCAGCAGCAGGAAGGCGAACACCGCCCAGGCCAGCAGCGAGAAGATGGTCTTGTGGTCCCAGCGCGCCGGCTGCCCGTACAGGTACTCGCTGAAAACGACGCCGGCCAGCAGCGTCGCCGACAGCAGCGCGAAGCCGGCGGTGGCGAACCGGAACGTCAGGCGCTCCAGCGTCAGCAGCGGAATGCCCGCGTGCGGGTCGGTGGCCTGGCGGATATCGCGCTCCGCCCGCGTCATCAGCCAGGCGTGCACCACGGCGGCGGCAATCAGGCCGTAGGAGGCGATGCCCAGCGCCCAGTGCAGAGGCAGCCAGGGCGAGGCGGTGGCGTGCAGGGTCGAGCCCGGAAACACCAGCGCCAGCAGCACCGCGGCGCTGCCCAGGCCGGCCAGCGCCCAGCGCGCCTGCAGGCGCGGAAACATCTGGCGCTCCACCGCGTAGACGGTCAGCACCAGCCAGGCGGTGACCGACAGGGCCGGGGCAAAGCCGAAGCGCGGCGGATCGCCCAGCAGGCCGGCGGCGATCGCCAACACGTGCAACAGCCAGGCCGCCAGCAGGGCCAGGCGCGCCCCGCGCTCGGACAGCCGCGCGGCCGCCGCAGCGGGCACCGCATAGGCCAAGGCCGCCGCCAGCGAAAGCACGACGTTCGCGGGGGAGGCACTGGATAGAATCATGGCTCACAGTTTAGGTGTTTCCGGCCACGCCGCACCCCGGCAAAGGCCCGGGTCTTCCGGCGCCCCACTCCCCTCCAACCCTCATGGCCACCTCCGCCCTCACCGAAAAACTCTCGCGACTGGCCAAGGAATTGCGCGGCCAGGCCCGCATCACCGAAGCCAACGTCCAGGACATGCTGCGCGAAGTGCGCCTGGCCCTGCTCGAGGCCGACGTCGCCCTGCCCGTGGTGCGCGACTTCATCGCGCGCGTCAAGGACAAGGCGATGGGCCAGGAGGTGCTGGGCTCGCTCTCGCCCGGACAGGCCCTGGTGGGCATCGTCAACCGCGAGCTCGCCGCCACCATGGGCGAAGGCGTGTCCGACATCAACTTGGCCGCGCAGCCGCCGGCGGTGATCCTGATGGCCGGCCTGCAGGGCGCGGGCAAGACCACCACCACGGCCAAGCTCGCCAAGTACCTGATCGAAAAGCGCAAGAAGAAGGTGCTGACGGTCTCGGGCGACGTCTACCGTCCGGCCGCCATCGAGCAGCTGAAAACGGTGACCGGGCAGGCCGGCGCCGAATGGTTCCCCAGCTCGCCCGAGCAGAAGCCGGTGGACATCGCCCGCGCCGCGGTCGATTTCGCGCGCAGGCAGTACTTCGACGTGCTGCTGGTCGACACCGCCGGCCGGCTGGCGGTGGACGAGGCCATGATGCGCGAGATCCGCGAGCTGCATGCCGCGCTCAACCCGGTCGAGACGCTGTTCGTGGTCGACGCCATGCAGGGCCAGGACGCGATCAACACCGCCAAGGCCTTCAAGGAGGCGCTGCCGCTGACCGGCATCATCCTGACCAAGATGGATGGCGACTCGCGCGGCGGCGCCGCGCTGTCGGTGCGCCAGGTCACCGGCGCGCCGATCAAGTTCGCCGGCGTGTCCGAGAAGATCGACGGCCTGGAGGTGTTCGACGCCGAGCGCCACGCCGGTCGCATCCTGGGCATGGGCGACATCGTGGCGCTGGTCGAGCAGGTCACCGCCGGCGTCGACGTGCAGGCGGCGCAGAGGCTCGCCGCCAAGGTCAAGACCGGCGAGTTCGACCTGAACGACTTCCTGGCGCAGATCCAGCAGATGAAGCAGATGGGCGGCCTGTCCAGCCTGATGGAGAAGCTGCCGGCGCAGATGACCGCCAAGGCCGGCAACGTCGACATGGCCAAGGCCGAGCGCGACATCCGCCGCAAGGAAGGCATCATCAACAGCATGACGCCGCTGGAGCGGCGCAAGCCCGAACTGATCAAGGCCACCCGCAAGCGCCGCATCGCCACCGGCGCCGGCGTCCAGGTCCAGGAAGTCAACCGCCTGCTCAACGAGTTCGAGCAGATGCAGGGCATGATGAAGAAGATGAAGGGCGGCGGCCTCATGAAGATGATGAAGCGCATGGGCGGGATGGGCGGCAAGGGGGGCAAGGGCGGGATGCCCAAACTGCCGTTCTGACGCCGCTGCCGGCGGCTGCACAATACTCCCGCGCAGTGGCGGGACGCGGAGGAGCGCGATGAGGGGAATGCAAGCAGCATGGGCGGCACTGGCCGCCTGCACGATGATCGCGGCGGCGGCGCATGCCGAGGTGCCGCGGGTCAAGGAAGTCGAGGCGCGCACGCCCCTCGCCCTGCCGGCGGGGTCCGGCGGACGGCCCCTGATGCTGCGCACCATCAAGACGCGCTTCGAGACGCCGCCGGCGCGCATCGGCGTGCTGCAGGACGGCCTGTTCTGCAGCACCCGGGGCACCGCCACCTGGAACGACAAGCTGTACCAGGCGTTCAACACGCAGCTGTCGCGCACCTTCCGCGCCGAGCTGGAAACGGCCGGCTACCCGGTGCCCGTGCAATCCGATGCGATCTTCGACACCCCGGCCGACCGCGAGCGCCAGCGCTCATCGGCCCAGTTGCATGTGGGCGTCCTGATCAAGGACGTCGGCGCCAATTTCTGCGTGCGCAGCGGCGAGACCAGCGGCGGCGTCTACATGCAGCTGTTCTGGCAGGTGCTGCAGGTCGACACCCAGAAAGTCATCTTCGAAACCACGACCGAAGGCAGCTACCAGCCAGGCACGCCGGAGAAGACGCCCCTCACCACCTTCTTCGTGCGCGCCTTCGCCGCCGCCTCGCGCAACCTGCTGGCCGACGAGCGCTTTCAGGCCGCCGTGCTCGCCGTGCCCGCCGCGGCCGCGCCGCAGGGCGCCGCGACCGGGATGGAGGTCCTCAAGCTCGCCGGCGCCCGGCCCGGCGGTGAAGCCCTGAACAAGAACGTGACGCTGCTGCGCGCCGGCGTGGCCACCGTCAGCAACGGCAGCGGCACCGGCACCGCCTTCTTCGTCAGCGACGGCTACCTCCTGAGCAACGCCCATGTGACGGGCGACGCCAAGATCGTCAAGGTCACCCTGACCACCGGGCGCGAGCTGGTCGGCGAAGTGGTGCGCAGCGACCGGCTGCGCGACGTGGTGCTGATCAAGACCGAGGCTTCAGGCGTGCCACCGCTGCCGCTGCGCACGGGCGAAGCCAATGTGGGCGACGATGTGTATGCGCTCGGTTCGCCCTTGGGCGACCGCTTCAACGCCACGCTCACGCGCGGCATCCTGAGCGGCTACCGCACGATGGAGGACAAGCGCTACATCCAGAGCGATGTCGCGATCCTGCCGGGCAACAGCGGCGGCCCGCTGCTCGACGCGAAGGGCACGGTCATCGGCATCACGGTGATGGGCCTGGGGGCCAAGGGCCTGGCCGGAATGAACTTCTTCATCCCGATCAGCGACGCCCTCGCCAAGCTGGGCGTCGAGGTCAACTAGGGGCCCGGCCCTAGGCCGCGGCTTCCTCGCGCTCCAGCACCTCGGCGCGCAGCGAGTGCGGCAGGGCCTGCGTGATCGTCACGTCGGCCATCTGCCCGACCAGGTGCGGCTGGCCGCTGAAATTGACGATGCGGTTGCACTCGGTGCGGCCCATCAGTTCCGCGGGGTCCTTGCGGGACGGCCCTTCGACCAGGATGCGCTGCACGGTGCCGACCAGGCTCCGGCTGATGCGCTGGGCGTTGGCCTCGATCGCCGCCTGCACCTGCTGCAGGCGCGCCAGCTTCACCGCATGCGGCGTGTCGTCGTGCAGGTTGGCCGCCGGCGTGCCCGGGCGCGGGCTGAAGATGAAGGAGAAGCTGGCGTCGTAGCCGACGTCCTCGATCAGCTTCATCAGCCGGGCGAAATCCTCGTCGGTCTCGCCGGGGAAGCCAACGATGAAATCGCTGGACAGCGACAGCTGCGGCCGCACCGCGCGCAGCTTGCGCACCGTGCTCTTGTATTCCAGCACGGTGTAGCCGCGCTTCATCGCCATCAGGATGCGGTCGCTGCCGTGCTGCACCGGCAGGTGCAGGTGGCTCACCAGCTTGGGCACGCGGGCGTAGGCCTCGATCAGGCGCTGCGTGAACTCGTTGGGATGGCTGGTGGTATAGCGGATGCGTTCGATGCCGGGGATGTCGGCCACGTATTCGAGCAGCAGCGCGAAGTCGGCGATCTCGGCGGTGTCGCCCATCTTGCCGCGGTAGGCGTTGACGTTCTGCCCGAGCAGCGTCACTTCCTTGACGCCCTGGTCGGCCAGGCCAGCCACTTCGGCCAGCACGTCCTCGAACGGGCGCGAGACCTCCTCGCCGCGGGTGTAGGGCACGACGCAGTAGCTGCAGTACTTGGAGCAGCCTTCCATGATGCTGACGAAGGCGGTCGCGCCTTCGACGCGGGCCGGCGGCAGGCTGTCGAACTTCTCGATCTCGGGGAAACTGATGTCCACCTGCGGCCGCTGCTGGCGTTCGCGCTGGGCCAGCAGCTGCGGCAGGCGGTGCAGCGTCTGCGGGCCGAACACCACGTCCACGTAGGGCGCGCGCTCGATGATCGCCGCGCCCTCCTGGCTGGCGACGCAGCCGCCGACGCCGATCAGCACGCCCTTGCTTTTCAGGTGCTTGACGCGCCCGAGGTCGGAGAACACCTTTTCCTGCGCCTTCTCGCGCACCGAGCAGGTGTTGAACAGGATCAGGTCCGCCTCGTCGACATTGTCGGTGGGCTCGTAGCCCTGGGCGGCGTTCATCACATCGGCCATCTTGTCCGAGTCGTACTCGTTCATCTGGCAGCCGAAAGTCTTGATGAAGACTTTGCGCGTCATGGCCGGCTCCTTCAACGGCGCGCGCCGAAGATCACCGAGAGCAATTCGGCGAACTTCCTGTAGCCGTCGGCCCCGCCGCCAACGCCGCCGAGCCGGCGGTATTCCTCGGCCGTGAGCAGCCAGGCCTCGTGCACCAGGCCGGCGGCGTCGCGCCGGTACACCACGGGCACGGTCTGGCCGGCCAGGCTGGCCGACAGCACCAGCATGTTGTTGAGGTCGCGGATGCGATAGCCGGGGGACAGCCGGTCGGCCTTGCCGTCGATCTGGATCTCGGGCGGCGCGCCCACCGCCATCTGGCCCAGCACGACATCCTTGGGCGCTTCGCGCTGGATGCCCTGCGCGGCCGCGGGAGCGGGCAACAGGATGGGGGTGAGTGCGGCGAGCGAGGCGAATGCGGCAAGCGCGATTCGTGCCCGCAATGAGAGGCAGCGGTTCATGGCTTAGACCCAGAGGCTGTCGAGGATTGCGTGGCTGACGATTTTAACAGTGCGACACAGCAGGCACAGAGGCGTTGCCGCGGACGAGCCACATGGCACCGGGCGGCGTGGCTAGAGTGGACGCAGTTCAAGCGGAGGTATGCGCATGATGTCCATCATCGGCACCATCGTCGTTGGCTTCATCGTGGGCCTGATCGCCCGGGCCCTGAAGCCGGGCGACGACCGCATGGGCCTGATCATGACCACGCTGCTCGGCGTCGCGGGCGCGTTCATCGCCCGCTACGTCGGCGTGGCCATGGGCTGGTACCAGCAGGAAGAGGCCGCCGGCTGGATCGCCTCCGTGATCGGCGCCGTCGTGCTGCTGTTCATCTACGGCATGCTGCGCGGCCGGTCGCGCGACCGCCCCTGAGGCGGGCCGGTCTCGGAGTCATTAGATAACCTTCGCCCTGTCGGGCTGCGGTGCTACGAGCCTTCGGAGCGGCCGGGCGGCTCATTGGATAACCTCCGCCCTGCGGGCTGCGGTGCTATGAGCCTTCGGAGCGGCCGTGCGGCTCATGCCGGCGCCAGCCTGAATGCGGTCTTGCGCTCGCCCACCGGCGCGCCGCGCACGCTCAGGATCTCCTGCGCGCGCCACGGGCGCAGTTCCTCGCGCTGGTGCCCATCCAGCCAGCCAAGCTGGTCGAGCGCGGCCACCGTGACGGCGGCGGCCGCGAGCTTGCCACCGTCGGCGATCTTGACCGCGACGGCCTGGCCGCGGCTCTTGCTGGCCACCACCTGCACGCCGTCAGCGCCTGCCTTGGACAGCCAGTCGCCACCGCCGGCGCGCATGAAAGCCAGGTCGTTGCGGCCGGTGCCCGAGCCGAGCTCCGGGAATTCGCCCATCGCGCCGGCCAGCGCCGCGAAGCTGGCGCCGAATTCGCCGTCGGCGGCGCCGCGCGCCAGGCGGGCGTAGCCGCGGGCCAGGTGCGCCAGCGGCATTGCATAGTTGGGCGCCGAGCAGCCATCGATGCCCATCCGCAGCTCGCCTTCGGACAGGCCGACCGCGCGGGCCACGTCGCGGCGGACTTCCTGCTGCAGCGGGTGCGCGGGTTCCAGGTAGCTGTCCAGCGGCCAGCCCCGGTGCACGCAGTGCGCCAGGAAGCCGGTGTGCTTGCCGCTGCAGTTGTGGTGCCGCTCATCGAACGCCGCCGGCGCGGCGCCCACACCCTGCTCGACGTAGTAGGGCACATGGCAGCCGCACTGCAGGCGTCGCAAGCCGACGCCCGCCTTGTCCAGCATCTGCTGCACCTGCTCGACGTGCATGGGCTCGCCGCTGTGGCTTGCACACAGCAGCGCGATGTTGCTTGCCGTGAAACCCAGCGCCTGCGCCCCACCCGACTGCAGGAAGGGCAGC
The DNA here is from genome assembly GCF_001580455.1 of Ramlibacter tataouinensis. Classification (NCBI taxonomy): domain Bacteria; kingdom Pseudomonadati; phylum Pseudomonadota; class Betaproteobacteria; order Burkholderiales; family Comamonadaceae; genus Ramlibacter; species Ramlibacter tataouinensis. Next base: position 1,781,819 of record NZ_CP010951.1, read on the forward strand.
GCCTGCAGCGGCTTGAGGGTGGAGCGGGTGAAGGTGAGCCAGTGCGGGTCGCCCGCGGCCCCGAGCACGCGGCCCTGGCTGTCGCACACCGCCACGGCGCCGAAGTTCACCGACTCCAGCGTGCCGCCGCGGTGCGATTCGAAAAGGGGCACGAGGGAGGCCATGCGGACCATTATCCGATGCCTTCGGGCAGCCAGCCCGGCAGCACGCGCTCGAGGGCCGCGCGCATGCGCCGCACGTGCGAGCCCTGCCAGTACACCCGGCCGCAGACCGGGCACTGGCGCACCGGGCCCGGGATGCCGCGCACGCCGGCCGGCACCAGCGCATCGGCCTGCGCCGGCGGCAGCGGCGGGCCGAGCTCGGCGTTGTCGAGCATGCAGCGGGTGTAGAGCTGCACCGGCGGCGGCAAGGCCATGGCGGTGACGACCTGGCGCAGCTGCTCCAGCGGATCGTCGCCGCGCACCTCGAAGGCGCTGGCGGGCTTCTGTTCGCGCAGCAGCACGCGGTTGCGCGTGAGCAGGATGCGCCCCTGCTGGCGGGACTGCTGCAGCTGCTGCCGACCGGGCAGCGATTCGTCGTAGGCGCAGTCGAAACCGAGCGCGCGCAGCCAGCGCGCCAGCCGTCCCAGCTGGGCGTCGGCGGTGAAGCGGCCGCGGAAGGCCATGACTTCGCTCGACGGGACTAGATCAGGTTTTGCTGGCCCTGCTCACTGGCATCGCCCAGCGGCACCTGCTGCGCCGGATCGGCGGCGCCGTGCTCGAACAGGCCGGCCTCGGGCAGGCGCACCAGCGCCATCGCCTCGTCGACGCTGCCATTGAGCCAGGTGTCCCAGTGCTGGCGCTCGACCGGGATCACGCTGCGCTTGTCCTGCGCATCGGGCGGCAGCGTGGGGTCGGGCTTGTGCATCAGCGCCAGCAGCGGGTGGCTGTCGCAGTTCTGGGTGAGCATGGTGTAGCTCACCACGAGCTCGCCGCTGGCCGGATCGGTCCATTCGTTCCACAGGCCGGCCAGCGCCCAGGCCTGCCCGTCGCGGCGGCGGAACCGCCACCAGATGTTGCGGCCGGTGCCCCAGTACGGCTCGTCGTAGTCCGCCGCCGGGATCAGGCAGCGCTGGCCGCGCGCCCACGGCTCCTTGAAGCTGGGCGCGGTGGCGACGGTCTCGATGCGGCAGTTGTTGGTGCTGATCGGCTGGCCCAGCTTGCCGGTGGGGCGGCGGGTCCTGGAGAACCAGGGGATCAGCCCCCACTGGCCGATGTCCAGCCCGCGCGAGTGCACGAACGGCCCGTTCTGCCAGGGCCCGATGCCTTCCGTGTTGTAGCTCTCGCCCTCGCGCTCCTTGATCAGGGTGAAGCCGAACACATCGCGCACATAGGTCACGCTGGCGGGGCGGTAGCGGTTGCACATGGGCCGATTGTCTTGCAGCGGGGTCAGCGCAGCAGCGCCACCGCGCCGGAGAAGGTCAGGAACGCCGCCGCGGTGGTCAGCAGGATGATCTTGGCGATGCGGCCGGTGTCGGCGTGAAAGCGCTCGGCCAGCAGCGCCACGTTGCTGGCCGAGGGCAGCGCGGCCACCAGCGCCATCACGGTCAGTGACTCGGGCCGCAGCGGCGCGCCGGCGGCGATCGCGGCATGGCCGGCGCCCCACACCAGCAGCGGATGCAGCAGCAGCTTGACCAGCGCCACCGGCAGGAAGTCGCGCCAGGGGTGGGGCTCGTGCTGCATCATGGCGGCCACGTGCTGCGAGCGGGCCAGCACGGCGCCGATGGTGAACAGCGCCACCGGCGAGGCCGCGTCGGCCAGCAGCCCGATCGTCTGTCCCACCGGCTTGACCGGCTCCAGCTGCAGCGCCGAGGCCGCGCCGCCGAGCGCGATCGCCCAGGGCATGGGGTTCAGGGCCACCCCCTTGAGCGCATTCTTCGCCGCGACCTCGGCGCCGTGGGCACCGGCTGCATCCAGGCGCGACAGCGCGATGCACAGCGAACTGGTGATCACCAGATCGATCAGGATGGTGAGGATGGCCGGCCCGGCGGCCTGCGCGCCCAGCAGCGCCACCAGCAGCGGTACGCCCATGAAGCCGGTGTTGGGGAAGGCCGCGACCAGCGCCCCGAAGGCGGCGTCGTTCCAGCCGATGCGCGGGCCGCGGCTGGTCCAGACCACGCCGGCCACCAGCAGCAGCGCGCAGGCCAGGTAGACCGCACCGGCCACGACGTCGAGAAGTTGCGCAATCGGCGTGTTTGCGCCGAAGCGGTACAGCATGCACGGCAGCGCGAAATACAGGACAAAGGTGTTCAGGCCGGGAATCGCATCGAACGGCAGCAGGCGCTGGCGCGCGGCGATGTAGCCGCAAAGCACCAGCGCGAAGAACGGAAAGGTGACCTGGAGGATGGCGAGCACGGCGTATTCTCGCCCGAGCTCATCGTTATGATTCGCGGCTCGGCTCCAACAGCCCCCGCAGTTTCCTCCCCCATTCCCCGCTCCCGATGTCCGCCGGTCTGAACCTCGCTCAACAGGAAGCCGTCAACCACCTGCATGGGCCCTGCCTGGTGCTGGCCGGCGCCGGGTCGGGCAAGACGCGCGTAATCACGCACAAGATCGCCCGCCTGATCCAGACCGGCCTGGAAGCCAAGCGCATCGCCGCCATCACCTTCACCAACAAGGCCGCCGCCGAAATGCGCGAGCGCGCCAAGGGGCTGGTCGGCAAGGGCGCCAAGGAGGTGGTGATCTGCACCTTCCACGCGCTGGGCGTGCGCATGCTGCGGCAGGACGGCGCGGCGCTGGGCCTGAAGCCCCAGTTCTCGATCCTGGACAGCGACGACGTCACCGCGATCCTGAAGGACGCCGGCGGCACCACCGACGCTGCCACCGCGCGCCAATGGCAGTGGGCCATCAGCCTGTGGAAGAACATGGGCCTGACCGCCGCGCAGGCCGAGGCGCAGGCGGCGGACGACAACGAGCGCATCACCGCGCGCATCATGGCGCGCTACGAGGAGCGGCTCGCGGCCTACCAGAGCGTGGACTTCGACGACCTGATCGGCCTGCCGCTGAAGCTGCTGCAGAACCACGCCGAGGTGCGCGAGAAGTGGCAAGCCCTGCTCGGCCATGTGCTGGTGGACGAATACCAGGACACCAACGCCACCCAGTACGAGCTGCTCAAGCTGCTGGTGGGCGGCCATGGCCGCTTCACCGCAGTGGGCGACGACGACCAGTCGATCTACGGCTGGCGCGGCGCCACCCTGGACAACCTGAAGAAGCTGCCGCAGGACTTCCCCAAGCTCAAGGTCATCAAGCTCGAGCAGAACTACCGCTCCACCTCGGCGATCCTGCGCGCGGCCAACAACGTGATCGGCCCCAATCCCAAGCTGTTTCCCAAGACGCTGTTCTCGGAACTGGGCGAGGGCGAGCCGGTGCGCATCGTCGACTGCGACAACGAGGAGCACGAGGCCGAGCGCGCGGTGGCGCGCATCCAGTCGATCCGGGCCAACGGCCTGGGCAAGGACTGGAAGGACTTCGCCCTGCTCTACCGCGCCAACCACCAGGCCAAGGTGTTCGAGCAGGCCCTGCGCAAGGCGCAGATCCCCTACAAGGTCTCGGGCGGCCAGAGCTTCTTTGACCGCGCCGAGATCAAGGACCTGTGCGCCTGGCTGCGCCTGATCGTCAACAACGACGACGACCCGGCCTTCCTGCGCGCGGTCACCGCGCCCAAGCGCGGCATCGGCCACCAGACGCTGCAGAACCTGGGCGTGTTCGCCGGCAAGTACAAGCTCAGCCTGTTCGAGGCGCTGTTCTCCTCCTCGCTGGGCTCGGCCCTGTCGACGCGCGCGGTGGGCGGCCTGCATGAGTTCGGCCGCTACGTCAACGACCTGGAGTACCGGGCGCGCCACACCTCGGGCGCCGAGGATGCGCGCGCCTTCCTCACCGACTGGCTGCGCGACATCGGCTACGAAAAGCACCTGTACGAATCCGAGGACAGCGAGAAGCTGGCGGCGTCGCGCTGGACCAACGTGCTGGATTTCTGCGACTGGATGGCGCAGCGCTGCGGCGGCCAGATCGACGACACCGCCGGCGTCACCACCAGCAGCGAGAAGAAGACGCTGATGGAGGTGGCGCAGACGATTTCCCTGCTGTCCACCATCAGCGAGCGCGAGCAGGACCAGAACCTGGTGACGCTGTCCACCCTGCACGCCGCCAAGGGCCTGGAGTGGCCGCACGTGCTGCTGATCGGCGTGAACGAAGGGCTGCTGCCCTTCAAGCTCGATGACGACGACGGCGCCAAGGGCCAGGCCAACGAAGGCATCCTGCAGCGGCTGCAGGAGGAGCGGCGCCTGATGTACGTGGGCATCACGCGGGCGCAGCGCTCGCTGGCGGTGAGCTGGACGCGCCGGCGCAAGAAGGGCCGCGAGATGGTGGCGGCGCAGCCCAGCCGCTTCATCGCCGAGATGGCGCTGGAGAAAGCCACCACCCGGGAAGATCCGCGCGAAAAGCTCAAGGCGCTGCGCGCCGAGTTCGCGAAGAAGGCGCAGGACAGCGCGGCCTCGACGGCGGCCAACGGATGAGGCGCTGGCTGGCCTGCGCCTGCATCGCGGCCGCCGGGCCGGCCCTGGCGCAGGCGCCGGCCGCATGCCCCTCGGCCCCGGAGGTCGCGCAACAGCACCTTCTCGGCACCTGGAAGGCCGAAATCGAAGGCGAGCGCGCGCCCTTGACCCTGGTGCTGGTCAAGCATCCCGAATACGCCGAGACCGTGCGCGGCACGCTGAAGCGCGCGGGGCGGATCATCCAGCTGGCCGGCGATGTGCTGGAGGGCGAACTCACGCTGGAGGAGTCGGTCAACGGGCTGAACATCAGCGCCACCTGGCTGGGCGACGTGGTCGAGGGCTCCTGCGGCCGCGAAGTGCGGGGCGAGTGGAAAGCGGAGGGGAATCCGCGGGCGCTGGCTTTCGTGCTGCGCAAGCAGTGAGGCGGCGCAACCGGGCCGGCTAGACCGCGCGGGCCCGCACCCCAGTCAGAGCTTGAACTCGTAGTCCACCGTGATGGGCGCGTGGTCCGAGAAGCGCTCGGTCTTGTAGATCGATTCGCTGCGGGCGAGCGCGGCGACCGTGGGGGTGGCCAGGTGGTAGTCCAGCCGCCAGCCCACATTCTTGGCGTAGGCCTGGCCGCGGTTGCTCCACCATGTGTAGCAGGCCTCGGTGGTTTCCGGCTGCAGCTGGCGATAGACATCGACCAGCCCGGTTTCGGACAGGATCTTGCCCATCCAGGCGCGCTCCTCGGGCAGGAAGCCGCTGTTCTTGCGGTTGCCCTTCCAGTTCTTCAGGTCCTGCTCCTTGTGGGCGATGTTGACGTCGCCGCACAACACGAACTCGCGCTGCGCCTTCAGCCGCACCAGGTGCGGGTCGAATTCGTCGAGGAAGCGGAACTTGGCCTGTTGCCGCTCCTCGCCCGAGGAGCCGCTCGGGAAGTAGCAGCTGATGACCGAGAACTTGCGCTGCGGGGTGTCGAAACGCAGTTCCACGTAGCGCCCCTCGGCGTCGAACTCGGGGGAGCCGAAACCCACGATCACGTCGCTGGGCGCGTGCTTGCTGTACACCGCGACGCCCGAGTAGCCTTTTTTCTGCGCGAAGTGGAAGTGCCCGGTCAGGCCCGCCAGTTGCTCGAAGCGGCCTTCGATGTCGGGGGCCTGGGCCTTGACCTCCTGCACGCAAATACAATCCGGGCGGGTGCGGGCGACCCAGTCCTCGACCCCCTTGCCGGCGGCGGAGCGGATGCCGTTCAGGTTGAGGCTGGTAAGTTTGAACAAGGATTTGCCCATGGGCGCTTCTAGTACGGGCCGCGACGAGCTGGCCCAGGAGTTCGTTCAGTTTTCGGTCGAAGCCGGGGTGCTGCGCTTCGGCGAGTTCAAGACCAAGGCCGGGCGGCTGTCGCCCTACTTCTTCAACGCCGGCCTGTTCGACGACGGCGCTAAGCTCGGCCGGCTGGCCCAATTCTATGCACGCCGCATCCTCGCCTCGGGGATCGAGTTCGACATGCTGTTCGGCCCGGCCTACAAGGGCATCGCGCTGGCGGCGGCGGTGGCCATCGAGCTGGCGCGCCTGGGGCGCAACGTGCCCTACGCCTACAACCGCAAGGAAGCCAAGGACCACGGCGAAGGCGGCATGCTGGTCGGCGCGCCGCTGGCGGGCAAGGTGATGATCATCGACGACGTGATCTCCGCCGGCACGGCCGTGCGCGAATCGATCGCGCTGATCGCCCAGGCGGGCGCCCGGCCGCATGCCGTCGCCATCGCGCTGGACCGGCAGGAGAAAGCCACCGAGGGCGGGCATGACGTGGATCACAGCGCCGTGCAGTATGTGCAACGCCACCTGGGCCTGGAGATCTGCGCGATAGCGCGCCTGGCCGATTTGCTCCAGTATCTGGAAAACCACAGCGGCGACGCGCTGGGCGATTACCATCGCCAGGTGCTCGCCTACCGGCAACGCTACGGAGTCGACTGAAATCCAAGCCATGGACGTGCGGCGCTGCTTGATTCGTTTCACCATCGCTGGCACGGCCGCGGTCGTGGCCCAGGCCGCCACGGCCCAGGGCAGCATCTTCTCCTGCGTCGATGCCAAAGGCAGGCGCCTCACCTCGGACCGTCCGATCGCGGAATGCAATGACCGCGAGCAGCAGGAGTTGAGCCCGGGCGGACGGGTGGTGCGCAAGCTCGGGCCCTCCCTGTCCGCCGACGAGCGCGCCGCCGAGGACGAAAAGGCGCGCAAGGCCGCCGAGGAGCGCAACCGGCAGGCCGAGGAAAAAAAGCGCGCCCGCGCGCTGCTCGCGCGCTACCCGGACCCGGCTGCGCACGACCGGGAGCGCTCCGCGCAGCTGGCGACTGTCGACACCGTGATCGCCACCGCCAACCGGCGCGTGGCCGATCTTGGGGTCGAGCGCAGGAAGTTGGACACCGAGCTGGAGTTCTTCAAGGGCGATGTGAGCAGGGCGCCGCCGAAATTCAAGCGCCAGGTCGAAGACCTGGAGCAGCAGCTGGCGGCGCAAAAACGCTTCATCGTCAACCAGGAAGGTGAGAAGCAGCGCATCAACGCGCGCTTCGACGAGGAGCGTGGGCGGCTGAAGGAGCCCTGGGCGCAGCACAAGGCCGACGCGGCGGCCAGCGCAGCGCGTTAGTGGAATAGGTCTACGCCGCCGATGCGCTGAGGGTGCGCACCGGAGGTCCCCCCTGCCGCTGGGGGTCTGCTCCGGGCCATCGGGACTCACACTGGGCCCCGCACGGCATGCAGCCGTGCGCGCCTCTCGTGATCAACTCCCCCCGCATCGCCGGGCCCGCCACGCATGAGCGGGCTGGCAAGATCCTGCGCCATCCCGCGCCCGCCATCGACTTGCCGCTGGTCCCGCCGGTCTACCTTCGGGTGCTGGTGGCCTCGGCCCGGGCCGAGGGCTTCGATCTCGCCGCCCGGCTGGCCGCACTCGGGCTCGATGCGGCGGCGCTGCGCGAGCGCGACGAAGGAGTTCCGCTGTCGACCTGGCGGCAGCTGCTGCGGGATTTGCAGCGCCAGGCGCGCCGCTCCAGCGTGACCATCCGGGCCGGCTATCGGGTGCCGCTGCCGGCCCACGGTCCCCTGGGCTACCTGATGGCCTGCGCGCGCGACCAGCGCCAGGCGCTGGAGGCGCTGGTGCGCTTTGCGCCGCTGCGCCTGGCGGTGCTTGACCTGAAGTTGCACGAACACCCCGACGGGGTCGAGCTGCACGCCGAACCCCGCGTCGCGCTGGGCGACGTCGAACGGTTCACGCTCGACTTCCTCTGGGCCATGGTCTGCCGGATGCTCGAGGATCTGTGCCGCGGCGCGGCCGGCGCGATGACCCTGCGCCTGCCTCCGTCCCGCACGGAGGCGACGCCGGTCTGGGCCGAACTGGGCGTCGGCGTCGGCCCCGGTTCCAGCAGCAACATGGCGCTGCAGCTGCCGCATGCACTCGTCGATGCCGCCTTGCCGACGGCTTCGGCGAGCGAATACCAGCGGGCGTGGCGGGCCTGCGAGGAGGCCGAGCGTGAACAGGGCTGGACCAAGTCCTTGGCCGCCCAGATCGAGCAATTGTTCCGCACCGGGTCGGCGGCAAGCTACAGCCTGGAGTGGGTGGCAGCGCGGCTGGGCATGTCACGGCGCACCGTGATGCGCCGCCTGGCGGGCGAAGGCACCCAGTTCAGCGCCCTGGTGGACGCCAGCCGCCAGCAGCGCCTGCTGCGCCGCCTGTCGGAACGCCATCTCACGCTCGGCGAGATCGCGGTCGACCTGGGCTATGCCGACGGGTCGGCCTTCAGCCGCGCGGTGCAGCGGTGGTTCGGCATCGGCCCGCGCGCCCTGCAACGCGCGGTGGTCGAGGGCCGGCGCGTGTCCGTCGCCGCACGCGACCGTTACACGGACGCGTCACCAAAGATCAAGTTGCTGGCACCAAACGACTAGGGCCGGCGCGCCCGGCCGATGCACGATGGACGCGCCTTGCCGCATCGCGCACGCGCGCGGCGCGGCCAGGTGGTGAACCCACGAGCGGCCCCGGCGCTGCGCCATCACGCAGGCCAGCCAGGCCACCAAAAACATTGGCGGAGACTTTGTAGTCATGATGAAGAGATTGGTTTTTTGGATCGGCAGCCTGCTGCTGCTCGCCCTCGCCGGGTGCGGCGGCAGCGACGGCGGCACGCCCGCCGTGGCGACCAGCGTGACCCCCAACGCACTGTTCCAGGTCGGCGCGGCCGTGGTGGACATCTCGCCGTCGCAACCGGTGTTTGCCGGCGGCTACGGCGACAAGAACAAGCCGGCGATCCAGGTCAGCAACGACCCGCTGCAGGTGCGCGCCTTCGTCGTCGCCAAGGGCGACAAGGCGGTCGCCTTCGCGGTGGTCGACAGCACCGGCTGGTTCGGTGAATACCAGGACGCCGAGGCCGGCTATGGCCAGTTCGGCGCCCGCGTCAACGCCGCCAAGGCGCTGGAAGCCCGCGGCTTCAAGGCCGACCGGTCGGCGGTGATGGTGTCGACCACCCACTCGCATGCGACGCCGACGGTGGTCGGCATCTGGGGCCTGATGGGCCCGGAAAACCGCGCCTACGTCAAGGCGGTGCACGACGCCGTCGTGCGGGCGGTCGACCAGGCGGCGGCCAACCTGAAGACCTCGGAGCTGTGGACCGTCAACGGCGACCTGAACACGATGATCTGGCAGAACGGCCAGGGCACCAACCATCCGGACGGCTTCCCCGTCGACCCGCGCATGCCCGTGCTGTGGGCGCGCGATCCCGCGACTGGGGCGACCAACTCGCTGTACGTGAGCATCCCGACCCATCCCGACCAGTTCCGGCCCTTCAACGGCACGGTCGTGCAGGGCTTCTCGGCCGACGTGCCGGGCTACGTGCGCAAGCAGATGGACGACACCTTCGCCGGCACCGCCGTGGTGGGCACCGGCACGCTGGGCCGGCAGGAGCCCCCCGGCCAGAACCCGGATTACGCCGAGGTCGGCTTCCAGGGTGAGTTCGTGGTCAATGCGCTGCGCCTGGCGATGGCCAAGGCCACCCCGCTGAAGAGCGACGCCCTGGGCAGCGCCGAGGTCCTGAAGAACGTCACGGTGGGCCCGTCCGCCGGCAACCAGGGCCTGCTCGCGCTCATGAAGTACAACGCGGCCGGCGCCGGCCTGGGCGGACCCAACTGCAACGCCGCGCTGGGCGGCAACTGCTCCATCCCGCGCTCGCTGACGGCGCCCTGGTGCAACGGCAACTGCAGCACGACCGGCACCGGCTCGACCACGCTGGGCACCTACATCACGGCGCTGCGCATCGGCCCGCAGATGTGGGTGAGCAATCCCGGTGAGTCCTTCCCGGAAGTGAACGACGCGATCCGCGCCGCGATGGTCGACGTGGAGTCGGTCAACGTGGTCGGCCTGGCCGGCGACTTCCTGGGCTACAACTGGAACCTCAACGACTATTCGACCGCCCAGATCGGCTCGAGCGACTTCCTGAAGTACAACGTGGGCCCCGACCTGGCGCAGTCGATCGCCGATGCCGGCTATGACAACGCGGTGGCCCTGGGCTTCAAGGTCAAGCCGGCCAAGGTCGCGGTGAAGGCGGTCGCCGACACCTCGGTCGCCAGCCTGCCGGGCGTTCAGTTCTATCCCACGCGCCTGGCCACCAGCGGCCCGGCCACCATCAGCTTCTACGGCTCGACCGGCCAGCCGCAGGACAACTGGAAGCTGCCCAACCACGTGCTCAGCGCAATCAGCTGGGACTTCGGCGACGGCACGCCGCTCGTCTCCTCGGCCAGCCAGGAGCGACTCGCGCACGCCTTCACGACACCCGGCAGCTACAAGGTCACCGCCTCCGTGACCGACAACACCACTGGCAAGTCGCGCGCCTGGTCGCAGACGCTGACGATCCATTGGCCCCTGTCGCTCGAGATCCTCGTCCTGGAAGACACGCCCAGCCGCATCCGCCTCGGTCTGCGGCCCGCCGGCGGCACGAACACGCTCCTCGCAGCGCACTGGACCTGCCCGGGCGGCGACAAGCCCAGCGGCCTGACCGTGACCTGCGCCAAGGGGGCCGGCCCGGTCAGCGTGAAGGCCTGGGACGGCGCCGGCAGCATGGCGACTGCCCAGCGCACGCTGAACTAACCGAGCGGGCAGTTGCCCAGCCAAAAGGCCGTCCTCGGGACGGCCTTTTTTGTTTTCTGGCCCCTTGGCCGGTGACCGGCGCCCCGCGGCCTTTGCCACCTACCCGGCAGCCCGGCGCGCGGCCTCGACTTCCGCCTTCGGTGGCACATGCACCGGCACCACCGGGTGGCCTGCCCTATCGAAGAAAGGCGATCGCCGCCAGCTTCCCGTCAGCCGCGCCGCGGCAAGCCGCAGCATCTTGGCCAGGAAGCGCGCCATCACCGCCGCGCCGCCGCGAGACGGCGCCGGTCCCAGCGCGGACTGGCGGTTGATGTCCATCTGCACCGGCGGGAAAGCGGGCTCCAGCGGCCGCACCTGCGCCAGGCAGCTGTGCACCAGGCCGACGTAGGGCAGCTTGCCGCTGCGCGACGTGTTGCCCACCGGGGTGTTGCAGCAGCTCGCGTACCAGCGCAGCAGCCCGCGCGGCGACAGCGACATGCAGGCCAGGGCGGACGTGCCCGCCGTCAGCCGCACATAGCGGGCATGCGTCGCCACGATGTCGGTGCCGCCCAGCGGGTCCAGCACCTGCCCGGGATGGCCGAGCCAGTGCGCGTAGGCGCGGCAGTCCCGGCAATAGCAGACGGCGCGCATCGCGCGCCGCGGTTCGTCCACCTCGCCTCGCACGGTGCCGCAGCGGCACTGGAAGGGGTGGACCATGGCCGCGCGTCGCTAGCCGGAGAGTTTCTTGCGCAGCAGCTCGTTGACCTGCTGCGGGTTGGCCTTGCCCTTGCTGCCCTTCATCACCTGGCCGACCAGCGCATTGAAGGCCTTGTCCTTGCCGGCCTTGAACTGCGCCACGTTGTCGGGATTGGCGGCGATCACCTCGTCGATGATCTTCTCGAGCGCTCCGGTGTCGCTCATCTGCTTCAGGCCCTTGGCCTCGATGAGGGCGTCCACCTGCGCGCCTTCGCCGCTCCACAGGGCGTCGAACACCTGGCGGGCGGCGTTGTTGGAGATGGTGCCGTCGGCGATGCGGCCGATCAGGGCCGCCAGCTGCGCCGCACCGACCGGCGCGCTCTCGATCGTGGCCTCGCCGGTATTGATGCGGCGCGACAGCTCGCCCATCACCCAGTTGCTCGCGAGCTTGGGCTGCTTCGAGGCCTTGGCAGCCTCTTCGAAATAGGCCGCCATCGCCTTGCTCTGGGTCAGCGTGGTCGCGTCGTATTCGGGCAGCCCGTAGTCGGCGACGAAGCGCGCCGCCATGGTGCGCGGCAATTCGGCCATGCCGGCGCGCACGCGTTCCACCCACTCCGGCGCGATCGCCAGCGGCGGCAGGTCGGGGTCGGGGAAGTAGCGGTAGTCGGCCGCGTCTTCCTTGGTGCGCATGGCGCGCGTCTCGCCGGTGTCCGGGTCGAACAGCACCGTGGCCTGCTCGATCGCGCGGCCGTCTTCCAGTTCGTCGATCTGCCAGCGCACCTCGTAGTCGATGGCCTGCTGCATGAACTTGAAGCTGTTCAGGTTCTTGATCTCGCGCCGGGTGCCCAGCTGTCCGCCCGGCTTGCGCACCGACACGTTGGCGTCGCAGCGGAAACTGCCTTCCTGCATGTTGCCGTCGCAGATGCCGATCCAGGTGACGATCTTGTGCAGCTCCTTGGCGTAGGCCACGGCCTCGTCCGAGGAGCGCATGTCGGGCTCGGTCACGATCTCCAGCAGCGGCGTGCCGGCCCGGTTCAGGTCGATGCCCGACTGGCCGATGAAGTCCTCGTGCAGCGACTTGCCGGCGTCTTCCTCCAGGTGGGCGCGCACCAGGCGCACCGACTTCTTCTCGTCACCCAGGTAGAACTCCACCACGCCGCCCTGCACCACCGGGATCTCGTACTGGCTGATCTGGTAGCCCTTGGGCAGGTCGGGATAGAAATAGTTCTTGCGTGCAAAGATGCTGTGCGGCGCGATGTGGGCATTGACCGCCAGCCCGAACTCGATGGCGCGTTCCACCGCGCCCTTGTTCATCACCGGCAGCGTGCCGGGCAGCGCCAGGTCCACCGCGCTGGCCTGGGTGTTGGGCTCGGCGCCGAAGGCCGTCGGCGCGCGGCTGAAGATCTTCGACTGGGTCGACAGCTGGGTGTGCGTCTCGAAGCCGATGACGACTTCGTAGCCCTGGATCAGTTTTGCGCTCATTTCAATAGCCTTCCGGAGCGCGCAAGTGGAAATCGGTGGCCTGCTGGAACCGGTGCGCCGCGTTCAGCAACTTGCCCTCGGCGAAGTAGTTGCCCAGCAGCTGCAGGCCCACCGGCATGCCGCCGGCACCAAAGCCGCAGGGCACGCTCATGCCGGGCAGGCCGGCCAGCGACCCGGGCAGGGTGAAGATGTCGGCCAGGTAGTCGGCCAGCGGATCGCTGCCGTGCTCGCCCAACTTCCAGGCCACCGTGGGCGCCACCGGGCCGGCGATCAGGTCGCACTGCTGGAACGCCTGCTGGAAGTCGTCGGCGATCATGCGGCGGATCTTCTGCGCCTGCAGGTAGTAGGCGTCGTAGTAGCCGTGCGACAGCACGTAGGTGCCGATCATGATGCGGCGCTTGACCTCGTCGCCGAAGCCTTCGGCGCGGGTCTTCTTGTACATGTCGAGCAGGTCGCTGTAGTCCTTGGCGCGGTGGCCGAACTTCACGCCGTCGAAACGCGACAGGTTGGACGAAGCCTCGGCCGGGGCGATGATGTAGTAGACGGGAATCGCCAGCTCGGTGCGCGGCAGCGACACTTCCACCAGCGTCGCGCCCAGCTTTTCGTATTCCTTGAGCGCGCCATCGATGGCGGCGCGCACGTCGGCCGCCAGGCCCTCGCCGAAGAACTCCTTGGGCACGCCGATGCGCAGGCCCGCGATGGAGCCCTCCAGCGCTTTCGTGAAATCCTCAGCCGGCAGGTCCAGCGAGGTCGAATCGCGGTCCGGATCCGGGCCGCAGATCGCCGACAGCAGCAGCGCGCAGTCCTCGGCGCTGCGCGCCATCGGCCCGGCCTGGTCCAGGCTGGAGGCGAAGGCGATCATGCCGTAGCGCGAGGCGCGGCCGTAAGTCGGCTTGATGCCGGTGATGCCGCAGAACGACGCCGGCTGGCGGATCGAGCCGCCGGTATCGGTGCCGGTGGCCGCCGGCGCCAGGCGCGCCGCCACCGCCACGGCGCTGCCGCCCGACGAGCCGCCCGGGATCCGGCTCAGGTCCCAGGGGTTCCTGGCCGGCAGGTAGGCCGAGTTCTCGTTGGACGAGCCCATGGCGAACTCATCGCAATTGAGCTTGCCCAGCGACACGCAGCCGGCGGCGGCCAGCCGGCTGACCACCGTCGCGTCAAAGGGCGAGCGGTAGCCCTCCAGCATCTTCGAGCCGGCCGTGCTGGCGAAGTCCTTGGTTACAAAGATGTCCTTGTGGGCGATGGGCACGCCCAGCAGCGGCGCCGTGTCGCCGGCGGCGAGGCGCTGGTCGGCCGCCTGGGCCTGGGCCAGCGTCACCTCCTCGTCGACCGCCAGGTAGGCGCCCAGCGCCCCGTGTTTCGCGCCGCGCGCCAGGAAGTGGCGCGCCGCTTCGGTGGCGGACACCTTGCCGCCGCGCAGTTCGGTGGCCAGTTGCGCCACCGTCAGTTCATGCAATGCCGCCATCTCACTCGATCACTTTGGGTACCAGGAACAGGCCGCGCTCCACCGCCGGGGCGCTGCGCTGGTTCGCTTCGCGCTGGTCGGGCTCGCTGGCGGCATCCTCGCGCAGGCGCAGCGCCACCTCGCGCACCGTGGCCACCGGATGCGGCAGCGGTTCCACGCCGGCGGTGTCGACGGCGCGCATCTTTTCCACGATGTCGAAAAAGCCGTTGATCTGGGATTGCATGCGCTGGCTCTCGTCGGGATCGAGTTCCAGCCGCGCGAGGTGCGCGATGCGGGCGATGTCTTGGGCGGTGAGCGCCATGGCGGAAGGTTCGTAAAAACCGGGCATGTAACACCCGGCCTGTAACGGGAAAAGTTGGCCCTTTTCGGGCCGATGCTCAACAGGGGATCAGGTATTATCCCGCCTTTGATGCAGGGGCCCCGAAACGGGCGGTATTTGCAGTTAAACAGCGGGCTTCTTGGCCCGCGCCAACATTGATCACAGCGGGCCGGCGACACAAGGGGCCGCCGCGTTGCGCGAGAGGACTTTCCGATGTTCGGAGCTTTCCGTCGGTACTTGTCTACCGACCTGGCCATCGACCTGGGCACTGCCAATACCCTGATCTTCGCTCGTGAACGGGGCATCGTGCTGGACGAGCCCTCGGTGGTCGCCATCCGTCACGAAGGCGGACCGCACGGCAAGAAGGTCATTCAGGCCGTCGGCCACGAGGCCAAGGCCATGCTCGGCAAGGTCCCCGGCAACATCGAGGCGATCCGCCCGATGAAGGACGGCGTGATCGCCGACTTCATCATCACCGAGCAGATGATCAAGCAGTTCATCAAGATGGTCCATCCGCGGTCCATCATGAAGCCGAGCCCGCGCATCATCATCTGCGTGCCCTGCGGTTCCACCCAGGTCGAGCGGCGCGCCATCAAGGACGCCGCCGAGGCCGCCGGCGCCAGCACCGTCTACCTGATCGAGGAGCCGATGGCGGCCGCGATCGGTGCCGGCCTGCCGGTGTCCGAAGCCTCCGGCTCCATGGTGGTCGACATCGGCGGCGGCACCACCGAAGTGGGCGTGATCTCCCTGGGCGGCATGGTCTACAAGGGCAGCGTGCGGGTCGGCGGCGACAAGTTCGACGAGGCCATCATCAGCTACATCCGCCGCAATTACGGCATGCTGATCGGCGAGCCCACTGCCGAAGCGATCAAGAAGAACATCGGCTCGGCCTTCCCGGGCAGCGAAGTGCGGGAAATCGAGGTCAAGGGCCGCAACCTGTCTGAGGGCGTGCCGCGCTCGTTCACGATCTCCAGCAACGAAGTGCTGGAGGCGCTCACGGACCCGCTGAACAACATCGTTTCCGCCGTGAAGAACGCGCTGGAAAGCACGCCGCCGGAACTGGGCGCCGACATCGCCGACCGCGGCATGATGCTGACCGGCGGCGGCGCGCTGCTGCGCGACCTCGACCGTCTGCTGGCCGAAGAGACGGGCCTGCCGGTGCTGGTGGCCGAAGACCCGCTCACCTGCGTGGTGCGCGGCTGCGGCATCGCGCTGGAGCGCATGGACCGCCTGGGCTCGATCTTCACCAACGAGTGAGATTTGTTGTTCCCTCTCCCTTTTGAAAGAGGGTCGGGGTGAGGGCATACTTGGCGTGCCCCTCGCCCCAGCCCTACTCCCTAATGGGTGAGGGGGCTTGAATTCCATGCCACTCGGCACGCTCGACCGGACCCCGCCGCCCTTCTTCAAGCAAGGGCCCTCTGCGCTGTCCAAGCTGATGGTTTTCTCCGCCATCGCCCTGTTCCTGATGGTGGCCGACACGCGTTTCCGGGTGTCGCAGCCGCTGCGCGCCGGCGTGGCCACCGTGCTGTATCCGCTGCAGTGGCTGGCCCTGCGCCCGGTGCTGGCGGTGCGCTACGGGGCCGAGTACTTCGAGACGCTTCGCAGCGCGCAGGCCAGCGAGGCCCAGGCCCGCCAGAAGCTCGCCCAGCAGTCGCTGCGCGCCAACCAGGTCGATGAGCTCGCGCTGGAGAACGAGCGGCTGCGCAAGCTGCTCCAGCTGCGCGAGCGGACCGGCACGGCGGCGATGGCGGCGGAAGTGCTGTATGAGGCCGCCGACCCCTACACCCGCAAGGTGATCATCGACAAGGGCCTGGCCCAGGGCGTGCAGCCGGGCTCGCCGGTGATCGACGAATCGGGCGTGCTCGGCCAGGTGACGCGGGTGCACCCGCTGGTGAGCGAAGTGACGCTGCTGACCGACCGCGGGCATGCGATCCCGGTGCTCAACACCCGCACCGGCGCGCGCAGCGTCGCCTATGGCGATCCCTCGGCGCACGGCGGCTCGCTGGAACTGCGCTTCATGGCGGGCAACGCCGACGTCCAACCGGGCGACCTGCTCACCACCAGCGGCGTCGACGGCGTCTACCCGCCGGGGCTGCCGGTGGCCAAGGTCCAGAAGGTCGAGCGGCGCGCCGATTCGGGCTTCGCCCGCATCGATTGCGTGCCACAGGCGCTGGTGGACGGCGCGCGCCATGTGATGGTGCTGGCCAGCCTGAACCAGAGCGTGCCGGCGCGGCCCGCGCCCGAGGATTCGGCGCCCGGCACCGCCGGGAAGAAGGCGAAGAAGTGATGGCAACGCTCAACAAGCCCCTCGCGGGACCGCCCTCACGGGGGGTCATTCAGTGTCGCCTGGAGGCTCGGCCATGATCATGCGCCCGGGCCAGCCGCTGCTGCTGCCGGCCAACCCGCTGTTCATCTGGGGAAGCCTGTTCGTCGCCCTGATGGTGAACATGCTGCCGCTCGGCCGCACGCCCTGGATGCCCGACCTGCTGGCGCTGGTGCTGGTCTTCTGGAGCGTGCACCAGCCCCTGCGCGTGGGCATCGGCGCGGCCTTCGTGTTCGGCCTGGCAATGGACGTGCACCAGGCGGCGCTGCTCGGGCAGCATGCGCTGGCCTACACAGCGTTGACCTTCTTCGCCATCACCATCCATCGCCGCCTGCTGTGGTTCACCGTGCCCTCGCAGGCGGTGCAGGTGTTCCCGCTGTTCGCCGCGGCGCACCTGATCGAGCTGGCGATCCGGATGATCGCCGGCGGCGTCTTCCCCGGCTGGGAGGTGGTGCTGGCCCCGGTGCTCGAAGGCCTGCTGTGGCCGGTGGTCAGCGTGATCCTGCTGGCGCCGCAGCGCCGCGCACCCGACCCGGACGAGAACAGACCCCTTTAGGTCGTCCATGACCGAGCTCAGAAACGTCGAAGCCGACCTGTCGCGATTTCGCCTGCGGGTGTTCGCGGCCAGTCTGGTGGTGGTGGTGTGCTTCCTGCTGCTGGCCACGCGCCTGCTTTACCTGCAGGTGTACCGGCATGCCGACCTGAGCGAGCAGGCAGAGAACAACCGCACGGCGGTCGTGCCGGTGGTGCCCAACCGCGGCCTGATCCTGGACCGCAACGGCGTGATCCTGGCCACCAACTATTCGGCCTACACGCTGGAGATCATGCCCGCGCGCCTGTCCATGCCGCTGGACAAGGCGATCGAAGAGCTGTCCAAGGTGATCGACATCCAGCCGCGCGACAAGCGCCGGTTCAAGAAGCTCATGGAGGAGACCAAGAGCTTCGACTCGCTGCCGATCCGAAGCCGCCTGACCGACGAGGAGGTCGCCCGCTTCGCCGCGCACGGCTGGCGCTTCCCCGGCGTGGAGATCAAGGCGCGGCTGTTCCGCAACTACCCCTTCGGCGAGCTCGCCAGCCATGTGATCGGTTACATCGGCCGCGTCAACCAGACCGAGAAGAAGGCGATGGAGGACTGGCCCGAGGACCAGCAGGCCAACTACCGCGGCACCGAGTACATCGGCAAGCTCGGCATCGAGCAAAGCTACGAGGAGCAGCTGCATGGCGTCACCGGTGTCGAGCATGTGGAAACCTCGGCCGGCGGCCGGGCGATCCGCAAGCTGGCCAGCCACGCTGCCACCCCGGGCAATACGGTGGTGATGTCCATCGACATCCGGCTGCAGAAGCTGGTGGAGGACCTCTACGGCGATCGCCGCGGCGCCTTCGTCGCGATCGATCCGAAGACCGGCGAAGTGCTGGCCTTCGTCAGCAAGCCCACTTTCGACCCCAACCTGTTCGTCGACGGCATCGACCAGGAAAACTGGACCGCCCTGAACGAGTCGATCGACAAACCGCTGCTGAACCGCGCGCTGCGCGGCACCTACCCGCCGGGTTCGACCTACAAGCCCTTCATGGCCCTGGCCGCGCTGGAGACCGGCAAGCGCACGCCCCAGCAGTCGATCTCCGACCCCGGCTACTTCTGGTTCGGCGGCCACAAGTTCCGCGACGACAAGGAAGGCGGCCACGGCTCGGTCGACATGTACAAGTCGATCGTGCACTCGTGCGACACCTACTACTACCTGCTCGCCAACGACATGGGCGTGGACCTGATGCACGACGAGCTGGTCAAGTTCGGCTTCGGCGAGCTCACCGGCATCGACATCCAGGGCGAGTCGCGCGGCCTGTTGCCTTCCACGCACTGGAAGCGCAAGGCCTACCGCAAGCCGGAGCAGCAGAAGTGGTATGCCGGCGAGACGATTTCGCTGGGCATCGGACAGGGCTACAACAACTTCACCATGCTGCAGTTGGCCTCGGCCACCGGGATCCTGGCCAACGACGGCGTCAAGATGAAGCCGCACCTGGTGCAAAAGGTGGTCGATCCGGTCACGCACCAGCAGCTCGAGAGCGCGGTGCACCAGACCGTCGGCGAGCGCATTGCCAAGCCCGAGAACATCGCGATCATCCGCAATGCGCTGGTGGGGGTGAACCTCGAGGGCACCTCGGCGCGGGCCTTCCAGGGCGCCCCTTACACCAGCGGCGGCAAGACCGGTACGGCCCAGGTGGTGACCATCGCCCAGGGCGCGAAGTACAACGCCTCGCAGATGGACGAGCGGCACCGCGATCACGCGCTGTACATGGCCTACGCCCCGGCCGACAACCCGAAGATCGCGATTGCCATGATCGTCGAGAACGCCGGCTTCGGCGCGCAGAATTCGGCGCCCATCGCGCGCCGCGCCTTCGACTACTACCTTACCGGCGTCTACCCCAGCGAGGAGGACATGGCGGCGGTGCGCAAGGGCCAGGCCACCACGCCGATCGGCAAGGCGCGGCCGGCCGCCGAAGTGCCCTGGCCGGCCGGCATGGCGCCGCCGGCACCGGCGGCGGCCCCCGCGCCGGTGGCATCGGCTCCTGCGCTGCCGGCCTCGGCCACCGTGCCGGCGGTGGCGCCGGCGCGGGCCGCCTCGGCCGCGAACCTCGCCCGGCACTGAGCCGCGTTCAGAACCCGCACTGCGCCAGCAGCCAGCCGCCGACCGCGTCGGGCATGCGGCGCACGTGGCCGGGGAGCCGGCCGTCGGTAAAGCCCACATGGCCGCCGTGCGCCGGCTGCCACAGCGTCACCCGGGGCCCGGCCTCGGCGGCGCCCGGCAAGCTGGCCGCCGGCACGAACGGATCGTTGCGCGCATTGAGCGCGAGCGCCGGAACGCGGATGCGATGCAGGTGCGGCTTGGCCGAGGCCCGCGCGTAGTAGTCGTCGGCATTGCGAAAGCCGTGCAGCGGCGCGGTGAAGATGTCGTCGAACTCGTAGAGGTCGCGCGCCGCCGCCAGCTTGCCCGCGTCGAACAAGCCGGGATGCTGCTGCAGCTTCTGCAGTGCCTTGGGCTTCATGCTGCGCAGGAACATCGTGGTGTAGACCAGCCGGTTGAAGCCGCGGCCGATCGCCACCGAGCCGGCCGCCAGGTCCAGCGGCGAACACACCGACGCCACCGCATCGACCCACCGTGCCGCCGACTCGCCGGCTTCGCCGGCCCAGCGCATCAGCGCATTGCCGCCCAGCGACACGCCAACCGCCACGATGGGACCGCGGTGCTGCGCGCGCAGTCGCGCCAGCATCCAGCCGATTTCCTCGTGGTCGCCCGAGTGGTAGGCGCGCGGGCCGATGTTGAGCTCGCCGCCGCAGCCGCGGAAGTGCGGGATCACCAGCGCGACGCCGCGCTCGGCGCAGAAATCGGCGAAGGCCTCGGCGTAGTGGCTGCGCGACGAACCCTCGAGTCCATGGAACAGCACGAGCAGCAGGTCGCGGCGCACCGGCGCCGCCAGCCAGTCGGCATCGACGAAGTCGCCGTCGGGCGTGCTCCAGCGCTCGCGCCGGTAGTGCGGATGCCCGCCGAACGCGCGCCGCGCGCACAGCACGGGCCAGATCGTCTGCAGATTGCCCCCGGGCAGCCACCAGGGCGCGCGGTAATCCTCCACCCGGCCCGTCTCTAGTGCAACAGCTGCGGCGCCCCGGAGACTTCCTGGATCTCGCTGGCGGTGCCCGGGCTGGCGTGGTGCGCCACCAGGCGCCAGCCGTGGGCGGTGCGGTGGTACACGTTGGTGGCGATCACCCAGGCGTTGACCGGGCCCTGCGGGCCCATCACCTCCACCCGCTCCAGCACGTTGTGCACCGCGCTGCCCATGGCCTGGGTCTTGCGCGCCTGTTGCGGCCAGGCGCGGATGCTGCCGTTGCCGAACATGTTCTCGAAGGTGGCGCGGATCGCTGCCGGGCCGACCACGCGCGGGCCGCCGGGGTGCACGCAGACGATCTCGTCCTCGTCGGCCCAGCACGCCATCAGCTTGTCGATGTCAGCGTTCTGCAGCGCTTCGTAGAAGGCCGCCTCGACGTCATCGGCGTCGCCATCGAGGTTCAGGGCGTGGAGCTTGCTTTTCTTTTCCATCGGGCGGAAACGAGTTCCGTGGATTTTGCCATTCAGCCGGCCGGCGGCTGCTCGCCCGGGACTTCGAGCCAGCGCGCGACCTCCGCGCGCACCTGGCCCTGCGACGCCTGCCACACCGTCTCCGGCGCGGCGACGTGGATGCCCGGCGGCGCCATCCGCAGCGCGCAGGCCACGAATTCGGCGACCTTCACCGCACGCACCGGCAGCTCTCCGCTCGGCACCATGTACTTGAAGGCCGAAAGCATCCAGTGCGCCACCGCGGCGAGCGGATTCGGCGCCGCCCTGTCGCTGGGCTTTTGCGCCGTGCGCACGATCAGCAGCCGTTCGAAGCCGAGCGCCGCGATCGCCTGCTCGTCGAGGTTGGCCAGCCCCTGCTTGAGCGCCTGCGGCAGACGCATCTGCGTGTGCGGCATGACGATGGCGAGGGTCTGCACGCCGCCCACGCGCAGCCATCGCGCAAGGGCGGGCAGCTGCTGCGGCGCCGGCGTCCACAGGGCCCGCTCGCGCCCGTAGAACAGGCGCGGCGGATCGAACATCACCACCGCCGTGTCGGCAGCCAGCGGCGGCCACTCGCCCGGCTCGGCCGCTGGCGCCACCCAGCTGTGGACGTGGCGCAGGCCGGTGGTCATCGGTTCGCTGGCCAGCACCTCGGTCGAGTCGAACGCCAGCGAGCCCACCAGCAGGCGCATCACCTCGTTGCCCATCGCCCCGGTCGCGCCGGCGATCACGAGCCGCGCCCGGCGCGCCGCCGGCGCGGCAGGCGCGGCCGCGCTACGCAGGACTTGAATCGGCTCGGCCACCATCCATGTATGCTAGGGCACCTGTTCGCGATGCAACAAACGCAGAGCAACATGGGCCCTGGTGTTTTCGTGTGCCCTGGCTCTTGAAAGGGAAGAACGATGATGCGCTGGTTCCTGGTCCTTCTTGCCGCCCTGTCCCTTAGCGGCTGCGGCTACAACGATTTCCAGCGGCTGGACGAGCAGAGCAAGTCCGCCTGGAGCGAGGTGCTCAACCAGTACCAGCGTCGCGCCGACCTAGTGCCCAACCTGGTGGCCACCGTCAAGGGCGAGGCGAACTTCGAGCAGGAGACGCTCACGCGCGTGATCGAGGCGCGCGCCAAGGCGACCGCGGTGCAGGTCACGCCCGAGACCTTGAACGACCCGCAGGCGATGCAGCGCTTCCAGCAGGCGCAGGGCGAGCTCTCGAGTGCGTTGAGCCGGCTGCTGGTGGTGTCAGAACGGTACCCCGACCTGAAAGCCAACCAGGGGTTCCGCGACCTGCGCGTGCAGCTCGAGGGCACCGAGAATCGCATCACCGTGGCGCGCAACCGCTACATCCAGACCGTGCAGGCGTACAACGTGCTCGCGCGCAGCTTCCCCACCAACCTCACCGCGATGGTGTTCGGCTACCAGCCAAAGGCCAGCTTCACGGTGGAGAACGAGGCGCAGATCTCCAAGCCGCCGCAGGTCGAGTTCGGCACCAAGAAATAGGCGCGCATGCGCTCGATGGCGCACCAGGAGCACTCGCAGCTCTTCTTCACCTGGCTGCTCGCGCTGCTGCTGGCCTGCGGCGCAGCGCGGGCCCAGGACCTGCAGCCGGTCCCGCCGCTGACGGCGCACGTCATCGACCAGACCGGCACGCTGGATGCCATCCAGCTCAAGGCCCTGGAAGACAAGCTGATGGCCTTCGAGCAGGCCGGAGGTACGCAGATCGCGATCCTGATCGTTGCGACCACCTTGCCCGAGGACGACGCCAGCTTCGCCAACCGCGTGGGCAACGAATGGAAGATTGGCCGCAAGGAGATCGGCGACGGCGTGCTGATTGTGGTCGCCAAGAACGACCGCAAGGTCCGCGTCGAAGTGGCCAAGACGCTGGAAGGCGCCATCCCCGACCTCGCGGCCAAGCGCATCATCGACGAGGCGATCACGCCGCAGTTCCGCCAGGGCAACTTTGCGGCCGGCCTGCACGCCGGCGTCGACCGGCTGATCGCTCGGATCAAGGGCGAAGCCCTGCCGCCGCCGTCGCAGCGCGCCGCGAACGACGGCTTCGACTGGATGGACCTGGCGATCATGCTGTTCATCGCCGTGCCGGTGGCTGGCGCCGCCCTGCGCGGCATCTTCGGGCGCAAGCTGGGCTCGCTGATCACCGGCGGCGGCATCGGGGCGGTGGCCTGGCTGATCTCGACCAGCCTGCTGGTGGCGGCGATCGCCGGCTTCGTCGCGCTCATGTTCTCGCTGCTGTCGCAGTGGTCGCCCGCCGCGGGTCCGGGCCCTGGCCGGCACCGCGGCCGCAGCGGCGCGCCCTGGATCGTGGGCGGCTACGGCGGCGGCGGCAACTGGGGCTCCGGCGGCAGTTGGGGCGGCGGTGGCGGTGGCGGCGGCTGGGGCGGCTCCGGCGGGGGCGGCGATTTCGGCGGCGGCGGCGCTTCGGGAGACTGGTAATGGCACGCGACTGGGGCCGCATCATCACGCGCCTGTTCAGGCACCGCTGGATGGATGACGCCGACCTGGCGCGCGCCGTGCCGCCCGCGATGGTCGAGCGCCTCGGGCAGCGCGTGGGCGCCAGCGAAAGACGCCATAGCGGGGAGATCCGCATGTACGTCGAGGCGGGCCTGCCGGCCAGCTACATCCTGCGCGACGCGCCGCCGCGCGAACGCGCGCTCGCCATCTTCGGCAAGCTGCGGGTGTGGGACACCGAGCACAACAACGGCGTGCTGATTTACCTGCTGCTGGCCGAGCACGCCATCGAGATCGTCGCCGACCGCGGCCTCGCCGCGCGGGTGGACCCGGGCGAGTGGCAGCGCATCGTCGAGCGCATGCGCGGCGCCTTCCAGGCCGGCCGCTTCGAGGACGGCCTCACGCAGGCGCTGGAAGAAGTCTCCGCCCTGCTGGTGGCGCACTTTCCGCTTGCCCCCGGCGCGGCAAGCCCCAACGAACTGCCGGACGAGCCGGTGCTGGGATGACCATGAATGAACGCCCGGTCCTCGATGTCGAGGCCATCGAACGCGCCACGGTGGCGGCGGTGGCGCCGCGCGAGGTCGAGGAACTTCCCGGCTGGCTGCTGGCCTTCGACAGCGTGACGGTCAACCGCGCGCGCAGCGCCGTGCCGCTGCGCCACGACGCGCCCGACGCCTCGGTCGTGGCCGAGATCTTCGAGCGCTACCGGGCGCGCGGCGTCAGTCCCAACTTCCGCGTCGCGCAGCTGGCCGCGATGGCGCCGGTCGAGCGCGAGCTCGCCCGCCTCGGGCTACCTCCGCAGCAGGCGACGCAGGTCATGGTCGCCGCGGCGCGCGATGTGGCCGGGGCCGCCACCGGCGAGGTCCAGGTAGCGACGGAACCCGACGAGGCGTGGGCGGCGGTCTTCCTGGGCGAGGGTTTCGATCCCGCCGACGGCGCGAGCCGGGTCGCGACGCTCAGGCGGGCGAAGGGTTCATTGTTCGCCGGCATCCGCGAGGGCGAGCGTGTGGTGGCCGGCGGCGTGCTGGCGCTGGGTCACGGCTGGGCCAGCATCCACGGCATGCGCACCGCCCTCACGCACCGCGGCCGCGGCCTGGCCACGCGAGTGCTCGCCGCGCTGGCGCGCGAGGCCCTGCAGCGCGGCCACGACCGGATGGTGCTGCAGGTCGAGGTCGCGAACAACAGCGCGACCCGGGTGTACCGGCGCTGCGGCTTCGGGCTCGCCTGGACCTACGCCTACTGGCGCTGAGCCGCTTGCGCGGAGCGCGCTGCTACTCGCGCACCTCGCCGTTGGGCCGCAGCAGCGCCATGGTGACGAAGCTGCCGCCGTGGTGAAAATTGGGCTTGAAGTCGACCACGTAGCCACCGGCATCGAAGCGGCCCAGCGCGGACAGCGAACGATGGAGCGAGGCACGGGTGAGGTCCTTGCCGGCGCGCTTCATGCCCTCCACCAGCACCTTGGCGGCGATGCAGCCTTCCAGCGCGGTGACCGACATCGCCTCCTTCTGACCGGCAGCCTGCCACGCGTCGTTGCACTCCTTGACCACCGGAACCGAGTGTGACCGCGGCGACGGTACGGTGATCGCGACGGAAACGCCCGTGACGTCGGATCCCAGCGCCTTGGAAAGTTGGCCCGCCCCGGCGAAGGACAGGCTGGTGACAATGGTGGCGCGGTTGGCTGCCCTGAGCTTCTTGACCATCTGCGCGGCCGGCGCGGACAGCGTGGTGACCAGCAGCACGTTGGGATCGGAGTCCACCACGTCCTTGAAATTGGCGTCGGTGATCTCGGCATTGCGCTTGATGGCGACCGACACCGGCGTGCTACCGAACTTCTTCAGACCCCGGGCCACTGTTTCGAAGTTCTGCTTTCCGACGGTGTCGTCATAGTGCAACACCGTGATCTTGCTGGTGCCCAGGCTGCCCCAGAAATTGACGATCTTGCCGATCTCGTCCTCGTAGGTGGCACGCACCGTGTAGACGTACTCGTTTTGCTTGCGGATGGTGTCCGCGCCGGTGAACGGTGCGAAAAAGGCCAGCTTGTGCTCCTTCACCGTCGGCATGGCGGGGATGCTGAGCGTGGACGACGCATAGCCGAACAGCGCCACGGCCCGGTGGTCGTTGACCAGCTTCTCCGTGTTCTCGCCCGACAGCTTGGTGTCGTTGCGGTCGTCCAGCGTGACCAGCTTGATCCGGCCTTGCGGCAAGCCGCCGGCGTCGTTCACTTTCTGGAAGTACGCCAGGGCCCCGTTGCGGATGTCGTTGCCGAGGCCGGCGTTGCTGCCTGTGAGCGGGGCGGATTGTCCGATCACGATGTCCTGGGCCAGGACGGGCGCCGTTGCCAATAGCAGAGAAAGGGCAAAGATACGCATTGATACAACCCTGTTGACCTATAACTCGGCCATTATGCGTGCGCCACAAAAAAAAGACCCGTGACTTTCGGCACGGGGCTTAGGGCGCTGGTTTTTAGCGCGTTCTTGTTGCGACTTCGAATCGGGCTGCGCCCGATGAGCTAACCGAGACTTTACTTCTTTTGCAGGTACCTGCGCAAGGCCGCCATCTCGGCGGCGATCACCGCCAGCTCGGATTGCGCGCGGGCGATGTCGACATCGCTCTTGGCGTTCTTGAGCGCTTCCTCGGCGGCGCGACGGGCCTCGTTGGCCTTTTCCTCGTCGAGGTCGCGGCCGCGGATGGCGGTGTCGGACAGCACGGTGACGCGATTGGGCTGCACCTCCAGGATGCCGCCGGCCACGAAGATGAACTCCTCGTTGCCGTCGGGCCGTTCGATGCGCACCGAACCGGGCTTCACGCGCGTGATGAGCGGCGTGTGGCGCGGGTAGATGCCGAGCTCGCCGGCTTCGCCGGGCAGCGCGACGAAGCGCGCTTCACCGGAGAAGATCGACTCCTCGGCGCTCACCACGTCGACGTGGATGGTGTGGGTGGTGTCCACCATGGCTTAGGCTGCCAGCTTCTTGGCCTTCTCGAAGGCTTCGTCGATGGTGCCAACCATATAGAACGCCTGCTCGGGCAGGTGGTCGCACTCGCCGGCCACGATCATCTTGAAGCCGCGGATGGTTTCCGACAGCGGCACGTACTTGCCGGGCGAGCCGGTGAACACTTCGGCCACGTGGAAGGGCTGCGACAGGAAACGCTGGATCTTGCGCGCGCGCGCCACGGCCAGCTTGTCTTCCGGCGACAGTTCGTCCATGCCCAGGATCGCGATGATGTCGCGCAGTTCCTTGTAGCGCTGCAGCGTGGCCTGCACGGAGCGGGTCGTCGTGTAGTGGTCTTCGCCGACGACGTTGGGGTCGACCTGGCGGGAGGTGGAGTCGAGCGGGTCCACGGCGGGGTAAATGCCCAGCGAGGCGATGTCACGGGACAGCACGACGGTCGCATCCAGGTGGGCGAAGGTCGTGGCGGGCGAGGGGTCGGTCAGGTCGTCCGCGGGCACGTACACGGCCTGGATCGAGGTGATCGAGCCGACCTTGGTCGACGTGATGCGCTCCTGCAGGCGGCCCATTTCCTCGGCCAGCGTCGGCTGGTAGCCCACGGCGGAAGGCATCCGGCCCAGCAGGGCGGACACTTCGGTGCCGGCCAGCGTGTAGCGGTAGATGTTGTCCACGAAGAACAGCACGTCACGGCCTTCGTCGCGGAACGACTCGGCGATGGTCAGGCCGGTCAGGGCCACGCGCAGGCGGTTGCCCGGGGGCTCGTTCATCTGGCCGTACACCATGGCCACTTTCGATTCGCCCAGGTTGTCCAGCTTCACGACGCCGGAATCGGCCATCTCGTGATAGAAGTCGTTGCCCTCGCGGGTGCGCTCACCCACGCCGGCGAACACCGACAGGCCCGAGTGCGCCTTGGCAATGTTGTTGATCAACTCCATCATGTTGACGGTCTTGCCGACGCCGGCGCCGCCGAACAGGCCCACCTTGCCGCCCTTGGCGAACGGGCAGATCAGGTCGATCACCTTGATACCCGTTTCCAGCAGTTCTTGGGAAGGGGACAGTTCGTCGTAGGCGGGAGCCTTGCGGTGGATGGCGGCGGTCAGCGCCTGGTCCACCGGGCCACGCTCGTCGATGGGGTTGCCCAGCACGTCCATGATCCGGCCCAGCGTGGCCTTGCCCACCGGCACCGTGATCGGCGCGCCGGTGTTGTAAACCGTGGAGCCGCGGCGCAGGCCGTCGGACGAACCCAGCGCGATGGTGCGCACCACGCCGTCACCCAGCTGCTGCTGCACTTCCAGCGTCAGCGCGGTGCCTTCCATCTTCAGCGCGTCGTACACGCGGGGCATCGCCTCGCGCGGGAACTCGACGTCCACCACGGCGCCGATGCACTGAACAATTTTTCCTTGTACTTGAGCCATTTGTCGCTCCAAAAATTTAAACCGCGGCGGCGCCGGACACGATCTCGGAGAGTTCCTTCGTGATCGCCGCCTGGCGCGTCTTGTTGTAGACCAGCTTGAGCTCGTTGATCAGGTTGCCGGCGTTGTCCGTGGCCGCCTTCATGGCGACCATGCGGGCCGATTGCTCGGAGGCCATGTTCTCGGCCACCGCCTGGTACACCAAAGCCTCGACGTAGCGCAGCAGCAGCTCGTCGATCACGGTCTTGGCATCGGGCTCGTAGATGTAATCCCAGCCCGGCTCGCCGCTCTCCTTGGTCTGCGCGTGCATCGTCTCGGCCGACAGCGGCAACAGTTGCTCGACCACCGGCTCCTGCTTCATCGTGTTGATGAATTTGGTGTAGCACAGGTACACCGCATTGAGCTTGCCTTCGGCGTACTGGTCCAGCAGTACTTTCACCGGGCCGATCAGGCGTTCCAGGTGCGGCGTGTCGCCAAGCTGCGTGACCTGCGAGACCACCTGTGCGCCGATGCGGTTCAGGAAGCCCAAGCCCTTGTTGCCGACGGCCACGGTCAGGGCGGTGCCGCCTTGATCCTGCAATTCGCGCAGCTTGCCCGTGACGGCGCGCAGCAGGTTGGTGTTCAAGCCGCCGCACAGGCCCTTGTCGGAAGTCACCACGATCATGCCCGCCGCCTTCGCGTCATTGCTGCGCATGAAGACGTGGGTGTACTCGGGGTTGGCCTTGCCGAGGTTGGACGCGATGTTGCGCACCTTGTCGCTGTAGGGCCGGGCCGCGCGCATGCGTTCCTGCGCCTTGCGCATCTTGGAGACGGAG
This sequence comes from Ramlibacter tataouinensis, assembly GCF_001580455.1. Taxonomy (NCBI): domain Bacteria; kingdom Pseudomonadati; phylum Pseudomonadota; class Betaproteobacteria; order Burkholderiales; family Comamonadaceae; genus Ramlibacter; species Ramlibacter tataouinensis. The sequence goes on from NZ_CP010951.1 coordinate 1,810,439, forward strand.
ACCATTTCCATGGCCTTGGTGATCTTCTTGGTGTTCTCCACCGATTTGATCTTGCCTCGAATCTCTTTGCCTGCAGCCACGTTGGCTCCTGTGCTGTGTTTAGGCGAAGGTCTTCTTGAACGCTTCGATCGCCGCCGTCAGCTGCGCTTCCGCGTCCTTGTCCATGGCCTGGTCCTTCTCGAGCTTGCCGAGAAGGGCCGCGTGCTTGTCCTTCAGGAAGGCCTGCAGGCCGTGCTCGAACGGCAGGACCTTCTTGACGTCGACGTCGTCGAAGTAGCCCTTGTTGACCGCGAACAGCGTGGCGGCCATCAGCGAGATGGGCAGCGGGCTGTACTGGGCCTGCTTGAGCAGTTCGGTCACGCGTGCGCCGCGATCGAGCTGCTTGCGGGTGGCGGCGTCCAGGTCGGAGGCGAACTGCGCGAAGGCCGCAAGTTCGCGGTACTGCGCCAGGTCGGTACGGATACCGCCGGACAGCGACTTGATCAGCTTGGTCTGGGCGGCACCGCCGACGCGGGACACCGAGATACCCGCGTTGATGGCGGGACGGATGCCGGCGTTGAACAGGCTGGTTTCCAGGAAGATCTGGCCGTCGGTGATCGAGATCACGTTGGTCGGCACGAACGCGGACACGTCGCCGGCCTGCGTCTCGATGATCGGCAGCGCGGTGAGCGAGCCGGTCTTGCCCTTGACTTCACCCTTGGTGAAGGCTTCAACGTAGTCGGCGTTCACGCGCGCGGCGCGCTCCAGCAGACGGCTGTGGAGATAGAACACGTCGCCCGGGTAGGCTTCGCGGCCCGGCGGGCGGCGCAGCAGCAGCGACACCTGACGGTAGGCCACGGCCTGCTTGGACAGGTCGTCATAAATGATCAGCGCGTCCTGGCCGCGGTCGCGGAAGTACTCGCCCATCGTGCAGCCGGCGTAGGCCGACACGTACTGCATGGCGGCGGACTCGGAGGCCGAAGCGGCGACCACGATGGTGTATTCCATCGCGCCGTTCTGTTCCAGCGCGCGGACGATGTTCTTGATCGTGGACGCCTTCTGCCCGATGGCGACGTACACGCAGGTCATGTTCTGACCCTTCTGGTTGATGATCGTGTCGACGGCCACCGCGGTCTTGCCGGTCTGGCGGTCGCCGATGATCAGCTCGCGCTGGCCGCGGCCGATCGGAACCATCGAGTCGATCGACTTCAGGCCGGTCTGCACCGGCTGCGACACCGACTGGCGCGCGATCACGCCCGGGGCGACCTTCTCGATCACGTCGGTCATCTTGGCGTTGATCGGACCCTTGCCGTCGATGGGCTGGCCCAGCGCGTTGACCACGCGGCCGATCAGCTCGGGACCGACCGGGACTTCCAGGATGCGGCCCGTGCACTTGACGGTGTCGCCTTCGGAGATGTGCTCGTACTCGCCCAGAATCACCGCGCCGACCGAATCGCGCTCGAGGTTCAGCGCCAGGCCGAAGGTGGGCGTGCCGTCGGCCGTGGGCGGGAATTCCAGCATTTCGCCGGCCATCGCGTCCGACAGGCCGTGGACGCGGCAAATGCCGTCGGTCACGGAGATCACCGTGCCCTGGTTGCGGATGTCGGCGCTGGCGGCCAGGCCCTCGATCCGGCTCTTGATCAGTTCGGAAATTTCAGCGGGATTGAGTTGCATGACTCTTTCCTTTGGTTTGGTTTAGCCGCCGGCCTTCAGGCCGTCAGCGCGACTTTCATTTGTTCCAGGCGGGCCTTGACCGAGGTGTCCAGCACTTCGTCGCCCACCACCACGCGGATGCCGCCGATGAGGGACGCGTCTTCCTGGACGGTCAGATTGAGCTTGCGGCCGAAGCGCTTTTCCAGCACGCCGGCGACTTCGCCGAGGGCGGAGGCGGCCATGGGGAAGGCGCTGTAGACGACGGCGTCGGACGAGCCGCTCTGCGCGTTCTTCAGCTGGCGGAACTGCGTCGCAATCTCGGGCAGGGCCGCCAGTCGGCCGTTCTCGATCACCGTGCGCAGGAAGTTGCTGGCCGCGGGCGGCAGCTGCGACTTGGCGACGTCGGAGATCACGTCGAACACCTGCTGGTCGGTGACCTTGGGATTCTCGGCGAATTGCAGCAGCTGCTGGTTGCCCGCCACGGCGGCGAGGGCATCGAGCCAGCGCGAGGCGCCGTCGAGATCGGCCTTCGAGGACTTGTACAGCGCTTCGGCGTACGGGCGGGCGATGGTGGCGAGTTCGGCCATGCTGGGGCTCTCTTACAGCTCGGTCTTCAGACGGCCCAGCAGCTCGGCGTGCACGCCCGCGTTGACTTCGCGGCGCAGGATCTGCTCGGCGCCCTTGACAGCCAGCGCAGCCACTTGCTCGCGCAGGGCTTCGCGCGCCTTCACGGTCTGCTGGTCGGCCTCGGCCTTGGCGGCGGCGACGATCTTGGCGCCTTCGTCGGTGGCGCGCGTCTTCGCTTCCTCCACGATGGCCTGGGCACGGCGCTCGGCGTCGGCCAGCATCTGCGCCGTGTCGGCGCGCGACTTGGCCAGCTCCTGTTCGACACGCCGGTCGGCGTCGGCGAGCTCCGCCTTCGCCTTGTCGGCCGCTGACAGCCCCTCGGCGATCTTCTTCGCGCGCTCGTCCAGGGCCGCCGCGATCGGAGGCCACACGAACTTCATCGTGAACGCTACCAGGAGCAGGAACACGATCATCTGAATGATCAGGGTACCGGTGATGCTCACTTATTCATCCTTCGCCCCACGGCTGATCCGCGAGGCATGGGCGTTACGGGAGATTTACTTGGCGACGGTGGCCAGCTGGGCGAGGAACGGGTTGGCGGTGGCGAACCACAGCGCGATACCGGTGCCGATGATGAACGCCGCGTCGATCAGGCCAGCGAGCAGGAACATCTTGGTCTGCAGCTCGTTCATCAGTTCGGGCTGGCGCGCGGCCGACTCGAGGTACTTGCTGCCCATGATGCCGATGCCGATGCAGGCACCGATGGCGCCGAGACCGATGATCAGGCCGGCGGCCAGAGCGACAAAGCTGATAACTTGCATGATTTCTCCTGATGGACTTTGGGGTTGGTAAGGGAAAGGGGTGGGAACGATCAGTGCTTGTCGTGCGCCTGACCGAGGTAGACGAGCGTCAGCATCATGAACACGAAGGCCTGCAGCACGATGATCAGGATGTGGAACACGGCCCACGCCCAGCCGGCGATGACGTGGCCGACAGCCAGCGTGAGGCCGGTGGCGCTGAGCGAGAAGGCGCCGCCCATCAGGGCGATCAGCAGGAAGATCAGTTCACCGGCATACATGTTGCCGAACAGTCGCATGCCGTGCGAGACGGTCTTGGCGACGAACTCGATCATCTGGAAGATGAAGTTGAACGGCCACAGCAGCGGGTGCGCACCAAAGGGCGCGGTCACCAGCTCGTGCGCCCAGCCACCCAGGCCCTTGATCTTGACGTTGTAGTACAGGCACAGCAGCAGCACGGACAACGACAGGCCCATCGTCATCGACAGGTCGGCGGTGGGCACCACGCGCAGGAAGGCGTGATGCGGGTCGTGGCCGGCGGCGCCGTAGATCTTGGCCCAAATGGCCGGCAGCAGGTCCACCGGCAGCAGGTCCATCGTGTTCATCAGGATGATCCAGATGAACACCGTGAGCGCCAGCGGGGCGATCAGCTTGCGGCTTTCCGCGTTGTGCACGATCCCCTTGGCCTGGCCCTCGACCATTTCCACGAGGATTTCCACGGCCGCCTGGAAGCGGCCGGGCACGCCCGAGGTCGCCTTGCGCGCGGCCAGCCACAACACCCAGCAGCCCAGCGCGCCCAGCACGACGCCGAAGAATATGGAATCGAAGTTGAAGACCGAGAAGTCGGCAACCGCCTTGGGGGGCTGGTTTTGCCAGAACGTCAGATGGTGAAGGATGTATTCACCGGCCGTTTGGCCTTGCTCGGCAGCGCCTGCAGCAGCGTTTTCAGCAGCCATGTTTCTTTTTCAAGCTTTCAATTCGACTTCGGCGGCGCCAACCGGCTTCGCGGCTTGAACGCAAGCGCCACCCAATAAACCTTCATCGCCAGCACCAGGCCAACCAGCATTGCCGGCCAGCTCAATGCGGGCACCAGCTTCGGCGCCGCTGCCATCAGCGCAATCGTCGAAGCGATCTTGACCATCTCCCACACCATGAACCCGGCCGCCGCGGTACCCGCGTTGAGGGATGAAAAACGCCCGGTGAGTCCTCGCGCAAAAATGGCCGCGGGAATCGCCACGGCCAGCGCACCGTATCCGGTGGACCACCCCACGTTCTGCCTCCCGGTGATGCCCCACGCAGCCAAAGCCGCGACGAGCCCCACCACGACCTGGCCCGCCACCACCCACCAGGGGGAAACCGGGGGGTGCTGTTCACGCAGCCGACGCGCCTCCTCGGCGGTCAGCGGCTTGATCGGGATCTCTTCCTCCGTAGCCTCGTGAAATTCCTCGGGAAACGGTGCGCTTGTTTTCATTTTTCGCTGCACCGCCTGTGGCCCCTCAGTTTTCACAAAGCCTCCCATTATAAGTAGAAACCCGGTCGATCCCCGTATCCGGGCATGCAGCCGGACTATGCCCAGCGGTAAAAGCAGTTTTACGTAGGACAGCACAATCTCGATCGCGATGCGCGTTGCCGTCCGTTCCGCTTGCGATTGCTGGGTCTTTGCGATGGAGGTCCTGCCTTGATGAAGTTGCTGGCCGCCGGCCTGCTGCTCAGCGCCGCCGTTGCCTTCGCCGACCACGGCCTCGACGAGGCACGGCCTCACCACACGGCGCAGGGATTTCGCAACAACTACATCCCTCAGGTAGACAAGCCGCCGGGCGACCTGCTGCGCTGGCGCCTGCAGGCTTGGCGTGAGGGCCTGCCGCCGCCGCCCCGCGCGATGCCGCCGGTCGCACCGCCTGAGCTGGAACGCCTTCGCGCCAACACCCGGGCGCTGCGCAGCGTCGGCGCAGCGGCCCGGGCCGTCGCTCCGTCGGTGACCTGGATCGGCCACGCGACGGCGCTGTTGCAGTGCGGCGGGCTCAACGTGCTGACCGACCCCATCTTCAGCGAGCGCGCGTCGCCGCTCCCGCTGCTGGGGATCGGTCCGAAGCGGGCGCAGCCGCCCGGGATCGCCCTGCCGGACCTGCCGCCCATCGATGTGGTGCTGATCTCACACAACCATTACGACCATCTGGACCTGGCATCGCTGGAGGGGCTGGACGAGCGATCCGGGGGCCAGACCCTGTTCCTGGTGCCGCTGGGCGTGAAGGCGCTGCTCACGCAGCACGGCCTGCGCCATGTCGTGGAGCTCGACTGGTGGCAAAGCCACTGGCACGGCGGCGTGGAGTTCCACCTGGTCCCCGTCCAGCACTGGTCGGCGCGCGGCTTCGGCGATCGCAACCATACGCTGTGGGGCGGCTGGGCCGTGTTCGCCCCGGACCTTCGCTGGTACTTTGCCGGCGACACCGGCTACACCCGCGATTTCGCCGACACGCGCCGGCGCTTCGCCTCGCGCGCTGCCGGCGGCCCGGTGTTCGACCTCGCCCTGCTTCCCATCGGCGCCTACGAGCCGCGCTGGTTCATGTCGGCGCAGCACATGAACCCGGCCGAGGCTGTGCAGGCCCACCGGGACCTGGGCGCACGGCGCAGCCTGGGGGTGCACTGGGGCACCTTCGAGCTCACCGACGAAGCCCTGGACCAGCCGCCCCGGGACCTGGCGGCGGCACGAAGCGCCGCCGGCATCCCCGAGGCGGACTTTTTCGTGCTGGCCATCGGCGAAACCCGCTGGCTGCCGGCGATGCAAGGACAATCCCCCCATGAGCGATAGCGACCTGCCTCCCCTGCCCTGCTACATCAACGGCGAGTTCACCACCCTGCCCCATGCCAAGGTGAGCGCGCTGGACCGCGGCTTCATCTTCGGCGATGGGGTGTACGAAGTGGTGCCCGTGTACGACGGGCGGCCGTTCCGTTTCGAGGAGCACATGGCGCGGCTGGACCGCAGCCTGGGCGAGCTGCGCATCCCCAATCCGAAAAGCCGCGCCGAGTGGCGCCAGCTGGTGGACCAGCTGGTCGAGGCCTATGCGAAGCAGCGGGGCCTGCCGGCGGCGCGCAGCAACCAGCTCGTGTACTTCCAGGTCACCCGCGGGGTCGCGATGCGCGACCACGTGATGATCCCGGGACTGGTGCCCACCGTGTTCGCCATGACCAACCGGCTTTACATCTACACGGCCGAGGAACGCGCGCGCGGGCTCGCCTGTGTCACGGCGGACGATTTCCGCTGGAAGAAGGCGCACATCAAGAGCATCAGCCTGGCCGGCGCGGTGCTGGCGCGGCAGCTGGGCGCCGACCAGGACGCCGGCGAGACCATCATGTTCCGCGACGGATTCCTCAGCGAGGCGGCTGCGTCCAACGTCTGGATCGTCAAGGACGGCGTGGTGCTGGGCCCGCCCAAGGACAACCTGGTGCTCGAAGGCATCCGCTACGGCCTGCTCGAAGCCCTCTGCCTGGAGATGGGCATTCCGTTCGAACTTGGCCCGGTGTCGCGGGCCGAAGTGCTGGCGGCCGACGAAGTCTTGCTGAGTTCGGCGACCAAGGAGGTCATCGCGGTGACCCGGCTCGACGGCCGGCCGGTTGCAATGGGGCGCCCCGGCCCCATCTACGAAAAGCTGCACGCCGGCTATCAGCGTGCCAAACTGGCCCAATGAACATCTCTGCTGAGTCCCAGAAGTCCCTGATCGAGTTTCCGTCGCGCTTTCCCATCAAGGTGATGGGCGCCAAGGTCGATGGCTTCGTCGAAGCCGTCGCCGTGGTGGCCCGGCAGTTCGATCCGGAATTCGACCCGGCCACCATCGAGCTGCGCGACAGCCGGGCCGGGAACTACCTCGGCATCACCGTCACCCTGACGGTGACCAGCCGGGAACAGCTCGACGAGCTGTACCGCACGCTCTCGACCCATCCGATGGTCAAGGTCGTGCTCTGATGCAGCTCGTGCTGCGTGGGCGCGTCGACTACGTCTCCACCTACGAGGCCATGCGCGCCTTCACGGCGGCACGCGACACCTCGACGCCCGACGAGCTCTGGCTGTGCGAACACCCGCCGGTGTTCACCCAGGGCCTGGCCGGCAAGCCCGAGCACGTGCATGGCCCGGGCGACATTCCGGTCGTGGCGACCAACCGCGGCGGCCAGGTGACCTACCACGGCCCCGGCCAAGTGGTCGCCTACCCGCTGCTGGACCTCGGCCGCGCCGGCTACTTTGTCAAGGAGTACGTCCATCGGCTGGAGGAAGCGGTGATCCGCACCCTGCGCCACTACGGCGTGACGGGGCACCGCGTGCCCGGCGCGCCGGGCATCTACGTCAAGCTCGACGATCCCTTCGGCCACTCCTCGATCTCGCCGACCCCGGGTGGCGACCCGTTCCGGGGGCTGGGCAAGATCGCGGCCCTGGGCATCAAGGTCAGCCGCCATTGCGCCTACCACGGCGTGGCGCTGAACGTGGCGATGGACCTGGAACCCTTCAGCCGCATCGACCCTTGCGGTTACGCAGGTCTGGCCACGGTGGACCTTTCTACAATCGGGGTTTCCACCCAATGGCAGGAAGCCGCGCAACTGCTGGGCCACAAGCTCGCCGCGCATCTCTCATGAACACCAACGACGTCGTGCGCGAAGCGCAATCCGCCGAGAACTACGATCCCAGCGCCAAGCAGAAGGCCGCCGCCAAGCTGTCGCGCATCCCGGTGAAGGTCGAGCCCGGCGAGGTGCTCAAGAAGCCCGACTGGATCCGCGTGCGCGCCGGCTCGGCCAACACGCGCTTCTACGAGATCAAGCAGATCCTGCGCGAGAGCAATCTCAACACGGTGTGCGAGGAAGCCTCCTGCCCCAACATCGGCGAATGCTTCGGCAAGGGCACGGCGACCTTCATGATCATGGGCGACAAGTGCACCCGCCGCTGCCCCTTCTGCGATGTAGGCCACGGCCGGCCCGACCCGCTGGACGTGAACGAGCCGGAGAACCTCGCGAAGACCATCGCCCGGCTCCAGCTCAAGTACGTGGTGATCACCTCGGTCGACCGCGATGACCTGCGCGACGGCGGCGCCGGCCATTTCGTCGACTGCATCCGCCGCACCCGCGAACTCTCGCCCGGCACCACGATCGAGGTGCTGGTGCCGGACTTCCGCGGCCGCGACGACCGCGCGCTCGAGATCCTCAAGGCCGCGCCGCCGGATGTGATGAACCACAACCTGGAGACCATCCCGCGCCTGTATAAGCAGGCGCGGCCCGGCTCCGACTACGCCTTCAGCCTGAACCTGCTCAAGAAGTTCAAGGCACTGTTCCCGCATATCCCGACCAAGAGCGGCCTGATGGTGGGCCTGGGCGAGACCGACGAGGAAATCCTGGCGGTGATGCGCGACATGCGCGAGCACGACATCGAGATGCTCACCATCGGCCAGTACCTCGCGCCCTCCACGTCGCACCTGCCGGTGCGCCGTTACGTGCACCCCGACACCTTCAAGATGTTCGAGGCCGAGGCCCAGGCGATGGGCTTCTCGCATGCGGCCGTCGGCGCCATGGTCCGCTCCAGCTACCACGCCGACCAGCAGGCGCATGCGGCCGGGGTGGTGACGCCGCTTTGAGCGACGCCCCAGCGTCGGGCGGTGGCCTGCCCGCAAACATCTACGCGCTGGGCGCGATCGCGCTGTGGGCATCACGCCGCTGGCCTCGACGCTGCTGCTGATGCTGGTCAGCGGCCGGGCCTTCACCTGGAGCATCGCGGCCGCGGCGGCGCTGATCACCGGCGCCGCACTGCTGGGCACGCGCCAGCCTCAGCCGCCGAGCAAGGCCGCCGGGTCGTCGGCATCCACCACCTGAGCGGCCCACGGGGCCAGGCGCGTGGTGTCGGCGCGCAGCACCTCCTGCTTGACGGCGAGGATCTGCGCCGGATGCATGGAGAAGCAGCGCAGGCCCAGCCCCAGCAGCAACCGCGTCATGGCCACGTCGCCGGCCATCTCGCCGCACACGCTCACCATCTTGCCTTGCCGGTTGCACTCGGCAATGGTGTCGGCCACCAGCCGCAGCACCGCCGGATGCAAGGGGTCGTACAGGTGCGCCACCGATTCGTCGGCGCGGTCGATGGCCAGCGTGTACTGGATCAGGTCGTTGGTGCCGAGCGAGAGGAAATCGAAGTACTTGAGGAAGATCTTCAGCGTCAGCGCGGCAGCCGGGATCTCGATCATCGCGCCGATCTTCACCGGCCCGTGGGCCACGCCGCGGTTGTCCAGCTCGGTGCGCGCGAAGTCGATCAGCGCCAGCGTCTGCCGGATCTCGCTGGCGTGCGCCAGCATCGGGATCAGCATGCTCACCGGCCCGTGCGCCGCCGCCCGCAGGATGGCGCGCAGCTGGGTCAGGAACATCGCGGGATCGGCCAGGCTCCAGCGGATCGCGCGCAGGCCGAGCGCCGGGTTCAGGTGCGCGACGTCGCGCAGCGACTCGTCCAGCGGCTTGTCGGCGCCGACGTCGATGGTGCGGATGGTGACCGGCAGGCCCTCCATGCCCTGCACCGCGCGCAGGTAGGCGAGGAACTGCTCCTCCTCGTCCGGCAGCTTGCGCCGGCCCATGAACAGGAATTCGCTGCGGAACAGCCCGACGCCGACGGCGCCGGCCTTGACGGCGGCCGGCGCATCCTCGGGCATCTCGATGTTGGCCAGCAGTTCCACTTTCTGGCCGTCCAGCGTGACCGCCGGCGTGTGGCGCAGGCGGGACAGGCGGCCGCGGTCGAGCTCGCCCTGGCGCTGCTTGAAACCGTACTCGGCCAGGATGATGGGCGAGGGGTCCACGATCATCACGCCGGAGTCGCCGTCGATGATCACCCAGTCGTCCTGGCGCACCAGCTGGCTGGCGCTGCGCGCGCCGACCACCGCCGGGATGTCCATGCTGCGCGCCACGATCGCGGTGTGCGAGTTGCGCCCGCCCACGTCGGTGACGAAACCGGCGAACACGCTCTGCTTGAACTGCAGCATGTCGGCCGGCGACAGGTCGTGCGAGATCAGCACCAGCGGCACGTCCATGCTGTCGTCCATCAGCAGGTCCTGCTGGGACTTGCGCCGTGCCACGGCCGGCGGCGGCGCCACCGGCGAAGCCACGCCGGCCATGTGGCGCAGCACCCGGTCGGCCACCTGCTCGAGGTCGGCCTTGCGGCCGCGCAGGTACTCGTCCTCCATCTCGTCGAACTGGCGCGACAGCACTTCCAGCTGGGTCGTCAGGGCCCATTCCGCGTTGTAGAGGCGGTCGGTGATCCAGTGCTTGACGCCGCTGATCAGCTCTTCGTCCTGCAGCAGCATCAGGTGCACGTCCAGCAGCGCCGACAGCTCATGCGGCGCTTCCTTGGGCCCCATCTGCGCGATGGTCAGCTGCAGGCGATGGAGTTCCTCGGCCACGGCGTCGCGGCTGACCCGGATGCGCTCGATCTCGGCCTCGACCCGGTCCGCCTCGATGAAGTAGTGCGCCACGTCCACGCCGCCCGTGCCCATGAGCACGGCACGCCCGATGGCGATGCCGCGCGCAACCGCAAGGCCGTGGATCGAGAAGGTCACTTCATCTCCTCGGGGGATTCATCGGACGAACGTGGGGGCCATATGCCTTCATTCCCCTTCCCCGAACTTGTCGTTGATCAGGGCCGAGAGGGCGTCGAGCGCCTCCTGGTCGCGCTCGCCCACCGCCTCGAGGGTCACTTCGCTGCCGATGCCCGCGGCCAGCATCATCACCCCCATGATGCTCTTGGCGTTGACCCGGCGTTCCCCCTTGCTGATCCAGATCTCGCAGGGGTAGCTGGCTGCCACCTTGGTGAGCTTGGCCGAGGCGCGCGCATGCAAACCCAGCTTATTGTTGATGGTCCTGGTGATCGTGCTCATGGTTTCTTCTGGGCTGGTTCTGTGGCGCCGCGACGGCGACCTGCATCACCCCCTGTGTCCCGCCGATGACGGCCCGCGAGACCAGCGCTTCCAGCGGCTCATGCCGGTAGCTCACGCTGCGCAGCAGCATCGGCAGGTTGACGCCGGTGATCAGGCGCGACTTCACGCCGTCCACCAGGCGTTGCGCGACGTTGCTGGGCGTGGCGCCGAAGATGTCGGTCAGCACCAGCACGCCTTTGATGCCGGCCGGACGCGACAGCTGGTCCAGCGCGACCCGCGCCATCGACAGCGTCTCTTCCGGGGGCAGGTTGGGCTGCACATCGATCGCCGCCACGTGCGGGCCGCAGTCGGGAAAGACGTGCAGCGCGCAGCTGCGCAGCGCGTGCGCGAGCGGAGCATGGGCGATGATCAGGATCGCATTCACAGGTTTGCCGGGCTGAGGTTACTCATTATCCTTCGCAAGCATGAACCAGCCCCAGCCGAACAGGCAGGTAGCGAGAAAGACCGCCATCGCGCCGCGAAATGCGGCCACCGCGTCCCAACCGGCGGCCGTGAAGGCATCGACCAGCAGGCCGATGCCCCACTGCACGACGAACACGCCGGCAAAGATCACCAGGTTGTAGGCCGACAGCGCGCGGCCGGCGACCGCGGCGGGAAAGGCCATGCCGATGGCCGGTTGCGCCAGCGACACGAAGGTGGAGGACACGCAGAACAGGGCCCAGGCGCCGGCGCCGGCTTGCGGCCCGAGCGCGATGATCGCCGCCAGCGCCGCCAGGCTCAGCGGCACACCGCCGGCGATCAGCCCGTTGGTGGTGATGCCGCGGCGCTGCAGCCAGGGATTGACGAGGCCCCAGCTCCAGAAGGTGCACAGCATGCTCAGGTTGATGATGAACAGCCCGCGTGCGGCGTCCAGCGGCGCGTAGCCGGCCACCCGCACCAGCCAGGGCCCGGCCCACAGCGACTGGATCGCGATCATCCCGCCGTAGTTGAAGAAGCCCACCGGCGCCAGCCGGCGGAAGTAGGGGTGCCGCCAGACCTGCCCATAGCTGGGCTGCGGCGCGGACGCCGGCGGCGCGCCGCCTTCCCAGCGCGGCACCAGCCACGCGATCGCGACCGTTGAGGCGGCGATGCCGGCCGCCAGCAGCCAGAACACCGGGCGCCAGCCCACGGCCGGCACCAGCCACTGCACCGGCAGCGTGGAGGCGACCATGCCGAGCGACCCGGTCATCAGCATCCAGGAGTTCGCCCGCAGCTGCGCGGGCGCTTCCAGCCAGCGCCGGTAGCCGGTGAGCGGCGCCATCAGGCAGGCGCTCACGCCCACCCCGCACAGCACGCGCGCCAGCAGCAGGCCGGAGAAGCCGTCGGCCATCGAGAAGGCCAGGCAGCCGGCGATCGCGACCAGCATGAAGCCGATCACCACCTTGCGCGGTCCGTGGCGGTCGAGCCAGCTGCCCAGCGGCAACTGGGTGGCGGCGAAGCCGAGGAAATAGCCGCCGGCCAGCAGGCCCAGCTGCTGCGCGTTCAGGTCGAACTCGCGCGTCAGCGTCGGCGACAGCGTGGCGGTGATGGCGCGCAGCACCGCCGAAAAGAAGTAGGCGAATGCGAAAACCAGGAAGACGAGTACTGCGTGGCGTCGGCTGAGCAGGGTCATTCGAAGCGCAACCCCGCGAAGAACGGCTCGCTCATCTCGGCGGTGATGCGCGGCGCGTAGATCACTGCCTGGAAGGCCTGCGTGCCGCGGGCGAAGTAGGCCGACTGGCTCTGGACCACGCTGCCGTCGCTGCGCTGCCCTTCGGCGCGCACCTGCACCGATTGCGGCAGCCCGAGCGCGCCGGCCGGCTGGAACGGCGTCTCGGACTGCGCCTTGGCCTTCGAAGCCGCCAGGTTGGCGCCTTTCCAGCGCGCCAGCGTCTCGCCCAGTTCGCCCGCCTGAGGCAGCTCGGCGTACAGCACCACGAAGGTGGCGTGCCCGGCCTCGCAGCCGAGCGCATGCACCACCACTTCGCGCCCCGGCGTGATTTCGAGGCGGCGCTCCGCCTTGTCGGGCTTGCAGGGCAGCACCGCCTTGAGCGGGGTGGGCGCGACGCTGACTTCGCGCCAGTTGAAGGTGGGCGTGCACGCGGCCACTGCCAGCAGCGCCAGCGCCGGATAAGGACGGGGCATCGCACGATTATGGCCACGCCGGTTCGGCGTCGCCCGGGCGCTTTGCCCCACAATTTGCCGATGAACTCGCTTGCCGGCATTCGCGTCCTCGACCTGTCCCGCGTGCTCGCCGGACCCTGGTGCGCCCAGACCTTGGCCGACCTCGGCGCCGACGTGATCAAGATCGAACGCCCCGGCAGCGGCGACGACACCCGCGGCTGGGGCCCGCCCTTCCTCCATGATGCCGAGGGCCGCGAGACCCGCGAGTCGGCCTACTACCTGGGCGCCAACCGCAACAAGCGCTCGATCACCTGCGACATCGCCCTGCCGGAAGGGCAGGCGCTGGTGCGCGAGCTGGCCGCCCGCTGCGACGTGCTGATCGAGAACTTCAAGGTCGGCGACCTGCAACGCTACGGCCTCGGCTACGAGGACCTGCGGGCGGTCCATCCGCGGCTGGTCTACTGCAGCATCACCGGCTTCGGCCAGACCGGCCCCTACCGCGATCGCGCCGGCTACGACTACACCATCCAGGGCATGGGCGGCCTGATGAGCATCACCGGCGAGCGCGACGACCTCGGCGGCGGCCCGCAGAAAGTCGGCGTCGCCGTGGCCGACCTGTTCACCGGCATGTATGCCGCCACCGCGGTCCTGGCCGCGCTGCGCCACGCCGAGCGCACCGGCCAGGGCCAGTGGGTCGACATGGCGCTGCTGGACACCCAGGTGGCCATGCTCGCCAACCTGGGCGCCAACTACCTGGTCAGCGGCCAGGTGCCCGGGCGGGCCGGCAATGCGCACCAGAACATCGTGCCCTATCAGGTCTTCGAGACCGCGGCCGGCCCGGGGGGCCGGGACTTCATGATCCTGGCGGTGGGCAACGACGGCCAGTTCGCCAAGTTCTGCGAGGTGGCGGGCCGGCCCGACCTGGCCGGCGACGCACGCTTCGCCAAGAACCAGGACCGCGTGCGCCACCGCGCGGTGCTGGTGCCGATCCTGGAAGCGCTCATGCGCACCCGCAGCAAGGCCCAGTGGCTGCCGGCGCTGGAAGCGGCCAAGGTGCCCTGCGGGGCGATCAACACGCTGGGCGAGGTCTTTGCCGACCCGCAAGTGGCCGAGCGCGGCATGGTCACGCACTGGCAGCACCCGGCACAGCCGGACCTGCGTCTGGTCTCCAGCCCGATCAAGCTCGGTGCCACGCCGGTGCGCGCCGACCTGCCGCCGCCGCTTCTGGGGCAACATACCGAGGAAGTGCTGGCCGAATGGCTGGGCTACGACGGGGCCCGGATCGGCCAGCTGCGCGACAAAGGAGTGCTGTGATGGCCGACTTCCTGCTGGTGCACGGTGCCTGGCACGGCGGCTGGTGCTGGCGCGACGTGCTGCCGCCCCTCCTGGCGCAGGGGCACCGCGTGCATGCGGTGACGCTGACCGGCGTGGGCGAGCGCGCGCACCTGAGATCGCCGGACATCATGCTGGAGACGCACATCGCCGACGTGGTCCATGCGATCGAGATGGAAGAGATGCAGGACCTGGTGCTGGCCGTGCACTCCTATGCCGGCATGCTCGGCACCGCGGTGGCCGACCGCATGCCGGCGCGGCTGCGCCACCTGGTCTATGTCGATGCCGTGGTGCCCGAGCCCGGCGAGAGCTGGAGCAGCACGCATGCGCCGGCCACGCGCGAGGCGCGCATCGCCGCCTGCGAGCATTCGCCCGACTACAGCTTCCCGGCCCCCGACCCCACGGTGTACGGCCTGTCGGGGGCCCAGCACGAGTGGGTGGCGCGCCGGCAGGTGCCGCACCCGGGGCACCCTTATACGCAGGCGCTCCAGTTCGATCCCAGGCAGGTCGCCCGCGTGCGGCGCACTTTCGTCGACTGCCACTCGCCCGCCCTGCCCACCATCGACGTGAGCCGCCAGCGCGTGCGCGACCCGCGGTTCTGGCAGGGCGCCTGGGCCGGCGGCGCGGGGGCGTCGGTGGTGGAACTGGCCACCGGGCACGACCCCATGGTGAGCGCGCCGGAGCAGCTCGCGCGCATTCTGCTGGGTTGCGCCGCCTAGGCCGTCAACGTTCCAGCTCGCCGCCGGCCAGCCAGCGCTCGCCGCGCCGGTACAGCTTCTGCACCTGAGGGCCCTTGAGCATGGGCATGTCCATCTTGACCCGATAGCCCAGTCGCGTCTGGATGTAGGCGAGGTGCCGGTAGCCCTCCGGCATCGCCGCCAGCAGGTCCGCCTCCAGCTTCAGCTGGGCGGTGGAATCGACCGGGTCGATGCGGTCCTTCTCGTAGATCGGCTGGCGGTGCAGCAGCTTCCAGCGGCCTTCATGCCGGGTGACGAAGTCGAAGAAGCGGCCGGTGCACACCACGTCGCTCAGCACCGGCCCGGCCACGCCTTCCACCATGCCGCGCTGGGAGATCGTCATCTTGGTCTGCGCGATCGCGCGCTCGCCGGCCAGCTCGATCGCCGAGCCGCCGAGGAAATGCAGGATGCTCACGCCCTTGTCCCAGCCTTCCCGTGTGACGCGAATGAAGTCGCGGAACGGCCCCTGGAACCAGGTCGCCATCATCACGCCCTCGGGATGCCAGACCGTGGCGAAGCGCTCCCAGTCGCCGGCGTCGCGCCAGACCGCCCAGCGCTCCAGCAGTTCGCGGATCTGGAGCTTGGCTGTCAGTTCGTCATCCATGACCTCTCCTGCGTGCCCGCCCGCCGGCCGCCTGGGCACTGTAACGCAGGGCCGGTGGCCAAGCCCCCATGCCGGCGAACCGGCGGGCTCCGCCCTAAAATCGGGCCATGGGCAAATCCAAGCTGTTGATCGGGATCCTTGCCGCGGCGCTGGTCGCCGGCGCTGGCGCCCTTTTCATGAGCGGCACCGGCGAAGCCGCACCCGCATCCACTTTCGTGCTGCTCGACGGTTCCAGGCGCACGACGGCCGACCTGAAGGGCCAGGTGACCTTGGTGAATTTCTGGGCGACCAGTTGCACCACCTGCGTCGCCGAAATGCCGCGCATGGTCGAGACCTACAACAAATACCAGGGCAAGGGTTTCAACACGCTGGCGGTAGCGATGAGCTACGACCCGCCGAGCTACGTGCTGAACTACGCGCAAACGCGCAAGCTGCCGTTCTCCGTGGCCATCGACAACACCGGCGCGGTGGCCAAGGCCTGGGGCGACGTACAGATCACCCCCACCACCTACCTCGTGAACAAGCGCGGCGAGATCGTCAAGCGCTACGTCGGCCAGCCCGATTTCGCCGAACTGCACCAGCGGATCGAGAAGCTGCTGGCCGAAAGCTGAGGTCCGGTCACCACACAAAATAGCCCGGCTTTCGCCGGGCTTTTTTGTGGTGGAGCACTGCCCTTATTCCTTGCGGAAAGCGTCGTGGCAGGCCTTGCAGCTGTTGGCCGTGGGCCCGAAGGCGGCCTTCAGGTTGTCCAGGTTGTTGGTCTTGGCGGCCGCGAGGAGCTTTTGCGTCTCGCCCTGCATCTTGTCGGCGTGATCCTTGAACTTGATCTGCTCGCTCCACACCTCGGGCTTGGCGCGTGTGGGCGAGCTGGCCTTGTCGGTGCCGGGCCCGAAGCCGGTCCAGGGCAGCTTGGCCATGTCGGCGACGACTTCAGCGTTGTCGGCTGCCGCCTTCGCGTCGTAGGGGACCCGTCCGTTCACCATGGCACCGATGCGGCCGAAGTGCTGCGCCATCACGAACAGCGAGCCTTGCCGGTACTTCACCGCGTCCTCGGGCTTGGCGAACTGCGCGCTGGCCGGACTGGCGATCGCCAGGATCGCCGCCGCGGCGGCCAGGGAAGCTGCAATCTTCATGAAATCCCTTTCTTCTGGTCAAAAAAACGAAGGGCGGCGCCCTTCGTGAGCGCAGTGTGCCAAAAGTAAGAAGGCGAGCGCGATGCGGGGTGATCCCCGGCTATGCACAATCGGGCGCCGATACCAAGGCCAAGGAGCGGGGATGTCGAAGAAGGTGCGCGTCTGGGATCTGCCGACCCGGCTTTTCCACTGGGCGCTGGTGCTGCTGATCGTGGGGCTGGCGGTCTCGGGGTACCGTGGCGGCGACGCCATGGCATGGCACGCCCGCCTGGGCTACGCCATGCTCGCCTTGCTGCTGTTCCGGATCGTGTGGGGCTTCGTCGGCGGGCGCTGGTCGCGCTTTAGCGCGTTCGCGTTTTCCCCGCGCGACATCTTCCGGCACCTGCGTGGCGACAGCGGGCCGGATGCGCTGGTGGGCCACAACCCGCTGGGGGCGGGCTCGGTCTTCCTGATGCTGTTCTTTCTGCTCGCGCAGGTCGCCACCGGCCTGGTGGGCGACGACGAGATCGCGTTCACCGGGCCCTTGAACCGTTTCGTGGAAAGCGCCACCGGCCTGGCGGCCACCTCCTACCACAAGGGCGTGGGCCAGTGGGTCCTGCTGGCGCTGGCGCTGCTGCACATCGCCGCCGTCGTGTTCTACCTGGTGCGCCGGAAGGACAACCTGGTGCGGCCCATGATCGTCGGCGACAAGGAACTGCTGCACCCGACCGAGCCTTCGCGCGATGACCTGTCCACCCGCCTGCGGGCCTTGGCGGTGCTGGCCGCCTGCGCGGCCGCCGTCGCCGGCCTCGTGCGCCTGGGCGGCTGAGCCCGGGGCGGCGCCGGCGCGCTACACTGGCTGCCCCTCATTTCCGTGCGACCGGCTTGGATACCCAGCGGAATCCCCTCGTCGAACTCGACGCTCCCGCCACCCCCCAGGAACTCGATGCGCTGCGCGGGCTGTTCCGCGAGTACGCGGCCGGCCTGGGCGTGGACCTGTGCTTCCAGAACTTCGAGCAGGAACTGGCCGAGCTGCCCGGCGACTACGCGTCGCCGCGCGGCGCGCTGCTGCTGGCGCGGGTCGACGGTGAGCCCGCCGGAAGCTGCGCCTTGCGGCCCATCGATTCAACCGACTATCCCAATGCCGCCGAGATGAAGCGGCTGTACGTGCGCGACCGCTTCCGCGGCATCGGCCTGGGGCGCGGGCTCGCCGAGGCGGCGCTGAACGCCGCCCGCGAGGCGGGTTACAGCTGCGTGCTGCTGGACACGCTGGACGACATGGAAGCCGCGCGCGGGCTGTACGAGGAACTGGGCTTCAAGGAAATCCCGCCCTACTACCACAACCCGATCGCGGGCGCGCACTACCTCAAGTGCGAGCTGTGAGGGTTCGCCGGGGCGAACCCTCGCCTCGGCGGCGGCCGTTCAGCCCTTGGCCTGCGCCAGCAGCGTGCCGGCGTCGCTGACCTCGAACTTGCCGGGCGCCTCGACGTTCAAGGACGCGACCTTGCCGTCCTTCACCAGCATCGAGTAGCGCGCGCTGCGCACACCCATGCCCTTGCTGGTCAGGTCCAACGTGAGCCCGACGGCCTTGGCGAAGTCGGCGCTGCCGTCGGCCAGCATGCGGACCTTGCTGCCGGTCTTCTGGTCGCGCGCCCAGGCGCCCATGACGAAGGCGTCGTTCACGCTCACGCACCAGATCTCATCGACGCCGGCCTTCTTCAGCTCGTCGAACTTCTCGACGAAGCCCGGCACGTGCTTGGCCGAGCAGGTCGGCGTGTAGGCGCCGGGCAGGCCAAACAGGGCGATCGTCTTGCCGGCGGCGGCCTTGCCCGAATTCACCGGGTTCGGCCCGATGCTGCAGCCCTCCCCTTCCACTTCGCAGTACTCCTGCAGCGTCACCGCAGGCAGCTGGTCTCCGACCTTGATCATGAGTTTGGTCTCCTGAATGAACAAAAAAAAAGCGGCTCACGCATTGTGAGCCGCTTTGCGGACCTTTGCAGGCGCCGGGATCAGACCGCGGCAGCCTTCTCGACCAGGCGGGTCGCCACCCAGTTCTTGGTCTTGGACAGCGGACGGCTCTCCTGGATCTCGACGATGTCGCCCAGGTGGAACTCGCCCTTTTCGTCGTGCGCGTGGTACTTGCTCGACTTGGCGACGATCTTGCCGTACAGCTCGTGCTTGACGCGGCGCTCGACCAGCACGGTGACGGTCTTGGCGCGCTTGTCGCTCACCACCTTGCCGACCAGGGTGCGCTTGAGGGAAGTCTTTTCAGTCATGTCTCAGTGCTCCCTTACTTCGCGGCCTTGGCTTCGGCCTGCTTTTGCGCCAGGATGGTCTTGGCGCGGGCAATGTCGCGGCGCGTCAGGCGCAGCGTAGAGGTGTTGGACAGTTGTTGCGTGGCCTTCTGCATGCGCAGGCCGAAGTGGGCCTTTTGCAGCTCCTTCACTTCGTTCTGCAGCGCGGCAACGTCCTTCTGGCGCAGTTCAGCAGCTTTCATCTATGTTCTCCTGAATTACGCGCCGATCTGGCGGGCCACGAACGTGGTGCGCAGGGGCAGCTTGGCCGCGGCCAGGCGAAACGCCTCGCGCGCGAGCTCCTCGGGCACGCCGACGATCTCGAACACCACCTTGCCCGGCTGAATCTCGGCCACGTAGTACTCGGGGTTGCCCTTGCCGTTACCCATACGCACTTCAGCGGGCTTCTGGGAGATCGGCTTGTCGGGGAACACACGGATCCAGATGCGGCCACCACGCTTGACGTGGCGGGAAATCGCGCGGCGCGCGGCTTCGATCTGGCGGGCCGTCAGGCGGCCGCGGTCCGTGCACTTCAGGCCGAAGTCACCGAAGGCCACCGAGTTGCCCCGGGTGGCGATGCCGGTGTTGCGGCCCTTCTGCTCTTTGCGGAATTTGCGACGAGCGGGTTGCAGCATGTTTACTCTCCTTTACCGTCGGCAGGGCTGGCTGCCGGCGCGGCTTTGCGGACGCGCTTAACGGTAGTTTTCGGTGCGTCAGCACCTGGGGTTGCTTCGGCGGGCTTGTCGCTGCCGTCGGCGGGCGCGGCACTGGTCGTGCCACCCGCACCGGCGGTACGCGGACCGCGCGACGGGCCGCGACGATCGCCGCCGGGGCCGCCGCGGCGGTCGCCGTCACGGCGCGGACCACGCGGACCACGGCGCTCTTCGCCTTCGGGGCGCGGCGTCGAGTCCAGCGAGGGAGCGTCGCGCATGCCCAGCGTGTCGCCCTTGTAGACCCACACCTTGACGCCGATCACGCCATAGGTGGTCTTGGCTTCGGAGAAGCCATAGTCGATGTCGGCGCGCAGCGTGTGCAGCGGCACTCGGCCTTCGCGGTACCACTCGGTGCGCGCGATTTCGATGCCGTTCAGGCGGCCGGCGGACATGATCTTGATGCCCTGGGCGCCCAGGCGCATCGCGTTCTGCATGGCGCGCTTCATCGCGCGGCGGAACATGATGCGCTTTTCAAGCTGCTGGGTGATCGAGTCGGCGATCAGCTGGGCATCGACTTCGGGCTTGCGCACTTCCTCGATGTTGACCGCGACCGGCACGCCCAGGCGCTTGGCGAGTTCCTTCTTCAGGTTCTCGATGTCCTCGCCCTTCTTGCCGATCACCACGCCCGGACGGGCCGAGAAGATGGTGATGCGGGCGTTCTTGGCGGGGCGCTCGATCAGCACGCGGCTGACGGCGGCGTTCTTCAGCTTGGTCTTGAGGTAGTCGCGAACCTTGATGTCCTCGGCGAGCATGCCGGCGAAATCACGGTTGTTGGCATACCAACGGCTCGCCCAGTTGCGGCTGACCGCGAGGCGAAAACCGGTCGGATGGATTTTCTGTCCCATGTCTTTCCTTGCCTCAGTTGCCGACCGTCACGTACACATGGCACGTGGGCTTGCTGATACGGTTGCCGCGGCCCTTGGCGCGCGCGGTGAAGCGCTTGAGCGTGGCGCCCTGCTCGACGTAGATGGTCTTGACCTTCAGTTCGTCGATGTCGGCGCCGTCGTTGTGCTCGGCGTTCGCAATGGCGGACTCCAGCACCTTCTTGACGATCAGGGCGGCCTTCTTCTGCGTGAACTCGAGGATGTTCAGCGCCTGATCCACTTTCTTGCCGCGGATGAGGTCGGCGACCAGACGGCCCTTGTCGACCGAAAGGCGCACACCGCGGAGGACTGCACGTGTTTCCATGTCTGATCCTTACTTCTTCTGGACTTTCTTGTCCGCGGGGTGGCCCTTGAAGGTGCGCGTCAGGGCGAATTCGCCCAGCTTGTGGCCCACCATCTGGTCGGTGATGTAGACCGGCACGTGCTGCTTGCCGTTGTGCACGGCGATCGTCAGCCCGATGAACTCGGGCAGGATCATGGAGCGGCGCGACCAGGTCTTGATCGGCTTCTTGTCCTTGGTCGTCACGGCCTTGTCGGCCTTGGCCACCAGGTGGTGGTCGACGAAGGGACCTTTCTTGAGGGAGCGAGTCATCTCTTAAATCCCTTCTTACTTCTTGCGGCGCGAGACGATGAAGGTCTGCGTGCGCTTGTTGTTGCGGGTACGGTAGCCCTTGGTCAGGTTGCCCCACGGGTCCACCGGATGACGGCCTTCGCCGGTCTTGCCCTCGCCGCCACCGTGCGGGTGGTCGACGGGGTTCATCACCACGCCGCGCACCGTCGGGCGAATGCCCATCCAGCGCTTGACGCCGGCCTTGCCGAGCTGGCGCAGGCTGTGCTCTTCGTTGGCGACTTCACCGATGGTGGCGCGGCACTCGATGTGGATCTTGCGCACTTCGCCCGAGCGCATGCGGACCTGGGCGTAGGTGCCTTCGCGCGCCAGCAGCGTCGCGGAGGTGCCTGCCGAACGCGCGATCTGCGCGCCCTTGCCGGGCTTGAGCTCGATGCAGTGGATCGTGGAGCCGACCGGGATGTTGCGCACCGGCAGGGTATTGCCGGCGCGGATCGGCGCCTCGGCGCCGGACATCAGCGAAGCGCCGACTTCCAGGCCGCGCGGGGCGATGATGTAGCGGCGCTCGCCGTCGGCGTAGCACACCAGGGCGATGTGCGCCGTGCGGTTCGGGTCGTACTCGATGCGCTCGACCTTGGCCGCGATGCCATCCTTGTTACGGCGGAAGTCCACCACGCGGTAGTGGTGCTTGTGGCCGCCGCCCTTGTGGCGGGTGGTCACATGGCCGTTGTTGTTGCGGCCGGACTTCTGGAACTGCGGCTCCAGCAGGGGTGCGTAGCCTTCGCCCTTGTGCAGGTGGTCACGCGAGATCTTCACCATGCCGCGCTGGCCTGGCGAAGTCGGTTTCATCTTGATGACAGCCATGATTACGCAGCCTCCCCGGACAGGTTCAGCTCTTGACCTTCCTTCAGCGTCACGTAGGCCTTGCGAACGTTGTCGCGGCGGCCCACCGAGCGGCCGAAGCGCTTGGTCTTGCCCTTGGTGTTGACGACGGAAACGCCGGTCACTTCGACCTTGAACATCAGTTCGACGGCCGCCTTGATCTCGGGCTTGGTGGCATCTTGCAGCACCTTGAAGGTGACGGCATTGGTCTTGTCGGCGACGTGCGTGGCCTTCTCGGACACGATCGGCGCGACCAGGACCTGCATCAGCCGGCCTTCTTCGAACTGGCGCTGCGCGGGAGTCGGGTTGATGCGGCTCATGCGAACATCTCCTTGAGCTGGTCGATGGCGGCCTTGGTGACCAGCACCTTCTTGTAGTGCACCAGCGACAGCGGGTCGGCGTAACGCGGCTCGACCACGAGCACGTTTACCAGGTTGCGCGAGGCGAGGTACAGGTTCTCGTCGACCTTGTCGGCGATCACGAGCACCGAGTCCAGGTTCATGGCCTTGAACCGGGCGGCCAGCTGCTTGGTCTTGGGCGAGTCGACCTTGATCGAGTCGACCACGGCCAGGCGGCCTTCGCGGGCGAGCTGGGAGAAGATGGACGCCATGCCGGCGCGGTACATCTTCTTGTTGATCTTCTGGGTGAAGTTCTCGTCCGGGCTGTTCGGGAAGATGCGGCCGCCCCCGCGCCACAGCGGCGAGGAGGTCATACCGGCGCGGGCGCGGCCCGTGCCCTTCTGCTTGAACGGCTTCTTGGTCGAGTGCTTGACCTGCTCGCGGTCCTTCTGGGCGCGGGTGCCTTGACGGGCATTGGCCTGGAAGGCGACGACGATCTGGTGCACCAGGTCTTCGTTGTATTCACGGCCGAACACGGTCTCGGGCGCGTCGATCTTGGACGCGGCCTGGCCCTGTTCGTTCAGGAGTTCGAGTTGCATTACTTCGCTCCCTTCTTGACCGGGGTCTTGATGGCCGGACGCACGGTCACGAAGCCACCCTTGGCGCCGGGCACCGCGCCCTTGACCAGCAGCAGCTGGCGGGCTTCGTCGATGCGGATCACGTCCAGGTTCTGGGTGGTGACGGTCTCGTCGCCCATGTGGCCGGTCATGCGCTTGCCCGGGAACACGCGGCCCGGGTCCTGCGCCATGCCGATCGAGCCGGGCACGTTGTGCGAACGGCTGTTACCGTGCGAGGCGCGCTGCGAAGCCATGTTGTGACGCTTGATCGTGCCGGCGTAGCCCTTGCCGATCGAGGTGCCCTGCACGTCCACCTTCTGGCCGACGGCGAAGATCTCGCCCGCGGGCACGGTGGCGCCGGCGGCGTACTTCGCAGCCGTATCGGCCGTCACGCGGAATTCCTTGATGATTTCACCGGACTCGACGCCCGCCTTGGCGAGGTGGCCGGCTTGCGGCTTGGTCACGCGCGATGCCCTGCGTGCGCCGAACGTGACCTGCAGGGACACGTAGCCGTCGTTCTCCTGGGTCTTGACCTGGGTGACGCGGTTGCCCGACACGTCCAGCACCGTGACAGGAACGGCGTCCCCGTCATCGGTGAAAAGGCGCATCATGCCCACCTTGCGGCCCAGCAACCCCATTGAGGTGCTCAGACTCATTTTTTACTCCGTTGCTTCCGCCGCAGCCGCTGCAATTGGCTTCTGCGTTTGACGTTTCCCCTAGGGAAAACGGCGAAAGAAGGTTGATAAATTCGACCCGCCGACTGCAGATGACTGCAAATCCTGCGGGCGCTGCTCTCTCCGCCCATTTCGGGCGAAGCTAGTGATTATAACCCGCGCCGGCCCAACGTGCACATGCGGCCGGCGCGGCCCAGAAGAACGTCCCGGAGACCCCTTGCGCCTTTCCACCCTTTTGCTCGCCCTGGCCGCTGCCGGGGTCCATGGCGCCGCGGCCGCCCAGCCCGTGGGCGCGTCCTCCCGGCTGGCGGTGACCCCGGCCGAGTTCCTGTCCAACTGCCGCGCCAGCATCGCGGCCGCCCGGGCCCAGGTCGCCGCCCTGCAGGCCGCGGCGCCGCGCGGCGATGCCGCCCTGCAGGCCTACGACAGCGCACAGAAAACCCTGGGTGGTGCCGGCGCGGCCGCCTCCCTGGCCAGGGAAGTCCATCCGGACAAGGCCATGCGCGAAGCCGGCGAAACCTGCATCCAGGAGGTGTCCTCGGCGTCGACCGAGCAGTCGCTGGATCGCAGCACCTTCGATATGCTGGCCGCGATCGACCCCTCGGGGCTGGACTCGGCATCGCGCTATTACCTGGAGCGTACCTTGCAACGCTTCCGCCTCGCGGGCGTGGACCGCGACGAGGCGACGCGGTCCCGGGTCAGGCAGCTCAACGACGAGCTGGTCAGGATCAGCCAGACCTTCAATCGCAACATCCGCGACAGCGTGCTCACGCTGGAGCTCGATCCGGCCGAGCTCGAGGGCTTGCCCGCCGATTTCGTCGGTGCCCACCCGCCGAAGTCGAACGGCAAGGTGCAGCTCACCACGGACCCTCCCGACTACGGGCCGTTCATGTCGTATGCGAAGAGCGCCGAGGCGCGGGAAGCCTTCTGGAAGCTCTACCGGCAGCGGGCGCATCCGGCCAACCTGGCCACGCTCGATGCCCTGCTGGCCAGGCGCCACGAGCTGGCCACCGTGCTCGGCCATGCGCATTGGGCCGACTACGTGACGGCCGACAAGATGATCGGCAGCGCCAGCCAAGCCGCCGGCTTCATCGACCGGATCGCCGCGGCGGCCGCCCGCCGCGCCGACCGCGACTACGCTGCCCTGCTGGCGCGCAAGCGCAAGGACGAGGCCGGCGCCACCCAGGTCCTGCCCTGGGACGCCGGCTACCTGGCCGACCGCATCAAGGCCGAGAGCTACGGCGTCGAATCGCGGCAGGTGCGTCCTTACTTCCAGTACGACAAGGTCAAGGCGGCGGTGCTGGACATCACCGGCCGCCTGTTCAGCATCCGCTATGAGCGGCTCGCCGGCGCGAAGCTGTGGCACCCAGATGTCGAGGCCTACGACGTGTACGAAGGCGACAAGCGCCTGGGCCGCATCTACCTGGACATGTTCCCGCGGGCCAACAAGTACAAGCACTTCGCGCATTTCCGCCTGGCCACCGGCCAGCGTGGCGTGTCGCTGCCCGAAAGCGTGCTGGTCTGCAACTTCCGCCGGCCCGGCGCGAATGACCCGGGCCTGCTGGAATACGGCGAGGTGCGCACCTTCTTCCACGAGTTCGGCCACCTCGTGCATGCGGTGCTGGGCGGCCAGACGCGCTGGGCCGGCATCTCCGGCGTGGCAACCGAGCGCGACTTCGTCGAGGCGCCCTCGCAGATGCTGGAGGAGTGGATGCGCGACCCCAGGACGCTGCAGTCCTTCGCCGTCCACTACCAGACGAAGCAAGCGATTCCGACGGAGCTGGTCGAGCGGCTGCGCAAGGCCGACGAGTTCGGCAAGGGCCTGCAGGTGCGCGGCCAGATGTCGCTGGCGGCCGTCAGCCTGGGCCTGCACAACCGCGACCCGAAAGGGCTGGACACGACCGCCTTCGTCGCCCAGACCCAGGAGAAATACACGCCGTACCGGCACGTGCCGGGCACCTACTTCCACGAGGCGTTCGGTCACCTGGACGGCTATTCGGCGATCTACTACACCTACATGTGGTCGCTGGTGATCGCCAAGGACATGTTCAGCGCCTTCAGTGCCCAGGGCGACATCATGAATCCCGAAGTCGCCGCGCGCTACCGTCGCACCGTGCTCGAGCCCGGCGGGTCGAAGCCGGCGGCGCAGCTGGTGCAGGACTTCCTGGGCCGCCCCTATGGCTTCCAAGCGTACGAGCGCTGGCTGAACGCGGACTGAGCCCGCCGGACCAAAAAAAAGCGCCGCGGATGCGGCGCTTTTTGCTTGGGCGGGCTGCCCGTTTACTGCAGCTTGATTTCCACGTCGACGCCGGCCGGCAGGTCGAGCTTCATCAGCGCGTCCACGGTCTTGTCGGTGGGATCGACGATGTCCATCAGGCGCTGGTGCGTGCGGATCTCGAACTGGTCGCGCGAGGACTTGTTCACGTGCGGCGAGCGCAGGATGTCGAAGCGCTTCATGCGCGTCGGCAGGGGCACGGGACCCTTGACGATGGCGCCGGTGCGCTTGGCGGTGTCGACGATCTCGGCCGCCGACTGGTCGATCAGCTTGTAGTCGAACGCTTTGAGGCGGATGCGGATTTTCTGTTGCGTGGCCATGTTTACTCCATGATCTTGGCCACGACGCCGGCGCCGACGGTCTTGCCGCCTTCACGGATGGCGAAGCGCAGGCCTTCTTCCATGGCGATCGGGGCGATCAGCTTCACGGTGATCGTCACGTTGTCGCCGGGCATGACCATTTCCTTGTCCTTGGGCAGCTCGATCGCACCGGTCACGTCGGTGGTGCGGAAGTAGAACTGCGGACGATAGTTGTTGAAGAACGGCGTGTGGCGGCCGCCCTCGTCCTTGCTCAGCACGTACACCTCGGCGGTGAAGTGCGTGTGCGGCTTGATCGAGCCGGGCTTGGCCAGCACCTGGCCGCGCTCGACTTCTTCGCGCTTGGTGCCGCGCAGCAGGATGCCGACGTTGTCGCCGGCCTGGCCCTGGTCCAGCAGCTTGCGGAACATTTCCACGCCGGTGCAGGTGGTCTTGACGGTGGGCTTGATGCCCACGATCTCGATTTCCTCGCCGACCTTGACCACGCCGCGCTCCACGCGACCCGTCACCACGGTGCCGCGGCCGGAGATGGAGAACACGTCTTCCACCGGCATCAGGAAGGCGCCGTCGATGGCGCGCTCGGGCGTGGGGATGTAGCTGTCCAGCGCGTCGGCCAGCTTCATGATGGCCTGCTCGCCCAGCTCGCCCTTGTCGCCTTCCATGGCCAGCTTGGCCGAGCCGTGGATGATCGGGGTGTCGTCGCCGGGGAACTCGTACTTGGACAGCAGCTCGCGCACTTCCATCTCGACGAGCTCGAGCAGCTCGGCGTCATCGACCATGTCGCACTTGTTCAGGAACACGATGATGTAGGGCACGCCCACCTGGCGGGCCAGCAGGATGTGCTCGCGCGTTTGCGGCATCGGGCCGTCGGCGGCCGACACCACCAGCACTGCGCCGTCCATCTGGGCGGCGCCGGTGATCATGTTCTTGACGTAGTCGGCGTGGCCGGGGCAGTCCACGTGCGCGTAGTGGCGGTTGGCCGTCTCGTACTCGACGTGGGCGGTGTTGATGGTGATGCCGCGCGCCTTTTCTTCGGGAGCCGCGTCGATCTGGTCATAGGCCTTGGCTTCGCCGCCGAACTTGGTCGACAGCACCGTGGTGATGGCCGCCGTCAGCGTGGTCTTGCCATGGTCCACGTGGCCGATCGTGCCGACGTTGACGTGCGGCTTGGTCCGCTCGAACTTACCCTTTGCCATGAGAAATCTCCAAAATTAAAGAGCAATGCCCGTGTGTTGGTTTTACGTCTGCATCGCATCACTCGTTCCCTCGCCACGGGCAGCGCGGGGTGTGTGACCACAGACATCAAGGACGAGGCCGCGGAAGCGGCCCCGTTCTCACCTTGTTGTTTACTTCGTGCGGGCAGCGACGATCGCTTCGGCCACGTTGCGCGGGGCCTCGGCGTAGTGCTTGAACTCCATCGTGTACGTGGCGCGGCCTTGCGACATCGAACGCAGCGTGGTGGAGTAGCCGAACATCTCGGACAGCGGCACTTCCGCCTTGATGATCTTGCCGCCACCGGGCATGTCGTCCATGCCCTGCACCATGCCGCGGCGGGACGACAGGTCGCCCATCACGTTGCCGGCGTAGTCCTCGGGCGTCTCCACTTCCACGGCCATCATCGGCTCGAGGATGACGGGGCTGGCCTTCCTGGCGGCTTCCTTGAAGCCGAAGATGGCGGCCATCTTGAAGGCCTGTTCGGACGAGTCCACGTCGTGGTACGAACCGAAGGTCAGCGTGACCTTCACGTCGACCACGGGGTAGCCGGCCAGCACGCCGGTGTTCAGCGCCTCGACGACGCCCTTCTCCACCGCCGGGATGTACTCGCGCGGCACCACGCCGCCCTTGATGGCGTCGACGAACTCGAAGCCCTTGCCGGCTTCCTGCGGCTCCAGCGAGAACACCACGTGGCCGTACTGGCCCTTGCCGCCCGACTGGCGGACGAACTTGCCCTCGACGTCGGTGACCTGCTTGCGCACGGTCTCGCGGTACGCCACCTGCGGCTTGCCCACGTTGGCTTCCACGCCGAACTCGCGCTTCATGCGGTCGACGATGATTTCCAGGTGCAGCTCGCCCATGCCGGCGATGATGGTCTGGCCCGACTCTTCGTCCGTCTTGACGCGGAACGACGGGTCTTCGGCGGCCAGGCGCGACAGCGCGATGCCCATCTTTTCCTGGTCGGCCTTGGTCTTGGGCTCCACGGCCTGCGCGATCACGGGCTCGGGGAACACCATGCGCTCGAGCGTCACGATGGAGTCGGGATCGCACAGCGTCTCGCCGGTGGTGACGTCCTTCAAGCCGACGCAGGCGGCGATGTCGCCGGCGCGGATCTCTTCGATCTCCTGGCGGTTGTTGGCGTGCATCTGGACGATACGGCCGATGCGTTCCTTCTTGCCGCGCACCGGGTTGTAGACGCTGTCACCCTTGGACAGCACGCCCGAGTACACACGCACGAAGGTCAGCTGGCCGACGAAGGGGTCGGTCATCAGCTTGAACGCGAGCGCCGAGAACTTCTCGTTGTCGTCGGCCTTGCGGGTGACGGTCTGCTCGTCTTCGTCCGTGCCGGCCACCGGGGGGATGTCCACCGGCGAGGGCAGGAAGTCGATCACGGCGTCGAGCATGCGCTGCACGCCCTTGTTCTTGAAGGCGGTGCCGCACAGCATCGGCTGGATTTCGGTGGCGATCGTGCGGGTGCGCAGGCCCAGCTTGATCTCGGCTTCCGCCAGGTCACCTTCTTCCAGGTACTTGTTCATCAGCTCTTCGCTGGCCTCGGCAGCGGCCTCGACCATCTTCTCGCGCCATTCCTGGGCGGTGTCCGCCAGGTCGGCCGGGATGTCCTTGAACTCGAACTTCATGCCCTGGGAGGCTTCGTCCCAGATGATGGCCTTCATCTTGAGCAGGTCGACCACGCCCTTGAAGCCGTCCTCGGCACCGATCGGGATCACGATCGGGATCGGGTTGGCCTTCAGGCGGGCGCGCATCTGCTCGTACACCTTGAAGAAGTTGGCGCCGGTGCGGTCCATCTTGTTGACGAACGCGAGACGCGGCACCTTGTACTTGTTGGCCTGGCGCCAGACGGTTTCCGACTGGGGCTGCACGCCGCCCACGGCGCAGTACACCATGCAGGCGCCGTCCAGCACGCGCATGGAACGCTCCACCTCGATGGTGAAGTCCACGTGGCCGGGGGTGTCGATGATGTTGAAGCGGTGCTCCGGATAGGACATGTCCATGCCCTTCCAGAAGCAGGTCGTCGCGGCCGACGTGATGGTGATGCCGCGCTCTTGCTCCTGCTCCATCCAGTCCATCGTGGCGGCGCCGTCGTGCACTTCGCCGATCTTGTGGTTCACACCGGTGTAGAACAGGATGCGCTCGGTGGTCGTGGTCTTGCCAGCGTCGATGTGGGCCGAGATACCGATGTTGCGGTAGCGCTCGATGGGCGTTTTGCGGGCCATGATGATCTTTTCCTTGAATGGGCACAGGCCCGCTCGTGGCGGGCCCGAACCTGCTTGCGTTACGGACTGGTGCTTAGAAGCGGAAGTGCGAGAAGGCCTTGTTCGCCTCGGCCATGCGGTGCACTTCGTCCCGCTTCTTCATCGCGCCGCCACGGCCTTCCGTGGCTTCCATCAGTTCGTTGGCCAGGCGCATGGCCATCGACTTCTCGCCGCGCTTCTTGGCGGCTTCCTTGAGCCAGCGCATGGACAGCGCCAGGCGACGAACCGGGCGCACTTCCACGGGCACCTGGTAGTTCGCGCCGCCGACGCGGCGGGACTTCACTTCGACCATCGGCTTGACGTTGTTGATGGCGATGGTGAAGGCTTCCAGCGGGTCCTTGCCCGGGTTCTTCTTCTCGATCTGCTCGAGCGCGCCATACACGATGCGCTCGGCGATCGCCTTCTTGCCGCCTTGCATGATGACGTTCATGAACTTGGCGAGCTCGACATTGCCGTACTTGGGATCCGGCAGAATTTCACGCTTAGGGACTTCGCGACGACGTGGCATTTTTCACCTCTTCAATTGCTTCAGCTGGCTGCCCTCTCGGGCGCCGTGGGAGCCATCCGGCTTCCCGCTTACTCGACCCACCTCGGGTCACTACGCCGACTCAGCCTGCCAGGGCCGAACCAGCACCGAAAACTCAAACGAACCTTAGGTCTTCTTCGGGCGCTTGGCGCCGTACTTGGAGCGGGACTGCTTGCGATCCTTCACGCCTTGCAGGTCCAGCGAACCGCGCACGATGTGGTAACGCACACCGGGCAGGTCCTTGACACGGCCGCCGCGCACGAGCACCACCGAGTGCTCCTGCAGGTTGTGGCCTTCGCCGCCGATGTAGGAAATGACCTCGAAACCGTTGGTCAGGCGCACCTTGGCGACCTTACGCAGGGCCGAGTTCGGCTTCTTCGGCGTCGTGGTGTACACGCGCGTGCACACGCCGCGGCGCTGCGGGCTGTTCTGCATCGCGGGGGACTTGGATTTGGTCTTTTCGACCTCCCGCCCTTGACGCACGAGTTGGTTGATGGTTGGCATTGAAACGTCCCTAAACGTCTTTTAAAAAAGAAAAGCACTCCCGCCCCAAAACGCGGGAAAGCCCTCTAGTATATCCCGGCCGGCAAGAATCTGCCAGATGCGCGCGGCCGGCCCGCGGCTTACTTGATCCAGAGGCGCACGGCGTCCCAGGCGCGGCCGAAGATGCTGGCCTGCTCCACGCCGTCCAGCGCCACCAGCGGCAGTTCGAGCAGTTGTTGCTCGCCCGCAGTGACCTTGAGCGTGCCCACCTGCTGGCCCTTGGTCAGCGGGGCGATCAGCGGATCGGGGCGTGCAACCTGGGTCTTGACGCGCGAGGCGGTGCCGGCCGGCACGGCCACCACCACCGGCAGGGTCCGGCCGAGCTTGGCGGTCTTCTGCGCGCCCTTCCAGACTTCCGGGGTCGCCACCGCCTGGTTGGCGTCGAACAGCTTGATGCCCTCGTAGGCGGTGTAGCCCCAGTTCAGGAGCTTCTGCGCCTCGTTGGCGCGCGCGGTTTCGCTGGACGCACCGAGCACGACCGCCAGCAGGCGGCGGCTTCCCAGGTTCGGGAAATCGCGCTTGGCGGTGGCAACCAGGCAATAGCCGGCCGCCTCGGTGTGGCCGGTCTTGAGCCCGTCAACCGTCGGATCGCGGAACAGCAGCATGTTCCGGTTGGTGTCATTGGCCGTCGGCGTGCCCTGGTAGCGGTACTTCTTGATCTGGTAGAAGTCCACGTAGTCGGGGAAGTCCTGCATCAGGCGCGTGGCGATCACGCTCAGGTCGCGCGCGGTCGTGGTGTGGCCGGGGGCCGTCAGCCCCTCGGGGTTCTTGAAGCTGGTGGCCTTCAGGCCCATGGACTTGGCCTGCTGGTTCATCAGCTCGACGAAACGTTCGGCGGTGCCGCCCACGCCCTCGGCCAGGGCCATGGTGGCGTCGTTGCCGGACTGCACGATCATGCCCTTGATCAGGTCCTCCACCGGCACCTGCATGCTCGGGTCGATGAACATGCGCGAGCCGGGCATCTTCCAGGCGCGCACGCTCACCGGCAGCGTCTGTTTCAGGTCGATCTTCTTGGCGC
Source organism: Ramlibacter tataouinensis (assembly GCF_001580455.1). NCBI lineage: Bacteria > Pseudomonadati > Pseudomonadota > Betaproteobacteria > Burkholderiales > Comamonadaceae > Ramlibacter > Ramlibacter tataouinensis. The sequence continues at coordinate 1,842,385 of NZ_CP010951.1, forward strand.
GCAGCGCGTCGAACACGACGTAGGCCGTCATCAGCTTGGTCAGCGAGGCGGGCTCGACCGGGGCGTCGATGTCGCGTCCGGCCAGGACCTGGTTGGCGGTGACGTCCACCACCATGAAGCTGCGCGCAGCGACTTCCGGCGGCTGCGGCACCTGGGCGGATGCGATCAGGCAAAAGAAGGCGAGCAGCGGCGCGGCAAGCACCTGCAACAGTCTTTTCATGCGGGGGGGCTAGGGGAAATTCAGGAGCGGAGATGGCGAGCCACGAGGCTCTTCAGCAGCGGCAATTGTCCGTGAAAGAAATGGCCGCCTCCCGGCACAACCGTAACCGGGAGTTGCTGCGGCCGCGCCCAGTCCATCACGGCCGCCAGCGGCACCGTGTCGTCCTGCTCGCCATGTACGACCAGGGTACGCTCCAGCGCTTCGGCCGGCAGCGCGGGAACGCCGAAACGCGAGGCGGCCGTGCCGACCAGGACGATCTGGTCCGCCGGCCGCTGCGGCCACAGGCGGGCGACGCAGGCGGCCGCGACAAACGCCCCGAAGGAAAAGCCGGCCAGTGCCAGCGCGCCCTGGGGCGCCTCCGATTCGATGATGCGCAGCATGTCCTCGAGCTCGCCACGCCCCTCGTCGTGCTCGCCCTGCGAGGCCCCGACGCCGCGGAAATTGAAGCGCAGCGAGCGCCAGCCCGATTGCACGAAGGCGCGCGCCAGCGTCTGCACCACCTTGTTTTCCATGGTGCCGCCAAAAAGCGGGTGCGGGTGCGCGATGACGGCCGTGCCCCGAACGGCAGCGCCCTCGCCCGGCTCGTCGCGCAGCAGCTCCAGGGCGCCCGCTGGCCCGGCGAGCTGGTAGCGACGCGTCCGAAGATTCATCGCCCGAGATGCGGCGGCGTCAGCAAGCGCTCGACGACGCGCCCGTTCTTCAGGTGCGACTCGACGATTTCGTCGATGTCGTGCTCGTCCACATAGCTGTACCAGACGGCCTCGGGGTAGACCACCGCCACCGGCCCGGCCGCGCAGCGGTCCAGACAGCCGGACTTGTTGACGCGCACCTGGCCGGGGCCCGCGAGGCCCTGCGCCTTGACCTGCGCCTTGCAACGCTCGAAGGCCTGTTGCGCGTTGTGCTGCGCGCAGCACGCCTCGCCGTTGGCGCGCTCGTTCAGGCAGAAGAAGATGTGGCGCTTGTAGTAGGAGTTGGAACCCGGATCGCTCATGCGCCGATTTTATTTTCCCGGCCGGCGCTGGACAGGCGAACCAGCACATAGGCCAGCGTCACGTAGGGCCAGAGCCAGCCGAGCCACTGCGCCAGGCCGTGGAAGCGGATGAAGCGGCCCTGCTCCCAGGCCTGCAGGGTGTCGCTGAAGTAGGCGCTGGCCGGCGCCTGGTTCAACAGGGACAGGTGCACCGCCAGCGCGAGCAGGACCAGCGCGGCGCAGCCGCGCGGCGGCACCGGCAGCAGCGCCAGCACCAGCACCAGCAGCAGCGCGAACACGAGCCCCCGCTCGACCGGCACGCTGAGCCAGGCCCAGGCATGGGACGGGCCCCAGCTCAGGGCCGCCGACAGCGCCGTCACCGCCACGCCCAGCGCGATGGCGCCCAGCCCGAAGGCGGCGCGGCGCCCGGACGAGCGGATCACGCTGTAACCCAGCAGGCAGGGCACCAGCAGGCCCAGGACGACGCAGATCAGCTCCATGCCCGGCACCATCGGCTGCAGCTCGATGTCGCGCACCGGCAGCCACTCGAGGAAGGGCGTGTCCGACAGCCACTCGGCCAGCCCGGCCTCGAGGCGCTCGAGCACCTGCCCCAGGCCGAACGGGACGGCCGCGGGAAACAGCAGCGCGAACGGCCACAGCGCCAGCAGCACCAGCGCCCCGCGGGCGTCCTCCAGGAACCAGCGGCCGCGCACCCGGCTCCAGCGGTCGATCACGCCGCCCATCTCCAGCGCGGCCGCCACCAGTGCCCCGCCGAGCGCGCCGGCGACGTTGAGCGCGAAGTCGACGTTGGAGGCCACGCGCGCCGGCAGGTAGCTTTGCACCGCCTCCATCAACAGCGCCAGCAGCGCCGCCGACAGGGTGGCCACGGTCACCGCGGCCAGTTTGCCCGCCGTGGCGACGCGGGCATCGCCGCGCCTCAGGAAACTCAACGCCAACAGGAAACCCAGGGGCACGTACCCTGCCACGTTGGCGGCGATGTCGAACCCGGTCCAGTACTTGGGCCAGGGACTCCACAGGAACGCCCAGGGCGCGATGCCCTGGTCGCGCCAGCCGCTGAACGGGTACAGGCTGGCGTAGATGACCAGCGCGACATAGGCCTGCGACAGCGGCCAGGCGGCAGACTTGCGCGTGGGCATCTCGGCGCCGCTAGAAGGGCTTGACCACGACCAGCACGACGGCCGCCAGCAGCAGCAGCACCGGCGCCTCGTTGAACCAGCGGTACCAGGTGTGGCTGCGCCGCGCCTGGCCCCGCTCGAACTGGCGCAGCAGCCGGGCGCAGGCATGGTGGTAGCCGATCACCAGCAGGACCACGAACAGCTTGGCGTGCAGCCAGCCGCTGCCGCGCCCGATCCCCCAGCCGAGCCAGAGCCACAGGCCGAGCGCCAGCGCCGGCACCGCCAGGATGGTGGTGAAGCGCAGGAGCTTGCGGGCCATCAGCAGCAGCCGGTCGCGCTCGGCCTGCGAGTCCGGGGCGACCAGAGCGAGGTTGACGTAGATGCGCGGCAGGTAAAAGAGGCCCGCGAACCAGCTCGCCACGAAGACGATGTGCAAGGATTTGACCCAGAGCATGGCCCGAGTGTAGGCGGGCCCGCTCAGCTCGCCGACCCGCAGCACGCGACGCCCCGCCCCAAAAAAAAGCCCCGGCCATGCCGGGGCTCAGAAGCCTTTTTGCTGTCACACATTAAGGCACCCGCTCAGGGAGGAAAAGCGGGGGACGGCAAGCCGCCCATCCGTAATTTAGCAAAGCGGGGATTGGCTTTCAAGGCCGGGCGGGCTCCATTTACATCTCGCGCCGGGGGGTCTGGATGCCCATACAAGGGTCCGGCGCGGGTCGGCCCTGCGGGGATCGCGCACAATTTGGGACATGAGCCTGCATGCCCCATTCCCCCAAGGCCGGCCGCGCCGGCTGCGGCGCGACGAGTTCACCCGGAACCTGGTGCGCGAGCACAAAGTCACGGCGCACGACCTGATCTACCCGGTGTTCGTGCTGGATGGCAGCGGGCGCCGGGAGGAAGTCGCCTCCATGCCGGGCGTCGAACGCGTCAGCGTGGACCTGCTGCTGCCGGTGGCCGAACAGTGCGTGGCCCTGGGCATCCCGGTGATGGCGCTGTTCCCGGTGATCGCCGCCGAACTCAAGACGCCCGACGGGCGGGAGGCCTGGAACGCCAAGGGGCTGGTGCCGCGCGCGGTGCGCGAGCTCAAGTCGCACTTTCCGGAGCTGGGGATCATGACCGACGTGGCGCTGGACCCCTTCACCAGCCACGGCCAGGACGGCCTGCTGGACGAAACCGGCTACATCCTGAACGACCCGACGGTCGAAGTCCTGGTGCGCCAGGCGCTGACCCAGGCCGAAGCGGGTGTGGATATCGTGGCGCCGTCGGACATGATGGACGGGCGCATCGGCGCGATCCGCCGCGAGCTGGAACGGCAGGGCCATATCCACACCCGCATCATGGCCTACAGCGCCAAGTACGCGAGCGCCTTCTACGGGCCGTTCCGCGACGCGGTCGGCTCGGCGGCCAACCTGGGCAAGAGCAACAAGAAGGTCTACCAGATGGATCCGGGCAACAGCGACGAGGCGCTGCGCGAGGTGGCCATGGACATCGCCGAGGGCGCCGATATGGTGATGGTCAAACCGGGCATGCCGTACCTGGACGTGGTGCGCCGCGTGAAGGACGAGTTCCTGGTGCCCACCTTCGCCTACCAAGTCAGTGGCGAGTACGCGATGCTCAAGGCCGCCGCCCAGAACGGCTGGCTCGACCACGACGCGGTGATGATGGAAAGCCTGCTGGGCTTCAAGCGCGCCGGCGCCGACGGCGTGCTCACCTACTTCGCGCTGGAAGCGGCCCGCCAGCTGCGCCGCTAGAAACGGCCGCCGATGCAGATCGTCGAGTTCACCCCGGGCACGCTCAGGTTCCTCGATCATCTGCCGCCGCGCGCCCCCGACGGCGGATTCATCTGGATCTACCTCGAGCGCGAGTCGCTCGGGCAGGAGACGGCCGCGCTGCAGCAGGCGGCGCAGGTGCTGGGCGGCTCCGCGGTGCTCGACCTGCACCTGCAGGACCTGGGCAACCGGGAGCACCCCTCCGACTACGACTACACCTCGGTGTACGACCTGGTGGTGTTCCGCCGCCTGGCCAGCGATGCCGAGGTGCGTGCCGAGACCGGGGCGGCGGCCCGCCCCGCCGTCGGCGCGCTGTCCGCCTTCACGCGCATCCGCACCCGGTCGGTGGGTTTCGTGGTGTTCGACCGGCTGCTGATCTCGGTGCACCCGGCCGGCTGCTACGCGGCCGAGACCTTCATCAAGCGCTTCCTCGCCGACGCCGTGCAGGCCGAGGGCCTGAGCGCCGCGGCGCGCAGCCGGCTGCCCGCCGGCCCGGCCGACCTGATGCTGCGCATGTTGAATGTGATGGTCGACAGCTACCTGGCGCTGCGCAAGGAACTGGGCGCCGAACTCGACGCCTGGCAGCAGCTGCTGCTCTCGCCCAAGACCCGGCGCGCCGACTGGCATGCGTTCATGACGGCACGTGGGGCGCTCCACACCCTCGAGGACTTGTGCGAAGGGCAGAACGACGCCATGCAGGAGTGGCTGGACACGCAGCGCGAGCAGCCCGCCGCCGGCCTGTCCCTGGCCGAGCGGGACTCCCTGCTGGCCCGTGCCCGCGACGTGGTGGAGCACATCCAGCGCGTGGTGCACCACGTGCGCCGCATGGAGCAAGGCGCCGAGATGGCGGTGCAGATCCATTTCTCCGCCCTGAGCCACCGCACCAACGAGATCATGCGCGTGCTCACCGCCCTGACGGCCGTCTTCCTGCCGCTGAACTTCATCACCGGCTTCTTCGGCATGAACTTCGAGTTCCTGCCGCTGATCCATTCGGCGACCGCGATGTGGGTGATGCTGGGCGTAATGGCCACGGTCTCGGTGGTCGTCGTGGCGGTGTTCTGGCGCAAGCGCTACCTGGCACGGACGGGGCGCTAGCCTTCCCCGCGCGGGCGTCGCTTTCCGACGCTGCCGGCAGGCGCAGCCACTGATAATGATCCCGAGCCCAGCAGGCGCCGAAGGGAGTTCGCATGGCCGCACACCAATACCGTTCGTCCACCACCGAAGATGATGTGACGCGCGAGAACGTGAGGGCCATGCGCAGGCTGGAAGCGGCCATGGCCCGGCACAGCGGGATGGCCGACCGCATGGCAGCAGCGATCGCGCGCTTTTGCGGCAGCATGTCCTTCGTCTGGCTCCACGTGGCGGCCTTCGCGGCCTGGATCGCCTGGAACACGCTGCCGTCGTTCGCGCACTTCGACCCCTACCCCTTCACTTTCCTCACCCTGGTGGTGTCGCTGGAGGCCATCTTCCTGTCCACCTTCATCCTGATCAGCCAGAACTACGACATGCGCGTGAGCGAGCGGCGCAACCAGCTCGACCTGCAGATCAACCTGCTGTCGGAACAGGAGAACACCAAGATCCTGCAGATCCTCGAGCGCATCGCCCAGAAGGTGGGCGCGCATGTGAGCGACGACCCGCAGATTCGCGCGCTCGAAGAGGCGACCCGGCCGGAGGCGCTGGCCAGGCAGATCGAAGAAGCCTACGGGGATCGGCCGCAGCGGCGGCCCGCCGTCGGGCATCGCCGCGAGCCGTCTTAGACCAGGGGCGGCGCGAGCTTCTCGTTGGCGATCACGCGCTGCACGGCGTCGCGCGCCAGCATGCGCTGCAGGTAGGGGCCCAGGTGGTCGTGCGCGCGCGCCGGCGGCTCGTTCTGGAAGTGGCGCGTCCAGCGGCACAGCGTGAACACGTAGGGATCGAGCGCCGAGAAGCGTTCGCCCGCGAACCAGGGCCCGGCGTGGCGCGCCAGTTCCGCATCCAGTTGCTCGAGCAGTCCGGCGACCTTGCGCTCGGCATGGCGCTTGACCTGCGCCGCCCCGGCCTCGTTACCTTTGTCCACCCAGCGCTGCGGGTAGAAGTAGGCGATCAGCGCGGTCTGCAGCGTGTTCGTCAGCCACATCAGCCACTTGTAGAAGTGCGCGCGTTCGGTGCTGCCCGGCGCCGGGGCCAGCCCGGCCTGCGGATGCGTGTCGCACAGGTGCAGCACGATGGCGGCCGTCTCGTAAAGCACCAGTTCGCCGTCCTCCAGCACCGGGATCAGGCCATTGGGGTTGAGCTTGAGGTAGTCGGGTCGCCGATGGGCATCGACGCTGCGGTCGACAAGCACGCGCTCGTAGGAGACGCCGAGTTCTTCAAGAAGGATGTGCGGCACCATGGCCGCGGTGCTGGGGTAGTAGTGGAGCTTGATCATGGAAGCTGGAAGAGCTTGGCGCCATTGTCCCAGGCGATCCGGCGCGCCACCTCGGGCGGCAGCTCGCCCAGCCACGTGCGGTAGCCCTTCATCAGGTCCTCGTAGGACTCCCAGCGCTGGTTGATCCAGGTGTCCGAGCCGATCACGAAGCGATCGGGAAATTTCAGCATCAGCTCGCGCCAGGGTGCGCACAGCTTGCCGCCCTCGCAGGTCAACCCTGGCCGGTACGACAGTTCGCCCATGAGCAGCGGATACTTCTTCAGCAATTCCTCGACACGCGCCGGCGACGGGCCGCCGATGCCGGTGTGCGCCCAGATCAGCCGCAGCTTCTGCCCCTTGGACGGCGTGCTGGCCATCAACAGGTCCACCGCCGTGTCATCGACGTGCGCCAGCACCGCCAGGTTCTTCTCCTCGGCCAGGACCATGAGCTTTTTCGCCACCGGACCGTTGGCATTGCCGCTGTCGTACAGGTGGAACTCGCCCAGCCCGCGGAACGGCCCGGACGCCGTGCCGCGGGCGAGTTCGGACTCGACCATGCGGTAGATGCTGTCGTCGCGAAACCAGTTGTCGTAGTCGGCACGGTTGCGGTACAGGCGCACGAAGGGCACCACGGTCACGCCCGCCTCGCGGGCCAGCGGCGAGGCCGCCAGCGCATGGGTGCCGTCGTTCGGCCGCGAGTTGGCGATGATGGCCTTGACGCCGCTGCGGCGCATGCGGCCCAGCACGTCCGCGGGCGGGTGCGGCGCCTGCGCCTCCACGTTGTAGTGCAGGTGCGCGTCGAACAAGGGGCCGGCGTAGTCGGCCGCCTGCACCGACGCCGCAAGCGCAGCGGCGACGAGCGTCAGGAGCAGCCGCATCACGCGAGGTGTTTGGCGAAGAACGCCAGCGTGCGCTCGCGGGCCAGCTTCTTCGCGTCCTCGTTGTAGGCCGCGCGCCGGTCGCAGTTGAAGCCGTGGTTGGCATGGTAGAGGTGCACCTCGACCTCAGGGTGCGCCTTCTTGAAGGCTTCCACGCTCTCCAGCGAGATCCAGTGGTCCTGGTCGCCAAAGTGCGCCAGCACCGGCACCTTCGGCTGGCGTGCGATCTCTTCCGGCGTGGTCATGCCGCCGCCGTAATAGGGCACGGCGGCCGACAGGCCGTCCACCAGGCAGGCCGAGCGCCAGGTCAGCAGGCCGCCCCAGCAATAGCCCACGATGCCGACCTTGCCCGCCTGCGCCGCGTGCTTCACGGCGGCCTGGATGTCGGCCAGCACGCCCGGCGCCGGCAGCGCCTCCACCGCCGTCTTCAGCGCGAAGCCCGCCTTCATGTCGTCCTCGGTGTAGCCGATGTCCACGCCCGGCTTGACCCGGTGGAAGGTCGAAGGCGCGACGGCCAGGTAGCCTTCGGCCGCATAGCTGTCGGCCACGTCGCGGATGTGGGCGTTGACGCCGAAGATTTCCTGCAGCACCACCACTGCGGCCTTGGCCTTGCCGGCGGGCTGCGCCACGTAAGCGGGGAAGACGAAACCGTCGGCGGACGTGAGGTCGGTGAACTGGCCCATGGGGTCTCCTTTGTTGTTGGCGGCGCCGCGGCGCCGAAGCGGCTAGCTTGGCGCAGGCGTGTGCCGTGCGTCAAGCCGCGCCTTTTGCTGTAATGATGGGCAGAAGGAGACAGCACGTGGAGCAGTTGTTGCTTGTGACCGGCGCGAGCCGCGGCATCGGGGCCGCGACCGCGCGACTCGCCGCCCGCCGCGGCTATGCCGTGGCCGTGAACTACGCGGTCAACCGCCACGCCGCCGATGAGGTCGTGCGGTCCATCGAGGACGCCGGTGGCCGCGCCTTCGCGGTCCAGGCCGACGTCGCCCATGAGGACCAGGTGCTGGCCATGTTCGAGGCGGTGGACCGGCAGGGGCGGCTCGCCGCCCTGGTCAACAACGCCGGCGTGGTGGACGTCAGCGCCCGGCTGGAGGACATGCCGCTGGCGCGCCTGCAGCGCATGCTGGCCATCAACGTGCTGGGCACCATGCTGTGCGCGCGCGAGGCGATCAGGCGCATGAGCACGCGGCGCGGCGGCGCCGGCGGCGCCATCGTCAACGTGTCCAGCGCCGCCTCGCGCCTGGGCTCGCCCGGGCAGTACGTGGACTACGCGGCAGCCAAGGGCGCGGTGGACGCCTTCACCCTGGGGCTGGCCAAGGAAGTCGCCGCCGACGGCATCCGCGTCAATGCGGTGCGTCCCGGGCTGATCGACACCGAGATCCACGCCTCGGGCGGCATCCCCGATCGGGTGCAGCAACTCGCGCACCAAGTTCCGATGCAGCGCGGCGGCAGCGCCGACGAAGTCGCCGAGGCGATCCTCTGGCTGCTCTCGCCTGCGGCCAGCTACACGACAATGTCGCTTCTCGAAGTTTCGGGTGGCCGCTGATGAGTGAATTCAAGTACTACTGGGAAGACCTGCAACTGGGGTCGGTGCGCGACCTGGGGCAGGTCACCATGTCCGCGACGGAGATCAAGGCCTTCGCGGCCCAGTTCGATCCGCAGCCGTTCCACTTGGACGAAGAGGCGGGACGCAAATCCATCTTCGGCAGCCTGTGCGCCAGCGGCTGGCACACCTGTTCGCTGGCCATGCGCCTGACCGTCGACAACTTCCTGAAGGACGCCGCCAGCATGGGCTCGCCCGGCCTGGAGAGCCTGCGCTGGCTCAAGCCGGTGTTCCCGGGCGACACCCTGAGCCTCAAGCACCGGATCCTGGAGTCGCGGGCGCTGCGCAAGCGCACCGACATCGGCATGGTCCGCTCGTCGTGGGACATGTACAACCAGCGCGGCGAAATGGTGATGCAGATGGAAGGCTACGGCATGTTCCGCCGCCGCCATCCCGCCACCCTCGAGGAAATCGAGCGGCTCGAGGCCGGCGCGCCCAGGTCCTAGTGTCCCGAGTCAGAAATAACTGGCGTTTCGTTCGGATGCCCGCGGGGATGATCGGTGGGTGGCCAGAGGGGGTCAAGACTGGGCGTCTTGACTCCCTCTGGACGCACGCCGAGGGCCCCGCAGGCGCCGAACCCTTCGGGCTGTGCCGTATTGGGGCGCAGCGAAATGCCAGATATTTCTGACTCAGGACACTAGTCAGGCCCCGGGACCGGGGCCTCCGGCGGCCGCCTGGCCCAGGGCCTGCAGCACCTTGATCAGCTGGTTGCTGGTGTTGCGCAGCCGCTGCGCCAGCAACTGCGTCAGCTTGACCAGCAGCTTCGCGCCCACCGCCGGATGGGCGGCGATCAGGCGGCCGACCGCCGCGCGCGTGAGCACCGCCGCTTGCACCGGGCCGAGCGCCCGGCAGCTCGCGTAACGCGGTTCGCCGTCGAGCATCGACATCTCGCCGATCACCGCGCCTTCCTTGATCACCGCCAGGCGCGTCACCTCGCTCGCTTCCTGGCCGTCGCTGCCGGTGCCGCCCTTGCGCTTGCCCACATCCACGGTGCCTGACAGCAGCAGCATCATCCAGTCGCTCGCCTCGCCCTCGGCGATCAGCAACTGCCCGGGCTGCGCGCTCACGCGCAGCATGCTCGCGCCCAGCAGGTCAGCTTCGGCCGGCGTGAAGTCCGCCAGCAAGGGCGAGACCGCCAGCAGCTCGCCTTCCTGCGACAGGCTCACGCAGGGGCCGAGGATCTCCAGCCCGCGCTCGCGCAACTGCTGTTCGACGGCCTTCGTGTCCATGGGTCAGGGCCGGTTCACACGGTGCCTAGCGCGTGGCTGCCAGCCACTGGCGCAGCTCCTCGCCGGTGGCATCGGTGGCGGCGGCCAGCGCCCGCACGCCGCCGGACGCGTCCCCGGTGCGCGCCGGCTGGCGCGCGGCGAAACTGCGCTGCGCCAGCAGGCGCTCGCCCGCCAGAGTGGCCTCGAACAGCGAGGCGCGCAAGCGCAGCACGCCCGAACTCTGCGACGGCGAGTCGAACTGATGGCAGAACTCCTCCACGTCGATGCGCAGCACGCGCGGCATGGTGCCGCCACGGGCCAGGGCCGCAGCTTCGCCCGGATCGAGCACCGCGCGGTCGCGTGCCAACTGCTCGCGCAGGCGCTGCCGGATCAGCACCAGCGGCGGCGCGCTCCAGCGCGACAGGGCATAGGGATGCAGCTGGTGCGCGTCGGCGTAGGCGAGGCGGTACAGCAGGGCCGAGCTGTCCAGGTTGATCGACGCCTCGAGATCGGCCAGCACGATCGTCGGCTGCGCCGGCTGGGTCGCCGCGGCCGCCGGCGCGACCGGCCCCGGGCCGAAGTCGTAGAGCGTGGCGCGCTGCGGCCGCTCGGGCGTGGCGCAGCCCGCCAGCGCCACGGCGGCGGCCAGCAGCAGGCCCGGCAGGAATGCGGTCTTTTTGGTCTTGTTCATTGTTGCGGGGCCGCTTTGGGCGGCGTGAAGCCCGGCTCGCCCGGTCCCGGCGCCACGTGCCCGGTGCCGTAGAGCAGCGATTGCGGGTTCTCGCCGATGGAGTTGGCGGTGCGTCCGAGCTGTCGCATCGCGCGCGAGGCGTCGTCGGTGACGCGGTTGATGCGCGGCAGGGTCGCCGCATTGAAGGCGTCGGCCGCGTGCGACAGGGACTGCGAGCCCTGCGCCAGCCGGTCGATCGGGCCGTCCGGCTCGTTGAGGCGCTTGGCGGTGCGGCCGAACTCGTCGGCCACGTTGCGCACCGAGCGCATCGACTGCGTGGTTTCGGCCAGGGCCGGGTCCAGCCTCTGGTCCACCGTGGCCTGCAGCTTGCGGGCGAGCTGGCTGGCATCGGCCGCCGCCTGCCCGAGGTTGTCCAGGCTGGTGGCGAAGCGGCGCTGGTTCGTTTCGCCCAGCAGCAGGTTGGCGCGCGTGACGAACTGCTGCACCTGGTCCAGCACCACCTCGCCCCGGGCCGTCAGCTTGGCGACCAGCCCCGGCTCCAGCGGGATGCGCGGGGGCTGGCCGCCCTGCACGGCCAGGCGCGACCCCGGCCGGCCGTGGTCATCCAGCTGCACGAAGGCCAGGCCGGTCACGCCCTGGTAGCTGAGGGTGGCGAAGGTGTCGGTGGTCACCGGCGCCTCGCGATCGACCTCGATCCGGATCAGCACGTTGCCCGTGGCCTTCGGGTCGAAGCCGATGGCCCCTACCTTGCCGACCTCGACACCGCGGTAACGCACCGCCGCCTGCGACTGCAGGCCGGTGACCGGCTCGCGCGTGGAGATCTCGTAAGTGTCGCGCTCGCCGGTGTCGCGCGTGAGCCAGGCCGCCAGCATCACCAGCAGGGCGGCGACCACCACCACGAAAATGCCGGCCGCCATTGCGTGCGCCTTGTTTTCCATAAGGGGTCCTTTTTACACTGCGAACGGGTATTCGCGCAGCAGTTCCATGGCGCGCTGGCCCCGTTCGCCGAGGAAGAAATCGTGGATGAAGGGGTGCTGGAAGGCGATCACGTCCTTCGGCGACGCGGCGATGATCACCCGCTTGTCGGCCAGCACCGCGATGCGGGTGGACACCTCGAACAGGGTGTCCAGGTCGTGGCTCACCATCACCACCGTCAGCTCCATGTCGCGGTGCAGCGAGCGCAGCAGCGCCACGAAGCCGTCGGAGCTGTCCGGGTCGAGCCCGGCGGTGGGCTCGTCCAGCAGCAGCAGCGGCGGGTCCATGATCAGCGCGCGCGCCAGCGCCGCACGCTTGATCATGCCGCCGGACAGGTCGGCGGGCATCTTGTAGGCGTCCTCGGGCTTGAGTCCCACCATCTGCAGCTTGACCATCGCGGCTTCGCGCACCAGCGACGAGGGCAGCGTCTTGAGCTCGCGCAGCGGAAAGGCGATGTTCTCCAGCACGGTGAACGCCGAGAACAGCGCGCCGTGCTGGAACAGCATGCCGATGCGGCTCGACGCGCCGTGGCGGCCGATCTGCTCCACCGGCTGGCCCAGCACCCGGATCTCGCCGCGCGCCGGCGTTTCCAGGCCCAGGATCTGCCGCAGCAGCACAGTCTTGCCGCTGCCCGATCCGCCGACGATGGACAGGATCTCGCCGCGGCGCACCGTGAGGTTCAGGTCCTGGTGCACCACGAAGCGCCGCTCCGGCGTCTGGAACACGCTCCACAGCTGGCGGATCTCCACCATCGCCTGGCCCTCGGCCGGCATCGGGGCGGCGGCGTCGTCCTGCGTCATCGGAATCCCACGCCCTTGAACAGCACGGCGAACAGCGCGTCCACCAGGATCACCGCGGTGATCGCGGTGACCACCGAAGCGGTCGTGCCTTCGCCCAGGCTTTGCGTGTTCGGCTTGACGCGCAGCCCGAAGTGGCAGCCCACCAGCGCGATCAGCACGCCGAACACCACCGACTTGCCGGTGGCGATGATCAGGTTGCCGATGTCCACCGCCTGGGGCAGCGCATTGATGAAGAAGGTGGGCGTGATGCCCAGCGACACGTTGGCGGCGATCATGCCGCCACCCAGCGCGCAGATCGTGGTCCAGGCGCTGATCAGCGGCATCGCGATCGCCAGCGCCAGCACGCGCGGCATCACCAGCCGGAAACTGTGCGAGATGCCCATCACGCTCATGGCGTCGAGTTCGTCGGTCACCCGCATGACGCCGATCTGCGCGGTGATCGCCGAGCCGGAGCGGCCGGCGATCAGGATCGCGGCCAGCATCGGCCCCAGCTCGCGGATCAGCCCGATGCCCATGATGTTGACGATGTAGGCGTCGGCGCCGAACTGCCGCAGCTGCACCGCGGTCAGGTAGGCCAGCACCACCCCGATCAGGAAGCCGACCAGCGCGGTGATGGGCAGCGCCGTGGCGCCGATCCGGAACAGGTGGCCGGAAAAATCGCGCCAGGGCCCGCGGTGCGGCGCCCGCAGCAGCTGGCCGATGTTGAGGGTGAGCTGGCCCATCAGCTGCACGAAGGACTGCACATGGTTGGCCCCGCGCAGCACGGCCCCGCCGAAGCCGATGAGGGCCGCGCGAAGGCTCACGCGGCGGCGTGGCCGCAGCGGCGTGGTGAAGCGGGCGACGCGCTCCAGCACCGCGCGCTGCGGGGGCGAGAGTTCGACCCGCTCCGGCCAGCGCCGGTCCCAGTGGTCCCACAGCACCTGGGCGCCCACATGGTCGAGCTGCTGGAGCTCTCGGAGGTCCCAGGCCTGCACCTCGGCCCGCGGCAGGCTGGCCCGCAGCTGCTGCAACAACTTCGGCTCGGCCAGCCGGTCGGCGGTCCATTGGCCCAGCACGCGCACCCGCGGTCCCTCGGGCGCGGGTTGCGGCTCGATGCGGGGCACGCTCCCTTCCATCAGCCGAATCGTAACGGTACAGGCCGCCCTTTGTTTCAATTCAAGGCGCCGCGGTTATAAAGGCACGGTCGATGGAGGCGCGCATGAGCGAAACCAGCACCCCGGAACTTGGCGTCGAAACCCGCGGCTCGGTGCTGTGGCTGACGATCCGGCGCGAGGAGCGCCGCAACGCACTCAGCCATGCGGTGCTGGCCGGCATGGCGCGGGCCATCGAGGACGCGCAGGCACGGCGCGAGCTGCGCGCGATCGTGATCACCGGCGCCGGCAGCAAGGCCTTCTGCGCCGGCGCCGACCTGCAGGCCGCCCAGGCCTTCACCACCGACTACTCCGAGCCCTACGGCCACCTGGCGCAGCTGCTGCGCCGGGCCAAGGCCGGCCACATCCCGCTGATCGCCCGCGTCAACGGCGCCTGCATGGCCGGCGGCATGGGGCTGCTGGCCATGTGCGACCTGGCGGTGGCCGCCAGCCACGCGGTGTTCGGCCTGCCGGAGGTGAAGGTGGGCGTGTTTCCGGCGCAGGTGCTCACGGTGCTGCAGCACCTGGTGCCGCGCCGCCGGCTGGCCGAGATGTGCCTCACGGGCGAGCCGGTCACCGCCGCGCAGGCGCTGGAGTGGGGCCTGGTCAACTACGTGGACGACGACGTCGACGCGCGGCTGGACTGGCTGCTGGCGCGGATGCTGGACAAGTCGCCGGCGGCGGTGCGGCGCGGGCTCTACACGATGAAGAAGATCGAGAGCATGGCCTTCGAGGAATCGATGTCCTTCACCGAAAGCCAGATCGCCCTCTTCACGCTGACCGAGGACGCCAAGGAGGGCCAGCAGGCTTTCCAGCAGAAGCGCAAGCCGCAATGGACCGGCCGATGAGCGACGTGACACCAAAGGTCGTGCGCATCGGCGGCGCCTCGGGCTTCTGGGGCGACAGCAGCGTGGGCGCGCCGCAGCTGGTGGCGCGCGGCCAGGTCGACTACCTGGTGTTCGACTACCTGGCCGAGCTGACCATGTCGATCCTGGCGGCCGCGCGCGGCAAGGACCCGGCCCTGGGCTACGCCACGGATTTCGTGACGGTGACCCTGAAGGCGATCCTGAAGGATGTCGTGGCCCAGGGCATCCGCGTGGTCAGCAACGCCGGCGGCGTGAACCCGCAGGCCTGCGCGCAGGCGATCGCGGCACTGGCCGCCGAGCAGGGCCTGCCGCTGCGCGTGGCGGTGGTCGAGGGCGACGACGTCATGCCGCTGCTGCCCGGCCTGCGCGAGGGCATCCGCGAAATGCAAAGCGGCGCGCCGCTGCCGGCGCGGGTGCTCACCGCCAACGCCTACCTCGGGGCCCTGCCGATCAGGCAGGCGCTGGATGCCGGCGCCCAGATCGTGGTCACCGGCCGCTGTGTCGACAGCGCGGTGACGCTGGGGGCGCTGATGCACGAGTTCGGCTGGGACGCCGATGACTTCGACCGGCTGGCGCAAGGCAGCCTGGCCGGCCACATCATCGAATGCGGCTGCCAGGCCACCGGCGGGCTGCACACCGACTGGGAGCAGGTGCCGGACTGGCCGCACATCGGCTACCCGGTGATCGAATGCCGCGCGGACGGCAGCTTCATCGTCACCAAGCCGCCGGACACCGGCGGGCTGGTCAACACCGCGGTGATCGCCGAGCAGATGCTCTACGAGATCGGCGATCCGCGGCGCTACCTGCTGCCCGACGTCAGCTGCGACTTCAGCCAGATCACGCTGGCGCAGGACGGCCCGCTGCGGGTGCGCGTGACGGGCGCGCGCGGGCTCGCGCCCGGCCCGCAGTACAAGGTCAGCGCCACCTACATGGACGGCTTTCGCTGCAGCGCGCAGCTCACCATCGTCGGCCTGGACGCGGCGCGCAAGGCGAGGCGCACCGGCGAGGCCATCCTCGAGCGCACGCGCGAACTGTTCCGGGCGCAGGGCCTGGCCGACTACAGCCGCAGCCTGATCGAGGTGCTCGGCTCGGAGGAAGCGAATTTCGGCCCGCAGGCGCGCACGGGCGCGGTGCGCGAGGCCGTGCTGCGCCTGGCGGTGACGCATCCGCAGAAGGCCGCGCTCGAACTGTTCGCGCGCGAAATCGCCCCGGCCGGCACCTCCTGGTCACCCGGCACCACCGGCGCCGACGGCCGGCCCAAGGCGGTGCCGGCGATCAAGCAGTACGCCTTCCTGCTGGACAAGGCGCAGCTGCAGCCGCGCGTGCTGCTGGACGGCCAGGTGATGACGGTCGCGGTCCCGCACGGACAGGTCGCGGTACCGCCGCCCCGGGAGGCAAGCAGTGGAGACATCCTCGAACCCGGGCCGGACTGGGTGGAAGTGCCGCTGCTGCGGCTGGCCTGGGGCCGCAGCGGTGACAAGGGCGACAGCTCGAACATCGGCATCATCGCGCGCCGCCCCGACTGGCTGCCGCTGCTGCGCGCGCAACTGACCGAAGCGCGGGTGCGCGAATGGCTGTCGCACCTGGTGCGCGGCAGCGTCACCCGCTACGAGCTGCCCGGCATCCACGCCCTGAACTTCCTCTGCACCGAGGCGCTGGGCGGCGGCGGCATGGCCTCGCTGCGCAACGACCCGCTGGGCAAGGGCATGGCGCAGGTCCTGCTGGCCATGCCGGTGCGGGTGCCACGCGACGGGCTTACACCGTGAACCCGGGCGCCAGCGCCTGGCGCAGGTGGTCCACCAGGCATTGCACCGCCCGCGGCACCTGCGGCGACCAGGGCCGGATCGCATAGATGCTCTCGCCGAAAAAGCCCAAGGGGCGCCACCCGGGCAGCACGCGCACCAGCTGGCGCGGGCCGAGGTGCGCCGCCGCGCTGAAGTCCGGCAGCAGCGCGATGCCCAGGCCGCCCAGCACCGCGTCGCGCAGCGCTTCGCTGTTGTTGGCACGCAGCGGCCCGCGCACGCCGACCACCACCCGCTCGGGCTTGCGCGCGCCCTCGCGCTCGAACGACCAGCTGCTGCCGCCTTCGCGCAAGTAGACCAGGCAATCCTGCTGCGCGAGCTCGTGCGGATGCGCCGGCCTGCCGCGCCGCCGGAGGTAGTCCGCGCTGGCCACCAGCAGCGACCGCGAGGGGCACAGCGCCCAGGCCACGTGGGTGTCGGGCGGCGATTGCGTGTGGCGGATCGCGAGGTCGAAGCCTTCCTGCTGCAGGTTGACGAAGCGGTCCGTCAGGTCCAGCTCCAGCCGGATCTCGGGGAACTGGCGCAGAAAGGGCGGCAGCGTGGGCACAATCCATTGCCGCCCCAGCGCCACCGGCGCGGTCAGGCGCACCAGGCCGCGCGGTGACCCGGCCAGGTCGCGGATGCTGGCGAAGCTCTGCGCGATGCCCTCGAAGGCCGCGTGCGTGTCGTCCACCAGTTGCTGGCCCGCCGGCGTGAGCCCGACCGAGCGGGTGGTGCGCCGCACCAGCGGCAAGCCGGCGCTTCGCTCCAGCTCGGCAATGCGCCCGCTCACCGAGGCCTTCGAGATGCCCAGCCGGCGCGCGGCCTGGGTGTAGCTGCGGGTCTGCGCCAGCACGGTCAGCAGGTGCAGGTCGGCAAAGGCGGGGGTGGGTTCGGCCATGGCGTTGTTCAATCTTTCGAACAATGTAATCACCAACGCGGTCTTTCCAAAGCGGGGGCACGCGCCTAGACTGGCCTGCGAATCCGAAGGACCCACCTCATGAACGCACCCGACAGAAACACCGCCACCGGACTGGCTTCGATCGAGCACTGGATCGGCGGGCGGCGCGTGCCCGGCCAGAGCGGCCGCCGCGCCGAGGTCTTCAACCCGGCCACCGGCGCCGTCAGCGGCCAGGTGGCGCTGGCCAACGCCGCCGAAGTCGCGGCCGCGGTCGCCAGCGCCCGCGACGCCTTCCCCGACTGGGCGGACACGCCGCCGATCCGGCGCGCGCGCGTCATGTTCAAGTTCCTGGAACTGCTCAACCGCCATCGCGACGACCTGGCACGGGCGATCACCGCCGAGCACGGCAAGGTGTTCACCGACGCCCAGGGCGAGGTCACGCGCGGCATCGACATCGTCGAGTTCGCCTGCGGCATCCCGCAGTTGCTCAAGGGCGACTACACCGACCAGGTGTCCACCGGCATCGACAACTGGACCATGCGCCAGCCGCTGGGCGTGGTGGCGGGCATCACGCCCTTCAACTTCCCGGTGATGGTGCCGATGTGGATGTACCCGCTGGCGATCGCCGCCGGCAACTGCTTCGTGCTCAAGCCCAGCCCGCTCGACCCCACGCCTTCGATCATGATGGCCGAGCTGCTCAAGCAGGCCGGCCTGCCGGACGGCGTGTTCAACGTGGTGCAGGGCGACAAGGACGCGGTGGACGCGCTGCTGGAGCACCCCGATGTGAAGGCGCTCTCCTTCGTCGGCTCCACCCCGATTGCGCAGAAGATCTACGAGACCGGCGCCAGGCACGGCAAGCGCGTGCAGGCGCTGGGCGGCGCCAAGAACCACATGGTGGTGATGCCCGACGCCGACATGGACCAGGCAGTGGATGCGCTGATCGGCTCGGCCTTCGGCTCCGCCGGCGAGCGCTGCATGGCGATCTCGCTGGGCATCCTGGTCGGGGAAGCGGCCGACAAGGTCATGGACAAGCTGGCCGAGCGCACCCGGTCGCTGAAGGTGAAGAACGGCACCGAACTGGACGCCGAGATGGGCCCCATCGTCAGCAGCGCGGCGCACCAGCGCATCACCGGCTACATCGCGCAGGGCCAGAACGAAGGCGCGAAGCTGGTGGTGGACGGCCGCCAGTTCGCCGCCGCCAAGGCCGGCGCCGGCTGCGACAACGGCTTCTGGATCGGCGGCACGCTGTTCGACAACGTTACGCCCGAGATGAAGATCTACCAGGAAGAGATTTTCGGCCCGGTGCTGGGGTGCGTGCGGGTGAAGGACCTGGCCGAAGCGGTGCACCTGATCAACACGCACGAGTACGGCAACGGCGTGTCCTGCTTCACGCGCGACGGCAACGTGGCGCGCGAGTTCTCGCGCCGCGTTCAGGTCGGGATGGTGGGCATCAACGTGCCGATCCCGGTGCCCATGGCCTGGCACGGCTTCGGCGGCTGGAAGCGCAGCCTGTTCGGCGACATGCACGCCTATGGCGAGGAAGGTGTGCGCTTCTACACCAAGCAGAAGTCCATCATGCAGCGCTGGCCGGAAAGCATCGCCAAGGGCGCCGAGTTCGTGATGCCTACTGCGAAGTAGTGAGCGCCCGATCCCTCACGGGGAGAGGGCGGGGGTGAGGGGCACAATGCCGCGGAGGAGACCAGAAGGACAATGAGCGACACCGATTTCGACTACGTGATCATCGGCGCCGGCACCGCCGGCTGCCTGCTGGCCAACCGGCTGTCGGCCGATCCCCAGCGCCGCGTGCTCCTGCTCGAGGCGGGCCGCCGGGACGACTACCACTGGATCCATATCCCGGTGGGCTACCTCTACTGCATCGGCAACCCGCGCACCGACTGGCTCTACAGCACCGAGGCCGACGCCGGCCTGAACGGACGCTCGCTGCGCTATCCGCGCGGCAAGGCGCTGGGCGGCTGCTCCAGCATCAACGGCATGATCTACATGCGCGGCCAATCGCGTGACTACGACCAGTGGGCGCAGTCCACCGGGGACGCGAGCTGGACCTGGGACAACATCCTGCCCTTTTTCAAGAAGCACGAGGACTACTACAAGGGCGCCGACGCGGTGCACGGCGCCGGTGGCGAGTGGCGGGTGGAGCGCCAGCGGCTGCGCTGGGACATCCTGGACGCCTTCGCCCAGGCCGCCCAGCAGGCCGGCATCCCCCACAGCGAGGACTTCAACCGCGGCGACAACGAAGGCGTGGGCTACTTCCAGGTCAACCAGAAGAACGGCTGGCGCTGGAACACCGCCAAAGCCTTCCTGCGTCCGACCTGCTACGGCCGGCCGAACTTCGAAATGTGGACCTCGGCGCACGTGGTGCGGCTGCTGTTCGACCGGCTGGATGACGGCACCCAGCGCTGCACCGGCGCGCAGGTCTGGGACGGTCAGCAACTGGTGACGGTGAACGCCGGGCGCGAGGTGCTGCTGTGCGCCGGCAGCATCGGCTCGCCGCAGCTGCTGCAGCTGTCGGGATTCGGACCGGCGGACCTGCTGGCGCGCTTCGGCCTGCCGGTGGTCCGGGACCTGCCGGGCGTGGGCGCCAACCTCCAGGACCACCTGCAGATCCGCGCCGTCTTCAAGGTCAAGGGCGTCAGCACGCTCAACACGCTGGCCAGCAGCTGGTGGGGCAAGGCCAAGATCGGCATGGAATACGCCCTCAAGCGCTCCGGCCCGATGAGCATGGCGCCGTCACAGCTGGGCGCCTTCACGCGCAGCTCACCGGACATGCCCTACCCCAACATCGAGTACCACGTGCAGCCGCTGTCGCTCGATGCCTTCGGCGAGCCGCTGCATGCCTTCAACGCCTTCACCGCCAGCGTCTGCAACCTCAATCCCACCAGCCGCGGCTCGGTGCGCATCCGCAGCAACAAGTTCGAAGACGCGCCGCTGATCGCCCCCAACTACCTGAGCACGCCGGAAGACCGCAAGGTCGCGGCCGACTCGCTGCGCGTGACGCGCCGCATCGCGGCGCAGCCGGCGCTGTCGCGCTACGAGCCGGTCGAATGGCGGCCGGGCACGCAGTACCAGAGCGACGAGGAGCTGGCGCGGCTGGCCGGCGACATCGCCACCACCATCTTCCATCCGGTGGGCACCACCAAGATGGGCCGCGCCGACGACCCGATGGCCGTGCTGGACTCGCGCCTGCGCGTGCGCGGCACCGTGGGCCTGCGGGTGGTGGACGCGGGCGCCATGCCCACCATCACCAGCGGCAACACCAATTCGCCGGTGCTGATGATGGCCGAGCGCGCCGCCGAGTGGATCGTGCGGGATGCGTCCACGGCGGCCTGAGCGCCTCTGGAAAAAGTCTTATCGGGTCCTTGCCGACCGGAAGCCTCGCAACGCCGCCCATCCCAGCCAGACAAAGACGGCAAGCATGAGCGCCTGCGTCACGGCGAACGGGGCCTCCTTTTGCGTCGGGGCCAATTGCGCGAGCGGCGGCGTCTTGGTGAAGAGTTGCACGACCAGCACGAAGACGTTGAGATAGAGCGCCGCCACGGCGGTGGTCACGTAGGCCGCCCGCCATCCGCCCTCCATTTGCTTCCAGTACCGAGCCGCAAGACAGACGGCAAGCACGACGAGGGAGACCGCCCCCACGACGTGCGGCGGCGCAAGCTTCGTGAACGGGAAGCCGAACCCGGTCACGCTGGTGAGGATCGTCGTCGCGAGAAAGAAGGCGGTCCAGCCGTTCAGGCGTGCGCCGCCCATGAGCCCGCCGACGACAACGAGACCGGCGACGATGCCGAGGACGCTGATCACGACATGGATCAAGGTGAACGTGGGCAGATCAAAAGTCATGACACCTCCCTCGGATGGGCCAGCGCTTACTTTACAAGGCTCTAGCGAATGCCGCCAACATAGCGCGGCGCGTCGAGGTCCCTGGGCTTGCGCTTGTCCGGATCGAAGCCCGAGTCGCCCAAGCCCGTGTCCGGCAAGGTCGAGCTGCCCAAGCCATCCGCAGGTTCGGGCACCAGCGGCGCATCGCCGTGCGGCGCCGCATGCCGGTCCTTCAGCAGCGGGCCAGGCGCTCCCTGCACGCGGACCGGGCGCCCCGGGCCGGTGCCCGGCGCCTTCAGAAGATGCGGGTCAGCGACAGCGACAGGTCATCGATTCGCAGTTGCGGCTGGCGCACGGTGCCCACCGCGACGGCGTTGCGATACAAGGTCGCGGGCGCGCTGGCCGCCTGCCGCGTGCGGCTCCATTCGAGCGCCCAGCGCCACGCATCGGAGCTGGCCAGGCCAAGCCGCAGCAGCACCTCCTCGCGCCGGCCGCCGGTGAATGAGGACGCGTCGAAGGCGCCGCCGTAGTCAACCTGCAAGCGTTGCGCGATGCTGGCGCGCCAGGAGAGCTGCATGCTGGCCCGGCCGAAGGCCAGCGCCAGCACCGGGCTGCGCCAGGCCAGCCCCGGCAGCCACAGCGACGATGTTTCGGTGAGGCCGCCCACCTGCGAGGTGCCCGCGATGGCGCGCCGGCTATCGAGCCAGGAAAGGGTCAGCGCGGGTTCGCCCCAGGCCGATGCGGGCAACGGCCGCCAGCCCACGCCGAGTTCCAGGTCGCGGTGCCGCGAGTCCGTCGACAGCGCAGCGCCTGACTGGGTCTGGCCCTGGTAGTCGAGCGGCGCCAGCGTCAGGGCCGCATTGACATCCAGCCCGCTCCACGGGGCGGCCGGCCGCGCCGCCGCCCGCAGGCGCGCCAGCGGCCCGCTCTCGCGCAGCAGGCGCGCGCCGGCGGCATCGTGCTCGGTCAGCGTGCGCTGTCCGAGCGCCGCGCCCAGTTCCAACTGCAGCGCGCCGGCCTCGCCGGATCGCGCCGGGCCTGCTGCCGCCAGCGCGCCGAGCGCGGCCAGCGCCGCGCAGGCCGTGCGCGACGCCCAAACTGCCCGCGCCACGCTTACAGCAGCGCCTGCAGTTCGCTCAGGGTCGCGCTGCTCGACGACTCGTAGGTGCCGTCGCCGTTGCCGTCGACCTGCACCGAGAAGGTGTTGCTCGCGCTCACGGTCACCAGCAGCGCGGAGTTGCTGCCGACGATCTTCATGCTGCCGGCGGTGTAGGCGCCGGTCGAGGCATTGCTCACCAGCGGGGCCGGGGTGCTCAGGTCATAGCGCACCGTGCCCGTGCCGAGGCGGCTGTTGGTCGACTCGATGGTGGCGGTGACGTCCGTGCTCACGATCGTGCCCTGCCGGGTCATGGACTGGCGGTAGTTCTTCAGCGTGCCCTTGCGGGTGCCGAGCGAATTGGTGGTGGTGCTGCTGAGCGACGTGCCGCTCAGCACGGTCACGTCCGCGGTGGCGCTGCTGGCGGTCACGTCCAGCTGCAGGTCGCCGTCCGCGCGGTTGGTGACGCCGCCGCCCGCGATGCTGAACGCGTTCATCGTCATCGACATCACGATGTGGAAGGGATACACGTTGGCGTTGGCCATCGAGCCGCTGGTGATCTGCAGCGTCATGCTGCCCGACATCGTCTGCAGCACGCCGTCGACCGTCTCCCGGCAGTTCGTGGCGCCCAGCGTCACGTTGTCGCCCGCCACCAGCGCATCGCCGCCCGAGACATTGCCACTGATGGTCAGCGTGCCGCCGCCGGAGCAGGGGATGGATTCATTGATCGCCACGCCGGTGGCCAGCGGCGTCTGGGCCGGCACCAGCGATGCGAGCTTGCGGGCCGCGGCGGCCAGTTGCAGCGTAGCCGACGGCGCGCCGGCGCCTTCGACCTGCACCCCGGTCGCCAGCGAGGCGCCGGCTTCGGCCGCCGGGTTGCCGGCGGCGTTCTCCAGCGCATCGGCCGCGACGGCCTTCGAGTTGGCGCTGGTCATCGTGAGCGCCGCAGGCGCGGGCGCGGGCGCCGGCGCCGGGTTGGACCCGCCACCGCCGCCGCCGCAACCGGCCAGGGTCAGGGCGAAAAGGGCCGGCACCACCGACATCGGAATCTTGGACATGTTCACTCCCTTGCAAAACGGAACCGATGAGCTTACCCCAGCAAAAGGGCAGGCAGGCAGGCCGCGCCCCGGCGGGCGCATGCAGCCTTGACGGGAGTCACAGGGAGCGAGCGTCCGCGCAACAACAGGCGCGAGCGCGGGGCCGCGGGCGCCTAGAGCAGGCCCGAGAGTTCGGTCAGGTTGGTCGTGATGGTCCTGTCGGCGCTGCCGTCACCGTTCTCGTCCAGCAGGATCTGGGCGACGTTGTTGACGGTGAAGGTGAGAGTGAACTGCGCGCCCCGGGCGCCCACCACCCTCAAGGTGCCTGCGGCGACCACGCCGGCGAGGGGATCCCAAACGACCGCGGCCGGCGTGCTGACCATGTAGGTGCTGGCCGTCGTTCCCAGTTGCGGGCTGTTGGTTTCGATCGTGCCTGACAGCGTTGCGGTGGCCACCGTGCCGCTGATGGCCAGGCCCTGCGCGTAGTCGCGCAGGACGGTGTTGCGAGTGGCGCCGCCCGAGATCGTTTCCCGCGTGGCCAGCGACTGGCCCGTGGCCAGCAGCGTCTGCGAGCTCACCGACGTGGCGCTCCAGTCGATGCGGGCGTCGCCGTTCGAGACGGCCAGGCTGCTGCCGGCCTGCACCGACAGGTTGGTGACCGTGCTCTGCATCACCACATGGAAAGGCAGCGTATCGGTCAGCGTTCCGTTGATGATCTCGATCGCGACCTGGCCGTTGAACGTCAGCACGACGCCGGCCTGGTTGATCCGGCAATTGTGGTGGGTGACGGTCAGCGTGTCGCCGGCGACCACCGCCGCAGTGCTCGCCACGTTGCCGGTCACCGTGAGGCTGCCGCCGGCGGGACAGGCCGTCGTCCGGTCGATCGCCACCCCCACGGGCAGTTGCGCTCCGGCGATCGATGCCGCCCCCAGCCGCGCCGCGGTGGTCAGGGCCTGCAAGGCCCCGGTGCCGCCCAGCGCCGCCAGATCGACCTGGACGCCCAGCGGCAGTCCGGTCGCCCGCGTGGCCGCGGCCTTCATGACGTTGTCCAGTGCATTCGCGGCGACCGGCTTGGCACTCGACTCGGTGATCGCCACCAGCGGGGTCGCCGCGCTCACCTGCCCGCCGCCCGTGCCATTGGTGCCGCCGCTGCCGCCCCCGCCGCCGCAGGATGCGGCGAGAAGCGCACAAACGAATGAAGCCGCCGTAAGACGAAAGCTCATCGATACTCCCTTCGTTTCGCAGGTGAATGCCTGAGATTGAGCCAATATAGACCACCCGTCCGCGCCCGTGGGGCCGGCGGCGGCGCAGGCCGCGGGAAAATCCCGATGCACCGCCGCGGGGCGGCGAGGTAGAGTTGCCGCACTCGTAGGCGCGCCTCGCAGGCCGCAAGCGCGAGGGACCGAGGAGACAAGCTCAGAATCAGAATTAATGCAAAGGCGTCCCGCGAGACGCCCCTGGACAAGGCGCCATTCGTGGCGCCTTTTTTGTTTTGGGACAATGCCGGGCGATGGATCTGCTGCTGGTCTCGCTCGCGTCGCTGTTGGCTGGTTTCGTGGACGCGATCGTCGGTGGCGGCGGACTGGTGCTGGTGCCCGCGCTGTTCGCCGCGTTCCCCGGCACGCACCCGGCGACCCTGTTCGGCACCAACAAGGCCGCGGCGATCTGGGGCACCGGGATCGCCGCGGTGCAGTACAGCCGGCGCGTGCGCCTGCCCTGGCATGCCCTGCTGCCGGCGCGGGGTTTGCCGGCGCGCTGGCCGGGGCATGGGCCGTGACGGTGATCTCGCCGGAGTTCCTGCGCAAGCTGTTGCCCCTGGTGCTGCTGGCCGTGCTCGCCTACACGCTGGCCAAGAAGCACCTCGGACGCGATCACCAGCCGCGCTTTACCGGCGCCCGCGAAACCGCCGCCGCCGGCAGCGCCGGGCTGGTGATCGGCTTCTACGACGGCTTTTTCGGTCCGGGCACGGGCAGCTTCCTGGTCTTCATCTTCGTGCGCTGGCTCGGCTACGACTTCATGCATGCCTCGGCCAGCGCCAAGCTGGTCAACACCGCCACCAACCTGTCGGCCCTCATCCTGTTCTCGCTCAAGGGCCATGTCTGGTGGCACTACGCGCTCGCGCTCGCGCTGGCCAACGTGATCGGCAGCCTGCTCGGCACGCGCCTGGCGCTCAAGCACGGAGCGGGCTTCGTGCGTGGCGCCTTCATCGCCGTGGTCGGCGCGCTGATCATCAAGACCGGCTACGACGCTTTCGGCCGCTAACCCCGGGCGCCGCGCCCGCGTCCGATAATGCGCCCATGGACGACATCGTGCGCCAGGCCATGGCCAAGTGGCCCAACGTGCCCCACTGCTACGGCTGGCTGGGGCTGGACGGGCGCGGCAACTGGTACATGCGCGACGACCGCGCGCAGGCCGCCGGGCCGTTTCCGCAAAGCAAGGGCTCGCTGCTGCGGCACGACAAGCTGATCGAGTTCATCCAGCGCAACTACGAGCACGACGCGCAGGGCCAGTGGTACTTCCAGAACGGCCCGCAGCGGGTGTATGTGGAACTCGAGAGCACCCCCTACGTCTGGCGGGTGGATGCGAGCCACCAGGTCGCCTCGCACACCGGCCGCACCGCATCGGTCCGTGGCGCGGTGGTCGACGAGCAGGGCCACCTCTACCTCGACACCGACATCGGCTTCGGCATCGTGCACACGCTGGACATGGAAGCGGCGGCGGACGCCATCGAGCGCCGCGTGTGGCGCACCGAGGAGCTCGGCCTGGCGCAGCTGCCGGACAGGTTCGCCTACGTGCGCAGCCCCGCCGGGGCCCGCGAGAAAGAGCCCGCCGCGGGTTGAGGCAACAAAAAAGCCGGTCTGTCGACCGGCTTTTTGTTGGAGGCTGCGCCGCTTACTTGCTGGCGTTCGCCATGTACTCCACGGCGGCCTTGATTTCGGCGTCCGAGGCGGTGGAACCACCCTTGGGCGGCATGCCGCCCTTGCCCTTGATGGCGTTCTCGACCAGCGCCGGCATGCCCTGCTGGATGCGCGGGGCCCAGGCGGCCTTGTCGCCGACTTTGGGCGCGCCTGCGATGCCCGCGCCGTGGCAGACCGCGCAGGCCTGCTTGAAAAGCGCCTCGCCACCGCCGGCCGCGGCGGCAGCCGCCGGCGCCGGGGCAGCCGCCGGCGCGGCACCGGAAGCAGCGGCCGTCGTCGTCGCCGCCGGCGCAGCGCCGGCCGGCGCCTGGCCACCTGCGGCCGCGGCGGGCTGGGGCTCGGCGAATTTGGCGCCTGCTGCGTTGGCCATGAAGGCCACGCCACGCGCGATCTCGATGTCGTTCATGTCGCCGCCGCCCTGGCCCGGCATGTTGCCCTTGCCCTTGAGCGCCGCCTGCACGAGCGCGTCGAATCCCGCCTTGATGCGCGGGGCCCAGGCCGCCGCGTCGCCCACCTTCGGGGCTCCGGCCGCGCCCGGGGTATGGCAGCCCGTGCACTGCGCCTTGAACACTTCTTCGCCGGTCTTGAGCGGGCGATTGGCGTCGCGGATTTCCACCATGCCGACCTTGCGGATGCGCTCGGCCACGCCGCGCTCCTGGTCTTGCGCCGACACGCCGCCGAGCGCCTGGCTTTCCGCCGCCGTACTGCCCGAGGGCTTGTGGTCCGAGGTCACATAGTTGACGAGGCCGATGATGATGAACACTGGCAGCACGAATGCGAAGATCACCGTCAGCAGCAGCTGCCTGGAGGTCTTGATCGGACCGGTGTGGCCGTGGTCGTGGTGCTCGTCGTCGTGCGTGCTATCGCTCATGGCTTGTTCGTTTAGGCAAGGCGTGAAACAACCTTTGATTATAGTGGGGGGCCTGTAAAAGCCTGAACAGCGGCGGCCGGCATGCCCGCAGGCTCGTGCTTGCCCTCACGCAATTCGGGCGCGGTCCAGGTCACGGTTCAAACCCAGGCGGCCATTCCTTGAACTGCGGAAGCGCATCCGCTATCTCGTACCAGGGTGCCTTGGACCCTACGAAGATATGCTCGCGTGGCCGCGTCCCCGAATCTCCGTCGAGTGTTCCCACCACCACTTCGCCGACCGTGCCGGAATGGGTACAGACGACGGGTGATCCGCACTTCCTGCAAAAGCACCTCTGTTTTCCGGGAGAAGATTCATACCCCTGGACAAGGTCCTCCCCCGATAGCCACCGGAACTGGTCGGGGCTGATGATCCCCCAAGTCGCGAATGCGGCCCCGTGAGACTTCCTGCACATCGAACAATGGCAGTTGCCCATGAACTTGAACGAGCCGGTGATCTCGTAGCTCACGGCCCCGCACAAACAGCTACCTCTCATCGCCATTTCGCGTCTCCTTGAAAAGGGTGCCTGCAACTGTTCATTCGGTTCGCGTCTCAAGGCACGTCGGAGAACACCGTGCGCTGGCGCCGGAGACGTAGGACGAGAAGCCGAGTTCAGGCGCACGCCATTCCGCCCGCATCACTGGCAGGCATGATACGGCGATGCCGAGAAAACATTCTTCCAGGTCGGTCGCGCGTCAGCACATCGAGCTCGCTTGGGCCGCGCCACAGGTGATCGCTCACCGCGCCGCACGCCTATTGGCAGCAGGTGCCAAGCCCAACACGCGCGACGCTGCCGAGTTCACGCGCATGTTCACCGAAAAGACGAGCGCGTTCTCACAAGCGTGGTTCGCAAGCTGGGCAGCGATGTACTGGGCGCCATGGCAGGTAGCCATGCAGGTTCTGCGCATCGGAGGTGGTCTTGGCCGAGGCGGCGCCATGACCCTCGATCCACTCTGGCGTGCGTGGGTTCGCCAGGGATGGGGCATCGCTGGCTCAGCGCTCGCACCCGTGCATCAAACTGCCGTGGCGAATGCGCGCCGCTTGCGCCTGCAGTGAGCGCGGGGGCGAGCGCAAGTCCGTTCACTCTCGCGACCGGCGCCACCTGTCGGCGGCGAACGAGTCGCTCCGTCAGGCGAATTCCTGATCGCCGTTTGCTCATTCGCGTCGACCGCGTCGGAGTAATCCTCGGTCGGGCAGGCTTCAGTCTGAGACCGGAAATCGGATCTCGCCGGGTCCAGCGATCAGTGGCTTCCGATACCTCCGGTGCCGGTCAACGGCCATAGTGAAAGCGTACGAGCACCAGCGCCGGAGGCTGAGATGAACCGCTCAAGATCCCCCCAGTTCCAGCTTCGCTACCGATCACTATTCCATCACGGCCGTGGTTTCGCATTTCCGTGCGACGCGCGGGGACGGGTCGAACTCGACGCGCTCAGCGAGCCCGCGCGCAACAACTACTTATACGCGCGGGCCATGGTGGGAAAGGAAATGATGCTCCCGGCGGTGGAACCACTCGACGTTTGAATTCCATCGCCATCGCTGCGACGAAGTGCGACTGCTTGGCCGGCTGGATCAGCGCGTCGTTGAGCGCCTCATCAGCCCCCGCCGGACGTCGGCGAGTTTGGCCTTCAGGCGGCGTTCGTTGACTGCGCCCATTCGCAACAGGATCTTTTGTCCGGCGGAAAGCGATTCCAACGCGGGGTCCGCGTACTGGTATCGCACCCAGGGCCGCGTCGACGGGATCGGACCTTTGACTTCGGTCAGCA